>JAJLKZ010000015.1:0-516657 GCA_033838465.1 Chromatiaceae bacterium
TTCTGAAAATGTATCAGGTGCCCGCAGCCGCATCCGTGATACTGACTTCGCCAAAGAGACAGCAGAGTTAACCCGCACGCAGATCCTGCAGCAAACCAGCACCACGGTGCTGGCGCAGGCTAACCAACGGCCGCAAGCCGCCCTGAGTTTACTGCAGTAACTGGGTAGAGTGATGAGCTGCATTTGGGCGGCTCATTGCTCACTGGCCGAGAAGGAATTGCAGCATGTCGTTAGTGGTAAATACTAATCAATCATCGCTCGCTTCACAGCGTTTACTTAGCAATGCGACCTCGGGGTTAACCACCAGCTTTGAACGATTAACGTCAGGTTTTCGTATTAACCGTGCAGCTGACGATGCTGCTGGTTTAGTGATCAGTAATGTATTGACTAGTCAGGTCAATGGCTTAGACCAGGCGGTGCGTAACGCCAACGATGCCATTTCATTGGTTCAGGTTGCGGAAGGCGCCTTGGATGAAATTGGTGTCAGTTTGCAACGTATGCGGGTATTAACTATACAGTCAGAGAATGGCATTAATACGCCAGCTGATATTGCGGCTATCCAGCAGGAATATGATGAGCTGGCAGCGTCTATCCAGAATATTGCCGACAATACTGAGTTCGGTGGTCTGAAATTGTTAGACGGCAGTGGTCAAACTGCGGTATTTCAAATCGGTGCCAACGCAGGGCAGAAAATTGCAATTGATCTGTCCAACAGCTACGGAAGTGGTGCGGCGGGTCTTAACGTTGCGGCGGTGCAGCTAGGCGCAGATGATGCAGCCAGCTCGCTTGATACCCTTGATGCTGCGATATTAAGTATCGACAATGCCCGCACTGAGCTTGGTGCCTGGCAAAATGTGTTAGGCACTACCATACGTAATCTGACCAATATCAGTGAAAATGTGTCGGCATCGCGCAGCAGGATCCGCGATACCGATTACGCCCGTGAAACCACCGAGTTAACGCGGACACAAATTATTCAGCAAAGTAGTACCTCAGTGTTAGCGCAGGCCAATCAAAGGCCTCAAGCCGCCTTAAGTGTGTTAAATAATTAAATTAAAGCCACCTCCGGGTGGTTTTATCGTACTGAAATATATGCGCTTTTATTTTTATTGCAAAAAAAATCAAAAAAATAAGTTTTTCTCTAAAGTTTTAAATACCACAGCCGAAAACCTAGTTAAGCCAAGTTGCAGCTTGGCTCAGTTAACGGGATACCCGTATTTTAAACATCAGTTGAAGGTGGTAGCGCTGCCGACAACTAAGGAGTGACTCATGGCTTTATTTGTAAACACTAACACCTCATCGCTGAATGCGCAGCGTCAGTTGTTTAACTCAGGTAATAACCTGGATACAGCGTTCAAGCGTTTGTCTTCAGGATTACGTATTAACAGTGCGGCTGATGACGCAGCAGGCTTACAGATTTCAAACCGTTTAACCAGCCAGGTAAATGGTCTGGACCAAGCGGCACGTAACGCAAACGACGGTATTTCAGTGGCTCAGGTGGCTGAAGGTGCGATGGAAGAGATCACAAACTCTTTACAGCGTATCCGTACTCTGGCAATCCAGTCTCAAAACGGTATCAACAGCCTTGATGACCGCAGAGCACTGCAGAAAGAAGTGTCGGCGTTGAAAGTGGAAATGAGCCGTATTTCAACCACTACACAGTTTGGTAACCAAAACCTGTTAAGCGGAAGTTACTCTGCCAAATTCCTAGTGGGTGCAAATGCAAACCAGAATATCAGTATAAACCTTTCTCGTGCTAACGGATTTGGTACTGCCGGTCTGGGTTTGACTGCCCTATCAATTTCTTCAGTAACAGGTGCATCAACTGCATTAGCGCTGGTTGATAGCGCAATTAAAGCAATTGATGGTAAGCGGGCAGACTTAGGTGCGATTCAGAACCGTTTCCAGTCAACTATCCGTAACCTGACCAATATTTCTGAAAACGTATCAGGCGCCCGCAGTCGGATCCGCGATACCGATTTTGCCAAAGAAACTGCTGAGCTGACCCGTCAGCAGATCCTGCAGCAGACCAGTACAACAGTTCTGGCGCAGGCGAATCAGCGGCCACAGGCAGCTTTATCGTTATTGGGTTAAACTAATACGCGTAGTGGTGAGAAGTTCTGGTAAAGTTCTCACCCTGCGCGCCGATAAGGAGTCTGGAAATGAGTAGCATTAATGCCAACAGTGCGTCAGGTTTTAGTTACACGCCCGTTACTGATAAAGCGGCTAACGTTGTCGTTGCAGAGCCTAAAGCTGCGGGTCAAGCGCAACGGGGTGAATTGGCGGCCGCCGGCGCACAGGAAATAAGCAAAGCTGAATTACAACAAGCAGTCGATGTTGTAAATCAGGCCGTCGCGTTAGAGCAGCGTTCATTAAGCTTTTCAATTGATGATGTGTCAGGCCGTTCTGTCATTAAAGTGGTAGACTTTGAAACAGATGAGCTGATTAAACAGATCCCCTCTGAAGAGCTGTTAAAAGTAGCGCAGGATATTAAGCGGTTACAGGAAGAGATGGGGCAGTCAATTGGCCTGTTAATCGACAACAAAGTGTAGAGGTGACTTATGTCAGGTATTAATTTTTTGGGTTCAGCGTCAGGCTTACCATTGGAAGAGTTAGTCTCTACCTTGGTAAAAGTAGAGCGTGACAGTAAACTGAGCAGGATTAATACCACTAAGAAAACCTTAGACACGTCTTTGTCTGGGGTGGGTCAACTTAAATCAGTATTGTCGGCTTTTCAAGATGCAGTTAAAAAGCTTGGCGGTAATAGTTTAAATTCTCGCTCAGCAACTGTTACGCAACCAACCGAAAATAAAACCTATATTGAAGCAACCGCTTCAAACACGGCAGCAGCTGCCAACTTTGATATTAAAGTTAATCAGCTGGCAAGTGGTAGCAGGCTAGAAAGCATAGATGCAGCCTACAGCTCTGCAGATGACGTGATATCCACATCAGACGGCGTACTGACCTTCAGTGCAAATGGCAAAAGCTTTGATGTTGAAGTTACTGCCAATATGACATTGAATGAGTTGCGGCAGAAAATAAATGCCAAAACTGACAATTTTGGTGTTAATGCTAACATTATCAATGCTGGTGGTGCTGTGGGTACCAAGCTGGTGCTGACGTCTAATGAGACCGGGCTGGGTAATGATTTGGTTATCACCAATAACAATGCTGAGCTTGATAATGTCTCAACTGTGCCAACTGGGCCGACAGCTGGTTTAAATCTTAGCCAAAGCGCACAAGATGCCGTCATTGAAATTGATGGCATCGTAGCTAGCAGTAGCAGCAATACATTTACCAATGCGATTCAGGATGTCAGCTTGACGGTAAAAGCTGTTACGCCTGACGGTAATAATGCCAAGCTGGATATTGCGACGGATAAAGAAGCTGCCGAAGAAAACATCCAAAATTTTATTAATAATTTCAATGTTCTGGTAGATCAAATTGCAGACCTAACCAAAAGTAGAACGCTGGCGTCTGATGGCAAAACTGTTAGCGCCGAAGGGGGGGCTTTGGCTACTGACTCGATGCCCCGCACTATCATGAACCAGCTAAAAAGTATTCTTGGTGGTGTTGTGGGGGAGTCGGGAACGTCGCTGGCTACACTTTACTCAATGGGTATAACCTTTAATGATGCCGGAAAGTTGGAGATTTCTTCCAGTTCTGAATTCGGCGGTGATTCTGGACGTACTCGCTTTGACAAAGCTTTAGCCGAAAATTATGACGGTGTAGCGGCTATTTTCAGCGGTGATACTGGCTTGAGTGCAACCTTGGATAGTTTTATTAAGCAATTTACTGATGCTGGAGGTCTCATTGCCAGCAAACAAAATTCCCTACAAACGCAATTAGATAAAAATGCTAAAGATTTAGAAGCTGCTAACCGATATATAGAAAGCTTTGAAGCAACTATGCGCAAGCGTTATACCGCGCTAGATGCAGTATTAGGCTCAATGCAGAATATGGCAACCACAGTGACCTCACAACTTGCGAGCTTGCCAGGTTTTGGAACCCAATCGAATTAGTGGAGTAAATTATGAGTTACGGTATCAATGCGTACAAAGCCGTGGGTATTAAAGATGATTTGGCTGTAGCTGACCCACATCGCGTAATTCAATTACTTATGCAAGGTGCGCTGGAGAATTTGGCCAAGGCCAAAGGATGTATCGAGCGCAAAGACTTTGCGGGTAAATCCACAACCTTGTCCAAAGGCATGACGATTATCAGTTCGTTGCAAAGCTCGCTGGATATGGAAGCGGGCGGAGAAATATCGGATAACCTGGCAGCGCTATACGAATTTATGGTTAACCACCTTATTTTAGCCAGCAGAGAAAACAGCATTGAGAAAATTTCTGAAGTGATGGACTTATTGTTGACGATTAAATCTGCCTGGGATCAGATCTCTGTTGCCGATCGCGAAAAGGGCTATCAGCTACAAATGGAAAGGGGGCAGGGAGCGGCGTAGTGACAACCTTGACTGAACTAAGCGCTAATGTATTAGCGCTTAGAGCTGAAATAGATACGCTATTAGCCAAAGAAGATTACATCGTTGAAGAACTGGCTGAAAAAGCTGTTACACTAAACTCACTGTTAAATACAAAGCCGTCCGATATCCTCGACGGTGAGGTATACCGACTTTTTTTAACGGACCATCTTCAATGGTTAAACGCGGTAATTGGCAGAATAAGTGAAGAGAAACAAGCCATTGCCAGTAGCATTCTACAAACCCAACGAAGAAAGAAGGCTGAAAAAAGTTACGGTGAAAACCAATAAAATTATAGCCAGGTTTTTAGATGCTTAAATTTATTAACTATCAGTTAGACGACGAGACGACACAAAACACGCTAGAAAAACAAATTTCACCCATTATTCAGCAAACTATTCCCAGCAATCTCAGTGCATTTCGCCGATACAACCCTCAGCTGCTAGATATCATCAATAGCCATCACTTAACTGACCATTCCGTTTTTTGTACGAAAGACGGACAGTTAAATATTGTCAATATCACGACTGGCCGCGTGACCTACAGCGCGACACCACAGCAGGAAATGCAAGCTGAAGTTGAGCAATTTGTTGCCAATGCTCCTTTTATAAGTGTTACACGCACCACTGGTGGCGAACAGTCTGAAATGCTACCAGCTAAGGCAGATGTTGTATTGATGTTTGGTTGTGGCCTTGGCTACCAATTACAGCATTTATTACAAAGTGCCCGCATTCGTTATCTGGTCATTTACGAGCCAGAGATCGAGAACTTTTTGTGCTCTTTGCATAGCATCGACTGGTTACAGGTTTTTGAACTTGCAGAGGCTATGGGGACGCAGTTGTCTTTTCAGATGGGCAATGCTGGCACTTCAATTGCAGACGATATACAGGAATTGATTAGCATTGAGCCAAATCTGAGTAAAATTTATCTATACCGACACCTTTGTCATCCGGTATCTGATGATGTGGTGGATTTTCTATTTGAAAACAGTGGCCAACCCGAGGCGTTGCAGCGTAAAGGACGACAATTTCGCGGCTTTAATGAATCTACTGATTTTGTCTCTGAGCATCCCAAAAATGTGCTTGGTTTACCGCCCAGAACTGCCGATATCAGCCTGAATACGACATTATTCGACAGCAATATGGCGATGTTTGCCCGTTTGTATCCTGGTATACATAACCTTTTTTCCGGTTTTCAGCCAAAAAATTGGCTGTTACGACGTGACAATGAGGGTGATTTTAACCTGTGGCACGCAAAACGACGGGTGTATTTTTACGATAACCCGCAACATGACTCTGAAAAACTGATTAATCAGTATTTGGCAGAGCCTTTTAAAGATGATGTTATTGTTGGCCAGGCCAGCAGTGAGAAATTCCGCACATTTATTCACTTTAGGTACATCGAAAAGCTGCAGCAAATGTTTCTGGCACTGAAAGCAGAAAAAAAGCCTTTACCTGAGAAAGTAGATTCGTTAATCGTTTTTGGTGTGGCGCTGGGGCTGCACGTAGAGCAGTTACTGGCAAAACGAGAGATCAAAAATCTGTATATCTGCGAGCCAAACCTGGACTTTTTCTATGCGAGCCTTTTTGTAACTGACTGGTGTAGCATTTTGACAGCGGCAGAGCAGCAGAAAAAGCGTATTTATCTGAATATTGGTGGCGATGGTTCAGAATATTTTCACGATTTTATGGGCCAATTTTATCAAGTGGGTGCTTATGCAATAGCAAATACCTATATGCTGCCGAGTTATCATACGCCGCAGTTGCTTAAAGCCATCCAAAGTTTGAAGCAGCAATTTAAGGTAGTATTAGCGATGGGCGAGTTTTACGACCACGCACGTTTTGGTATCGCCCATACCTATCTGAGCCTGGATGCCAGACATCAGTTTTTGCAAGCAGACTTGGCTAAAGCGACAAAATTACCGGCGGTGTCACTGCCGGTGTTTATTATTGGTAATGGTCCGAGCCTGGATAATTGCATCGAAGTTATTAAAGAGCATCGTAATAAGGTCATTCTGATCAGCTGCGGTACCGCAATTCGCTCGTTGCACAAAATGGGTATCCAACCTGATTTTCATGCCGAAGTAGAGCAAAACAGAGCAAACTATGACTGGATCACGCAGGTGAGGGACCCAGTATATTTAAAGCAAATTAAGCTCATTTCAGTCAATGGTGTGCATCCAGATACCGCTGGATTATTTGCAAATACTTATCTGGCGTTAAAAGACGGTGAGGCGTCAACGCAAATTTTTCGCAAAGGCTTTGTTGCGCGGGGCCATTCAGTTGCGTCGTTATCCTTTTCTTATCCGACCGTATCAAATTTGGCACTGAATTATGTATTAAAGCTGGGTTTTCAGCAGGTTTATCTGTTGGGCGTGGATTTAGGCTATGCCGATATCAATCAGCATCACTCGAAACATTCTGCGTATTATAAAGCCGATGGCAAAGACATAATGGATTATGAAAAGCACTATGGTAGTGGTATTCCGATCAAAGGCAATTTCAAGCCTTATGTGTTTACCAAGCCCGAGTTTGATGTATCCAGACAACTGATTGAGAAAGCGCTGGCGGAAAAGCAGCGTCACTGTGATGTATTTAACTGCAGTGATGGTGCTTTAATTAAAGGTGCGATGCCTTTAGCGCCAAACAATATCATTATTCAGCACGAGCTGAATGTTAAGGCAGAGTTAGAGCGCTTTTTAGCGCAAGCTTATTATCCGCCATTTTCAGCAGACTTGGCGGCAGAGATTATTGATTTTTACGATGTATCCTTGTTTAAACAAACTATGCATAAATGGCAGGATTTAATAAAAAGCGATGCCATTGATCATTTATCAGCCAAACATATTATTGATAGTCAGTGGCAGTTTTTAATTGATGAAGCCGCAGATGAGCATAATATTACTTTTTACTTGTTATACGGCAGCTCGAATTATTTTCTCAGTGTACTGACCAAGATTTTGCCTGCAGATGATTCGAGAAAGGATATTGAGCGATTTAACTTCGTTTTGGCAATTTGGCGACAGTACTTAGCTGAAGCTGAAGATGATTTTGCAGGCGAACCCATTAAAAAAGACGAGGTGAAATCCGGTCTGACGTTTACTTAACGTCTGATACCGCTGCAGTATGGCTGTGAAAAGTTTTAAAATTGGCGGAAAATTGTGGCGTTATCTTTGCATAAAGACTCTATAATTACTTGATTGCACAGATTGGAAACAAATTAATGGCGTTAGAAAACGTGAATCCCACTGGTATCATCGTATTGGATTTTTCGGCTGATCGCGTTGAAGAAGATAACAACGCTGTACGTTATATCGCCGATAATATTCTTAAGATACAGCTTGATGCTGACAATTATATTGAGCCGCTGCTGATAATATTGAGACAGACTTATCAGGTGTTTAGCTCAGTGTGCTTTGTAAGCTCAGATGTTGAAATGCAGCGCAAACTTAGCCGTTATTTTCCAGAGCTGTTTAAAGCGTTTGTTACGATTTCAAGTGTTGATAGTGCGGATGTTGCCAGTTTGGAGAAGTTTATCGCACGCGCTAAAGCACGACCTCACTTTGATTTGGACGTGTCAGAGCAGTTGATATCTGATGAGTTGAAACAATTAATTGCATATTTTCAGTTAGATGAACGCCTGACAGACATTGCCGAAGATAATATTATTACACAGATGGCTCAGGCCTTTATTGATCGTGTTTCCAGCCAGCAGTGTGCTTTTTCTGCGTTTATTCAAATTCGTTTGTTAAGTTTTTATGCCAACCGCCTTAACAAATACGGAGAGGTGTATTTTAAAACGCTGTCATTACATTGTGGTGACAGCAGCGTGACGACAGAGGCATTATGGCCGTTGGTGTCAGATCTTCGGTTTTCTGTATTTGAACGTTTTTATATGTACAATCAGATATTATCGATGGAGTTTGGTAGTGCATTAAAGAAAAATTCAGATTTTAATCTTCGGTTTAATGCATATAAAAGTGTAGTTGACAGTTTTGCTGAGCTACTAGATGAACAGCTGGATGACAAACCGTCTGTTATCCCAAGCCCGGAACGCAATATCGATATTGTCTTTGTGTTTGTCGCTCAGTTTATAAGTCCAAGACATGCGCCAAGTAAAATTGCGTTGGATATTATCAAGGGCTTGTGTTTATCAGCTAATAAGCAGGTGTTAATGATTGATACCGGCGAGCTTCTACCCCGCAGGGGGGCATTACCCTGGTATGACGCCGCATTAGGAAATCGCAGGTATTATGAAACTGAGGGGCTTACCTACGAAGGGGCTAACTTCCGCTACTTGCAGTTGTCGGCCGGGATGCCCAATTTGGATGAGATCCCTCAGGTAATCCGCCTGATAAAAAATTACAAACCTTATTTTTGTATAACAGTAGGAGAGAGCATGACTGCCGATTTGTGTAGTCAGTTTGTTCCGAACATTGTCGTGCCGACGACTGCACGCTTGCCACATACATTGGGACAATTCCGTCTGGCGGATAGTAGTATTTTGCCTGATAACTGTGCTGTGCAATCTGAACGTTTTTACAGTGGGATTGTTGATTTCAGAATAGTTCCTGAAATAGCTGCGTCATCACATCAACGTGATGATGTCAGGCAAGGTCCATTGCAGATTGCGATTGTTGGCAATAGATTGGATGCCGAACTTGAAAGTTCATTTTTTGCTTTCTTACAAGAATTGACGGTGCTACCGGTGCATTTTGTTTTTGTGGGCGAGTTCGAAAAACAGGATTACTGGTATCAATGTTTCCCGGAGTTAGTTGAGAAAGTATCGGCTTTGGGTTTCCAATACGATTTTGTCAGTGCGCTTGATCAGTGTGATGTATTTCTGAATTACCCACGTGCCGGTGGCGGGAATTCAGCTTTATACGCAATGCGTTCAGGTTTACCTGTTCTTACCCTCAGACAAGGCGACGTCTTTGCCGTTGCTGGTGAAGACTTTGGTTTTAATTCCTACGCTGACATAAAGCAAGAAATTGCAACTTTGATTGCTGATGCTGAGTATTTGCGCTCCCGCTCACAGCTGGCACTGCAAAAGGCAGCAAACATAATTGATAAACGCTCAGACATTAACACACTGATCAGAACCTTAGTAGCAAACCCGCTGTTTGAAACCGCGGGCTTTGTTCGGGAAAAATTACATGCGGGAGAGAGCAACAGTGAATAAGCGTAATTCCGATGAGCAGATGCAGCAGGTTATTGAATCTAATAAGTATGTGCATGCATTTTTAGCTGAAAAGAATGAATACAACAAAAGCCCGCATTTTCGCCCGGAAAACAAACGTAAAGTGCGTAATATTGTCGAGCGCCTTTGCAATAATCTGCATGCCCGCCATCGAATGATTGATTTTGGCTGTGGCACGGGCTTTATGATAGCGCTCAGCCATGATTTATTTGCTGAGGTTGCGGGCGTCGATATTACGCAGGAAATGATGGCGCAAGTTGATTTGACCCCTGGCAATATCACACTTTACGAAGCATTGGCTGAGTCAACGCCATTTCCTGATAATCACTTTGACTTTGCCACAGCTTATTCGTTTATGGACCATCTGTTCGACTACAAGGTTTTTCTGCAGGAAGCTTACAGAGTGTTAAAACCCGGTGGTGTGTTTTATACCGATTTGAATCCAAACCGGGACTTTATTGTCGCTATGGAGAATGCCGCTACGTTAGCCCAGCGCAACACGTTCTCTTCGCACATTCAACGTGAAATAAAAGGTGCATTGCATAACGGAGAGTACTATCAACAGCAGTTTGGTATGGACGCGGCACAGCTCGAGCAAGCAGAACCCGGCAAAACGTTGCGCAAAGGTTTTCTCGCTAGCGACGTGCTCCAAGTAGCAAAGGACGTTGGCTTTACGTCTTGTCACGTCGAGTTTGAATGGTTCGTTAACCAGGGCGAGTGGGTCAATCAAAAACCAGATGGGCATAGTCAGATTATTGATGAATATTTACTGTCTATGCGCCCGCTTTCCGATCACTTGTACAAATATTTGCGTTTTGTTATGACCAAGTAAAACTTTGCAGGTACTGTCATGGACGTTGCATCATTACAGCAGCAATTTGAACAGACCGGTGTCGTGGTGATCCCGCAAGTGCTGGATCAGCAATGGCTGACATTATTGTCAGCAGAACTTGAAAAGGCAATTGCTGAAGATAAACACCTCCGTCCCGATGTATTTGACAGTGGTATGGTGCACAACTGCATGGTGCGAGGCGAGTATATGTTGAAGTTGTTGGATCATCCAACAATTAATCGCTTAATCAATAGCATATTCATACCACATTGCATTATCTATGCTTATCAATCATCCAGCTTGATGCCAGGGCAAGGCAACTATGGCAGCAGGGTGCATGTAGACTGCCCGCGTTGGATTAAAAACTACACAACCAATGTTGGCGTGATTTTTCCTTTAAATGATTTTACGTTGAATAATGGTGCAACCTACTATTTACCCGGCTCTCATCATTTACCTGAGTTACCAAACGAGCAAGACTTTTATCACGCTGCTGAGAGGTTGGTATGTCAAGCCGGCGATATGGTGGTCTTTAACGCCCGTCTGGCTCATGCGGCAGGTGTTAATCAGGATACTAAAACCCGTCATGCGCTGACAATTAACCTGTGTCGACCCTATATGCGTCAGCGTTTTGATTTCCCTCGGCTGTTGACGCAACAGCAAATTGATAGTCTGGGCGAAGACGGCCGCCGTCTGATTGGCATGAACGTGCGCATGCCGGTTAGTCTGGACGAATTTTATCTGCCGCCTGAGCAGCGGCTGTATAAACCGGGGCAGGAATAGCTGATGCAACAGGTTATTATTTTCGGTACCGGCCCGCTGGCGCGCTTACTGCATCATCTGATAGAAACTACCACTGAGGATAGCGTGATGGCGTTTACAGTCGATGCTGTTTACAAAACCTGTGACCAGTTTGACGGTAAGCCGGTATATGCTTATCAGCAGCTGGAGCAGCATATTGTTACCGGCAATATTAGATTACTTTGTGCGGTCGGCTACAGCGACATGCGTGCCAGAGAGCAGTTATTTTTGCGTTTAAAAGCCGATGGCTGGCGTTTTTACAGTTATATCAGTCCTGCAGCTACGGTGGACAGCAGTGTGCGGCCAGGGGAGAACAGCGTGATTTTGGCCAACGTTGTTATTGAGCCGTTTTGTGTAGTGGGCGACAACAATGTGTTTTGGTCGTCCGTTACCCTGTGCCATGACAGTATTGTCGGTAGCCACAATTTTATTGCTGCCGGTACCACTATCGGCGGCTGTTGCCAAATCGGCAATTTATGTTTTTTCGGTTTTAACGCTGTGGTTGTACAGCAGTTGCATATTGCCGATGAGTCGCTTATCGGCGCGTCGGCGCTGGTACTGCAAAATACAGAATACGCCGGTAAGTATATCGGCAGTCCGGCGCGGGCGGTAAGTACGCATCCGGATAGCGGGATCCGGTTATGACTACCGTCGCAGTGTGCCAGTCTAACTACATACCGTGGAAAGGCTATTTCGACATGATACGCCGCGCTGACTATTTCGTGTTTTACGACATAGTGCAGTACACCAAAAACGACTGGCGTAACCGCAATAAAATTCAGACAGTGGCCGGGCCGCAATGGTTAACGGTACCGGTATTGCACCGCCATTTGGGGCAACCGATTAATCAAATTGAACTGGCTGGCAGCAACTGGCAAGCCAAACACTGGAAAACCCTGCAGCAAAATTACCGCAAAGCCGCGTATTTTGAGCATTATGCTGCGCGGATTGAGGCGATGTATCAACAGGAGTGGCGCTACCTTTCAGATGTTAATCAAAGCTTTATAACCTTACTGTGCGAGCTGTTGCAGATAAAAACCACCCTGGTTAACGCTGAGTCTTTGCAGCTCAGTACAGATCGCAATCAGCGATTAGTGGATATTTGTGAGCATTTTAATGCCAGCCGCTACCTTAGCGGCCCGGCCGCGAAAGCTTATCTGGATACAGAGCTGTTTTTGCAGCGTGGTATCGCTGTGCAGTGGATGCAATACCAGCATTATCCGCCTTACCGGCAGCTACAGCAGCCGTTCGAGCACGCTGTAACCGTGCTGGATTTACTGTTTAACACCGGGCCGGAAGCCCTGGCGTATTTATAAAGTGAGAATGCGATGATCCCATTTAACTGGCCGTACATGACAGGTAAAGAGCTGCACTATATTTCAGAAGCGCACTTTAATGGCAAGTTGGCCGGCGACGGCCCTTTTACCAAACAGTGTCACAGCTGGCTGGAGCAAAACAGTGGCAGTGCCAAAGCACTGTTGACCAACTCCTGTACCGCGGCATTGGAGATGGCGGCGTTATTGCTGGATATTAAACCCGGTGATGAAGTGATTATGCCGTCCTATACTTTTGTCTCTACCGCCAATGCGTTTGTGCTGCGCGGTGCTTGCCCGGTGTTTGTCGATATCCGGCCGGATACATTAAACCTCGATGAAAATTTGATAGAGGCGGCCATTACGGCTAACACCAAAGCCATAGTGCCGGTGCACTATGCCGGTGTGGCCTGCGAAATGGACACGATTTGTGCCATTGCTGCACGACACGGCCTTAAGGTGGTAGAAGATGCCGCTCAGGGTGTGATGGCCAAATACAAAGGCCGGGCTTTGGGTAGTATCGGTGCTTTGGGCGCGTACAGCTTTCACGAAACCAAAAATATTATTTCCGGCGAAGGCGGTGCTTTGCTGGTTAATGATGCGCAGTTGATTTTGCGGGCAGAGATTATTCGTGAAAAAGGCACCAATCGGAGCCAGTTTTTCCGCGGTGAAATTGATAAGTATACCTGGCATGACTACGGTTCATCGTTTTTACCAGGTGAGCTGATTTCTGCCTTTCTCTGGGCGCAGTTGGAGCAGGCGCAAGCCATAACAGATAGCCGGATGCAAAGTTGGCAGAGGTATCATGACGCATTGCAACCATATGAAATGGCCGGGTTACTCCGGCGGCCGGTGGTGCCGGCCGATTGTCAGCACAATGCGCATATGTATTATGTGTTGCTGTCGCCGGATATTGAGCGGCAAAAGGTGCTGGATCTGATGAAGGAACAAGGTGTGCATGCAGTGTTTCACTATGTCCCGCTGCATTCGTCAACCGCAGGGCAGCGTTTTGGCCGTGTACACGGCGCTATGACACATACCGACAGCCTGCCACAGACATTAATACGCTTACCGCTGTGGTGCGGTATCAGTGAGCAACAACAGCAGTTGGTTGTCGCAGCGTTAACTCAGGCGTTAAATTGCTGAGGCTGGGATGCTGCAGCAGCAGATATTAGCGGGGAGCTGATTTAAGTAACTCGGTCAAATATTCTTTGTAGCTGCAATCGGGCATCACCTGCAAACGCTGCTGCACATCATCATGCGACAGCCAGCCGTTCAGATGAGCGATTTCTTCCAGACAGGCGATTTGGTAGCCCTGGCGTTTTTCGATAGTTTCTACAAAGGTAGAGGCTTCTGACAAACTCTCGTGCGTGCCGGTATCCAGCCAGGCAAAACCACGGCCGAGTAATTCAATTTTCAATTGTTTTTCTGCCAGGTAAGCCTGATTAACGGCAGTAATTTCCAGCTCGCCGCGCGCTGAAGGGCGCAGCGTTTTGGTAATGTCGACCACATTATTATCGTAGAAATACAGCCCGGTAACGGCATATTTGCTTTGCGGTTGTGCCGGCTTTTCTTCTATTGATTGCACCTGAAAGTCGCTGTCAAATTTAACCACGCCAAAGCGCTCGGGATCTTTTACCTGATAACCAAAGATCACGGCGCCCGGCAACCGGCTCTTGGCCTGATGCAATTTAGGCGTAAAGCCCTGGCCATAAAAGATGTTGTCGCCCAGTACCAGGCACACTTCGTCATTGCCGATAAATGGCTCTGCAATTAAGAAAGCCTGGGCGATACCCTCGGGTTTATGCTGTACCGCGTATTGCAGGCTGATACCGAATTTGCTGCCATCACCCAGTAAGCGCTGAAATGCGGCTTGTTGGTCAGCAGTGGTAATCAGAAGAATATCGCGGATACCCGCCAGCATTAATACTGACAACGAATAGTAAATCATCGGCTTGTTATGAATAGGCAACAACTGCTTGGAAATGCCCAGCGTAATAGGGTAAAGCCTGCTGCCGGTGCCACCGGCCAGTAATATACCTTTCATAACCGGCCGTTACTCTATAACGATGTAAGAGGTAAGCGGGCTTAGCGGCGAGCGTCTTATGGCGTATTTATCCAAGCCAAATACCTCTTTTAATGCCAGGGTTTCTCCCGGAAACTTGTGATAATTCAGCTCATCAAAACCTATAACACTGCCTTTGGTTAAATGGCCTTTAATTAACTCAAGGCATTTTTTGGTGGGTTCGTAAATATCAAAATCAAAGTAGGCCATGGCGATAATAGTTTGAGGATTATCTGCCAGGTATTGCGCGAGGGTTGCTGTGGCATCGCCTTTAACAATTTCATATTTTTTAATGTGGCTTAGCGGACTTTCTGATTCATGATATTGCAGCACGCTGTCCAGGTAATGCTCGTAGCCTTCAGTGACACTGTAGGCCCCTTTTTTGATTACATCATTGCAGCCATCTTTCTCTGATACTGACGGGAAGCCCTCGAAGGTATCGAAGCCTATGATCTTGCGGTTATAATTGTAGGGCTCGTACATGCCGCGAAATGATGAAAATAACGCGAGGTTTTGCCCCCAGCGCACACCAAACTCCATAATGACACCATGCACCGGCAGTGCTTTTTTATACAATTCGTCCATAAACATAATACGCGACAGATCCTGACGGCGCATAAACAGGCCTAAATTGTTCAGCATTTCTGCCGGAGGCACCGGACAATCGCTAAAGGTTTGGTAAAAACTTTTTCGGCTAGAGGCTTCTTTTGCTGATGAATCTGTTAATACAATCGGAGTATTTTTTTTTTTGCCCTTCATTTTAAAATTCCTGGTAAACAATTTTTATAAGTTATTGTAGATCTTGATCTTTCAAAAAAGAGCTTAACTTAATTTTTTTTTGTTGCTTGTTGGATGTATTTTAGAATTTTATCCATACTATCTAAGTAAGCTAACTCCTCTGCTGGAATATTAATTTCAAAAACTCGTTCTATTTCCATAACTAGTAGCAAATGCCTGAGTGAATCCCACTCCGTCACTAAATCCATCGTCAAATTATTTTCTATTGTATATTCAGTTTGCATTGTCCTATTAAAAATATCTAGCAAGGTCTCTGCATAGTTGTGATCAGTTACCACAGATATTATAGGCATTGGTTTTTCAAGTTCACATGGATTTATTTTCGAAATGCTGTTTGGCCAAGCTTCGACTAATTCAAACAATCCATGGTTGGGATGAAATAAAAAAGCAACTTTACGACCATAAAACGCATCATCGGCTCGCTCAGGTCTGATCAATCTTGCACCAAAGTTTTGTGTTGCAGTTTTTATTGCACTTGTTAGGTCTTCCACTGCGTAACATACATGATAACTACCACCCCCCTGTTTCAGGTGAGAGTGGATAGGCGATTTTTCATTTAGTGGTGCTAATATTTCTACCACACCACCTTGTGGTAACTGGACAAATGCAAAAAGAACATCTTGAGCCGTATTTTGTCCAGGTCCGTTAATTAATCGGGCGCCTGGCAAGGATAGATAATCAGTTAGAGTAGTCATCAAATTCTCTGTTGTAACTGCAAAATGGTCTACATAACGGATACCTAATGCACTAAACATCTGTCCACTCCTCCCTAGTATGATTTAATGTCACATTAATGTACGACTCTTCGCTAATTTCTGCCGGCAGAGTTTTGCACCACAAATCTAAATTTTCTTGATATATGAAACCCAAGTTAGCATATAAATCAGCTACTGGTTGATTTCGTTCAGAAGCGATATATCGGCCACATATACGACGCACACCTTGTTGCTGAGCTAGTAACACCAACTGGTTGATCACCGCATTTTCGATTGTTCGGCCCATCACGCGACAGGACATGACAAAATTTTCTATACACCATTGCTCGTGTTGCTTACTAACAACCAGTGCTGCGATGCCTTCATATTCCGTAGAAAATTTATCGCGACTGGCCACATACCATACTGCGGTATCGTTCGAGCGAGCAAAAGATTTTAATTGAGCGGATGTATATCGTTGGGTGGTAGTATTAAACTGATTTGTTTTGGTAAATAATTGCAGGCAACGCGCAAAACTTGCTGCGTTCAGCATCTGTAAAGAAATTTCAATCTGTAAGCTTTTAATAAAAGCTGTTTTATCGCCGTGATTAATTTGCGACTGGTGAGCTCGGGTTCTTTGTTGATACAAAGCTTGGCGCTTTCTGTCAGTTTCATTTACATCCATCAACATTAATTCCGGGAGTCGACATAAATACGCATACCATTCAGCAGGATCAATTGGCAACTCAGGAACATAAACGTCAGGCAATGTTTGTCTGACTTCGGCGCGTTCTAGGGGATTATCATCAACAAAACAAAACGACGACAATCCCAAGTTTAATGTCTCGGCTAATTTTCTAATATTCTCAGATTTATCTTGCCAGTTGATTTCCATAGCTACAAAATCAGACTCTTTTAAAACCATTTCAGGGTGCTTATTAATTGCTTCTAATGCAATGTGTTTCGTGTTTTTTGAACACAAGGCGAGCAAAAAGCCTTTTTTCAAGAAACTTCTAAATAATATTTGTAGGTCTTTGTAGATATTACCAGGATAATCACCACCTAACTGAATACCGCTTAGTCCATCATCTCCTATAACGCCATGCCACAGAGTATTATCTAAATCTAAAACCAAGACCCGCGCGTTTAAAGCATTTTGAGCGGACTGAATGGCCACAAGTTGTTTTGCCAAACGCTCAGCAAAGCCTTGACTAAATGGCATTCGCGCCAAGTACCAATATTTTTGGGAAAATGCTGACTCAACGCCATAAGATTTCAAGCAAAAAGCGTAGGGAAAACATACGACACCCAACTCGGCGCAAAGAGAATAAAGCTGCTTATTCAATAAC
Organism: Chromatiaceae bacterium; assembly: GCA_033838465.1. GTDB lineage: Bacteria > Pseudomonadota > Gammaproteobacteria > Enterobacterales > Alteromonadaceae > Alishewanella. The sequence goes on from JAJLKZ010000015.1 coordinate 17,533, forward strand.
TGTATTTCTGCTTCATATTGCATCGCACAAGTTTGGGCGAGAGTCAAATGGCGAGGTGTAATCCACTCAAAATCAAAAACGTATATTTCTCGGCCTGGATGAGTTTGGATGGCATGGCGAATAATAATGAAATAGCGCTCCACTGCTGCTTTCAGATTTTGTATATTAACTAATTCCGCAGAAACATAGACATCATCTATTAAATCTTCAAGTCTTTCACAAAACACAAGGATGTCATTACTGCGCTGATTAATTGAATGCTTAGTATCATGCAAAGCGATTGGATATTGCGCAAAAGGCACACGTTCAACACGATGCTCAAAACGCCGGTGTTTTTTAATCTGTGCTTCGTAGGCAACAAGTAAATTTTCAGGGACGTAACTACACATGAAATACACTCGGCGCGCTAAGTTTTCAGCAAAGCGTTTGCACATATACACCACGTTTTTATTAGTATTCTGTGCTAGTAGGGGCGAAGAACAGATCTCAAATCCAGCACGATGATGCATGGCTAATACTACTTCATTGCTCTGCAATGTTTCGCAAAAAAGTTCGACTAAATCTAGTTGGATTCTCGCATATTCCAACGCCAATTGCTCAATTGCAGCAAATAACTTTAAACGAGCTTGATGGGTCGTTACGCCTGCGTTATCAATGTAAAACCCCCACCAGGCACGACGCTGCTGATGACAAATTTTATAATAATTTATCAGCGCTACAGGTTTTTCGTTATGCTCAACGATCAAACGAATTAAGTCATCTTGTTGTGAGGCACGTTGCCACCAGTTTTCATGCTCTTGTTCTCTAATCACATGATCAGTCAACATAACTGAACGCACTTCGGGGTGATTACGCCATGCAAGAATCTGTGCTTTATCCTTATCGTTTATTGGTCTTAATCTATAAGCTTTCATGATTTGTCTTTATTATTAATACGCTAAAGTCATGGTTAAACTGCGCTTTATGTGCAGATTAGCCAGGGCTTAAAATATCCTATTCCCAATTTTTACTGCTATTAAATAGGTGCTTAATAGACAGACTCTCCTCTAACCAGCGTTATTACGTTACAGAAAATCCCAGCTTAGCGGAGTGCCCATCGTTACATCCTGTTTTACTTTACGGCCAAGAAATTGTGGCAAATATTTCGGTGCTAAACCAAGTCCAGGGCGTACAGAACGCAGGTTTTCTGGAGTGAAAATATCGCCGGCTTTCATATCTTTGGCTATATAGAGTGAGCGGCGGTGTATCCGTGAGCCTATCTCTTTTTCAGTACAGCCATAATGCACAGTACCAAGCGCATCATGCGCACGGGAGGTCTCCTCCACCAGCATTTTTAATTCATGGGGTTCCAGTGAGAACTCTGCATCTACTTCGCCACCATTTCTATCCAGCACAAAGTGTTTTTCGATTACGGTAGCGCCTAATGCGACCGCTGCGACAGAAACGCCCACGCCAGGGGTGTGATCAGACAGACCAACCTGACAATTGAAAAGCTGCGCTAAATGGGGAATGGTGCGTAAGTTCGCATCTACCGGGCGGGCAGGGTAGTTACTGGTACATTTTAGCAGGATGATATCTTTACAGCCGTTGCTGCGCAGAACCTCTACTGACTCTGCAAGTTCAGCTTGCGTTGCCATACCGGTTGACATAATAACGGGCTTGCCGGTTTTGGCCACCGCCGCCAAAAGGCCATGGTCGATATTTTCAAAGGAGGCGATTTTGTAGCATGGCACATTAAGTGATTCAAGAAAGTCTACTGCCGTTAAGTCAAACGGCGAGCTAAATGCCAACATGCCTTTGCTAGTTGCATAGTCAAAAATCGGCTTGTGCCACTCCCAGGGGGTCATCGCAACTTTGTATAAGTTATACAGCGAGTTACCTTGCCAAAGGCTGTTTTTATCAGCGATAAAAAACTCGCGCTCGTGCACATCCAGCGTAATGGTGTCTGGTGTGTAGGTTTGCAGTTTGAGTGCATGTGCGCCCGCTGTTGCGGCGGCATCCACTAAGGCCATGGCTTTTTCCAGCGATTGGCCATGGTTACCCGACATCTCAGCGATAATAAAGGGCTGTTGTGTTGGCCCAACCAAACGGTTACCTATTTTTATCTCTGACATTATATTCTCGCCACTACATTAAATATTTGTTTTACCACTAAAGGCGTACCGGCATTAGCCGGTACCAGGTTTTTCGCCCGCTGGCCAATCTCGTCCAGCAGTGCTGGCTGGGACAGGTAATAGCATAGTTGCTCTGCAAAGAACTCTGCTGACATTTCAGCAGCCTGACCCAACCAGACACAGGCGCCAAGCTCGTCCAGATATGCCGTTGTCGCCTGCTGATTTTCGGCAACGGTCACTACTAAACCCGGCAGACCACAAATACACCTTTCCCAATGGGTGGCACCACCTGCACCAAGCATGAGTCTGGCCTGGTACATCAGGCTGGCCATGTAATTACATTGTACATGTAATTGCACATTAGACAGGCGCGCCACTTGCTGTTGTAGCATAGCGCGCCACGGGTTATTTGCGCCTATCACTATATCGGCCGTTACCTGCTCTGGCTTTAGCTGTGCAATGGCATTAACGGCCAGTGTGGTTAAATTTTGCTCATCACTGCCGCCAAAGCTAACCAAAATATGCTTTGGCTGGCCATTCCTATTGCTTGGGCGCTGGTAAAATTCATCGCGCAGCAGCGCATAACGCGGGCCTAATAGTTGTAAGCAGTGCGCGGGTACTAACTGCTGATAGCGTTCGTTACCCTTTGGCAGCAGGTTTTGATCCAGTAAGATGTCACAGTCATGCTGTCGGTTGGCTAAATCGTCTATTACCAATACTTTATCGCAGCGCGCACGCATTAGCTGACAATAGGCTTGCCCCAACTGATAATGATCCAGCACTAACAACTGATAAGACGAGGTGAGATGTGTCAGGCACTGGCGGGCGTCATCAACTTCGTTGTTGATCGTATCAGGCAGCATTATCACAGTAATGTTTTGTTCTCTGAGCCAGTCGATTAAATGGCCTTCATGAGGCCGGCAGATAAAATTACACACTGCACCTTGTTGCTGCAGGGCTTTGGCCAGAGTAAGACAACGCATAATATGACCGCTACCCATAGACACCGAGGCATCGGCACGTAGCAGCACTCTCATGTCAGGCATTTTCCTGTTGCAGCATGTTGTACAGCAGTTCAGCCCTCAGCCAGTCCTCCGGGGTGTCGATATCCTGTACCAGATGATCTGGCAGCACCAGCATGCGCGAGTTGGCGCCAAAAATGGCTTTGCTGTTATCCAGCCAGCTGCTGGCTTTAGCCCAATACAGTTGACCGGCATCATGATAGGCTGGCGTTAAATCCTGTGAGCGTTTACCTATGCTGGCCGGATCAAACGGCGCTACACCGCCGCTGTCTGTCATTACCAGGGCGCGCTGAATGGGAAAGGAAAAGCGCGCCGCGGTAAATACATAATCAGTACCACTTTGCTCAAGTTGCTGCAGGCTGTCGCGGATCACGTTGGCGGTTAATAAAGGCGTGGTGGCGTACAGACAGGCGCAGTAATTAAGCGGCCAGCCAAGCGCTTGCAGCTGTGTAATGGCATCACGAACAACGGCACTGGTGCCGGTATAATCATCGGCCAGTGTGCTGCTGCGCATAAAAGGCACTTCAGCACCGTATTGACGGGCGATAGCGGCAATTTCATCATTGTCCGTAGACACGACTACTTTGTCTATTACGCCACTGTTAAGCGCTGCTGCTATCGGGTAGGCCAGCATGGGTTTGCCGCAGAAGTCTTTAATGTTTTTACGTGGAATACGTTTACTGCCGCCGCGGGCCGGGATAATAGCAATGTTCATCGCAGCAGCTCTGCCAGGGTATCGGCAACATATTGCTGCTGCTCGCCGGTCAGCTCAGGGTACATCGGCAGGCTGATAATGCGCTCGTAAAAATCTTCTGCTACCGGCAAGTCGCCCCAGTCAAAACCCAGCTGCTGGTAATATGGCTGGGTATGAATAGGAATATAATGTACATTCACGCCAATACCGGCCTCGCGCAGGCCGTTAAATACGGCCTGGCGTTTGCTTTTGTCATCCAGCCTGATGATAAACAAATGCCAGGCGCTGATATTAATATCATCCAGCTGCGGCAGGCTTAGCGGTAAGTCGGCCAGCAAGCGGTGGTAATTGGCCGCCAGCAGCTGGCGTTTTTGAATAATGGGCAGTAAGCGTCGGCTCTGGCTTAAACCCAGTGCGGCCTGAAGGTCAGTCATACGGTAATTAAAACCCAACAGTAACTGCTGATAATACCAGGCACCGTGGCTGGGCTCGGTCATCTGGCTCTCATCCCTGCTGATGCCGTGGCTGCGCAATAAGCGCATTTTATCGGCCAGTTCGCTGTTATTAGTCAGTGCCATACCGCCTTCGGCGGTGGTAATAATTTTTACCGGGTGAAAGCTAAAAACGGTGATATCGCTGTAACGGCAACTGCCAACCGGTTCGTCCTGATAACTGGCGCCCACCGCATGTGAGGCATCTTCAATAACGGCAAAACCAAATTCTTTCGCCAGATAATGAATTTGCTGCATATCGCAGCTACTGCCGGCTAAATGCACCGGTATTACCAGCTGTGGCAAGCTGTCACTGCTGCGCGCCGCCTCCAGTTTTTGCCTGAGTTTATCCACTGCCATATTGCCGCTGTCGGGCTCCACATCGACAAAGTCGATATCGGCACCACAATACCGGGCACAGTTAGCCGAAGCAACAAAGCTGATAGGTGAGGTCCAGACCCGGCTGCCAGGGCCAATACCCAGCGCCAGGCAAGCAACGTGTAATGCTGATGTAGCGCTATTTACCGCTACAGCATACCTAGCGTTAGTAAGCTCAGTTAATCGTTGCTCAAAGGCTGGCACGGCCGGGCCCTGAGTTAAAAAGTCGCTCTGCAGTACTTCGTTAACTGCATCAATATCGGCTTGGGTAATATGTTGGCGGCCGTAGGGGATCACAGCATGGCTTCCCGGTTAAACTGTTGCATTTGTGCCACGGTTAAAAAATCCGGATTGGTATCAGACACATATTCAAAGCCGGGAGCAACCAGCTTGCCGCGTTCGTTCAATGCATTGGTCGAAAAATCATTGCTGCGGTTAAAAAACTTAATCGCCGGCGCGATCACAAAATGGTCATCAAACTCGTAAGTATGATATGACATATCCCCGGGACACATCATTTCATGCAGTTTTTCGCCGGGGCGAATACCGATAATTTTTTGTGGTAAATGTGGTGCCATGGCGGTGGCTAGATCAACTATGCGGATAGACGGAATTTTCGGCACAAAGATTTCCCCGCCCAACATCCTCTCAAAGTTTTTCAATACAAAATCAACCCCTTGCTGCAGGCTAATCCAAAATCGGGTCATATCGGGGTGGGTAATAGGAATATGGTCACTGCCGCTGTCGATTAATTGCTGAAAGAATGGCACTACTGAACCCCGCGAGCCCACCACATTGCCGTAACGCACCACCGAAAAGCGCGGCCGGCTGCCACCCACCATATTATTGGCAGCAATGAAAAGTTTATCTGACGCCAGTTTGGTAGCGCCGTAGAGGTTTACCGGGTTAGCGGCTTTATCAGTAGATAAAGCAATCACCTTTTCGACATTGGTCTCAATGGCAGCGGTGATCACATTCTCGGCACCATTAATGTTAGTGCGGATACACTCGGTAGGGTTATATTCAGCTGCCGGCACCTGCTTTAACGCTGCGGCATGGATCACGTAATCAACGCCATGCATAGCGCGAGTTAACCGATGCTCGTCACGCACGTCGCCAATAAAATAGCGCATACAGCTTTGATGGTATTTCTGCTGCATTTCGTATTGCTTTAGCTCATCGCGCGAGTAAATAATAATTTTCTTCGGTTTGTAACGCGCCAATAATGTTTGCGTGTATTTATGGCCAAAAGAGCCGGTGCCGCCGGTAATTAAAATCGTTTTGCCATCAAACATAAGTTGCCCTCAACAAGCACTTAATCTGCGAAATAAGGTGTTGTCTGACCTTAGCATAAAGCATGCCGTAACAGCTAACACATTCAGATTAAACACTTTAATACTAAACCAGTTTAGGTTGCGTGGTGTTATTTTATTTACTGGCCGTAAGCGGTGTTATTGGCTAAACTATAACCAGTTTTTGCAGCGATGTGGTGGTGTTATGAAACTAAATGCTCCGGGTAGTCTGAATACGTTAAATCAGGCGCAGTTACAGCAAGAGAATTTACTGAAAAAGCTGGCAACCGCCCGCCGTATCAATAGCGCTGCTGACGATGCCGCCGGATTACAAATAGCCAATAAACTGTCCAGCAGTATCAACGCTAAAGCACAGGGTGAGCGTAATGTTTACGACGGTATATCCCTGGCACGGGTGTATGAGCAAAGTTTACAAGGCATTAACGACAATTTAGGTGAGTTAAGTCGTTTAGCTGTGGCGGCCGGTAATGGTATTTACGGCGCTGAAGAGCGAGCAGCATTACAAAGCGAGGCGGATGCATATGTAGCAAACGCGCAGCAAATTATTGATAATTCAGAGTTCGCCGGTAAAAAGCTGTTTGGTGCCGATGCGTCTGTGACTTTTGGTACAGGCTCCGGCAGTATTAACCTGACCACCACTGACGTGGCCGCTGGCTTACAAAGCACCAATGCATTGAATATAGATTTAACCAGCAGTGCCGGTGCGGCAGCCGCGCTGGATAGCCTGGCGCAAGCGCGGGATTATATCGGTGAGTTACAAACGCAGGCCGGCGCTGAAGCCAACCGCTTTGCCAGTGCTGCCAGCAATTTAAATAACCAGCAAATTGCCGAGTCGGCGGCGCGCAGCCGGATTGAAGATCTGGATTTTGCCCGCGCGACCAGTGACAAAGCTGCTGCGGATATCTTAACAAACAGTTCGGTAAGCGTTGCCTTACAAGCGCGATTGTCGCAGCAACAGGCATTGAATCTGCTTGGGTAGTGCCTTGTCTGGCTAATCCACTAATTCACCTATTAGATCTGAACGCTATTTTTTTGACACTGCGTCAAAAAAATAGCGTTTCAGCTTGCAAGCTGACTGATGCGCAGTACAATGCAATTAAAGCCTGATAAAAGCAAAAGCAGCGGCATGTCGAATATCCCTTCAGTTTATATTGTCGATGAACAAAGCGGACGTAGTAGCCGGCTAAGTACGGTGCTCAGTTTTATTAACGAGCCACATCAACAGCTTAGCCTGGCAGAGCTTGAGCAGCGTTTAATGGTCGAGCCGCCTGCTGTGGTGCTGTTGGGGGCCTTGCCTGAACCAGTGCAGGCCGATTTACTAAAGCGCTACCCTGCCACTGCCTTTTTATTACTGGGCGAAACGCTGCAGCCGCTACTGCAACAGGCTAATGCGGTAGGTTTACTGACAGAACCCTTTGCTTACGCCAGCCTGACACAGCTGCTGCGTGATGCGCAGCAGTACCATAGGTTGTTACCGGTACAGCGTGAGCAAAACAGCGCGTTAAAATTTGATGGCATGGTGGGTAATTCGCCGCCTATGCAGCAGGTGCGCTTTTTAATCTCTCAGGTGGCCAAAACCGACGCCAACGTGTTAGTGCTGGGCCCCTCAGGTACCGGCAAAGAAGTGGTGGCGCGCAATATTCATTTATTGTCTAACCGTGCGGCCGGCCCCTTTGTACCGATAAACTGCGGCGCTATACCAGCAGAGCTGTTGGAAAGTGAATTGTTTGGCCATGAAAAAGGCGCCTTTACCGGTGCTATTTCAACCCGTAAAGGCCGGTTTGAACTGGCGCAGGGCGGCACGCTGTTTTTAGATGAAATTGGCGATATGCCGCTAAATATGCAGGTGAAGTTGCTGCGTGTGTTGCAGGAGCGTACTTATGAGCGGGTTGGCGGCACCACGGCTATTAAAGCAGATGTACGCATTGTCGCGGCAACACACCGGGACTTGGAGCAGATGATTAGCGATAACAGTTTTCGCGAAGACTTGTATTACCGTTTAAATGTGTTTCCAATTGAAACGCCGGCACTGAGCGAGCGCACCGAAGATCTGCCGTTATTGATAAGCGAGCTGTTAAAACGTCTGGCTAAACAAAGCCAGGCGATGGTCAAATTTACTGAGCATGCCATGCAAAGCCTGCAACTGCATAGCTGGCCGGGTAATGTGCGCGAGCTGGCTAACCTGCTGGAGCGGATGGTGATTATGTACCCGGATCAGGTGGTCGATGTGGCTGAGCTGCCGCAAAAGTACCGTCATCTGGACATCGACAGCTATGTGCCGCACTATCCCGAAAGTCTGCAAGAGCGTGATTTACTGAACGAGCTGTTTCAGGGCAGTGAAGAGGACAGTAATTCTGATAACAGCAGTCTGGACGACAATGCTGACAATCTGTTTAGTGCTGATGGCGCGGATGCGTTACTCGATTTGCCTGAGCAGGGGCTTGATTTAAAAGAATATCTGGCTGAACTTGAGATCCGCTTTATTTCGCAGGCTTTAGAGCGACATGAGTTTGTTGTCGCCCGTGCGGCTGAAGTGCTGGGGCTGCGTCGCACCACCCTGGTGGAAAAAATGCGCAAATATAATCTGGGTAAAGACGAGTAAATACCGCTTAATTGGCATGGTGTCAGTGCTTTGACGCTATGCAATCTAACTTAATGTACTGATTTTAATTACAAAACCTGCTGGCATAATGCCTGCATAGTCATCTGCTGATAACTGATGTGCAGGGGGCATGATGTCAGCAGAGCGTGCAACAAGCCTGGTAAACCAGCCAGCGCCAGCAGAAACGACACCACTAAGCAATAACCTGACGGCGATGCGCCCGTCTTTACAGCTATTGCACGCAACCACGCCAGACCCATTGCTGCAAGCTCTGCCGGCCGCGGTGATCCTGCTTGACCAACGCGGCCTGGTGTATCAGGCTAACCCGGCAGCGATAGCCTTGCTGGGCGAGCCATTGCTCGGCCAAGCCTGGTTTAACGTGATTAGCCGCTGTTTTCGCCCGCGCAGTGATGATGGCCTTGAAGTGTCATTAAAAGACGGCCGGCGAGTGAAGCTGCAAATCAGCACCTTGCCCGGTACTGGCAGCAATCGTGCTGGCCAGCTGATTATGCTAACCGATTTAACGGAGACCCGGCAGCTGCAAAGCCGGCTGGCGCATCTGCAACGCTTGTCGTCACTGGGTAAAATGATGGCCAGTCTGGCGCATCAAATCCGCACGCCGTTATCCGCAGCCCTTTTGTATGCACAGAACCTGGCCAATCCACGCTCGACATTACAGATGCAGCAGCAGTTTCAGCAAAAACTGTTGTCTCGGCTCAATGATTTAGCGCAGCAAGTAGAAGACATGCTGCTGTTTGCCCGCAGTGACAGCGCCGGGCAAGTTGCACCTTTTAGCCTGGACACGCTGTTAACACAGTTGCAAAGCAGTGTCGAGCTATTGCTCCAGCAACAGCAAGCGACGCTGCAGGTTCGTTGCAAAGATGAGACGTTAAATTTGTTAGGCAACCAGCATGCACTGTGCGGTGCACTGCAAAACCTGATTCAGAACAGTGTACAGGCTAAAGGCAGTGGCGCCTGCATAACGTTGCAGCTGGGCCCAGATCCGGCCAACAGCAACATGCTGCTTATCCAGCTGACGGACAATGGCCCCGGGGTGTCCCCTGAGCTACAGCACAGCTTGTTTGAACCCTTTGTTACAGGTCGTGCTAATGGCACTGGCCTTGGCCTGGCGGTAGTCAAAGCTGTGGTGAGCTCCCATCAGGGTTCAGTGTGTTATGTGCCGGGACACAGTGGCGCCTGTTTTCAGCTGAGGTTGCCTGTTCACCGGATAACGTCAGAGGAGTAATCGATGAGCCAACGCATTTTACTGGTAGAGGATGACAGTGGCCTGCGCGAAGCGCTGCAAGATACGCTGCAACTGGCCGATTATCAGGTAATTGCGGCAGACAGTGCCGAGCAGGCGCTGTTGCTACTCAAACAGCACAGTGTACAGCTGGTAATAAGCGACGTACAAATGCAGGGCGTATCCGGCTTAACGCTGCTTAAAACGTTGCGTGAGAAATATCCGCAAATACCGGTGCTGATGATGACTGCTTACGCCACAGTGCAGGCGGCTGTGGAGGCCATTCAGCTGGGGGCAGTGGATTATCTGGCAAAACCCTTTGCACCGCAGGTGCTGGTTAACACGGTAAGCCGTTATGTCAGCCCGGCACCAGTGAGCTTGTGCGAGCCGGTCGTGGCGGCACCAAGCTCGAAACACCTGCTGACACTTTGCGCCAAAGTGGCGCGTACTGACGCCAGCGTGATGATCACTGGTCCCAGCGGTTCCGGTAAGGAAGTGTTAGCGCGCTACATACATCAGTTATCTGAGCGCAGTCAGGGGCCTTTTGTCGCGATAAATTGTGCGGCTATTCCAGAGAATATGCTCGAATCGACGTTATTCGGCTACGAGAAAGGCGCCTTCACTGGCGCGATTAACGCTTGTCCGGGTAAGTTCGAGCAGGCGCAGCAGGGCACCATTTTACTGGATGAGATCACCGAAATGGACTTAAACCTGCAGGCAAAGTTACTGCGGGTATTGCAAGAGCGTGAAGTAGAGCGTTTAGGCGGCCGTAAAACCATCAAGCTGGATGTGCGCGTACTGGCCACCAGCAACCGCGACTTAAAACAGGCTGTTGCTGAAGGGCGTTTTCGCGAAGACTTGTATTACCGCTTAAATGTGTTTCCGCTGTGCTGGCCGGCGCTGTGTCAGCGTCCGGATGACATAGTCCCTTTGGCAGAGCATTTATTGCAGCGTCACTGCCGCCTGGCTGGTCGCCCGTTGGCTACATTAAGCCCGCAGGCAGCAGAGTATCTGACAAGTTACCACTGGCCTGGCAATGTGCGTGAGCTGGATAACGTGATACAGCGGGCCCTGATCATCTGCAGTGATGCTGTTATCACCGAAGACGATATTTTACTGGAGCAGGTTAACAGTAATCCCGTAACGGTAATAAAGCAGATGCCGCCGGTAACTGATAGCCGTGGTGATAACGCCGATAACGCTGCCGGCGATTTTAAAAGCAGTGTGCACGAGCAGGAACACCGCATTATTCTGGCGACCATGAAAGCCTGTGCTAACCGGCGTAAAGAAGTCGCCGAGCGCTTGGGGATCAGTGATCGCACCTTGCGCTATAAATTGGCCAGAATGAAGCAACAGGGGATTGCCGTTCCTGTTTGAAACCGCTGTACAGACTACTGCGACAATACAATAAAACCCTCGAGATAGAGGGTTTTTAAGTATAAATCAATGCTTTAAAACTGGCACAACTCCTGCTTTAGTTAGCCTAACTACCCAGGCAGCAATTATTTGACAGGTGATGCCATGAATATCAAAGGTCAGGCACTTTACGCCGAAATGCAATCACTGGCCAGCCAGGCCAGAGGCGTTGGTACTGAGTTACGACTGCCCAAAGTCGAACAGGTTAACGCCAGCCAAAGCGATTTTAGCAGCATGCTGACCAGTGCCCTAAGCCATGTAAATAACCTGGCACAGGAAACCAGTAAATTGCGCACAGCGGTGGAGCTGGGCGATCCTAATGTGTCGTTAGCACAGGTGATGATTGCCAGCCAAAAGTCGTCTCTGGCCTTTGAAGCGACAGTACAAGTGCGTAATAAACTGGTTGAAGCCTACAAAGACATTATGTCGATGCCGGTGTAACGGAGGAATAAGTTGTGGCTGAAAATCAATCCACCGAGCTGGCACTGACCGGTAACGATTACAACAGTGGTGAGCAGCAGGAGCAAAAAGCCGGCTTTATCGGCTCGCTGGGCGGCATGGATCTGGTGCGTCAGATCACCCTTATTGTTGCCCTAACAATTTGTCTGGCCATTGCCATTCTGATTATTCTCTGGGCTCGTCAGCCGGAGATGCGGCCTTTGGGCACGTTCCCCACAGAAGAGCTGATTCAAACGTTAGATCATCTGGATGCGCAGAAAGTTGACTACAAGCTTGAGGGCAATGTGATCTATGTACCAGAGGATAAATTTCAAAGCATTAAGCTGTCGTTATCCCGTGCAGGCTTGGCTAAAGAGCCCGACACTGGCACTGAGTTTTTGCTGCAAGACAGTGGCTTTGGCGTAAGCCAGCGTTTGGAAATGGAGCGGTTAAAACACAGCCGCGAGCAGCAGCTTGCCCGCACCATTGAAGAATTGCAAAGTGTCGCCCGTGCCCGTGTGCTGTTAGCCATTCCAAAAGAAAACGTGTTTGCCCGGGTGGAAAAATTACCCTCTGCAACGGTGCTGGTTACTGCCCGTGGCGGCACTGTGATCCGCGACAGCGAAGTGGATGCCATTGTTGATATCGTCGCCTCAGCCGTGCAGGGGTTATCGCCGTCGCGAGTCACTGTAACCGATCAGAATGGTCGCCTGTTGAACAGCGGCTCACAGGATGCCAGCTCCAGCCGCACGCGTAAAGAGTACGAGCTGCAGCGTACCCGTGAAGAAGAATACCGTCAGAAAGTTGACTCCATCTTAATGCCGGTACTGGGTTTTGGTAACTACACCGCGCAAGTTGATCTGTTGATGGATTTTACTGCGACCGAGCAAACGCAAAAGCGTTTTAACCCTGACCTGCCAGCCATCCGCAGCGAAATGACCATTGAAGAAAACAGTGTGGGTGGTGTAAGCGGTGGTATTCCGGGTGCCTTGTCAAACCAGCCGCCGCTTAATTCCAATATTCCTGAGCAGGCTACCGGGGGGGATAGTAAACCCATAGTGCCAGGCCGTAACAGCAAAGAAGCCACCCGTAATTACGAGCTGGATACCACTATCAGCCATATTTCGCAGCAAAGTGGTGTCATTCGTCGCCTTAGTGTATCGGTGGCCATCGACTATAAAGCTGGCGAGAATGGTGAGCCACAACCACGCACCCAGGCAGAGTTGGCCAATATTCGCCGTTTATTGCAAGGGGGTATTGGTTTTGATGCGCAGCGTGGTGACATGATTGAAGTCATCTCTGTGCCCTTTATGAAAGATGAAGTTGTTGAAGCGCCTGCGCCGCAATTCTACGAAGAAGAATGGTTCTTACGGGTAGTGCGTCTGGTCATGGGCGGCCTGATTATTATCGTACTGATTGTCGCGATAGTGCGGCCAATGCTGAAGAAATTGATTTACCCAGAAGATACCAAAGAGGCTTACGATGAGAATGCATTGTCGTCTGGCCTGGACTTAGGGGACGACACTATCGACATGCTAAACTCAACCTTTGATGAGAATGCAGTCGGTTTTGCACCGGATGGCACCCTAATGCTGCCAGACCTGCATGGTGATGACGACTTATTACGCGCGGTTCGAGCCCTGGTGGCGAACGAGCCGGAATTATCCTCGTTAGTTGTGAAAAACTGGTTGGCTGAAGATGAGTAGCATAGAAGCAAAAAAGCCTGCGTTTGATGTAGGCAAACTGGACGGTGTTGAAAAAGCCGCCATCTTACTGCTGAGCTTGTCAGAGGAAGATGCCGCGCAAATTCTGAAACACTTAGAGCCCAAGCAGGTGCAGAAAGTCGGTCTGGCTATGGCGCAGATGACGGATTTAAATCAGGCAAAAATTTCTGCTGTGCACCGCTTGTTTATCGAGCAAATTCAGAATTTCAGTACCATCGGTTTCCAAAGCGAAGAGTTTATCAAGCGCGCGTTAACTGCAGCGCTGGGTGAAGAGAAAGCTGCCAACCTAATTGACCAAATCGTGCTGGGTGGCGGTGCTAAGGGCCTGGACTCACTGAAGTGGATGGACTCAAAACAAGTAGCGAATATTATTCGCAACGAACACCCGCAGATTCAGACTATCGTGTTGTCGTACCTGGAGCCGGAGCAGTCAGCAGAGATTTTATCGCAGTTCCCGGAAAAAGTGCGGCTGGATTTAACCATGCGGATTGCCAACTTAGAAGAGGTACAGCCGGCCGCTCTGCAAGAGCTGAACGAAATTATGGAGAAACAGTTCGCTGGTCAGGCAGGCACCCAAACCGCGAAAATGGGCGGCTTAAAAGCAGCTGCCGATATCCTCAACTATATGGATACCAACATTGAAGGTCAGCTAATGGATTCAATCCGCGAGCATGACGAAGAGATGGCGCAGCAAATTCAGGACTTGATGTTTGTGTTTGAAAACCTGATCGACGTCGATGACCGTGGCATTCAGACGCTGCTGCGTGAAGTGCAGCAAGACGTGCTGATGAAGGCATTAAAAGGCACCGATGAGAACTTAAAAGAGAAAATCTTTAAAAACATGTCTAAACGCGCAGCTGAGCTGCTGCAGGATGACCTGGAAGCGATGGGCCCGGTGCGGGTTAGCGATGTGGAAGCGGCACAAAAAGAAATTCTGTCTACCGCAAGGCGGCTGTCAGATGCAGGAGAAATTATGCTGGGCAGTGGTGGTGGTGATGACTTCCTGTAAGCCTGACCTGTTACGCCTAAGCGGAAATCAGCTATGAGCACTGATGCGTTTAAATACAAAAGGCCGTTCTCGCCAGATGCCGAAACCGACGAGCTATTACAGCAATGGCAGGTGCCGGATCTAACTGCCGAGCAGCGGGTTAATAACCGCACCAATGCGCTGAATAAAACCCAGCCGGTAGCTAAGGCGGCGCCGGCAATGGCAGATGAAGAGCTGGTAGTAAAGCCGTTAACGGCAGAGGATATTGAGCAAATTCGTCAAGCTGCCTATGACGAGGGCTTCGCTGAAGGTAAAGACGAAGGTTTTAGTAAAGGATATGCCGAGGGCCGTGAACAAGGCCTGAGCGATGGCTTGGCGCAAGGGCTGGCTGAGGGCAAAAAGCAGGGCTTAGCCGCCGGAGAAGAAGAACTACAGCAGCGGTTAAGCCAACTAAGCGGCATGCTTGACCAACTGCAGCAACCGCTGGCCGCGGTGGATGAGCAAGTTAAACAGCAACTCTTACAACTTAGCCTGGCGATGGCGCAAGCTGTTATTGCTGTTGAAGTGCAAATTAACGAGCAGGTTATTTTAAAAGCGCTTAATGAAGCGGTAGCGGCGCTGCCGCTAAACGCCGGGGCGCTGGCGATTAAATTGCACCCGGCCGATATGGCCATTATCGAGCAACATTATAGCGCCGAGCAGTTGGCGCAGCGCCAATGGCAATTACAGGTCGAGCCAACTGTTGCACAAGGTGGCTGCCTGATCGAAACCGCCAAATCCAGTGTCGACCGCTCTCTGGCGCAGCGCTTGCAGGGCAGTCTGGAGCACTTTTTACAGCTCCAGCAGGTAGCGGAGACCAATGACGCTATAGATGCGGACGACTTCGCTGCCTACACAGCAGACAGTTCAGCACAAATAGAAAGCAGCACTGACAATGCTAATGTGGAGCCTGGGCATGACGGCCAGTAAACCGCTAGTACAGTTTTTACGCCAGCAACAGAGCTTTATTCACAGCTCCCGCCCGGCGGTGGCAGGCCATTTAGTGCGTGTGGTGGGCTTAACACTGGAAGCGACCGGCTGCAGCGCCGCGATTGGCCAACCTTGTAGCGTAGAAACCGCGCGCGGCAATATTATGGCCGAAGTGGTGGGCTTTGCTAATGAACGGATTTTTTTAATGCCCAAGGACGATGTGTCCGGTGTGGTGCCCGGCGCCAAAGTCACACCACTGCTGAACTACAAAGGCGTGCCGCTTAGCATGAATTTACTCGGCCGGGTTATTGATGGTGTGGGCGCACCATTGGATGGCAAAGGCCCTATTGCTGCTAACCAGTTTGCGGGTGCTAAAGCGCGGCCTATTAACCCCTTACATCGTCGCCCCATTAAGCAGCCGCTTGATGTTGGCGTACGGGCGATTAATAGCATTCTGACCGTGGGTAAAGGCCAGCGTATGGGGCTGTTTGCCGGCTCTGGCGTGGGTAAAAGCGTGTTGTTGGGTATGATGACCCGTGGTACGGCTGCTGATGTTGTGGTGGTAGGGCTGGTAGGCGAGCGTGGCCGCGAGGTCAAAGAATTTATTGATGAAATCTTAGGTGAAGAGGGTAAGGCGCGCTCGGTTGTGATCGCTGCGCCGGCTGATGTGTCACCTTTGATGCGTTTAAAAGGCTGCGAAACCGCAGTACAGGTCGCCGAGTATTTTCGCGATCAAGGTCTGGATGTACTGCTGCTGATTGATTCTATTACCCGTTATGCCCAGGCGCAGCGGGAGATAGCGCTGGCAGTGGGTGAGCCCCCTGCAACCAAGGGCTATCCGCCCTCGGTATTCGCCAAATTGCCGGCGCTGGTGGAACGTGCCGGTAATGGCAGCGGCAATCAGGGCTCGATTACTGCGTTTTACACTGTGTTGTCGGAAGGTGACGACTTGCAAGATCCTATTGCCGATGCCTCACGCGCCATTCTCGATGGCCACATTGTCTTGTCGCGTGCGCTGGCCGACGCCGGCCATTTTCCGGCGGTTGATGTAGAGAAATCCATCAGTCGCGTTATGCCGGCAGTCACCAGCAGTGAGCATCAGTTAATGGCTCGCAGTGTCAAACAGTTGTATGCCAGCTACCAGCAAAGCAAAGACTTAATTGCCATCGGGGCGTACGTGCGGGGCAGCGACCCACAGCTGGATAAAGCCATTGGCATGATGCCCAATATCAACCGCTTTTTGCAGCAGGGTATGCACGATGTCATCACTTACGATGACAGCCTGCAGGCCCTGAGTAACTTGGTGCCGCAACCCCGGAGTAACGGCGCATGATGTCACAGCGTTTTAATATGCTGATTAAAATTCAGCAGGAGCGGGAAGAAAAACTGCAGGCGTTGTTTGTCAAAGCCCAGCAGTTTTATGCCCAGGCTGAGCAAAAATATCAGGGCCTTGCCAACTACCGCACCGATTATATCCAGCAAAGTCAGCAGCAAGGCAGCGCCGGTTTGCAAAGCCGCCAGTACAACCAGTTTGTTAACTTTATTGCCAAGCTGGATCAGGCTATTTCGCTGCAGGCAAAGGCTGTACAGCAAGCCAAGGCCGCCGCCGAGCAGCGCAAGCAAAGCTGGCTGGCGCTGCAAAAAAAGCGTAAAGCATTGGAGCTGTTAGTGCAGCGTAACGACTTAGCAGAGCTGCAAAAACAACTGAAACAAGAGCAGAAAAATGCCGACGAGTACGCCAGTCAGCAGTTTATGCGTCAGCAAGCGCTGGCCCAGGTGTAACGGTTAAGCAGCAAATAATGGGCTTTAACAAACTGGCCTGAAACTTGAATAAGAATAAAAAACTGAGAGCCACAGCTAAGTATCGCGTTTAAATAGCAGCGCGTTGCAGGAGAACAGTATGACACAGGGCTTACAGCTTCCGATCCTAATGACTGGTGCAGACAGCGCGCTGTTATCTGACACCACTGCACCAGAGGCCGATAGCCTGTCTGTTGAAGGCGGTTTGGTATTTGGTGACATGCTGGGGCAACTGGTGTCACCGGCAAAAACCGGCCAGGATAGCAAAGGGCGGCAATTGCCTGCCGATATCAGCTTGTTATCTGCTGTGAGTCAGGCCGTGACAGCCGCTACCGAGGCGGGTGTTTCAGAGGTGCTGGCAACTGACGAAGACGCGGCAGCGGACAGTGCACTTACCGCCAGCATCCTGGCACAACTTGGCTTTACTGCGGTTAGCACAGACGCTAAAGCCGATGGCGAAAAAGCTGCGGCGAAAAGCGCTGCTGAATTAGCAGCCAATGCAGACGCAGCAACCACTGAAGATGCCACAACCACTGAAGATGCCACTGAGACGGATGCCGTTAAAGCAAAACCTGCGGTACCGGATCTGACGCTATCAAATGGTAAGCCAGAAGCTGAAGTTCTGTTGTCGGCAGCGCAAGGCAAGTCAGAAGCCGATGCCGACACCGAGTTATCCGCTGCGGCGAAGACAAAAACGCTGAACACAGAGGCTGACTTAAAACTATCTGTTCAACAGGGCAAACTGACAGAGGAAAAGCGAGCAACCCATGCAGTTGCGCAAGGTGATGATATTGCTGCGGCAGTACAAACTGAGCAGGTAAAAACAGACGCTGCCGTGCAGGCCGCTAATAAACAGATAAGTGCAGAACAGACGTTACTGACTGGCGCTGGACTGGATGGCAAGGCGCAAAAACTGGCTGCCACAGCAAGTGGCAAAACAGCACAACAGGCCGAGAAAGCGGTGAGTACCGAGCAGCCAGGTCAGAGTGGGCAGCAAGGCCCTTTGATGGCGACTGTCACTGATGAGCAACTGCGGACAGTCGGGTCATCTGAGGTGGCACTGAGCCGTGACAACCAAAATGCCAAAATGCTGACATTGGCCAATCAGCCAACTGGGCAGGCCGCAGATAAAGCCGCGAGCAGTGCGACAAAGTCTGGCACCGAAGATAACTCACAATCATCACAGCAGCGGCAGCAGGGTTCGGCCGCACTGCAGGAAATATTGCAGCAGCAAGCTGCCGCCGGCATCAAAGTGGTTGAGCAGCCCTCAGCTATGCGCAGTGAGCAGCCTTTTAGCGCTGTGATTGCACAAGCGGAACAGCGACAGGCTGGCGCACTTCGGTCTGCTGAGAAGCCTGCAGCATCGGTTGCTGAGCAGTTAAAACAGGGCCTGAATCTACTGCAGCAAGACGCAGCAGGGCAGCTGCGTGAACGGGTGAACCTGATGGTGCGGCAGAATATTCAGGTGGCAGAAATTCGGCTAGACCCGGCCGGGCTGGGCCAGATGCAAATTAAAATAGATATGCAGCAGGAACAGGCCTCTGTGCAGTTTGTCGTGCAACAACCGCAGGCTAAAGAGCTGTTAGAGCAGCAATTACCGCGCCTGCGCGAGATGCTTCAGCAGCAAGGCATTTTATTAAGCGAAGGCCAGGTACAGCAACAGTCGCAGCAGCAGCGGCAAAGCGCACAGCATAGTGGCCAAGGTAATAGCGGCGGTCATGGCAATAGTGACGGTGGCGATG
Organism: Chromatiaceae bacterium; assembly: GCA_033838465.1. Taxonomy (GTDB): domain Bacteria; phylum Pseudomonadota; class Gammaproteobacteria; order Enterobacterales; family Alteromonadaceae; genus Alishewanella. Next base: position 36,467 of record JAJLKZ010000015.1, read on the forward strand.
ACACATCCGCGACACAGGTTCAGGTCAGTGCTACTGTAAGTGACCGTCTGGTCGATTATTACGCCTAGTTATAAAGGCAGTGGGTTTTAACGTTGGCATGCCGAGCAGCAGCGGCAGTGAATTTGCCAGACTATGATTTACATTATTGCTGGCAGGTGAGCATAATACTGTCAGGTTAACCAAGAGACGCAATAAAGATGGCAGCAGAAAAAGATTTGGTAATTGCAGAGGGCGGCGGCAAAAAGAAACTTTTTATAATCGCTGGCGCGGCTGTAGCGCTGGTGGTGTTGGCCACAGTGGGGTTTTTAATGTTCAGTGGCGAAGACAGCGCTCCTGCAACAGGCACTGCTGAAACAGTCAGCGCCCAGGGGGCGGCAGAGGGCGGTGCTGAGCAAAAAGGCACGGCGTTATATGTCGCGCTGCCGCGGCCTTTTGTATTTAATGTGCCGGGCGCCTCACGCGATCGTATGGTGCAAATTAAAGTGCAGCTGCTGGTGCGCGGCAGCAACAATGAAACCCTGGCTATGCGGCACATACCGCTGATTGAGGGCAGTTTGTTAGAAACGTTCAGCTCGGCTAACGCTGACGAGCTGGTAACGGTAGCAGGGCGCGATGCGCTGAAAAACAAAGCGCTGAGCGATTTACAACAAGCGATGATTGAAGTGGTGGGCTCGGTGGTGGTAGACGAAGTCCTGTTCACCGGTTTTGTCATGCAATAAGAGTGAGCAGCCGTGACCGACTTATTGTCACAAGACGAAATTGATGCGCTATTACATGGCGTTGATGACGTTGAAGAAGAAGAAATAGACGAATCCGGTGAAGGCCGGGGCCGCTCTGCTATGGAATACGATTTCTCGTCGCAGGATCGTATTGTCCGTGGCCGCATGCCAACGCTGGAAATGGTAAACGAGCGCTTCGCCCGTCATATGCGTATCAGTTTATTTAACATGATGCGCCGCACCGCCGAAGTGTCGATTAACGGCGTGCAGATGATTAAGTTTGGCGAGTATGTGCACACCTTGTTCGTACCTACCAGTTTAAATATGGTGCGCTTCAGGCCGTTAAAAGGTACTGGCCTGATTACTATGGAAGCGCGGTTGGTGTTTATTCTGGTAGATAACTTCTTTGGTGGTGATGGCCGTTACCACGCCAAAATTGAAGGCCGCGAATTTACCCCTACGGAGCGGCGTATTATTCAGATGCTGCTGAAGCTAATTTTTGAAGATTACAAAGAAGCCTGGGCACCGGTAATGGATGTGTCGTTTGAATACCTCGACTCTGAAGTGAACCCGGCGATGGCCAATATCGTCAGCCCAACTGAAGTGGTGGTAATAAGCTCATTTCATATTGAGCTAGACGGTGGGGGTGGCGATTTTCACGTGGCATTACCGTATTCTATGCTGGAGCCAATTCGCGAACTTCTGGATGCCGGTGTACAAAGTGATAAAGAAGATACTGATTTACGCTGGAGTAAGGCACTGCGCGACGAAATTATGGATGTAAAGGTGGATCTGACCACCAAGATGCTCGATGTCGATTTAACACTGCGCGAGATTATGGAGCTTAAAGCCGGCGATATTATTCCGGTCGAAATACCAGAGCATATTACAGTACTGATTGAAGATTTACCGACGTACCGCGCTAAACTTGGCCGTTCACGCGAGAATGTAGCGCTGAAAATAACCGAGAAAATTAAGCGGCCTGAGTCAGTTAAATCTGAAATGCACGTCTTTACCAAGGGAGGGCGTCGGCTTGACAGCGATGCCGATATTTCTGAGTTAGAAGCCGATCTGAATCTATCAGATCGTGAGAGAAGGTAAGCATAATGGCTGATGATAAAGACACCATGGACGAATGGGCTGCCGCCATGGCAGAGGCAGAAGGCGCCGGCGGCGGTGCCGAGCCGGTTGAGCTTGAAGAGCTGCGTGATGAAAAAGCCGATATTACGGTAGATGAAAAGCGCAAACTCGACACTATTTTAGATATACCTGTGACCATTTCGATGGAGGTGGGCCGGGCTAAGATCAGTATTCGTAACCTGTTGCAGTTAAACCAGGGCTCGGTCGTTGAGTTGGAGCGGGTGGCTGGTGAGCCACTTGACGTGCTGGTAAACGGCACCCTGATTGCGCATGGCGAAGTGGTCGTGGTAAACGATAAATTTGGTATCCGGCTAACTGACGTAATAAGCCAGATTGAACGCATTAAGAAGCTACGTTAATGCGTTTAGTAGGTTTAGCCTTACTCTTTTTGCTCTGTGCCACGCCTGATTGCTGGGCACAGTCACAAGGTTCAGCTAAGACTGAGGCCAGCTCAACGGCTGCAGAGCAGCCCGTCACTGAGGGCGCTGCGCAAGTTGCAGATGTTAAACCACAAGTCGAGCCAGTGACTAAAGCAGAGCAGCCCTCCGGGCTAACCAAACCCGCAGTGCTGCAAAGCAGCGAGCGGCCCACTGCCGGTATTAGCTTGGGTAAAATGGCGTTGTCACTGCTGCTGGTGGTGGCAATAGTGATTGCCCTTGGCTGGGCATTCAAAAAATTGACGCTGCGGCTGCCGGGCAGCAAGCATATAAAAATAATTTCCAGCATGCCGCTTGGACCAAAAGAGCGCTTGTTAGTTATTGAAATGCAAGGAAAACAGCGGGTGCTGGGCGTGACTGCCCATAGCATTAATTTGCTGTTTGAACTCGAAAATTCCCTACCTGAAGAAAAGTTGGCATCAGACTTTCATACACAGTTGCAATCGTTCCTGAAAAAATAGCGTGAACTATGCTGCGACTGTTGTGCCTGGTGCTGGCAATACTGCTAAGCCCCGATGTATTTGCCGATAACGGCGCCTTATCTGCTGTTACCGTAACCACGGCTGCCGATGGCAGCCAGCAATACAGTGTGACGCTGCAAGTGTTGGCGCTGATGACGGCACTAAGCTTCATTCCGGCGATGGTTATTATGATGACCAGCTTTACCCGGATTATTGTGGTGCTGGCTATCTTGCGCCAGGCTATAGGTTTGCAGCAATCACCGTCGAACCAGGTACTGATTGGCATCACCTTGTTTTTAACCTTTTTTATCATGGCGCCGGTGTTTAAAAACATTAATGACACCGCCATTCAGCCTTATCTGGCCGAAGAAATTTCACCTGTGCAGGCGCTCGATGCCGCCATAGTGCCGATTAAAGCCTTTATGCTGCACCAAACGCGCACCAAAGATTTAGATACCTTTGCCCAGATTGCAGGCTTAGAGGTTGCTGCACAGCCGCAGGATTACCCAATAACCGTAGTTATACCGGCCTTTATTACCAGCGAGTTGAAAACCGCCTTTCAGATTGGCTTTATGCTATTTATCCCATTTTTGATTATCGACTTAGTCGTCGCCAGTGTTTTGATGGCGATGGGGATGATGATGTTATCGCCAATGATTATCTCGCTGCCATTTAAGCTGATGATGTTTGTGCTGGTTGACGGCTGGATTTTAGTGATGGGCACGCTGGCTACCAGCTATGGAGTCGGCACATGAGCCCGGAAATGTTTGTCGATGTGCTGCGCGATGCACTATTTTTGGTGATATTGCTGGTTAGCGCCATTATTTTGCCGTCGTTGTTTGTTGGCTTGATTGTGGCGGTATTTCAAGCGGCTACCTCAATTAATGAACAAACCTTAAGTTTTCTGCCACGATTAATCGTTACCTTGTTGGCACTTATTTTTGGTGGCCATTGGTTTGTCCGGGTGATTATGGAATACACCAACGAGCTAATATTAAGCATTCCAACGGTGGTGGGGTAGTACCGGTGGAATTTCCACTGAGTATACTGATGCAGGCGCTGGCAGATTATCTGCTGCCGCTCTGTCGTGTTACCGGTATGTTTTTAATTATGGCCGGTATAGGGGTGCGTAACATTCCAATGCGCATTAAAACCGGCCTGGTGGTATTTATTTCGCTGATTATTATGCCCACCTTGCCACCAGTACCGAATCCGGATCTGATGTCTGGCCAGATGTTTCTGGAAGTGTTATTACAGTTGCTGATTGGTTTTGCGCTGGGCTTTATTTCGCTGATGTTTATTACCACCTTTGTGCTGGCTGGTCAGCTATTAGCCACCCAAACTGGCCTTGGCTTTGCGTCTATGGTCGACCCGGCCAGCGGTGTTAATGTGGCTGCTATTGGCCAGTTTTATCTAATTTTGGCCACTTTGCTGTTCTGGGTGTTTGATGGTCACCTGATCATGATCCAGATGTTGGTGTTCAGCTTTGACACCCTGCCCATTAACGGCCAGTGGTGGGAAGTGACCAGCTACTGGACCGTGATAGAGTTTGGTGGCTGGATGTTTGCTACTGCACTGGCGATAGCATTAGCACCTATTGTGTCTATGCTGGTGGTTAATTTATCGTTCGGTATTATGACGCGTGCTGCACCACAGCTAAATATTTTTTCGATTGGTTTTCCTATTACGATGCTCGCCGGCCTACTGATTTTATGGTTAACGCTGGATACCTTTTTATTTCACTACGACAAACAGTGGCAGCACGCGATTGATTACAGCTGCCGGCTGATTGGTTGTTAAGCGGAGGGCACTGCAATGGCAGATGAAAGCGCCGAAAAAACCGAACAGCCCACGCCCAAGAAGCTGCAAGACGCAGCCAAAAAGGGCCAGATAGCCCGCTCTAAAGATATGGGGACAGCGTTTGTGCTGATTGGCAGCGCTGCAGCCATTCTGGTGTTTGGCAAAATGTTGGCGATGGCCATGCTGGATATCACTCAGCGTATGCTGCGGCTGACACCCAAAGATATTTTTGAACCTAATTCGATGTTTACCGCCTGGGGAGCTGCCGGAGAGCGTTTAGCTGCACCGCTGGCCGGTATTTTTCTTATTATTTTAATTGCCGCTTTTATTGGTAACTGCTTGTTGGGTGGGTTTAATTTCAGCTGGGAAGCGGCTGGGCCCAAGTTAAGTAAAATGAGCCCCCTGCAGGGTTTTAAGCGCATGTTTGGCCTGCAGGCATTGGTCGAACTGTTAAAGAGCATTCTTAAAGTCATCGTCGTCGTGGGGATTGCTTATCTGCTGCTTAAGCTGTTTTTCTTTGACATTATGGCGCTGTCACTGATGAGTGAGCCAAACAATATTGAGTCGGCTATGTACTTTCTGGCTTGGCTATTTTTAGGCTTGTGCGCCAGTGTGTCAGTCATCGCGATTGTCGATGCGCCCTATCAGAAGTGGCATCACATCGAGCAACTTAAAATGTCGCTGCAGGAGATTAAAGACGAGTACAAGAACTCAGAGGGTGACCCGCAAATAAAAGCCCGTATTCGCCGCACCCAAATGCAAATGTCGATGAAACGCATGATGCAGGAAGTGCCCAAAGCCGATGTTATCGTAACCAACCCGACCCACTATGCTGTGGCGCTGAAATATGACCAGGGTAAATTCCGCGCGCCTGTGGTAGTGGCCAAAGGCGTGGATGAAGTAGCACTGCATATCCGCAAGATTGCCAAAGAACATAAGGTACCAGTTATCGAGTCGCCGGCATTGGCCCGTTCAATTTTCCACACCACTGAGCTGGATCACCCGATCCCGGAGCAGTTGTTTGCTGCTGTGGCCCAGGTACTGGCTTATGTGTATCAGCTGAATATGTATAAAAAAGGCAAAGGTAGTCGGCCGAAAACCCTGGCCAAAGAGCTGCCAATTCCAGAGGGTTACCGTCACTAACTCACGTTGGCTACCATCAAAAACAGCGACGATACCAGTGTCATGCTGGTATTGGAACACTTCTTGCTGAACAGCTGCATAGCGCCAATTTACTGTCAGGGTTGTCATGCAGTTAGCCAGTTATTTTACTAAGTTCGACCGCTCAAAGTTCGCTTTTGCCAAGGGCCTGGGGACGCCATTGTTTATTCTGGCGGCGCTGGCCATGGTGGTATTGCCACTCCCTCCCATGCTGCTTGACGTACTGTTCTCGTTTAATATCGCCCTGGCACTGGTGGTGTTGCTGGTGACCATTTATACCCTGCGGCCGCTGGATTTTGGCGTTTTCCCTGCCATTTTGCTGGTGGCGACGATTATGCGCCTGGCACTGAACGTCGCCAGTACCCGGGTAGTGTTACTGGAAGGGCATAACGGCCCCGACGCTGCGGGCAAAGTGATCGAAGCTTTCGGCTCAGTGGTCATCGGCGGTAACTACGCCGTCGGTATCGTTGTGTTCTTAATTCTGATCATTATTAACTTCGTGGTGGTTACTAAAGGTGCCGGTCGTATTGCTGAGGTCTCAGCCCGTTTTACCTTAGACGCCATGCCGGGTAAGCAAATGTCGATAGACGCCGATTTAAACTCAGGCTTAATTACCCAGGAGGAGGCACGTAAACGGCGTGATGAAGTGACCAGTGAAGCCGACTTTTACGGCTCGATGGACGGTGCCAGTAAGTTTGTTAAAGGTGATGCTATCGCCGGTATTGTCATTCTGGTGATTAACCTGGTCGGCGGCTTGTTTATCGGTATGATGCAACACGATCTGTCGTTTGGCGAGGCGATGGAAATTTATACCCTGCTGACCATAGGTGATGGCCTGGTGGCGCAAATCCCTGGCCTGCTATTGTCTATTGGTACTGCCATTATTGTTACCCGGCAGAACAAGTCAGAAAACATGGGCGAGCAGATGAGTGCGCAACTTGGCAACATACAAGTGTTGTATGTTGCAGCCGGTGTACTGACCCTGATGGGGATAGTGCCTGGTATGCCGCACTTTGCGTTTTTGTCATTAGCCGCGGTGGTCGGTGCGAGTGCCTATTTTATTCAGAAGCGGCAAAAAGAGGTGAGTGCTGAGCTACTCAAGGGTAATGCAAATCCAGTCGCGCCGGTAGAATCTAATGTAGTTAAAGAAATTGGTTGGGACGATGTACAGGGCGTTGACACTATAGGGCTGGAAGTGGGATACCGTTTAATTCCGCTGGTGGATAAATCCCAGGGGGGCGAGCTGTTAAGCCGCATTAAAGGGGTGCGCAAAAAGCTGTCACAAGAGCTGGGCTTTCTTATTCCTGCGGTGCATATCCGTGACAACCTGGATTTAGAGCCTAACAGCTACCGCATGACGTTAATGGGGGTGACCAGTGGCGAGGGTGAGCTGCGTCATGATAACGAGCTGGCGATTAACCCGGGCCAGGTATTTGGCACGGTAAAAGGCATTGCGACCAAAGATCCGGCATTTGGCCTGGATGCGGTGTGGATAGCTAAAGAGCAGCGTGAGCACGCACAAACCTTAGGCTACACCGTGGTGGATGCAGCAACCGTAGTGGCAACCCATTTAAGCCAGATTTTAACCAACCATGCTGCCAGTTTACTGGGGCATGAAGAAGTGCAGAACCTGCTGGATATGCTGGCTAAGCACTCACCCAAGCTGGTTGAAGGGCTGGTGCCAGATACGCTGCCGCTTACTGCGGTGGTAAAAGTGTTGCAAAACCTGCTCAACGAAGGTGTACCTATTCGTGATATGCGCACCATAGTGCAAACACTGGTGGAGTATGGCGCCAAGAGCCAGGATGTCGAGGTATTAACTGCCGCTTGTCGTATCGCACTGCGCCGCTTAATTGTGCAGGAGGTCGGGGGCAGTCGTAAAGAAATTCCAGTCATTACCTTTGCGCCTGAGTTAGAGCAGATGCTACATCAGTCTATGCAAGCCGCCGGCAACGATGGCGCCGGCATAGAGCCTGGTCTTGCCGATCGCATCCAACAATCGTTGCAGCAAGCGCATCAGGAGCAGGAACTTAATGGCGACAGCGCTGTTTTACTCACGTCAGGAATTTTACGCTCGGTAATGGCACGATTTGTGAAATACACCATTCCAGGGCTTCGGGTATTGTCTTATCAGGAAATCCCGGACGATAAACAAATTCGCATTGTCAGCGTTATTGGCCAGGCAAGCTAGGAGTTAACCGATGAAAATTAAACGCTTTGTAGCAAAAGATATGCGCACTGCTTTACAGGAAGTAAAAGACTTCCTCGGGCCAGATGCCATTATTCTGTCCAATAAGAAAGTCGCTGAAGGTGTTGAAATCGTTGCGGCTATTGACCAGGAGGCACAGGTAAGCGCCAAGGCACCGGCTGCTCCTGCCAAGTCTGCGCAACCGCGCTTTGTGGCGACCGTCGCTGACGATGATACCGATATGGCTGAACCGACCGAGGCGCCTGCCGATTCGTTAAAAGCCCTGTTAGCACGGCAAATGATTAAACAACAGGTTAGCCAGGGCGCAACGGTTAAGCCAGCCCCGTCGCAGCCGACCCGGGCAGCTGCCTTTGAGCGTCAAACTTCTGGCACTTCGTCAGTACAGGCCATTAACCCGCTGCAATTAACCGAGCTGAGTAAGCAGCAAGAGCAGCAAGCGAAGTTGCTACAGCAACAAATGGATGCGATGCGCAATGAAATGCTGTCGATGCGTCAACTGTTGCAACATCAGGTATCTGGGTTAATGTGGCAGGATTTGGCACGACGAGAGCCGGTGCGTGCCCTGGTGATAGAAAATCTGCAGCAACTGGGGCTATCTGAGCAGGTAGCTGATCAGCTGGCGTGCTTTATGCCTGAAGATTTGAACACTGCCGATGCATGGCAGGCAGCGCTGGAGCTGTTAAGCGGGCAGTTAAGCACCACTAACGATGATATTTTGCGCCGCGGTGGCGTCGTGGCGCTGGTTGGCCCTACAGGGGTAGGCAAAACTACTACTGTAGCGAAACTGGCGGCTGAATTTGCTAAGCGGCATGGCGCTGATCAGGTCGCGCTTATTACCACCGACAGCTATCGAATAGGTGCTTTTGAACAGCTTGCTACTTTTGGCCGTATTATCGGTTGTCCGGTAAAACAGGCCAAAGACAGTGATGAGCTATCCTTGTTAATTAATCAGTTACAACAGCGTAAACTTATTATCATCGACACTGCGGGTATGAGCCAGCGCGATGTGCGGTTGGCGGAAAAACTTGCCACGCTGGTGCATAATAGTCGTGTCAAAATAAAAAGTTATCTGGTATTGTCTGCCACAGCACAATCAAGGGTAATGCAGGAAAGCGTCGCGCATTTTAAACGCATTCCCCTGTCTGGTTGTATTTTCACCAAACTTGATGAATGCTTAAGTTTGGGTGAAGTGATCAATGTCGCTATAGCCAATGCACTGCCGGTCAGTTACTTGACCAACGGGCAACGTGTGCCGGAAGATATAGCGGTTGCCGATGCCCACGCCCTGGTGCAACAGGCAGAGAAACTACGAATCGCACATAGCAGTACGGCACATCAGTGGTACAACGACGGGATGAGCCGCGCGGACGGAACCTATGCATAGTCATGTGAATATTGATGATCAAGCCAGTGGCCTGAGAAAAATGAATAAGCAGATGGTAAAAGTAATATCAGTAACAGGCGGTAAAGGCGGCGTGGGTAAAACCAACGTCACGCTAAACCTCGCCATGTCCTTGGCTCAATTGGGCAAGCGGGTACTGGTGCTTGATGCCGATCTGGGCTTGGCCAATTGTGATGTCATGCTGGGCCTTAGAGTTGAAAAAAACCTGTCACACGTATTAGCCGGTGAAGCCGAGCTGGATGACATCATTATCGATGGCCCCTTTGGTATTAAAATTATCCCTGCCACCTCCGGCTCTCAGAATATGACCGAACTGGCGCCGGCCGAACATGCTGGCCTGATCCGTGCCTTCAGCGAACTGAAAACCCCCGTTGATGTGCTGCTGGTAGATACGGCCGCTGGCATTTCAGACATGGTGCTGAGCTTTTCCCGTGCCTCTCAGGATGTGATGGTGGTGGTATGTGATGAACCCTCATCGATAACCGATGCTTACGCGCTGATGAAAATTTTAAGCCGGGATCATGGCGTAGAAAAGTTTAAAATTGTTGCCAATATGGTACGCAGTTTAAAAGAAGGCCAAGAGCTGTTTGCCAAATTAACCCGGGTCACAGACCGTTTTTTAGACGTCAATCTGGAGCTGGTCGCCACTATTCCTTATGATGAAAATGTGCGTAAAGCTGCACGTAAACAAAAGGCCTTTGTTGACGCTTTTCCAAAAACGGCAGCCAGTATGGCCATTAAAAGCCTTGCGCTAAAAGCCGCCAAATGGCCGTTACCGGCTACTGCCTCCGGTCATCTGGAATTCTTTCTTGAGCAACTGGTTCAACCACAGGCAGACAGGGGGCTGGCGTGAACAGCAAAATTGCAGCCTATGGCGGAGTCGACCATATGCAGCAACTGGTCGAGCGCCACGCACCTTTAGTGAAACGTATTGCCTATCACTTAATGGCGCGTTTGCCGGCCAGCGTACTGGTCGATGATTTAATTCAATCAGGCATGATAGGCCTGATTGAAGCGGCCAAGAATTTTGATGGCAGTAAAGGCGCCAGTTTTGAAACTTTTGCCGGCATCCGTATCCGGGGTGCTATGCTTGATGAAATGCGTCGTGGCGACTGGACGCCACGCTCCGTTCACCGCAATGCCCGCCTGATAGCAGAAACCATTGCTGAGCTTGAAGCCACACACGGTCGTGATGTTAAAGACATTGAAGTTGCTGAAAAACTTGATATATCTTTAGATGAATACCATCATATGTTAAGTGATATCAGCAGTGGCCGCATTATAGGAATAGAAGATCTGGGCGTGTCAGAAGATGTGCTGGTGACCTCAGGTGACACAGATTGTGACCATTTATATGAAACACAGGCAAATGATAGCTTCCATCAGGATTTAGCAAAAACAATCAGCAGTTTACCTGAGCGTGAAGCATTAGTGCTTTCGCTGTATTATAATGACGAGCTAAACTTGAAGGAGATTGGGGCAGTGCTGAATGTCAGTGAGTCCCGGATCAGTCAAATACATAGTCAGGCATTGGTCAGATTAAAAGCCAGAATGCAGGATTGGTTGTAACCTATTCTGAGATAACAGTAATATCTCGCCGGAGGGGATTTTGGATAAAAACATGAAAATTCTGGTGGTAGACGATTTCTCTACCATGAGACGCATAATAAAAAACCTGTTGCGTGACCTTGGCTTTACTAATGTATCTGAAGCCGATGACGGCAGTACAGCCTTGCCGATGTTACAAAACGGCGACTTCGATTTTGTGGTAACTGACTGGAACATGCCAGGCATGCAAGGCATCGACTTGCTGCGTGCCATCCGGGCTGACGCTAAGTTAAAACATATCCCGGTGCTAATGGTAACGGCAGAAGCGAAGAAAGAGCAGATTATTGCTGCAGCGCAGGCTGGCGTAAATGGCTACATTGTTAAACCTTTTACCGCAGCTACGCTGCAAGAGAAGTTAGCTAAAGTGTTTGAACGGATAGGCTAACCGTAACTGACAAAGGAGCGTTGCCATGTCCGCAAGTACGGCGCCTATAATTTCACTAGAGCAAGCCAGAGAGCTGGTACAGCTACTGGAAATGGGAGAGCACGACAGCGCTAATCAGCTGGTACAGCAGCTTGCTGTACCCGGTTCGTCAGAACTCTTTGCAGAAGTCGGTAAGTTAACCCGTCAGCTACATGACTCACTGAAAAACTTCCAGATAGATCCTTCACTTAACAACCTGTTAGAAGAAGATATCCCTGACGCGAAAAAGCGGCTTAATCATGTTATTGACATGACCGAGCAGGCGGCCAACCGCACCATGGATGCGGTTGAGTCGTGTCTACCTATTGCCGATCAAATTTCACAGCAACTGGCAAAAATTCAACCGCAGTGGCAAAAACTTATGCAGCGGCAGTTACAGCTGGGCGAATTCAAAGTGCTTGTACATCAGTTGGATGGATTTTTTCAGCAAGCCAACGGTGATTCCAATACCCTCAATTCATTGTTAACCGATGTGCTGATGGCGCAGGATTATCAGGATTTGACTGGCCAGATTCTGCGTCGGGTAATAGAGTTAGTGCGTGAAGTTGAAGAAAGCCTGATTGGTTTGTTAACGGCTTTTGGCCAGTCGAGCATGATGGTTCCTGCTGAGGCTAAGCCGGCTAAAGCCAAGCCCAAAGCGCATGAAGCGGAAGGCCCGATTATTGATGCCGCTGAGCGTGATGATGTGGTAAGCGGTCAGGATGATGTTGACGATTTATTGTCCAGTTTAGGTTTTTAACAGAGGTGTCTTTGCATGAGCTTTGATATGGATGAAGATATACTGCAGGACTTCCTGGTTGAAGCCGGCGAAATCCTCGAGTTATTGCAGGAGCAGCTGGTAGAACTGGAAAATAATCCCGACGATGCCAATCTGCTTAATGCCATTTTCCGTGGCTTCCATACGGTAAAAGGCGGTGCGGGCTTTTTGTCGCTGACCGAATTGGTCGATGCTTGCCACGGCGCCGAAAACGTTTTCGACATATTGCGCACCGGTAAACGGCGGGTCACACCTGAGCTGATGGACGTGATTTTGCAATCACTCGACAGCATTAATGCGATGTTTGTTGAAGTGCAAAACCGTCAACCGTTGACACCGGCTTCGCAGGCCATTCTGGATGCACTGCATTATTATAGCGAGCCCGAGTCCAGCACTGCTGCTCCGGCACCTAGTGTTACCCAGGCGCCAGTTGCGCCCGCACCGGCGCCCACACCTGAGGTGGAGGTTAAACCGGCAGCAGAGCAAGCCGGTGCCGGCGATATCGATGAGATCACTGAAGAAGAATTTGACCGCTTGATGGATGAGCTTCACGGCAAAAAAGCAGCGCCCAGTGCTGCGCCTGCTGCGGTGACAGCTCCTGCTAGTGATGTCGGTGCTGGTGGTGACGATATTACCGACGATGAGTTTGAAGCCATTCTCGATCAACTGCACGGTAAAGGCTCATTTATTCCAGACTCTGTTGCTAAGGCTGACGACAAAGCTCCGGCAGAAAAAGCAAAACCGACAGAAAAGGCAAACAGCCAGGCCAGTAGTGGCAAAGCCGATGATGAAATTGACGATGCCGAGTTTGAGGCCTTACTTGACCAATTACATGGCAAAGGTAAAGCACCTGCCGCAGTTACCCCCTCTGCCGCTGTAACCCCTGCTAAACCTGAGCCAGCAGCCGCGCCGAAAGCGGCCACACCGCCACCTGCATCTGCACCTTCAACGAGTGCTGCGCCTGCAGCCCCGGTTGCTGCTGATAAAGCCGCCGCTGCCCAACAAGCGGCACAGGCTGAGACAACCGTGCGGGTTGATACCAAGCGCCTGGACCAAATTATGAACATGGTCGGCGAGCTGGTGTTGGTGCGTAACCGTCTGGTCAGTTTGTCCGGTACCGTACAAAACGAAGAGATGAGCAAAGCCATCTCAAATCTGGATGTGGTGACTGCTGATATTCAGGGCGCGGTGATGAAAACCCGCATGCAGCCGATTAAAAAGGTATTTGGCCGCTTTCCCCGTGTGGTGCGTGATTTAGCTCGCTCACTGCAAAAAGACATTGAACTGGTGCTGGAAGGCGAAGAAACCGATTTAGACAAAAACCTGGTCGAAGCCTTAGCCGATCCGCTAGTGCATTTAGTACGCAACTCTGTCGATCACGGTATTGAAATGCCGGAAGTGCGGCAAAAAGCCGGCAAAAAGCGCACAGGTACGGTTAAGCTCGCGGCGGCGCAGGCCGGTGACCATATATTGCTGACCATCCACGATGATGGTGCGGGTATGGACCCGGAAAAGCTAAAAGGCATCGCCATTAAGCGGGGCATTCTAGATACTGATGCTGCTGCACGTATGTCGGATACGGAAGCTTTTAACCTGATTTTTGCGCCTGGCTTTTCCACTAAAGAGCAAATCTCCGATATATCTGGCCGCGGTGTTGGCATGGATGTGGTTAAAACCAAAATTACCCAGCTTAATGGTACTGTACATATTCACTCGAAAATGGGTGAGGGTACCTTGCTGGAGATTAAGGTGCCGCTGACGCTGGCAATTCTGCCAACGTTAATGGTGGTGGTGGGTAAACAAACTTTTGCTCTGCCGCTGGCCGGTGTCAGTGAAATTTTCCATCTCGATTTGAATAAAACCAACGTGGTAGATGGGCAGTTAACGGTGGTGGTGCGCAACAAAGCCATACCGCTGTTTTTCCTCGAGCACTGGTTAGTAAAAGGCTCAGATAAAAAACGCCGTCGTGAACAGGGCCATGTGGTGATTGTGCAGATTGGCACACAGCAAGTGGGTTTTGTCGTTGACTCGCTGATTGGCCAGGAAGAGGTAGTGATAAAGCCGCTGGATGCCTTGCTGCAAGGCACGCCGGGGATGGCGGGGGCCACCATCACCTCCGACGGCGGTATAGCGCTGATTCTGGATGTGCCTAACCTGCTAAAGCATTATGCGAAGAAGTCAAAAATTAAGTTTGATCGCTTCAACAAAGTGCACGCCTAAAGAGAGAGCATTATGGCGATTAGGGTGTTAGTGGTTGATGATTCAAGTTTTTTTCGCCGCCGGTTAACGGAAATATTGGCAAAAGATGGCGATATCAGCATTGTCGACACGGCGGTAAATGGCCGTGAGGCGGTAGATAAAGCCCTGGCTCTAAAACCTGATGTCATCACCATGGATGTGGAGATGCCTGTGTTAGATGGCATCTCTGCAGTGCGCGAAATCATGGCGCAGCAACGCATTCCTATTCTGATGTTTTCATCGTTAACGCACGAGGGGGCCAGGGCGACGCTGGATGCGTTGGAAGCTGGCGCGGTTGACTTTTTACCGAAAAAATTTGAAGACATAGCCCGTGATAAAGACGAAGCCGGTACCCTATTGCGTGAACGGGTGCGTGCAGTCGCACGTAAACGGCAGCTGGGGCGGCCTACTTTTAGTAGCACCTTTAGCAATAACACTTTGCCCCGTGCCGATAGCACGCTAACTAGCAAACCGGCTGAGCGTCCGGCGCTCAGTCGCAGTAGCTTGGAGCGGCCGCGTTTGACTGAACGCGTGGCACCGGCGGCCAGTGTTGGGCGTTACAGTGCCAGTGGCAAAAGTTACAAGCTGGTCGCTATTGGCACTTCTACAGGCGGACCCGTCGCGCTGCAGCGTGTCATTACCAGCTTACCGGCTGATTTTCCGCTGCCAATAGTGCTTATTCAGCATATGCCTGCCGCTTTCACCGGTGCTTTTGCCCAGCGGCTAAATACACTGGCCAAAATTGAAGTACGTGAAGCACAAGATAACGATGTGTTGCGACCCGGGGTGGCTTATCTGGCACCGGGTGGTAAACAAATGTTGATCGAAGGCAATGAGCGGGACGCACGGTTGCGGATCAAAGAAGATGACTCACCACGTATTACCTTTAAACCCAGTGTAGACATTACCTTTGCCACTGCCGCCAAAGCCTTTACTGACAAAGTGCTGGCGATAGTCCTCACCGGTATGGGTTCAGATGGCCGGGAGGGTGCACGCTTATTAAAACAAGCTGGTTCAAGAATCTGGGCACAAGATGAAGCCAGTTGCGTGGTATATGGCATGCCACAGGCCATAGCGGCTGCCGGTTTAATGGATATGGAAGTGGCGCTGAATGATGTCGCAAGCCGGCTGATAACGGAAGTGACGAATGGATAAGTTAGCGATAAGTGGCTTTGTGTTGGCGCTGTTGGCGGTAGCCGGTGGTTTTGTCATTGAAGGCGGAAGTTTAAGCACCTTAATCCACTTTCCTGCTTTTTTAATTGTGTTTGGCGGTACCTTGGGCGCAGTGATGCTGCAAACGCCGCTGAATCAGTTTTTACTTGGGCTGAAAATGTTACCCTGGGTGTTTCGTCCATCAACCTTACCGTTACACCACACTGCCGAGCGCATTGTACACTGGGGCAGTGCCGCCCGTGGTAGCGGATTTCTCGCGCTGGAAAACGATGCATTGGCCGAGCAGGACCCGTTTTTACACCGGGGATTAAATTTACTGGTTGATGGTGTTGAGCCACATGTGCTGCAAGACACTCTGGATGCAGAGCTGACACTGGAACGCGAGCGTTTACTGCGTGGGGCGCGTATTTTTGATGCCATGGGTGGCTACAGCCCTACCATCGGTATAGTAGGTGCCGTGCTTGGGTTAATCCAAGCCATGGCCAATATTTCTGAACCGCAACTTTTGGGTATGGGCATTGCTACGGCCTTTGTTGCTACCATTTACGGCGTCGGCTTTGCCAACCTTATCTATATCCCAGTAGGCAACAAGTTAAAAAGTCTGGTGCAACAACGCACTCTGTATCATGAGCTGATTGTCGAAGGTTTGGTGTCTATTGCTCATGGTGAAAACCCGCGCAACATAGAGCGTAAGCTGGCCGCTTACCACCCGGGTTAAGCTATGTACCGACACAAGCAGCAGCATCAACAGATAGAGCAAGAGCAGCTGGATCGCTGGCTGGTGTCTTACGCTGATTACATGACCCTGATGTTTGCATTGTTTGTCGTGTTGTATGCCATGTCAATTATCAAGGAAGAGGAATATAGCGTGCTGGCCGACAGCTTGACGAAGTTGTTTGAAAAGCCCGCCCAATCAGGAACCGGTCTGCCCGGTAATTCGGTGCTGACGGTGCCAGCGCCGCAAAGCGAATTAGACTTGCACGGCAGTTCGCTAGATAGCGCTAAAGGCCCAACCTTAGTTGCTGATGCGACCCGTTTGTCTGAGGTGTCAGAGCGCCAGCTGGGTAGCCCGTTACAATCAGTTGAACAACAGCTTAGAAAAGCGCTGGCCAATCTACTGGAGCAGGGGTTAGCCAAAGTAACGCAAGATGATAACTGGCTCAGTATTGAGCTTAGTAGTGGTTTATTGTTTGCCAGTGGCAGCGCCACTACCACTTCCTCAGCGCAAACACTGCTGACAGAAATTACCCGTATTATTAACCCGATTAATAACTACATTCGTGTGCGCGGTTACACTGACGATCAACCGATAAACAATGAGCTATTCGCGTCTAACTGGGAATTGTCGGTGAGCCGTGCTACCTCGGTATTACGCCTACTGGAACGGCTGGGCACGGCTCCACAGCGCATGGCAATAGAAGGTTATGGCCAGTACTACCCCTTTACGCCTAACGACAGTCCCCAGGGCCGTGCGGCTAACCGTAAAGTGGTAATTGCGATCTCGCGTTATGGCTATATAGTGCAAGATGCTGCAGCCGTTAGCCAGGACGAAGCCGCAGCCAGCGAAGCCTTGCAACAGCAATTAGAGCAAGTGTCACAGCAAGATGGTAGTATCAGGGTTATTGCACTGCCAGGCGGGGGTATTCGTATTACGACCCGTGAAGACAACCCCGATGCTCAGCCAGAAAAACAACAGGAACCTTGACGTGGTTATTTGGACCGTTGCTAATCAAAAAGGTGGGGTAGGCAAAACCACTACCACTGTTACGCTGGGTGGCCTGCTGGCACAGCGTGGGTATAAAGTGCTGCTTGTTGACACTGATCCGCACGCATCACTGACCTATTATTTCGGCATAGACGCTGAAGAGCTTGAAGTGAGCGTGTACGATATTTTTATTCGTGGCAAAGATATTCGCAGCGAGGAAATTTTACAGGCGCTGTGTCCAAGCGGCATGGCAAACCTGGATATACTGCCCTCCTCCATGTCATTAGCAACCCTGGACCGTACTTTAGGCAATAAGGGTGGTATGGGATTGATGCTGAAAAAAGCACTACAAAAAATCAGCAAAGAATATGACTATGTTCTGATCGACTGCCCGCCGGTAATGGGCGTGTTGATGGTCAATGCTATCGCTGCCTGTGACCGCATCTTGATCCCGGTACAAACGGAGTTTCTGGCATTAAAAGGCTTAGAACGCATGATAGCGACCATGGCTCTGATGCGTACTTCGCAGCAAAAAGACTATGCCTATACTATTATTCCAACCATGTACGACAAACGTACCAAAGCCTCACTTGAAGCGTACAAAGAATTAAAAGCGAAATATCAGGACAAGGTGTGGTCGGCAGTGATCCCGGTTGATACTAAGTTTCGTGATGCCAGCCTGGCGCAAACACCGCCGAGTGAGTTTGCCAATTCATCGCGCGGGGTCTTTGCTTACAATACCTTGTTAACCTATTTACTGCAGTTGTCGGCGGAGTAGGCATGAGCAATTTAATCGCCAGTCAAAAAGTGATGCAGCATTATTTGTCGGCGTTATTAACCGAAGATGAGACGCTGGAAGTTGCGCCACTGGCCGACGAGAAAAAGCAGCAACTAAACCAGTTACTGGCGCAGGCGGTAGTGTCAGCGCCGCCCGTTGACACGACTGCAGCTAAAGTGGTGGTGCAGGAAAAGCAAACAGTAACAGATAACACTGTGGCTGCGCTGGATACGCTAAAAGCAAAATTTGCCGCCGCTGAGCAGGCGCAACAACTTCAACAGCGTCAGGTGCCGGTGGCCGAGCGGCTTGCGCCTGTCGCGCCGGTTCCACCTGTAGTGGCCACGCCAACAGAGAAAGCTTACCGTCAGGGCCGTTTTCAGGCATTGTTTTTTGATGTGGCAGGTTTAAAAGTCGCCGTGCCGTTAAAAGAATTAGGTGGTATCCATCAGCTGTCAACCATTAACAGCCTGATTGGTAAACCGCAGTGGTTCAAAGGTGTGATGCTTTATCGTGAGCAAAAAATTAATGTGGTGGACACCGCGCGCTGGGTGATGCCAGAAAAATATGACCAAACTATGCAGCAAACGCTAAACTATCAATATGTTATTATGCTGGGTAACAGTAATTGGGGGCTTTGTTGCGAAAATCTGGTTAATACCTATATGCTGGAGCAAGATGATGTGAAATGGCGTGAAGCTGAGGGAAAAAGGCCCTGGATGGCTGGCGTCATTAAAAAGCATATGTGTGTATTGATCGACATCGAAGCCATGATCGAATTGTTAAACCGTGGTCAGGATATCAGTGCGTAAAGCGCCGGGCCTAAAGTGCCGGGCATGAAGACAGGAGCTGTGCATGAGTGAATTAACTAAGCAATCGGTAAAAAAGGCTGAGGCCGCCGATGTAGTGTTACAGTGGGTAACGTTTAAGCTGCAGGAAGAAACCTACGGCATAAACGTCATGCAAGTGCAGGAGGTACTGCGCTATACCGAAATTGCGCCGGTACCGGGCTCGCCTGATTATGTGCTGGGCATTATTAACCTGCGCGGTAATGTGGTTACCGTCATCGATACCCGTTCCCGCTTCGGTCTGGAACCGGCAGATGTCACAGACAACAGCCGGATAGTGATCATCGAAGCCGATAAGCAGGTGATCGGTATTTTGGTCGATAGCGTGGCCGAAGTGGTGTACCTAAAAGCCTCTGAAATTGATACGGCACCTAATGTCGGTACCGACGAAAGTGCCCGCTTTATTCAGGGCGTATCTAACCGCGAGGGCGAATTGCTGATCCTGGTTGATTTAAACAAACTACTCAGTGATGAAGAGTGGGATGAGATTAGCTCAATTTAAGGCAACTTATGTGGCTTAGTCTGGCAATCCATAGCACGTTGCTGCTGTTTGTTGCTGCAGGTATTCTCTGGTGGGTGAGAGCACAGCAGCGTCAATCGCAGCAACACCAGTCACAGTTGGAGCAGCGACTGGAGTACAGTGCACAGCAATTCGCACAAAGCCAGTTGGAACTGCAGGAATTACGTTCAGGCCTTATTGGTGTTGGGCAGCGGGTGCTTCAGCTGGAAGCGTCGCTAGGGCAGGTGAGTGAAAACTTAAGCCTGAGCCTGAAACAACTTGCAGAAAAACAGCAGGCGATGGAGCTGACCGATCCCGAGTCAAAAATATACAGCCGGGCGATGAAAATGGTGCAGCTGGGCGCAGATCTCGACGAGATCATGCGTGAGTGTGAGCTGCCACGGGCTGAAGCGGAACTGCTGTTTAATTTGCATCAGGCAAAAAGTTAATACTGGGCATTAACAGCGTGACGTATCTCAGGTTTTAAAATCGACACGCTGGTGGATATTGTGCCAGTTTTCCGGAAACTTACCCTGCAACACATACGAAAACGCAATAAGTTCAGCAATCACCACATATAAGGCTGGCGGGATCTGGTCGCCGAGCTCCAATTGGCTGAGGAGTTTATTCAGCGCTTCGTCCTGATGAACCAAAATGCCATGCTGTTGCGCCATGGCAATCATTTCCTCTGCCAACTGGCCATGGCCGCGCGCGGTCACGGTAGGTGCTGCTTTACCCTGATATTGCAGCGCGGTAGCGCTTTTCTCTTTAGTGTTTTCTGTCATGCTGCCTGCTTCATACTTTGATGGCCAATAAACTGTTGGCACGCGGTAATAGCGACTCGGGAATTTTGCCCAGTACACATTCAGCTTGGTGTACGTCCAGCCCCTGCATTTTACAGCGATCTTTTAATATCGGTAAAAACTGCTCGGTCAGTGCCAGGGCCTGGGGTTGTTCGGTGTAAAACTGCAGCTGTAATTGCTGCTGTTGTAAGCGGGCTATTACCAGCATTGCGCCAAGTTGCTGCAAATTAAAACGCATCGTAAGCTGCCACATCGTCCGTTTGCTGCCGTCCTGTTTGCCATCAGCTTCACGCTGCTCTATCTGCAGTTGGCTAAACACGCTTTGACCGCCCTGGTTCAACGGCAGCTGCAGGATCAGCTGCTGTGCTTGGGTGCTGCTATCCAGAGTGGCTAACTGGCTTTGCTGCAGTGTGCTGCTGTGGCTGGCCAGCTGGCGTAATAAATTACTGGCTTGTTGTGGTTCCAGCGTGCTAACTAGCTGCGAAAGTCGTTGGTTAGCAGGCGTCTGTGCCGCGGGCACCGGTTTTTGCAGCAGATGGCCCAGCAACAGCTGAATAGCAACCGCCAGTGTGCCACCGCTGGTTTGCAGACTGGGTTGGCTTTGCAAAGGCTGAAACTGCAGCAGGCTCAGCAGCTGCGGCAGTAACTGCTGCGTGTTGGCAACTTTAGCACCATCGAGCTGACTTAGGCGTATTGTCTGTAATAGCTGCTGCACTGGTTCAGCCAGATCTTGTAAACTGGCCAGCGGATCAATACTGGAAGGCAAAACCGGCATTAAATGGCGCCATGCCTGACTGAGTGCCGTACTGCTAAGTTGTGCTGTGCTTGTCACCGTATTGTTGGTGGCCACCGCTGGTGGACCCACTAATTGTAATGGCCGGTTAAACTGCCCGGCATCGACCGATAAATTGGCTTTTACACTGGCGGTCTGTAGCACTAACTGCCAGTTTGAGCCTTGCTGCTGCAGTTGTACTTGATGCGTGCTACCTGGCGGTAGCGCTAATGTGCTAAGCAGCGGCAGTTGGTTTAGCGTGCCTGGCCGCTGTTGGTTAAACAGCTGTACCAACTGTTGTAAAAGCTGTTGTTGCTGCGGTTTGTCCAATAAAGAGAGTGGTGTGCCACTGCTGTTACCCGGCAGTAGTAAGCGGGCACCTACTTCGCTGTTGCTACTGTTTAACTGTAACAGCACCGTTAGTTGATTAGATTGGCTATTTTGTAACAGTGGGTTGAGTTGCTGCTGAGTTTCTTTGGCGATGCTAAGCGGCGCCAGCATGGGCAGCTGAATACTGCCGGCTTTAAGCGGGGCGACTGCAGAGCCTGTCGTGGATGATAATGCGGCGACAGGCAGTCTGGCACTGACCAAGACTGCACTTTGCTGCGCTGTCTCAGCCTGGGTGCTGTTCGCACCAGACGTTTGTACCGGTGAAGCACCAATGGTGCTTTGGAAAAACTGCAATAGCAGCTGGCGCACCTGCGCAGCTGATAACGCCAGTGTTTGCGTCGTCTGGCTATGTTGCAGGTTAAGCCGGATCTGGTTATCGGCAGTTAACGTGAATTGCACCTGTACCGGCAACTGCAACCCTGCGCTGCTGGCAGGTTGTCGGTCTGGCATGGCAGCCGGTTGCAACAGCGGCTGTAACCGTGCGGCCTCAGCAGTACTCAGTGTTAGCTGCAGCGGCGCCTTGCCAGCGCCGAGTTGTAACCGGGCCCCACCATCCGGCAGCTGCTGTAATTGTGCTTGATACACCTGCGCCAGCACCAGCTTTACGGTGCCGCTGTCGGCTTTACCGCCGGCAGACAGCCTGAACAAGTTGTCCAGATTGATCTGGTTCATAGTTTTACCCGTTTTCGCCTGGTCTGACGCCCTGTTACATTCGTATTATGCCGGCATTATGGTAATATGCGCGCAATTTTTACCGTCGTCGATAGCTCGTGCAGTGAATATACCACAACCATTTCCCGTCTCGCCCGGCGAGATGTTGCTTGAAGCCAAAGGCTTAAGCTGTATCCGCCAGGACAGAGTCTTGTTCGAACAGCTAAGCCTGGCAGTGCACGGCGGTGAGCTAATGCAAATTGCCGGTAAAAACGGTGCCGGTAAAAGCTCTTTATTACGCTTGCTAGCTGGCCTGGCGCATCCCGACGAGGGCGACATTTATTACCGTCAGCAGCCGTTGGCCCAACAAGCTGCCGACTACGCCGCCGACTTATGTTATATCGGCCACCAAAGCGGTATTCATGAACAATTAACCGCGCTGGAGAACCTGCGTTTCTGGCGTGCCGCGGTGCAGGCGCCAACGGGTGACGATTATGCTTTGCTTGGCCGGCTTGGGCTTGCCGGGCTTGAAGATATTCCCTGTCGTATGTTGTCGGCGGGTCAGCAGCGGCGGGTGTCACTGGCGCGTTTATGGTTCAGTCAGGGCCAGCTTTGGATCTTAGATGAACCTTTTACCGCACTGGATCAAACGGCTATCGCCTTGTTGCAGCAGCACTTTTTGCAGCATTTGCAGCGCGGCGGCTGTATTGTGCTGACGACGCATCAAAGCCTGAGTCTGCAGTATGCGCAGCTTAGTAAACTGGAGCTGGCCTACCGATGGTAAAACTGGGTGTGTTTATTCAGCGCGAGCTGCGCTTACTGGCCAGGCAAAAAGCCGACTGGTTAAACCCGGTGCTGTTTTTCATTATTGTGCTGTGTTTATTTCCGCTGGGCGTCGGGCCAGAGCCAAATCTGCTTCGGTTGATGGCGCCGGGTATTGTCTGGATAGCCGCACTGTTAAGTGTGCTGCTGGCTGCTGAGCGGTTGTTTAAAGATGATTATCGCAACGGCGTCATCGAGCAGCTGGTCGCCGCGCGACAGCCGCTGCTGAGCTTTGTGTTGGCAAAGCTGGTCACAAATTGGCTGAGCACCGGCCTGCCACTGGTGCTGTTATCACCGCTGGTGGCGTTGTTGCTGAATTTAGAAACGCCGGCCTTTGTCGCATTGTTGTTGACGTTACTGTTGGGCACGCCGCTGTTAAGTCTGCTCAGTGTGTTGGGCGCAGCGCTTACGGTATCGGCCGATAAAGGCGGTATTTTACTGGCACTGCTGATTTTACCGCTGTATATTCCGCTACTCATTTTTGCCAGCGCAGCAATGGAAGCGGCTACTATGGCGCTGCCTTATCACGGTCAGCTGGCGATTATGCTGGCCATGTTGTTATTTGCACTGGCGCTGGTGCCGCTGGCGGTGCTCAGTGCCCTTAAATTAAATGTGAGCTGATATGTTTAAATGGTTACATCCTTTAGCGAAGCCTGAAACCGTTTATCACCTGTGTGGCCGGCTTTACCCCTGGCTAATGCTGCTGGCCGTTGTGTTGTTGCTGTTGGGAAATATCTGGGGCCTGGTATTCACCCCGCCCGATTATCAACAGGGTGACAGCTACCGTATTATTCATATTCACGTACCTTCCGCCATTATGTCGATGGGCACCTATTCGGCTATGGCGATTGCAGCCTTTATTGCGCTGGTGTGGCAGGTAAAAGTAGCGCAGTGGTCTGTATTGGCCATAGCGCCTATCGGTGCTGTGTACACCGCTATTGCGCTTATCACCGGTATGGCTTGGGGCAAACCGATGTGGGGCACCTGGTGGGTGTGGGACGCACGCTTAACTTCAGAGCTTATCCTGTTATTTTTATATCTTGGCGTGATTGCCTTAAGCGGCGCTTTTTCTGACCGGCAAACCGGTGCCAAGGCATCGTCTTTACTTGCCGTGGTGGGCGTAATCAACCTGCCTATTATTCATTTTTCGGTCGAGTGGTGGAACACTTTGCATCAGGGCGCGTCTATAACCAAGTTTGCCAAACCGTCGATTGATCCCAGCATGTTGTGGCCGCTACTGATCAGCATACTGGCATTTAAGGTATTGATGTTGGCACTGTTATGCCTGCGCCTGCGTACTGCTATTTTGCAGCATGAGCAGCACAGGCCTTGGGTTAAAGCATTGGCCGGAGCAAAATAACGATGCATTTTCAGTCTTTCAGCGAGTTTTGGGCTATGGGTGGTTATGGTTTTTTCGTTTGGTTGTCCTTTGGCGCGACCTATGCGCTGTTAGTGGCGCTGGTGGCCTATAGCCATTTTCAGCAGCGCCAGAGCTTAAAACAACTGGCAGACAAGCTGGCCCGCGAGCAACGTATTAAGCAGTATCAGGAGTCCTCATCATAATGCAAACCCGACGTCAGAAACGCTTGTGGGCGGTGCTATTGGTCATCGGCCTGCTGGCAGGTGCAGTAGGCGCCATGCTGTACGCGTTGCAGCAAAATATTGACTTGTTTTATACGCCCTCACAGCTGGTAGAGGGGCTGGGCAAAGATAAAGTAAAACCCGTGGTGGGCCAGCGCCTGCGCATTGGTGGCATGGTGGTGGAAGGTTCGGTAAAACGTGACCCTCAGTCGCTGAAAGTCAGTTTCGACTTAGTGGACACCGGCCCCATCGTCACCGTCACTTATGAAGGCATCTTGCCCGACTTGTTCCGCGAAGGGCAGGGCATAGTGGCACAAGGTATTTTAGTGGATGCAACCACCATTGCCGCCACTGAAGTGCTCGCCAAGCATGACGAAGAGTATATGCCACCGGAAGTGGCAGAGGCATTAAAGGGTATCCGCCATGTGCCTCCGTCAAAACAAGACTTTCCCGCTGCAAGCAGCGAGACGAATAGCAGCAGTACAGAAGGGCGCTACTAATGATTGCTGAAGCCGGTCAGCTGGCGCTGACATTTGCTTTTGCGCTGGCTCTGTTGCTGGCGCTGGTGCCTTTGTATGGCAGTTTTGTTGCCAATCAGCGCATGTTGCTGCTGGCCAAGCCGTTGGCATTCGGCCAGTTTATCTTTTGTTTGCTGGCAATGTCGGCGCTCATTTACGCCTTTCGTACCAGCGACTTTACTGTCATTAACGTGGCGCAAAACTCCAGCTCTACCTTACCCTGGTATTATCAAATTACCGCCAGTTTTGGCTCGCATGAAGGTTCAATGTTGTTATGGGTGCTGATGCTGGCGGGCTGGACAGCCCTGGTGGCGCAATACTCTAAAGCGCTGCCATTACTGCTGCAGGGCCGTATTCTGGGTATTTTGGGCATTATTTGCGTTGGCTTTGTCGCCTTCTCGCTGTTTATGTCTAACCCGTTTGAGCGCAGCCTGCCGTTCTTTCCTGTTGAAGGGCGCGATTTAAACCCCTTGCTGCAAGACTTTGGCATGATAATGCACCCGCCCACGCTGTATATGGGCTATGTCGGTTTTGCCGTGGCCTTTGCCTTTGCGCTGGCGGCGTTGATCAGCGGCCGCTTTGACAGTGTCTGGGCGCGCTGGGTCCGGCCCTGGGCACTGTCTGCCTGGCTGTTCTTAACCCTGGGCATTATGCTGGGCAGCTGGTGGGCTTATAAAGAACTGGGCTGGGGCGGCTGGTGGTTCTGGGATCCGGTGGAAAACGCCTCTTTTATGCCCTGGCTGGCTGGTACGGCACTTATTCACAGCCTTGCCGTAACAGAGAAGCGCGGTACCTTTAAAAGCTGGACGGTGCTGTTGGCACTGGCGGCCTTTGCCCTAAGTTTGGTTGGTGCCTTTTTAGTGCGCTCCGGCGTGCTGGTGTCGGTGCACTCTTTTGCCACCGATCCGGGCCGCGGCATGTATTTGCTGGTGTTTTTACTGTTGGTCGTTGGCGGCTCCTTGTTGTTGTACGGCAGCCGGATGAATTCGGTACGCTCGCAGGCGCGCTATCAGCTGTTTTCGCGTGAAATGATGCTGTGGGGCAACAACGTCTTTTTGCTGACCGCCTGTTTAATCGTTTTTTTAGGCACACTGTTTCCGCTGTTTCATAAAGAGTTGGGCCTGGGGTCCATTTCGATTGGCGAGCCGTTCTTTAACCAGATGTTTTACTACCTGACCATTCCGTTTGCGCTCATGTTGGGCTTAGGCCCCTGGGTGCGCTGGAAGCAGCAACAGGTTGTGCCGCTGATTAAACCGCTTGGCCTGGTAGCCATTGCAACACTGATGTTGGCCTTGGGCACCCTTGCGCTTATGCAAAGTGTACAAGCCAATTTAGCCCTGCTGGGCTTGTTGCTGGGTGCCTGGGTGGGCGTGTCTGCTCTGGCTGAAGTCATGCTGCGCTTAAAGCAGTTTGGCTCAGTAACGGCCGGAATTGGTAAGCTTAACGCCAGCCATTATGGTATGACACTGGCGCATATCGGTTTTGCTGTACTGGTTATAGGCGTTGCCATGACCAAAACCTACACCGTAGAGCGTGATGTGCGCATGCAGGCCGGTGATACGGTAACAGTGTCAGGTTATGATTTCACCCTGCAGGAAGTGTATGCGCTTAATGGCCCCAACTATGGCGGCGAAGCGGCAGAGCTCGACGTGCATAAAGACGGTAAATTCGTAACCCATTTACACGCCGAAAAGCGCTTTTACCGTATTCAAAGTACCATTATGACCGAAGCCGCTATTCATGCCCGTTTAAGCCGTGACCTGTTTGTTTCACTGGGCGAAGCACTGCCTGGTGATGCCTGGGCGCTGCGTATTCATGTAAAACCCTTTGTCCGCTGGATTTGGCTCGGTGGCTTGTTAATGTCACTGGGCGCGCTGGTGGCGCTATGTGACAAAAAATACCGCCGTAAACTCAGCGGTCATGGAGAAGCGCATGCGTAAGGTATTATTTTATGCGCCACTGATGGCGTTTCTGGCGCTGGCGCTGTTTTTACTCAGTGGGTTGTTTTCTGATCCGCGTGAGCGCGCTTCGGCCATTGTCGACAAGCCGCTGCCCGAGTTTGCGCTGGCTGATTTAATGCAGCCAGACAAAATCTGGACCGCTGAGGCATTAAAAGGCGAAACATTTTTATTGAATGTCTGGGGCGTCTGGTGCCCCACCTGTAATGCTGAACTGGGTTACTTAACGGAGCTGCGTGAACAGGGCGTGAAAATTGTTGGCCTGTATTACGAGCTGCCACGCGATCCGGCATTTGATGCGCCCTTTGATTTGAGCGTGCTGCAGCGCGAAGTCAGCGAAAAATTACAGCAAAACGGTAACCCTTATCAGTTTAATATCCTCGATGTAGACCGTAGCCTGTCGTTGGATTTAGGCGTAAGCGGCGCACCGGAAACCTTTATTATTGACGCCAGCGGCACCGTACGGGCGCATCACATCGGTGATATTAACCCTCAGGTGTGGCGCGCTAAGCTGGCACCCTTGTACCAGCAGTGGAGCCAGCCATGAGGATCACGGTTATCATGCTGTTTGTTAGCTTTTGCACACTGGCGCAAGACATACGCCCGTTTGACAACGAGCAGCAGCGCCAGTTATTTAACCAGCTCACCGAAGAGCTGCGCTGCCCGCAATGTCAAAACCAGAATATCGCTGACTCCAATGCCATAGTCGCTGTAGATATGCGTGAAAAAACGTACCAATTAGTGCGCGAAGGCAAAGACCGCGCTCAGGTATTGGACTATATGATTGGCCGCTATGGCGACTTTGTGCATTATCAGCCGCCGGTTAACCGTTTCACCCTATGGTTGTGGCTGGCGCCATTGTTAATGCTGGTGCTGTTGTTGGCGGTAGGGGCTTATCGCCGTGCCAGCAAAAATAATGACGACGAACTCACAGCGCATACACCGTCAGCTTCAGAGTTAGATACCTTGATTGATCGTTACCGGAGTAAAAAACCATGATGGCGCCGTTGTTGTTAACTGCCCTGGCGATGTTGCTTGTGACGGCGCTGTGTTTGTTCTGGCCAAGGCGGGCATATAAGCAATACACGCAAACGCCGGCGCAATTGTTCGAAGAGCGTTTGCAGTTACTGGCGCTGGCGCGCGATAGTGGCGAGCTGGCAGAGCAGGATTTTGACGCGGCTGCACAAGAGCTGAAAACACAGTTTTTATCGCAGCAACAACAAGCGCAGTTAAGTCAACCCGGCACAGGTTGGCGTCTACCGCTGGCGTTATTGCTGGTGGTGACATTGTTAGTCGGTGGTATTTATGCCGTGACAGGCCACTACCGGCAGCTTGATGATTGGCAACGGGCGCAGCAGCAGTTACAGCAGTTCGGCGAGCGGGCGTTATTGGGGCAGGGTGAGCCGTTATCTGAGCAGGAAATGGAGCTGTTTGCACTTGGGTTGCGTACCCGGCTTGCCAATGAAGGTGATGACGCTGTCGCCTGGATGTTGCTTGGGCGTATCCGCCTGTCGCAGGGCGCGGCAGAGCAAGCCGTAGCCGCTTTTGAGCGCGCCCTTAAGCTGTCGCCTGAGCGGGTACCACTACTGCTAAGCTATGCCCAGGCGCTGATTTTACTCGGTGATGATAACAGCCTGGCACGCGCTGGTCGTGCGGTTGCACAGGTTTTAACGCGCGAGGCCAGCAATACAGATGCCCTGTCGTTAATGGCACTGATTGCCTACGAAAAGGGCGATATGGCCGAGGCCACCAGTGCCTGGCAGTTACTATTAAAACAGTTACCAAAAGAAGATCCGCGTTATGCGGCGGTGCAACAGCGCTTAACCGAGCTGGGTGTCGATATTAAAGCGCCGGGAAGGCAGATAACGGTCAACCTGTTTGTCGACCCCAGGTTAAAACAAGCCAACCCGGATGCCAGCCTGTTTTTATTTGCCCGGGCTACAGAGGGCCCCGGTTTGCCATTGGCCGTGCAGCGCATTCCTCTACCTGAAGGGCAGCTGCAACTGGTGTTAAACGAGCAAATGGCAATGCAAAGCCAGTGGACACTTGCCAGCGCAGACAAGGTGCAGGTCGTGGCGCGTTTGTCACAAAGCGGCACAGTAGAGCTGCGCCCGGGTGATATTCAGGTAGAATCCGGTGTGCTGGACCTGACTGCTAATACACTGACTATCTCTTTAACACTGGAACCCTGATATGGCTGACTCTGTATTGTTTCGTTGTTTAGTGTTAAGCACCGCGCTGCTGTTGTCAGCCTGTGCCGCAAAACCGGCGCCTGACGCTCACACACAAAGCCAGATGCAAAGCCAAACCGGCACTGTCTACACCGATAGCCGCGATCCGTTGGAAACCATCAACCGGCCGCTGTGGGACTTTAATTACGATATTCTGGATAAATACCTGCTGCGCCCCGCTACTGTTGGGTATATGACAGTGGTACCCAAACCGGCACGTAAAGGCCTGGTTAATGTGGCCGACAACCTCAGTGAGCCGGCCAGCTTTGTCAATGGCGCTTTGCAAGCGAAACCCGACCGCGCTGCTATTAGTGCCGGCCGCTTTCTGGTGAACAGCACGCTGGGTTTGTTTGGTTTGTTTGATGTGGCCAGCGCTATCGGTCTGCAAGAGCAAGATGAAGATTTCAATCAAACGTTGGCGGTATGGGGGGTAGGTGATGGTGCTTACCTGATGTTACCCGCACTTGGGCCTACTACCGTGCGCGGGACTGCCGGTGGCGTAGTGGATAACCTGTATTTTCCTCTAGGGCTACTGAATACACCGTTATCAATTACCCGTGCACTGATAGGTGCACTGGATAGCCGCGAACAGTTAATGTCTATGGAGAGCCTGCTCGAAGAGTCACTAGATCCGTATGCCTTTGTTAAAGAGTCTTACTTTCAGCGTCAGGAGTTTGAAATATACGACGGCAATCCACCCAAGCCAGCAGAGCCTGAGGTGGATGAGAGTGTGTTTGACGATCTGTTAGATGACCTGGAATAGTGCCTAGCGCTTAAAGCCAATACGAAAGCCTCCCCAGTGCCGGCCGTCAACGTAAATCGGCACTGACAGGTCATGCAAAATTTCACCGGTATCACGCTTATAGGTTTGCAACAACATACTCTGAGTATGGCTGCCGCAGCGGCTACCGGTGCGATCGCTAAAAATGCGCTTACTGCGGTTTTGCAGTAAATCCTTGTCGTAATTACCCGTCAATGGCTGGCTGAATTTATTATTGTGGGTTGGCGCGTAGCCTTTGCGATCGACGGTAATGGCGTACTGCACGTTTTTATGCCGCGCTAAAATAGGCTCCTGAATGGCTGGTAAACACTGGTCGGTAAAACGATCATAAGCCGTGTGGTATTTCACCGGGTTAGTGCCACTGATTTGTTCATATCGCTCGGCGAAAAGTGCATCCTTATTAAGCTTACCCTGCGCAATAGCGTCGCTAAATACCTGGCCAATTTTAGTTGCAGCTTGCTCGGCCTCAGCCAAAATAGCGCTGTAAAAACTATGATCGCTAAGACTGTTCAGTTCGCGGTATATGCTTTCAGTCTCTTCCGACAAACCAATAGCCTGCTCTGCAACCGAGCTGCCTTTTTGGCTAATGTTGGCAAGCGTCTTACTAATGCTGTCAACCGATTGCGCCAGGGCAATACTGGTCTGGTTTAGCTCGCTGCTGGCTTGCTCTATCTGAGCGAAGGTGCCAGACGCTTCAGCAATTTGCTGGTTTATTGCGGCAAAACCACCTGCAACCTGACTTAACTCCTGTTGCACCTGAGCGCCACTGTGTTCCAGTTGCTGCATTTGCTCCGCGGTGTGCTGGCTTTGCTGGCGAATATCCCCCAGCATACTGGCGATATCCTTGGTCGCACCGGCTGTTTTTGCCGCCAGCGTGCGCACTTCGTCGGCGACTACGGCAAAACCACGGCCTTGTTCGCCAGCGCGTGCGGCTTCAATAGCAGCGTTTAATGCCAGCAGGTTGGTTTGCTCCGCTACAGTGTTAATTACATCAGTAATACGCTGAATGTTATCGCTACTACTACGTAACTGTTGTAAGTCGGCGGCAGCCTGACTTACAGCGTGTACCAGTTTGTTGATATTCGCTACTGCGGTCTGCAGCCTGATGTCGGCGTCATCTGATGCACCGGCAGTTTGCTGCAAGGTCGCGCCTATAGATTGCAACGAATGGCTAAGCTCTGTGCTGGTGCTGGCCAGCGCGTTGCTGACATCGGCTATTTTGCCGCTGTCTTCACTGCTATGGCCGATATCTTTCATCAGGCTGTCGATATAAAACGACACTTCAGCGGCGCCAATTGCCATTTTTGACGTGGCACCGGTAATGTTATCAGCGGTGGCGGCCAGCTGATCTTTTAGCGTGTTATCGTTCGCCTCGGGGGCGGGCTTTGGCCAATGCAAATAAACCAGTAACAAAACAGCGCCCGCCAATAAGGCCCAGAGCATGCCACCAACAGAAAACAGCACCGCCTGCAGCGCAATAAAAACAGCAACCAGTGCCGCTGGCCGAAAAGTGTGGTTGAGCATAAATTCCTCTTATTACAACAAAGTGCAAACAGATAACACTATAGCGAAGTTTGCAGTCTTTGCATTGTGTGGTGACAAGTCAATGAGTGAGTAGGAATACAAGACTAAAGTTTTAGTTACATGAAGAACCAAAAAACCGTTGAAAAATTTTAACCCCTTTAGCGGCGCTGCAGCGTCTAATCATTGAAACCAGCTAATTTGCATTAAGGGGACTGTATGATAACCACCATTAATCACTTTCAGCCGACACCACCACGGCTTCGTTATATCAGCGCAACAGTATTGGCGTTGGCTGTAACTTTTACCTTATTTGCAGCGATGCAGCAACTGATAAAAACTCGAGCAATAGCGCGTGTCGACCCTGTGGCGCATAATCCGGTAGAGCTGTATAACCCGCCAAACGAGACTGATCCAATTAAGCGCCAGCCTCCACCTGTAATGCCGCCGCAACAGCCCATACCTGAAATGCCGCGTATAGTTGACCCTACGCCCAATATTATGCCTGGCCCCATAGCGCTGACAAAGGTAGAGATCCCGACACAGGGTGGGCCTAATCCTAATTGGTCGCAAGCTGATCGCGGTGCGACACCCTTGGTGAGGGTAGAGCCGCGTTATCCAACCGAGGCGGCGCGTGATGGTATCAGTGGTTGGGTACAGCTGGCCTTTACCATCGACACCACCGGTGCGGTTATCGATGTACGGGTTATTGCAGCAGAGCCAGCCAGGGTGTTTGATCGGGAAGCAATTAAAGCGCTGCGCCGCTGGAAATATCAACCCAAGTTGGTCGAGGGGGTCGCGGTTTTGCAACCCAATATGCAAGTACAGCTCGATTTTAACCTGCAGGCAGACTAGGCTCAGGTTAAGGGGTAAGCACAAGGAGCAGTAGCATGGCATTATCCTTTTTACTTAATCAGTTTGGTTACACCGAGCACAGTAGCGAAAAGCTGTATGCGTTGTACTGTGACACCGCGGATCCTGTTTATTTACAGCAGCTTATTGCACGCTACGGTGATGCCCTGTACTACTTTTTATTGCGCCAGAGCGATGCGGCGTTGGCTGACGATATCAGCCAGCAATGCTGGTTAAAGCTGCTGGAGCAGCCGGGTCATTTTGCCAGCCGCAGTAGTTTTAAAACCTGGTTGTTTACGCTGGCGCGTAACTGCCTGATTGATGAGTTGCGCCGGCAAAAGTGGTGGGGGAGCGATGATGTTATCGATGCCATGCTGGTGGGGGAAACCTGTCCGCTTGCGCAGTTGCAACAGTATCAGCAGCAACGGCAAGTAAAATTGCAGTTAGCCCAACTGCCTTTTTTGCAGCGCGAAGCACTGATGCTGCAGCTGGAGGGCTTTTCTTTGGCACAAATCAGCCAAATCACTCAGCAGGGCGAAGAAACGGTGAAAAGCCGGCTGCGTTATGCCCGTCAACAGCTACATAGGTTAAGCGGAGAGCATGATGAATAAGCCAGACCCGTTTGAACAACACCTTAAGCAGCAGTTTCAGCATGACAAAGCCTGTCATCCACTGCCGAGGCCTATCGTTAACCAGGTGCTGGCTGAGGCGCGACGTCAGCAACAGCGCAAAAGGCTAAAGCGTATCGGCTGGCCGCAGCTTTGGCGTAATACTCAACTGGCCCTCAGTTGTGCCCTACTCGTGCTACTGGGTTATTTTCTGCTGCCTGTGGCACAACAGCCACAGTGGCATTATCAAATAAGCTACGCTCAGGATGCGCAGTATCGTCAAATACAGCATCATACTGCCAGCACTGTGCCGCTAAGCGCCACCTCTCTGGCGCAAGCACAGCAACAATTCCGCGAAGCTGGCGAAAACAGCAGTGCTTTTTACGCTCAAACCGGCTTGCTAAAAAAAGAGCAGCAACAGTGGCATATTCAGATCTGTGATGAGCTGCTGTTGACCATTGACAAGCAGCTGCTTAGTCAAATTAATTTAACCATTGATCGCAGTGCTTTAACGCCGCAATGGGTTGAGTTTACGCAGAGCTCTGATGGCACACTGCTTGCCATTAAGCCGGCGCAGCAGGCGTTGCACTGCCCCCACAGCTAAATAACAGCCCTTGGATAGTTACAAAAAAGCATTGCACCTTTTGCCTTGGGCTGGCGTACTATTAACCAAGGCAAATAGCAGCTGCGGAGCGTCGTTATGCTAAAAACGGTAGTAATATCCTTATGTGCGCTTCTAGCGACAGTGGCAACAGCAGCAGAGCGCAACTCAGCGGTCGCACCCAACCGGCTAATTATTACGTTGGAGCAGGGCATATCGGCACAGGCAATACAGCCTGACTTGCACCGGCTATCAGCAGTAAGCACTGGCAGTGATAGCCCTGCTGACAAGGTTAATAACCCGCGTGCGGTTAAGCGGTTTAGTCATTTGCCGCAACTGGCACTGGTGACATTAACGCCCGACGCCGATGTAACCGAAGTGATTAGGCAATACGCCAAGCTTCCCGGGGTAATAGCCGTCGAGCCAGATTATCGGCTGCGCACCACTCAGAGCAGTAATGATCCGCTGTTTAACCAACAGTGGCATTTGCAAAACAGTCCGGGTATTAATGCGCAAGCTGCCTGGGACAGCACGACTGGCGATGCCGAGGTCATCGTCGCGGTAATCGATACCGGGGTCGATTACACCCACCCGGATCTGGGCGATAATATCTGGCAAAACGCAGCAGAAATCGTCGGTGACGGTATCGATAACGATGGTAATGGCTACATTGATGATATTTATGGCATTAATCCTGCGGATGATAACGTTGACCCGATGGACGAGGATGGCCACGGCACCTTAGTTGCCGGCATTATTGGCGCGGTGGGCGACAATAGCATCGGGGTTGCCGGCGTCAACTGGTCAGTCAGTTTATTGCCTTGTCGGTTTATGGACGTTAACGGCGATGGCTTTGTCAGTGATGCCATCGCTTGCCTGGATTACGTATTGGCGCTGAAACAGCGCGGCGAAAATATCGTTGCCACCAACAACTCCTGGGGCGGGCCACAGTTTTCGCAGGCACTGTATAATGCGGTACGGGCACACTATGACGCCGGCATTTTATTTGTTGCCAGTGCCGGTAACGACAATACTCAAGCGCCGTTTTATCCGGCTGCGTTCGACTTACCCAACGTTATCAGCGTGAGTGCACATGGTGAAAATGGCAGTAAAGCCGATTTTGCTAATTTTGGTCGCAACTGGGTCGATTTATCTGCACCAGGTGTCGGCATTTACACGACAGATCTGGATAATCAGTACAGTATGGCATCCGGTACCTCTATGGCGGCACCTGTAGTAACGGGCGTGGCTGCGCTGCTAAAAGCTGCTGAGCCTGGCCTGGACGCCAGTCAATTGCGTGGCCGGCTGTTAGTCTCCGGCGTGGCGGCAACCGATGCCACTTTACGTAATCAGACTGCCACCGGGCAGTTGTTGCTGGCCAGTGGTGCAGATCAAAGCGGGGCGTTAGAGTGTGCAGACAAGCAGCTTAGCCGGCGGTTGTTACCCCTAACCGACACGGTTTTTCTCAGTGCCGGTGATACCTTACCTATTGAAGTGTTAAGTCTGGACTGCTCCGGCACCAGCATCAACACCACAGTCAGCATCGTGCAGAACGGCGCGCCGAGCGGTGCAGTCGCCTTGAATGATAACGCGCAGCAGCAGGACAAATTTGCCAATGATGGCATTTACAGCGGTAGCTTTACCTTTGATGGGACTGATACTGAGCTGCAATTTGCTGATGGCTCAGTGCAGGTACTGCAGCGTGACGATAACTTTTGTACCGCGAACAGTGTCAGTGAAATCCCCTTGGCTGAATGCGAGGCACTGGTACAACTGTATTACGAAACTGGCGGGCAAAGCTGGTCAAATAGCACGAATTGGCTACAAAACAATACGCCGTGCAACTGGTTTGGCGTAGCGTGCAGCAGTGGCCGGGTGGCAAGTTTAAACCTGTCAGACAACGGCCTGGTGGGCCAGCTGCCCACCAAGGTTAATCAATTATCGGCACTGACTGAGCTTGACGTCAGTTTTAATGCGCTGCAGGGTAACTTCCCCGCGGCTATTTTGCAGCTGACGCAGCTTAGCCGGTTACAACTGTGGAATAATGCGTTTGAAGGCAGTATTCCGGCAGGCCTTGCTAATTTAACGGCCCTGACCGAGCTCGACTTATCGTTTAACCGCTTTAGTGGCAGCTTACCCTCAGGCCTTGGCAATTTGCCGCTATTGCGCGAGTTGTTTGTGGAAAACAATTACCTAAGCGGCGCTGTGCCCTCTACGTTGGGCCAGCTCAGTCAGCTACAAATATTATGGTTGGAAAATAATGACTTTAGCGGCACCTTGCCGACAACGCTGACGAACTTATCTCAGCTACGCGCTTTAAGTTTTGCCGGTACTGAGCTGTGTGCACCGGCAACAGCGGAGTTCGGTAACTGGTTGGCACAGTTAGAGCAGTTGTTTATCAACACCGATTGTACCAATACGGCGCCACAAGTGTCGGCCGGTAGTGCACAAACCGTGAGTAGCGGAAGCACCGTCACGCTTTCGGGCAGTGCCAGCGACAGCGATTTTAATGTGCTCAGTTACGAATGGCAGCAGCTATCCGGCCCATCGGTTAGCCTGAACCAGGCCGATTCGCTCACCAGCAACTTTACTGCACCTGTGGTAACAAGTAGCACCAGTTTGCGCTTTCGCTTAACGGTGGATGATGGCATAGCTCAAAGCAGTGCTGAAGTGACTATTACCGTGCAGCCTGCGTCGGGAGGCAGCAGCGGTGGTAGCGGTAGCTCTGGTGGAGGCGAGTCTGGTGGTGGCAGTTTAGGTTTTATCAGCCTGTTGTTACTGGGGCTAATATTGCTAACAAGGCTTGGCAACAAGGGCCCAACTGCCTACAATGCCGGGCCGGTTGCAGCGCTAGCAACGACAATACACGGATAACTACACAGCGTGAAACAGTTTCTCTATGCCGTAGCAGGCTGTTTACTCTTAACCAAACCCGTGCTGGCCAGCAGCGAGGTAACCCCGCAATTATTGGCGCCTCTGGTGGCTGATTTTGACCAGTATTATGCCGCTAAACTGTCAGAGCACGATATTCCCGGTGCTGCTTATGCCATAGTGCACGGCAATAAAATTATAGCTACCGCGGGTTTTGGTGTGCGTCAGCGCGGTGGCAAAGAGCCGGTTGATCCTTACACTGTATTTCGTATTGCTTCGGTGTCAAAAACCTTTGCCGGTGGCCTTAGTAGCATGCTCGAAGCTGAAGGCCACTTCAGCTGGGACGATAAGCTGGTGCAGTATCTGCCAGGCTTTTCGTTTAAAAGCAAAAAATATAATCAACAGCTTAAACTTAAACATTTGCTGTCACAAAGCACCGGTGTTATGGCAAATGCTTACGATAACCTGATTGAAGCAAATGTACCGCTGGAGCGGATCCTGGCGCAGTTTAATAAAATCGACCCACTGTGCGCGCCAGGTAAGTGCTATGGTTATCAAAATGTGTTGTTTAGTTTAATCGAACCGGTAATGCAGCAGGCTACCGGAAAAACCTATGCGCAGCTGTTGCAAGAACGTATTTTTACCCCGCTGCAATTGCCTACTGCCTCGGTAGGATTAGATGGCTTTTTCGCTACCGCAAACCGGGCGATGCCGCATGTAAGAGCCAGAGGAAAGTGGTATGAAACCAAGGTAGCTGAAAGCTATTATCGTTTTGCCCCGGCTGCAGGCGTTAATGCCAGTGCCATCGATTTAGGTTACTGGCTTATTGCGCATTTGGGGCATAACCCGCAAGTGATGTCTGAGCAGTTGTTGGCCACCATTAGCACTAAACGCATCAAAACCCGGCGTGACTTGCGCCGGCGGGAGTGGCGCCGCTATCTCACTGACGCGCACTATGCGCTGGGCTGGCGTGTTTATCAGTTTGGCCAGGATACCCTGATGTATCATGGTGGCTGGGTACAAGGCTACCGCGCCGAAATAGCCTATTCACGTGAGCATCAGTTAGGCTTGGTGATGTTGATGAACGCCGAGTCTAATGTCATCAATGAAATGGGCACCTACTTTTGGTCCGGCATGCTCACCGCCATCCATCAACAGCGACAGGAAATGGTTACCGCGGAGTAAGCAGCTTACTAGGGGTATTCAGGGCGCAGCAATGCGCCCCTCCGTAAAAACTCAACACTAACAACTCAACCCTCATTCAGTTGCGTTGATACAAATCCAGCAGAAAATCCACGCTGATGGCCGGTAGGCTGTCAGCAAACCGCTGTTTTTGTTCAGCGGTAAATTTCCACGCCAGCGGCACCATTTGCACTAATGCCAGCACATCTTCACTGCGGCTAAAGTTAAGTTCAAAACTCAGTTGCTGACGCTTCAGGTGCACAAAACCGTCCAGGCTGGCAATAGCATCGTCATGTAACCGAACCTGTTCATACACTGCTTGCTTAATTTGCACTAAATGCGCAGGGCCCGGCGTTACGGTAAGCAAATGGCCACCAGGGCTTAACAGCCGTTGCAGCTCTTCAACTTTAGACGGGGCATAAATACGCACTATGGCATCAAAGCTGTTAGCGGCAAAAGGCAGCTGATAAGCGCTGGCCACACTAAAGGCAATATTGGGCTGGGCTTTAGCAGCAAATTTTATCGCGCTTTTGGAGATATCCACTCCCCACACCTCCGTGGTTGCCAGTTGCTGTTTAATAATGCCGGTGTAATAACCTTCGCCGCAGCCCAAATCCAGTAAGCGTTGCGGCGCAATGTCAGCTAGCGTTGTTGCTACTGCCTGCGCCAAAGGTGCATACCAGCCTGCGTGCAAAAACTGCCGGCGGGCTTGCATCATCTCTTTGTTGTCGCCGGTGTCTTTAGAGTTTTTTTGTTGTACCGGCAACAGGTTAACATAGCCTTCACGCGCCACATCAAAGCTGTGGCGGTTTTGGCACTGGTACTGTTTTGCATTTAGGGTTAGCGGTTGCTGGCAAAGCGGGCACAGGTACATAGCGGTGTCTATCTGAAAAAGTGGCGCTCAGTGTAGCAGCACAGCAGTGTTTTGGCCAAAGCCTTGCTATACTGGCGGCCGAAATTCGACTTAACACCTCATGTAGCAGGCCGGTTAGAACCTGCTGCGCACAGCCGAAGAGTGTCTGAGCGAGCCTTGTGCGAGCGAGTTGCTTCGGCGAGCACAGCAGCGTTGTAACGCAAGGCCTGCGATTTAAATAAATGTTGTCCGGCCAGCTGCGCTTGCTGAAGCACTCAGCCTGCCAATATTTACAGATATTACGGAGCAACAATGCAAGATTTAGAATTATGGACGCTGGACGAGTTATGCGACCACGCCTTTGATATTTTTGAAGAGCTAGCCAGCGAAAACCTGTCAGCGGAAGACTATGCACAGTACCAACAGCATTATGAAAGCCGTGGTTATGTCGACTTGGCTATTCCTGGTGAAGACTGGGTAGAGATCATGATGCAAGACTTAGAGCCCGAGCTGCACTATGAAGCACAAATTGGCCTGACCGGCGAAAACGGCGAGCCAGATAAAGTGCTGGCGCGTATTTTACTCAGCCGTGAAAAACACGAATCACTGTGTCATGCCCAGTGGCGAAGCCACTAGAATAAGTAGAAGGTGGCGAAGCCACTAAAATAGACAGAATGTGGCGTAGCCACCAGATTAAACTGAAGGTGGCGTAGCCACTGAATCAGTAAAGAGCGGCGTAGCCAGTGAATGAAATAAAAAAGGGTCTGCAAGCAGACCCTTTTTCGTTAGTGCACGCCGTGCATACGCTTTCTCAGCCAGGGGCTAATCAGCAGCATAAACACACCCACACCCACACCAAAATACATTAGGAAGCTAAATAACTCGGTGTAAGCATTTAATGCCTGGCTGACATCGGCCACTTCACCGGCATCGGTTTCAATTGCCGCCAGTTTTGCCAATTGTGTTGCCAGAAGTTCGGAGTAAGCGGTCGCCAAAAACCAGGCGCCCATCATCACACCTACTACTTTATGCACCGCCAACTTGGTTACCGCCGATAAGCCCACAGGCGATAGACACAGCTCACCCATAGTGTGCAGCATATACGCCAGTATTAACCACCAGGCGGCGACTAAGCCGGCCTCGTTCGGGTGCTGCGCACCATACACCAGGGCGCCAAAGCCTAAACCAGCCTGAATAATGCCTAAAGCAAATTTAACCGGAGTGCTGGGTTCTAAGCCTTTTTTCGCCAGGAAAATCCACAGCATGGCAAAAATAGGTGCCAGGGTAATAATAAAGAACGCATTTAGCGAGCCAAACTGGCCAGCGGTAGCGTCATAACCCAACACGTTACGGTCAAGAACCCGGTCAGCATACAAGGTCATTGATGACGCGCTTTGCTCAAACAAAGCCCAGAACACCACAGTAGAGAAGGTGAGCACAATCAGTACCAGCATGCGGTCACGTTCCACCTTGTTACACTGGGTGACCATAAACCAGATAATGCCGACCAGTACCACCAGTGATAACCCTAGCAGCGTGTTATGCACGATAGGGTTGTACTGCACTAACTGCCACACCACAAACAGCGCAGGAATCGTCGCCAGATAAATTAACCATTCTTTGTTAATACCCGCGAACACTTTTTCTTTTAACAGCGCTGGGTTGGCTGGCTCAGCATAACCAAACAGGTATTTTTGCCCGGTTAAAAACACAATTAAGCCCAGCACCATACCAATACCGGCCAGACCAAAGCCGTAGCCCCAACCATAGGTTTCACCCAGGTAGGTTACCGTAATGGTGGCAATAAAAGAGCCCAGGTTAATGCCCATGTAAAAAATGGTAAAACCCGAATCGCGTCGTGCGTCTTCTTTACCGTATAACTGACCAACTATGGTCGAGATATTTGGCTTTAAAAAGCCCACGCCCATAATGATCAGTGCCAGCGAGAAGTAAAACACTTGAATCGCACCGGTATCCTGTACCACCACACCGTTTTCGACATAGGCCTGAAAGCCTTCATAGGCTAACCCTAGGTGGCCCAAACACAGCAAAATAGCACCAAAGGTTACCGCCTTGCGCATGCCGAGGTAACGGTCGGCCAGCATGCCACCGATCACAGGCATGGCGTAAACTAAACCGGCATAACTGCCCAGTACGTCTAAACCGCCAGCGTCGCTGAATAAGTGATACTTTGTTAAATACAACAACAGCAGGTATTTCATGCCGTAAAAAGAAAAGCGCTCCCACATTTCAGTAAGAAAGCAGACATATAGCCCGACCGGATGGCCGAGAAATTGCGGCTGATTTGCCAGCGTCTGCTCAGCGTTAGTAGAATCTGTCATCGTAACCCCAGAGTTAATAGACTTAATTATTAGAATTATTGGCTTCGTAGCAAAGCAGAAGCTGTCAGGGATTATGCAGATGTCGGCCGGTGTTGTCATCACCGGCACTTATAAGATTAGATAAAAAGCGCCAATTAACCGGTGCAATGCCCGCCAACATCAGCGTTTAACATTAAGATGGGTACAGTTGCGCCCGAAGCCGCGCCATATCTTTACGACACAGTGCAAAGGTAATAGGCCGGGTAATCATGGGGTAAGCCACCACCAGCAATAGTGCATAACCGGCAATGGCCCAGCCGTCGGCGCGGGCAATTAACATAAACAGCGGAAACAGCACCAACAACTTAATAATATTAAGCGTAATTTTGGTCGGCACCGGCAAGTTGTCAGACGCTTTGCGGATCACCGCCATGCGCTGAGCAAAATTTAGCCCGTTAAGTTCAGGGATACTTTGGCTATTAAAATACAGCATGGTTAATTCCTCTTGATCAGGCGCTAGTTTAGCGGCTTGAGCTATCGCTTTAAAAGGGCTTTTGGTAAGCTTTACGCCATAAGTGGAATAAGGATCTGTGATGATTAAAGTTCTTAGTGTGTTTGGCACCCGGCCTGAAGCCATCAAAATGGCGCCGCTGGTAAATTTGCTTAAGCAGCAAAGTGATATCGACAGCCGGGTCTGTGTTACCGGTCAGCACAGAGAAATGCTTGATCAGGTATTGCAGCTGTTTGCCATCAAACCTGATTACGATCTGGCGATTATGAAAGCCGGTCAGGATCTGTATGACGTAACCACCAGTATTTTGCTGAATATTAAGCCGGTGCTACGCGACTTTAAGCCCGACGTGGTATTAGTGCACGGCGACACCAGCACCACCTTTGCTGCGGCGCTGGCGTGCTACTACGAAAAAATTGCCGTTGGCCATGTTGAGGCCGGCCTGCGTACCGGTAATATTTACAGCCCCTGGCCGGAAGAAGCCAACCGTAAACTGACCGGTGCTTTAACCCGTTACCACTTTGCGCCGACTGAAACGTCCAGGCAAAACCTGTTAAACGAGCAGGTGAATCCGGCGCATATTGTCGTTACCGGCAATACGGTGATCGACGCACTGCTGCAGGTGGTGGCGAAAATAGACAGCGATGCTGCACTTAATCAGGCGTTTGCCGAAAAATTCCCTTACGGTCAAAATGGCCGCAAGCTTATTTTGGTTACCGGCCATCGTCGTGAAAGCTTTGGTGCCGGCTTTGACAATATTTGCGCAGCACTCAAGCAGCTGGCAACCGATTTCCCGGATTGCGACATCGTTTACCCGGTGCATTTAAACCCCAATGTGCGCGAGCCGGTATACCGCCTGTTATCAGGTGCCGCTAATGTGCATTTAATTGAACCGCAAGATTATTTACCTTTCGTTTATTTAATGAGCCGCGCCACTTTAGTACTGACCGACTCGGGCGGTATTCAGGAAGAAGCGCCATCTTTAGGTAAACCGGTACTGGTAATGCGCGACACCACCGAGCGGCCTGAAGCTGTAGCCGCCGGTACCGTAAAACTGGTCGGGACTGACAAGGCCAAAATAGTGGCCGAGGCCAGCCGCCTGCTAACAGATCAGGCGTATTACGACAGCATGAGCTTTGCCCACAACCCCTATGGCGATGGCAAGGCCTGTCAGCGTATAATCGACGCCATTAAAGCGGGTGTTTAGCATAGCAAGGTGCGCCTTGGGCGTACAAAAAAGCTAATACAAGGAGAGTAACAATATGGATATTAATGCCGCCTTAGCTAAGGCATCACACACCTGGCTGGTTACTGGCTGCGCCGGTTTTATCGGCTCAAATCTGCTTGAGGCGCTGTTAAAAGCCAACCAAAAAGTAGTGGGCCTGGATAACTTCGCCACCGGCCATCAGCGCAATCTGGACGAAGTACAGGGCCTGGTAAGCAGCGCGCAGTGGGCCAATTTTCGCTTTATCAATGGCGATATCAGAAACCTTGCCGACTGTCAGCAAGCCTGTCAGGGGGTGGACTATGTGCTGCATCAGGCCGCGCTTGGCTCAGTGCCGCGCTCCATTAACGACCCCATCACCACTAACGACACCAATATCAGCGGTTTTTTAAATATGCTGGTTGCATCGCGTGACGCCGGGGTTAAACGCTTTGTGTATGCCGCCTCAAGCTCTACCTATGGCGACCATCCTGCGCTGCCCAAGGTGGAAGAGGTTATCGGCAAACCGTTGTCACCTTATGCCATTACCAAATATGTCAATGAGTTATACGCCGATGTGTTCTCCCGCACTTATGGTTTTCACAGTGTCGGCCTGCGCTATTTTAATGTGTTTGGCCCCCGGCAAGACCCTAACGGCGCCTATGCCGCGGTGATCCCGAAATGGACAGCAGCGATGATCGCAGGCGATGATGTAGTAATTAACGGCGATGGCGAAACCAGCCGCGATTTCTGCTTTGTCGCAAATGCCGTGCAGGCTAATATTCGCGCCGCGCTGACGGCAATAAACCAGAGTGAAGTAGTAAACGTGGCACTTGGGGATAGAACCACACTAAACGAATTATTTGCGGCCATTCGTCAAAGCTTGGCCGACAACGGCATTGTGTATAGCAAAACGGCGAAATACGGCGAGTTTCGCCCCGGCGATGTGCGCCATTCGCAGGCCGACATCAGCAAAGCCAAAACGCTGCTGGGCTACGCGCCAGAGTATCGCATTCTCGATGGCATAAAGCGGGCGATGCCATGGTATATTCAGCAGCAATAAGTAACAAAATACATTACAGCTAAATGGACTTACACAGGACTACAGCATGAGAACACTTGCAGACAGCCAGATTGCCATTATCGGCCTGGGCTACGTTGGCCTGCCGTTGGCGGTCGAGTTTGGTAAACACTACGCTACCTTGGGTTTTGACATTA
The DNA here is from genome assembly GCA_033838465.1 of Chromatiaceae bacterium. Taxonomy (GTDB): domain Bacteria; phylum Pseudomonadota; class Gammaproteobacteria; order Enterobacterales; family Alteromonadaceae; genus Alishewanella. Next base: position 80,072 of record JAJLKZ010000015.1, read on the forward strand.
ACCAGGCGCGCATCAGTGAATTACAGCGCGGTGAAGACCATACTTTGGAAGTCAGCGCAGAAGAGCTGTCAGAGGCCACTAAGCTTAGCTACAGCGCAGATATAAACGACTTACGCCGCGCCAACGTGTTTATTGTTACCGTGCCCACACCAATAGACGAGCACCGCCAGCCCGATTTAACGCCACTGGTAAAGGCATCAGAAACCTTAGGCAAAGTGATTAAAGCCGGCGATGTGGTCATTTACGAATCTACCGTGTACCCGGGCGCCACCGAAGAAGACTGTATTCCGGTGATTGAGCGCGTATCGGGGCTTAAATACAATGTGGATTTTTTTGCCGGCTACAGCCCGGAGCGGATAAACCCGGGTGACAAAGAGCATCGGGTTACCACCATTAAAAAGGTCACCTCAGGCTCAACGCCAGACATCGCTGAGTTTGTTGATAGCTTATACCGCAGCATTATTACCGCCGGCACCTATAAAGCCAGCTCAATCCGGGTGGCCGAGGCGGCCAAAGTGATTGAAAACACCCAGCGCGATTTAAATATTGCCCTGATAAACGAACTGGCGGTGATTTTTAATAAGCTGGGTATCGACACCGAAGAAGTGCTGCTGGCAGCAGGCACCAAATGGAATTTCTTGCCGTTTCGCCCGGGCTTAGTGGGCGGCCACTGCATCGGCGTAGACCCATACTACTTGACGCATAAAGCCCAAGCCATTGGTTATCACCCTGAAGTAATACTGGCAGGAAGACGCATCAACGACAGCATGGGCCGTTATGTCGTAAGCGAGCTGGTAAAAGCCATGATAAAGCGCCGCATTCATGTCGCTGGCGCCAAAGTGCTGGTAATGGGCTTAACCTTTAAAGAAAACTGCCCGGATATTCGCAACACCAAGGTGGTCGATATTTTAGCCGAGTTAAAAGAATACGGTGTACAGGCTGATGTATTTGACCCCTGGGTAGATGCGGCAGAAGCACAGCACGAATACGGCATAACGCCGCTAAGCCAGCCAGAGCAGGGCGCTTATGATGCTGTGATACTGGCGGTGGGGCATAAAGAATTTCGCACCCTGGGCGCAGCAGGCATTCGCGCACTAATGAAACCCGACAGCATTTTGTACGACTTAAAATATGTGCTCGATAGCCGTGACAGCGACTTACGCCTCTAAGCAAGTTAAGGCGACAAAAATGGGGTCAGAGCCCTCTGACCCCATTTTTTGTCTGGCAGTAAGCTAATGAAGATTATTACCACCCCGTTAGCCGGTTGTGTGCTGCTTGAGCCTAAGCGCTTTAGCGATAACCGCGGCTTTTTTCAGGAAATGTTCCGCGCTACCGATTACAGCGCTGCCGGTATTACTTCGCCTCTGGTGCAAGACAACTGGTCACGCTCGGTTAACGGCGTGCTGCGCGGCATGCACTTTCAGCGTACTAACGCCCAGGGCAAGTTAATCAGTGTGCTGCGCGGTGAAATTTTTGATGTCGCCGTCGATATCCGCCCGGGCTCGCCTACCTTTGGCCAGTGGCATGGCGAGGTTTTATCTGAGCATCAACCCAAACAGTTATGGCTGGCGCCAGGCTTTGCCCATGGCTTTTTAGTGCTGTCAGACGTGGCTGATGTGCTATACAAAACCAGCCAGTATTATGACGCCAGTGACGAGGGCAGCTTTATCTGGAATGACGCCGATGTTGGTATCGCCTGGCCTGCGATACCTAAGCTGTTATCCGACAAAGATGCCACCGCACCGACTTTTAAGCAGGCGCTTAGATGAAGCTATTGCTATTAGGCGCGGCCGGTCAGTTAGGCCAGGCGTTTTGCCAAAGCCCCCTTTGGCCGGGCAATAATAGCCTGGCGCTAAACCATAACCAGCTTGACATCACCGACAGCAAAGCGCTTAACCAGCTTATTACCGGGTATCAGCCCGATGCGGTGATTAATTGCGCCGCTGATACCAAAGTCGCGCTGGCCGAGCAACAAGCCGAGCGATGCATGCAAATTAATGCCGATGCGGTTGTGCAATTAGCGCAACTTTGCGCCAAAGCACAGTGTTTATTGGTGCAGTTTTCTACCGATTATGTCTTTAACGGTGAAAAAGGCAGGGCTTATGTTGAAACTGACAGCACGGCGCCGCTTAATGTCTATGGCCACAGTAAACTGTTAGCCGAGCAGGCCATACAGCAATACTGCCGGCGCTACCTTATTTTTCGCACCAGTTGGCTGTTTAGCCAATACGGCCATAACTTTTACCGCACTATGCTGGCTTTGGCGCAAAAAGGCAGCGGCATTAGCGTGGTGAATGACGAAACAGGCTGCCCAACCTATGCCGGCGATGTTGCCAATGCCGTGCTTCAGGTACTGGCGCAGTATAACCAAAGCGACAAAGCGCAATTTTCTTATGGCATCTATCATTTAGCTTCAGCACCTGCCGTAAGTTGGCATCAGTTTGCCAGTGCCATTTTTGCCGCACACCAGCTAACGCCCGTGCTTACCGCAGTGAGCAGCAAGCAGTGGACCGACAGTGTAAAACGGCCGGCGTATTCCGCACTTAACAGTCAGTTATTTAGCACAACCTTTGGTGTAAGCTTGCCGTCCTGGCAGCAGGCACTAAAGCACCTGTCGGGGGAGATAAAATGACACTTTTTGTAACCGGCGGCTGTGGCTTTATCGGTTCAGCTTTTATTCGTTATGTGCTGCAGCATACGCAGCACAATATTGTAAATATCGACAAGCTTACCTACGCCGCCAACCCGCAGGCTTTGGCGATGGAAGCGACTAACCCACGTTATCAGTTTATTCAGGCTGATATTTGCGATGGCAGCTTACTTAAGCAGCTGTTTTTACAATATCAGCCACAGGCAGTTGTGCATCTGGCCGCCGAGAGCCATGTTGACCGTTCTATCAGTGGCGCAGCCGATTTTATTCACACCAATATTAATGGCACTTTTACGCTGTTAGAAGCTGCACGTGACTACTGGCAAGCACTGCCAGAGGCGGAGCAAGCGGCGTTTCGCTTCCATCATGTGTCAACCGACGAAGTATTTGGCGATCTGGCTACGCCGGATTTACCAGCTTTTACCGAGCAAACACCTTATGCCCCCAGCAGCCCTTATGCTGCCAGTAAAGCCGCTAGCGATCATCTGGTGCGGGCGTGGTATCGCACTTATGGTCTGCCAGTGGTGCTAAGTAATTGTTCGAATAATTATGGCCCCTGGCAACACGCTGAAAAACTAATCCCTAACACCATCAGCAAAGCTTTGGCAGGCCAGCCGATACCGGTTTACGGTGACGGCAGCCAAATACGTGACTGGCTGTATGTAGAGGATCATGCTCAGGCGCTGTATCAGGTATTAACACAAGGTCGGCTGGGTGAGAGCTATAACATTGGCGGCAATAACCAGCAGCGCAATATCGACGTCGTCACCGCTATCTGCAACCTGCTAGACGAGCTTGTACCTAACTCATCACTCAAAATTCAGCACTCAAAACTCATCACTTTCGTTGCAGACCGTCCCGGCCACGACGTCCGCTACGCTGTTGATAGCCACAAGATAATGACCGAGCTAAACTGGCAACCCCGGCATAACTTTGAGCAAGGTTTACGCAACACCGTGTTGTGGTATTTGGCAGAACATGGGCTTGCAAAACGCTGACCCCATAATGTCAACACTGCCAACGTTGACATCAATTCTGGTGCCATTTAAGCTTGCCGCCAATAATGAAACAGTCAGTATCGTTTCAGCAAAGGACATGCATATGACACAAAAGCCAGCCGCTTTATGGTATTTGCTTTATTGCAAGCCACGTCAGGAGTTACGGGCGCAGCAGCATTTAGCCAACCAGGGCTTTCATTCTTTTGTGCCGCAACTTACGCTACAAAAGCTGCGTGCCAACCGCTGGTGCGAAGTTACCGAGCCCTTATTCCCACGTTATCTGTTTTTGCATGTTCCAAGCGGCCAAGAGCTTAATATGCGTGCTATTCGTGCTACCCGCGGCATTACCGACTTTGTCCGTTTTGGCACCCAGTTAGCTACGGTGCCACAGCAATTAGTCGCGTTATTAACCGAGCAACAAATCAACCAAAAACAACAAGTTGTACCACCGGTGTTAAATGCTGGTGATGCGGTAGATATTTTAACCGGCCCTTTTGCCGGGCTTAATGCCGTATTTAATACCCAGGACGGTGAAAAGCGCAGCATAGTGTTGGTGAGCTTATTAGGGCAGTGGTTGGAAACTGCAGTAGACAATAGCGCGATAAAAGCGAAGAGTGCTGAAAATAACAGCTAATACCTATTTACCGGCTAACAAAGGGTAATAACATTCGATTAATCGGTAAAAAAACGCTAAAATTCTGCAGTTTTTTGCCATGGCTGTGGTCATAGTGCATGCATTTACCACGGCGCTAAAAGCAGAGTGTACAACCAGACGGGTACTGTCAGGCATTAGGGTGCTGTAACCTAATGGCGGTAGCGTGTCTGCAACAAGCTAATTAAGCCGTCAGGATCAATAACAACACTGGAGTTTACGGGTGCTTAAATTTGTAAAATGTGTCTTGCTTACGCTCGCCTTCGCTGTGCTACCTGCCACGGCGCTGGCACAAGCGATATCACCAGCCATGCTAGAGCAATTCAGAATGTTGCCAAGGGCAGAGCAAGAGCGCCTGGCACGACAATACGGTATAGACCCTGCAATGCTGCAGCAAAGTGTTGGTAGCAGCACCACCCTGGTAGAGCAAAACAACCCGGTACAACCACTCACCCAGCCCAGAATAAAATCAGACCTGTTGGCAGAGCAGCAACTGGCCGGGCAGAAAAAAAGCACTGAGCCACAACGTTTCGGCTTAAATTTATTTGACGCTAACATCAGTACCTTTGCACCGGTGTCGGTCATGCCGGTGCCCGACAACTACATTCTGGGCGTCGACGATCAACTTAAATTACAACTGTTCGGCAAGCAAAACAGTGAACTTACCTTAACCGTAAGCCGTGAAGGCAGTGTATTTATTGCCGATGTCGGGCCTATTGTTGTTGCTGGCCTTAGCTTTAATCAGGCCCGCGAGCTGATTACCTCTAAAGTCCGTCAGGCCATGATCGGGGTCGACGCTGCAGTTAGCATGGGCACCTTACGTACCATCAATATTTTTGTCGTCGGCGAGGCGAAATACCCCGGTGCTTATGCGGTGTCAGCCCTAACCACAGTTACTCAGGCGATGTTTGTTGCGGGCGGTGTGTCAGACATTGGCAGCTTGCGCGAAATTACCGTAAAACGTGCCGGTAACACCGTTAGCGAATTTGACCTGTACGACTTACTGCTTAAAGGTGATAACCGCGGCGACATTCATTTACAAAACGGCGATGTGGTATTTATTGCACCGGTAAAAGCGCTGGCCGAGGTGAAAGGCGAAGTAAAACGGCCCGCTTTATATGAATTAAAAGCCAAAGATACTCTGGCCGACTTACTGGCCATGGCCGGAGGCCCCAGCGCCGGTGCTTACCCACGTGCAGCGGTGCTAGAGCGGTTTGACAACAACCTGCGCAGTTTGCAAAACCTCGACTTAACCCAGCCTGCAGTAAAACAACAACGTGCATTAAACGGTGACGTACTGCGTATCGCGCCTACCTCTGGCCAGATAGCAAACCAAATTGTCGTAGCCGGCGCTGTGGCACGCCCCGGCTTTTATGCCTGGCAAAGCGATATTCGTTTTACCGATCTTATCCGCCACCATTGGTCAGACTTATTGCCCAGTGCCGATCTAAACTACGCCCTGGTTGTACGCGAGGCGACACCAGGCACTATTACGGATTTACTGCATTTTAGCCCGGCTAAAGCCTTAGCCGCGCCTGGCAGCAGCGACGATGTTGTACTGGCACCGCGCGATAAAGTGTTAGTGTTCCATTATGCCGACCAAAGTGTCGAGCGCAGCAAGCTCAACCGTTACTTGCGCGACACCATACTGGAAAAAATTGACGAAAATATCGATCAGCGTTGGTTAATGACTGATTTATCCGCCAATGCGCTGGATAAAGTGCAAGCCACTGAACAGCCGCCATCATTAATTACTGAAGCTGACCCTAATGCCCAAATGCTGGACAACAGCGCACAGCCACTGACCAAACAACAGCAAGACGAGCTGCTGTTAAACGAGTTAAAAGCACTGTTTGCCGACATTTACAACAACAACGACAAGTTGCAGTACAGCCCACAACTTAGCCGTACCGAATTGCTTTACCCCATTTTAAAGCAACTGCAATTACAAAGCCGGATAGACAACAATCTGGCCATGATCTCGGTAACAGGTGCGGTGCGTGTGCCCGGTGAATATCCTTTAACCCGTGGTGCCAAAGTGGCAGATTTAATTAACGCTGCCGGCGGCCTTAATGATGCAACCTACATTAGTCGTGCCGAGTTAAGCCGCACCTTGCGCCATAACACCCAACTTAATGGTATAGACGTAAAACATATTAATCTTAACCTGCAACAGGCGTTAAATGGTGGCGACGATAACATCGCACTGCAAAACCGCGACCGGTTAAACGTGTTCAGCACACCGGGCTGGCAAGATAAACGCGAAGTGGTGATTGAAGGCGAAGTACGCTTCCCGGGTACTTATATCATTCAACAGGGCGAAACCTTATCACAGGTTATTGCCCGTGCCGGTGGCGTAACCAATAACGCCTTTGTTTATGGCTCGGTGTTTACCCGTGAGCAGGTCAAAGAAAAAGAAATCATGCAGTACGCCAAGCTGGTCGAGCAGCTAAAGTCCGACGTGGCCACCAGAGCGCTGTCAGCAGAGCGGTCTAATGTGTCACCCAACGATGCGATGAGAATGATCAAGGAGCTGGAAAAAATCCAGCCGCTGGGCCGTTTAGTCGTCGACCTGGAGCAAGTGATGGCGGCAAACCCGGCGTTTGACCTGGCGGTAGAGCATGGCGACAGACTATTTGTACCTCGTACCAACCGGGCAATTACGGTGCTGGGTGAAGTGCAGCATGCCGGCACGCACAGGTTTGATGCCAGCTTGTCACTGCAACAATACCTGGAACTTGCCGGTGGCTTACGTAAACGTGCCGACGATGAACGTACCTACGTTATCCGCGCCGACGGCTCTGTAATGGTACCAACAAACAGCTGGTTTAGTGTGTCACGCAGCGAGTTAAAACCGGGCGATACCATCATAGTACCGCTGGACACCGAATATAAAGACAGCTTAAGCCTGTGGTCGCAGGTAACGCAGATCTTCTATCAAACGGCGATTACCATAGCAGCACTAAATTCGTTTTAATAAGGCGGCGTAGCCGCCGGTGACAAGTTGCCGGTCGGCAACAGTGACCGTCGGCAAGGCCGACTAGTTACCGTTCGCACAGCGAACTAGTCACTGCTGGCAAAGCCAGCTAGTCACTAACAAAGGAATACTATGTCTGACAATTTATACCGGCCGCAGCAAACTGTGGCCGACGACGAAATCGACTTGCGCGAGCTATTCGCCGTTATATGGCAGGGTAAGTGGATTATTATCGCAGTGACAGCAGTATTTGCTGTCGCGTCGGTGCTATATGCATTAAGTCTGCCCAACATTTATAAGTCGGAAGCACTGTTAGCACCAGCCTCCGAGCAAAAAGGGGCGGGTTTATCTGGCCAATTAGGCGGCCTGGCTGCGCTTGCAGGGGTAACCCTGGGCAGTGGTGCCGGTGTCGATAAAACCGCGCTGGCTATCGAGGTGGTAAAATCGCGGGATTTTCTGGGCCGCTTTATCCAGCAGCGTATTCAGCTACAAGACTTAATGGCGGTTAAAAGCTGGGACCTTACTACTAATACACTAAAGTACGACCTGGACGTATATAACCCCGAAAATCAGCAGTGGCTGCGAGAGGTTAAACCACCAAAGCAAGCCGAGCCCTCGTTGCAGGAAGCTTATAAAAAACTATCAGAGTCACTCAGTGTCGAGCAGGACAAAACTACCGGTATGGTAAAGCTGAGCATCGAGCATCAATCGCCCTACATAGCACAAAGCTGGGTGCAAATGCTCATCGCAGATTTAAACCTGGAAATGAAAACCCGCGATATTGAAGAAGCAGAAAAAAGCATCGCCTATCTGCAGCAGCAAATTAGCCAAACGAATATCGCAGATTTACGTACTGCCCTGTATTCACTCATTGAGGAGCAAACCAAAACCTTAATGCTGGCGAATGTGCGGGATGAATATGCGTTAAAAGTTATAGACAGCGCGATTGTGCCAGAGGAAAAAGCGCGGCCCGCTAGGGCAATCCTGGTTATCGTTTGTACGTTTTTAGGCGGTTTTATAGCGTTATTCGCAGTTATTTTACGGCATTATTTTAGTCAAAGCAGGGCGTCGGTTTGAGAGAGTTTGATAAAGTACATATTGCCATTATTGGCCTGGGCTACGTTGGCCTGCCGTTGGCGGTCGAGTTTGGTAAACACTACGCTACCTTGGGTTTTGACATTAACCAGGCGCGCATCAGTGAATTACAGCGCGGTGAAGACCATACGTTGGAAGTCAGCGCAGAAGAGCTGTCGCAGGCCACTAAGCTTAGCTACAGCGCTGATATAAACGACTTACGCCGCGCCAACGTGTTTATTGTTACCGTGCCCACCCCGATAGACGAGCACCGCCAGCCGGATTTAACCCCGCTGGTAAAGGCATCAGAAACCTTGGGCAAAGTGATTAAAGCCGGCGATGTAGTGATTTACGAGTCTACCGTGTACCCGGGCGCCACCGAAGAAGACTGTATTCCGGTGATTGAGCGCGTATCGGGCCTTAAGTACAACGTCGATTTTTTTGCCGGCTATAGCCCGGAGCGGATAAACCCGGGTGACAAAGAGCATCGGGTCACTACCATTAAAAAAGTCACCTCAGGCTCAACGCCAGACATCGCTGAGTTTGTCGACAGCTTATACCGTAGCATTATTACCGCAGGCACCTATAAAGCCAGCTCAATCCGTGTGGCGGAAGCGGCTAAGGTGATTGAAAACACCCAGCGCGATTTAAACATTGCGCTAATTAACGAGCTGGCAGTCATTTTCAATAAACTCGGTATCGATACCGAAGAAGTGCTGTTAGCTGCCGGTACCAAGTGGAATTTTTTACCGTTTCGCCCTGGCTTAGTGGGCGGCCACTGCATCGGCGTAGACCCATACTACTTAACGCATAAAGCCCAAGCCATTGGCTATCACCCAGAAGTGATTCTGGCCGGCCGGCGAATTAACGACAGCATGGGCCGTTATGTGGTAAGCGAGCTGGTAAAAGCTATGATAAAGCGCCGCATTCATGTCGCTGGCGCCAAAGTGCTGGTCATGGGGTTAACCTTTAAAGAAAACTGCCCGGATATTCGCAACACCAAGGTGGTGGATATTTTAACCGAGCTAAAAGAATACGGTGTACAGGCTGATGTGTTCGACCCCTGGGTGAATAGTGAAGAAGCGCAGCACGAATATGGTATTACGCCGCTCACCAAGCCAGAGCAGGGCACGTACGATGCGGTGATACTGGCGGTGGGGCATAACGAATTCCGTCAGCTTGGTGCCGCAGGTGTCAGGACGCTAACAAAGCCAAACAGCGTTATTTATGATTTAAAATACGTTTTTGATAAATCACAAGTTGATATCCGTTTTTAAGCAGAGAGACAGTTAATGAAAAATTTTGCCCTTATCGGAGCCGCTGGTTATATCGCTCCTCGCCATATGAAAGCCATTAAAGAAACGGGTAACAACCTGGTTGCGGCGCTGGATAAAAATGACTCAGTAGGGATTATTGATAGCCACTTTCCGGATGCCCATTTTTTTACTGAGTTTGAGCGTTTTGACCGCCATGTAGATAAATTACGTCGTGAAAACAACGGTAAGCAAATTAACTATGTTTCTATTTGCTCGCCTAATTATCTGCATGATTCACATATGCGCTTTGCGCTGCGTGCAGGTGCCGATGCTATTTGTGAAAAGCCTTTGGTGTTAAACCCGTGGAATATTGATGGCTTGCAGGATATTGAGAAAGAGACTGGCCACAAGGTAAACACTATACTGCAGTTGCGTTTGCACCCGGCCATTATTGCGTTAAAACAAAAAGTGGCGGCCAGCCCTGCTGGCAAAAAGTTTGATGTTGACCTTACCTATATAACTTCACGTGGCAACTGGTATTTGCAATCCTGGAAGGGTGATGATAAAAAATCCGGTGGCATCTCTACCAATATCGGTGTGCATTTTTACGATATGCTGCACTTTGTGTTTGGCGCCTTGCAAGATAACAAAGTCCACTTCAATTCTCCTACTAAGGCTGCGGGTTATCTCGAGTATGAAAAAGCGCGGGTACGCTGGTTCTTATCAGTGGATGTTAACGATATCCCTGCTGAAGTAAGAGCAACTGGTCAACGTACATTCCGCGCTATTACCGCTGATGGTGAGTCTGTAGAGTTTTCGGATGGGTTTACCGATTTACATACGGTAAGTTACCGTGAAATTTTGGCGGGTAACGGCTTTGGTTTAGAGGAAAATCGTGTCGCGATTGAGACAGTGGCACATATTCGCAATGCTGCGCTGTCGCCGCTTACTGGTGAATATCATCCATTCGTGACCAATCTGGTGAAGTGAGCATGGGTAAATATCAGGTACACTCAAGCGCTATTGTCGATGACGGTGCAACTATCGGTGATGATAGTCGGATCTGGCACTTTGTTCATGTCTGCAGTGGGGCTGTTATAGGTAAGCGGTGTTCATTGGGGCAAAATGTCTTTGTCGGTAACAAGGTTCACGTTGGTGACGACTGTAAAATTCAAAACAATGTTTCGGTGTATGACAATGTCACCTTAGAAGACGGCGTTTTTTGTGGTCCCAGTATGGTATTCACCAATGTGTATAATCCGCGTGCTTTTGTTGAGCGCAAAAATGAATACCGTAATACCCTGGTCAAACGCGGCGCAACCTTAGGCGCAAACTGCACTATCGTCTGTGGTGTCACCATAGGCGCTTATGCCTTTGTCGGCGCTGGCGCCGTAATCAACAAAGATGTACCTGATTATGCCCTAATGGTCGGCGTACCCGCTAAACAGCTTGGCTGGATGAGTGAGTATGGCGAACGTTTACCTTTGCCATTGCAAGGTAGTGCCAGCGCAGTGTGCCAGCACACTGGCGTTAAATATGTGCTTGAAGGCACAGTAGTTCGCAAGGAAAGTTAATATGCAGTTTATTGACTTAGCAGCACAGTATATGCATTTAAAGCAGCGTATCGACCAGCGCATTCAGACGGTATTACAACACGGTTACTACATAATGGGGCCTGAAGTAGAGCAGCTGGAGCAGCAACTGGCCCAGTACGTTGGCGTTAAACATTGTATTAGCTGTGCTAATGGTACGGATGCGCTTCAGTTAGCAATGATGGTGTTGGATATAAAACCTGGTGATGCGGTTTTCTGCCCAACCTTTACGTTTTTTGCTACAGCTGAGGTCGTGGCCTATGCTGGTGCAACCCCAGTATTTGTCGATTCTGATGAGCGCACATTTAATATTTGCCCACAGCATCTTGAGCAACAAATTGAACAAGTATTAAAAGATGGCAAGCTTAAACCCAAAGCCATTATCGCTGTTGATTTATTTGGCTTGCCCGCTAATTATCCAGAATTGGAGAAAATTGCGGCAAAGTATCAGCTGAAATTAATAGAAGATGCGGCCCAGGGCTTTGGTGGCGAAATTAATGGTAAACGCGCCGGCAGTTTTGGTGATATCGCCACCACCAGCTTTTTTCCGGCTAAACCATTGGGCTGTTATGGTGACGGCGGTGCTGTTTTTACTAACAGCGATGAGTATGCGGCTTTATTCCGTTCATATCGGGTGCATGGCAAGGGCAAAGACAAATACGACAATGTACGCATTGGTGTTAACAGTCGGTTAGATACGCTGCAAGCAGCCATCTTGCTGGAAAAACTTGCTGAATTTCCGCAGGAGCTTGTTAATAGAAACCGTTTAGCGGCACTGTATAGTAATCAACTAAAAGGAAATTACCTTAAACCTCATATACCTCAGGGGTATACAAGCTCTTGGGCACAATACACCCTTGTCAGCGATAACAGAGATGCAATAATGGCCAGCTGCAAAGAGCAAGGTGTGCCAACAATGATCTACTACGGCACCTGCATGCACCAACAAACCGCTTTTAGCGCGCTGGGCTACACTGATGCAGACTTCCCAACAGCATCTAAGCTGGCAAAACAGGTCTTTAGCATACCTATGCATCCTTATATGACTGAAGCGGTATTAAAGAATATTATCAACACGATTTCGGATTGCTAATGAAAAGAGTTATGACCTATGGCACCTTTGACTTGTTGCATTATGGCCATATTAACTTATTAAGACGTGCCAAGCTGCTGGGGGATTATCTGGTGGTTGGCCTGTCCAGTGATGAGTTTAATGCTGAGAAAGGGAAAGCCAGTTTCTTTAATTATGAGCAACGCAAACTGTTGTTAGGGGCTATACGCTATGTCGATCTTGTAGTGCCTGAAACTAACTGGGAGCAGAAGATAAGCGACATTAAAAAGTACGAAATTGATGTGTTTGTTATCGGCGATGACTGGAAAGGTAAGTTCGATTTTTTGACACCCTACTGCCAGGTGGAATATTTGGCGAGAACCGCAGAAGTGTCTACCACGCAAATAAAGTCTCTGCTGGGCAGCGGGCCAGATAAAGCATGACGTTATTAAAACGCTTAGGCATTAATGTGCTGCGCCAGCTGTTTAAACTTGTCGACTGGCTGACGCCGAAAAATAACCGTCGGGTGATTTTTTCGCAAAATAAAGGCCGCTATTCGGATAACAGCAGGGCACTGTTTGAGTATATGTCTGAGCATTGCGCAGATTTTGATGCTATCTGGCTTGCAAACACTGCAGCACAGGCAAAAATCATCGCGCAGTTAAATCCGCACTACCACGTTGTCAGCCGGTATTCATGGCACGGCATTATCGGCGCATTGACGGCCAGACTGGCTGTTATGTCGCACGGCAGCGGTGATTTCGGTTTGTTGTGTTTTAGCCGCCGCACACGATTGATTATGCTGTGGCACGGTGTTGCAGTAAAACGGTATGGTGTGCTTGACCAGAAGAACAACAGCCGCAAACTGATTAAACAATGTCGCAAAGAGACAGCCAGCTATCATAAAGTAATTGCCTGCTCCGAGATAGATGCTTACCTGGCCAGTGCCTGCCTGGGTATTGATGCCGAAAAGGTCTGTGTCACCGGCTACCCAAGAAATGACGCGCTGTTTAGCACCACACACAGTTTGCAATCTGTGTGGCAAGACAACGACCAGGCACAGCAGCTAGCCGGTAAAAAAATCGTGTTATATGCGCCAACGTTCAGAGATGTTGGCACGACAGAATTTTTCCCCTTCGCGGATTTTAATAAAGCTGAGCTTGAAGCAGCGTTAAACAAACTCAACGCAGTGTTGCTGGTAAGGCCGCACCCTAATGACAATAAAAGCCGTCAGCTGTTGTTGGATACCTTCGCCGGATCCTCTGTTGTTAAGCTTTGTGATAACACCATGCTACCTGATTTGGCCGAGCTTTTACCCGTTGTTGATTGCATAGTGACCGACTACTCTTCTGTTTATATTGATTTGTTGATTAAAGATGTACCTTGCATCTTTATACCGTATGATCTGGAGCATTATCAGCAAAGCCGCGGCTTGGCTTACGATTACAACCTAATTACCCCAGGGGCCAAGGTGTCCAGCCAAACTGACTTTTTAACTGAGCTTAACTTGGTACTGAGCGGCGCTCAGCATAATGTGTTGCAGCGTAACTTCGCCAAACGGTTTTTCCATAAGTACGCTGATGGCAATTCATGTCAGCGGGTTGCCAATATGCTAGCCAGTTTGGTGAAGTAGGCGCCAATATGTCTGACGGAATGGTATGCATATTTTAATTCTCCCTTCATGGTATCCAACAAACAAAGATGATATCGCGGGCGTGTTTTTCCGCGAGCAGGCGCAAGCCATTCAAAACGCCGGGCATCAGGTTGGGGTTATCGCCTATACCATGCTGCATATTAAAGATGCCCGTCGTTTTATCTTCTCTAAGCCAGGATACCGCTTTGAAAATGATAACGGCGTGCTGACCTACCGTTTCACAGCCCGGAATTATTTCCCCAAGCTGTATCGCTGCTACTTAAAGACGCTGGTTTCTCACGCCTTAAGCTTATTTGAACGTTATATCACTGAGCATGGTCGGCCTGATATTATTCATGTGCACTCCTTACTGGATGCCGGTGCTATAGCAGTCGCCATTAAAGCAAAATATGGTATTCCTTATGTGGTTACAGAGCACAGATCTTGCTTTGCCATGGGCAAGCTATCAGCAGCACAGGTTACTCTGGCTAAAGCCGCAACCGGTGACGCGGCGATGCGTATAGCGGTCAGCCAACCTTTTGCAACGGCCTTAACGAAGATGCTGGGCGAAGACATGCCGTGGCAGATAATACCTAACATTGTTGAAGAGGCATTTTTTCAAAGTGCGCTAACAACACAGAATCATCGCTGCTTTATCAGTGTTTGCTTACTGCACCATAACAAAAGGCTAGATATTTTGTTGCAGGCATTTAAGCTTGTTAAAGCTGTTTTGCCGGATGTGACTTTGCGTATCGGCGGCGATGGTCCAGAAATGGCCTATCTGAAAACATTAGCAAAACAGCTCAATATCAGTGCTGCGGTGGAATTTTTAGGCTCGCTAAACCGCGGCGAAGTTATACAGTATGTCTCCAATAGTAGCTGTCTTGTATCGTGCAGCGAACATGAAACCTTTGGCGTAGTAGTTGCTGAGGCATTGGCACTCGGTAAACCGGTAGTTGCCACCCGGTCCGGTGGGCCTGAAGATATTGTCTCAAACGGAAGCGGGTTACTGGTTGAGGTAAATGATGTTGATGCACTGGCCAATGCTATGCTGAACATTCTGGACGATTACCAGCAGTATGATGCGGCACAAATACGCCAAAGATGCCAGCAGCGCTTCAGTGCTCAGGCGGTAACGGGCAGAATTATAGACAGCTATACAAAAGTACTGGAGCTGAACAGTATTCATGGCTGAGGTTAAAAAAAGTACTTTTGCGCGCAATGTCGCAGCGACGTTGCTGCGCTTAGTCGGCGTTGGTCTGATGCAATTGGCGCTGGTCGCTATTATTGCCAGATACTATGGACCACAAGGCAATGGTGTATATACCGTTGCGCTGCTGCTGCCTACCATGTTGGCTACCTTTCTTAACCTGGGTATTGGCCCGGCCAATGTTTACTTTATTAGCCGCGGTGATATTGGCGTGCGTCATGCCTGGCGCAGTACGCTGGCTGTTATTATTGTCGCCTCAGTTATAGGTTTGCTGTCAGGCGCTGTGGCTATTTATTATGCCCAAGTATTGTTTCCCGGTGTGTCGCAAGACATCCTGGTTTTAGCCTTAGCCTGTTTTCCGTTTTTACTTTTCACCACCACCATTTCGGCGTTCTTTCAGGCGGTAGAAAAATTCAGGCTGTTTAATTTTGTTTATGTCTCTCAACCGGTTATTGCTTTAGCCGGGCTTGGCTATCTGGTGATCAGCGATGAAACCAGCTTACTAAAGCTGTTTGTTATGTATCTGCTGTCTGTTATTTTATCGGCGATTATTGCCTTAAGTATCTTTAACAGGCATATCCTACAAAGCGCTAAGTTGCCTGAGGCGGTAATAGATAATTACAGCAAAAAGATGCTCGCTTACGGCATTAAATCACATACCAGCAATATCATTACCTTTCTGAATTACCGGCTGGATATTTTCCTGGTTAACTTTATGCTGAACCCGGTACAGGCGGGTATTTACAGCATAGCGGTGCAACTGAGCGAGCGGCTATGGATGCTGTCGCAAGCCGCCTCGACTGTGCTATTGCCTAAGCTGGCGGCTATGCTCAAAGCCAATAAGCAAAGTGCTTATCTGGCCAGTGTCGTATTCCGCTTGATACTGATGCTGACACTCGTTGGCGCCATACTGTTTATTATTATTGGCTTTCAACTGATTGAGTTATTGTTTGGCCAGCAGTTTGTAAATTCATACTACGCCTTATTGTGGTTATTGCCCGGCATTGTAGTGGGAGCAGGCTCAAGAATTTTATCCAATGATATTGCTGCGCGCGGTAAACCTGAAATTAACTTGTATATTTCAATTGGGGTGCTGGTTATCAATACTGCCGCGAACCTGTTATTAATACCTGTAATGGGGATTATCGGCGCAGCAATAGCGACCAGTTTGGCGTACATGTTTAATTTTTTACTTAAGGTCTGCATTTTCGCACGGTTAAATAAGGTGCCGGTAATCAGTATGCTGTTCAATAAAGATAAAGACCTGGCCGTAGTCAAAGCCTACCTTAAAAGACATAAGTGACGACAACGCATGTTTATGATATTTCACCACCCTCTGCCGCTTAATCCAAAAGCTACCTCTGCCAGCGGTATCAGGCCTTTGCAAATGATTAAAGCATTTGAAGCCTTGGGCTATCAGGTCGATCTGGTTACCGGCTATGCCAAGGAACGCAAAGAGAAAATCAAACAAATAAAGCAAAAAATTGCCCAAGGCACAAAGTACGAGTTGCTGTACTCTGAAAGCTCAACCATGCCAACATTGATGACAGAGCCACACCATCTGCCGACATCACCTTGGCTCGATTTCAGTTTTTTTCGTTACTTAAAACAGCATGGTATCAAGATCGGTTTGTTTTACCGCGATATTTACTGGTGTTTTCCCGAGTACGAAAACACCACCAACAAGTTTAAAGCCAAGGTTGCAAAATGGTTTTATCGCTATGACCTGCGTAAATATGACGAGCTGGTTGATGTCTTGTATCTACCCTCGCTGAAGATGGCGCACTACATCCCCGGCGCAAAATCCTGCCGTCAGCTTGAGCTGCCCCCCGGGCATGCCGTTAATGCCATGCCGGCGCTGGCAACGCCGTCAGACGCCGATGCTAAGCTGACGTTACTTTATGTTGGCGGTTTGTCGGCGCACTATAAAATGCATCAGCTGTTTAATGCCATGCAGGCTTTACCCAACTGCCGGCTAGTGGTTTGCACCCGCCAGTTTGAATGGCAAAAACACGGCCACGAGTATCAGCCACTGGCTGATAATATCGAGATTGTGCATTTAAGCGGCGATAAACTGGCACAACTGTATCGGCAGGCAGATATCGCACTGTTATTTGTACAGCCGCACGAATATTGGACCTTTGCAGCGCCGGTAAAGTTATTTGAGTATATTGGCTACACTAAACCCATTATCGCCTCCGAGGGCACTTTGTGTGCCGACATCGTGTCACAGCTGAATGTCGGTTGGCGGGTTAACTATGACCAGGCCAGTTTTATCACATTACTGCAGCGGCTTTTGGCCCAGCCTGAATTACTGCAGCAGGCCAGATCACAATTAGCTGGTATAGCCGCGGCACATAGCTGGCAAGGCCGGGCAGCACAAGTCGTAAAGGATTTAACCGCTATATGAAAGTTGTATTATTATCAGGCGCGTCTTCTATACATACCATTCGCTGGGCTAACGGTTTAGCTGAGTCTGGGGTAAATGTTCACCTTATCTCTCAGCACCCATTGCTGGAGCCGGTTGATAGCAGAGTGACAGTGCATTTGCTGCCTTTTCGTGGCAATCTGGGCTATTTTTTAATGGTACCGGCAGTTAAAAAGCTGCTTAACGAAATTAAACCTGATCTCGTTAATGCCCATTACGCCAGCGGTTATGCTACCACCGCTCGGTTAGCCAATTATCACCCTTGGCTGTTGTCAGTGTGGGGCTCAGATGTTTATGACTTCCCCTATAAAAGCTGGTTACACAAAAAACTTGTGCAAGCGAATTTGAAAGCTGCAGACAAAGTCGCCTCTACCAGCCACTGTATGGCTGCGCAGACTAAACGTTTGCTGCCGGCACTTAGCAATATTGCGATCACGCCTTTTGGTGTTGATATGTCTCGTTTTGACCAGTGCTATGTTCCGCTGGAGCAAAAAGCGGATACCGACATTGTTATTGGCACCGTAAAGGTGCTGGCACCCAAATACGGTATTGATACCTTACTGCAAGCATTTGCCTTAGTCAGGCAACAACTGCAGCAAAGCCAGCCGGAGCTTGCTGCCAGGCTTAAGTTGCGTATTGTCGGTGACGGCCCGCAAAAAGCTGAGCTTGAAGCCTTAGCACAGCACTTAGCTATCAGTGATGTGACCTGCTTTGTTGGCCGGGTAGCCCATACTGAAGTAGCCAATGAACTGGCAAAACTGGATATTTATGTCGCGCTGAGCCGGCTTGACAGTGAAAGCTTTGGCGTTGCCATTATTGAAGCCGGCGCTGCCGGTCGCCCGGTGGTAGTGTCTGATGCCGGCGGCTTACCAGAGGTTGTCGTTAATGGTAGCACTGGCTTGGTGGTAAAACGCGAAGCGCCAGAGCAGGCAGCAGAGGCCATCTTATCCTTAGTAACCGACAGGCAAAGACGATTAGCGCTGGCAGAGGCGGGCTATCAGCATGTAAGACAACACTACGACTGGCAGGATAGCGTTAAAATTATGACATCGCTATACCGTCAAATGTTGGGTTAAATGGCCGTGGATACCAGCAAAAGCAGAGCTATTTCCGGCAACTTGTATGTTGGCCTGTTGCTGGGCTTTGCGCTGTTTTTTCCAACGAAATACTTTTCTTTGTACCACGCTGTCGCCGTTATCATTGCCGCAGTGCCATTGTTACTTTTTTTAAAAGTTCAGCTAAATACTTTCGCAATAGTGACAGTATTTGGCGTGTTGTCGATAGCCTTGTCTGTGCTTTATACGGTGTTCTTTCTCGATCTTGATATTGTCAGAAATACCACAGAGTTTTTCAGATTTCTGCCATTTTTATTGCTGCTGTTAGCCATCAGACATATCAGATGCAATGTTTCTTTTCTGCTTAAGCTTATGCTTTTTTATACCCTGATTAACTTTGTTGTTGCTGTTATGCAGTTTTTTGATCTTGGTGCTGTTTCTTTAGTCGGTAAAATCTATTCATCAGAATTACATGCTAACGTCTCGCTAAGTTCGAATAACCGCGCGTTGGGACTAAGTACAGGCCCTGGTCAGCATGGTGCGATAATGGCATTGCTTTTTGCCATTTTTCTCAGCTATTTCATTACCCTTGGACGACACAGTTTACTCAGTCTGGCCGGTATGTTGCTGTCAGCTTTTAGTGTCATGCTCAGTCAATCACAAACCTCTTTTATCGTAGTGGTGGGTATTTTGTTTTATGGCTGCATGTACTTGCTGCTAAAAGGCGGGCGTGCCGTACGGGGTAAGTTGTACTTTGTGCTGGGCGCCTCGACGCTGTTTATGCTGACTATCGTTATTGTGCTTTACGACTATTTAAAGTATTTGTTTACGCTTTTTACTTTAGGTTTCGGTCGTTCCTCTTACCAAGCCAGGTTGGAAAAGTGGAATTATATTATTGATGTCATCTGGAGCAACCCGGCAGGGCTATTGTTTGGTCAGGGCAAAGATGCTTTTGGTGCTGTATCCGGTGCGATGGATAATGAATACCTGTTTCTGCTCGGCGTCTACGGTATTTTCGGTCTAACCCTTATTCTTACCTTATATGGTATTGTAATCGTTATCTCATGGTTTTCAGCGCGTTGTAGTTTGACGCCACACTGGACCGCGCTTCATTTATTTGTTGTCTCAGGTATCGTATTAGCCTGGCCAACTATTTTTGTTTTAGATCCACGAGTTTTGATTATTATCGTCGTCTTGCTTGGCTTGCATAAGGCGGAAAAGGCCGGACATTTAATGCCGTTCTCAGCGCGGGCGTCTGCGGCTTGATAAAACCTCAATAACTACCTTAAACAGGTCTTAGTGAAATAACATGGTGTACAAAAAGTATGGAAGCGCAAACTGCTGGTATTGATTATAGTGTTTCGGTTATCACGCCAGCGTATAACTGTGAAAAATTTATCCGGCAGACGGTCGACTGTGTCGCCAACCAGACTGTAAAAGTTAAAGAACACATTGTTATTGATGACGGTTCTAGCGACAACACCCTTGCAGTGTTGCAGGAGTTGAAGAATCAATACCCTCACTTAGTAGTGTTGACCCAGAAGAATAGCGGGGCAGCTGCGGCACGGAACCTTGGTATCAGGCATGCTACAGGTAAATATGTCGCGTTTCTTGATAGCGACGATAGTTGGTCATCAGAGAAGCTTGAAAAACAAATAGGTTTTATGGAGCAAAACGAAATTGTTTTTAGCTATGGTGATTATGAAGAAATTGATGAAGATACAGGGGCGGTGCTTCATAAGTATCATTTGCCTTCTTCTCTGACCTATGATCAGCTGTTAAATGGGTGCCCCATTGGATGTTTGACTGTTGCATATAATCAAGAAAAACTTGGTAAAAGATATATGCCTCAAATTCGTCGCGGCCAAGACTGGGCGTTATGGTTAGCAATAACCAAAGATAACATTGTTGCGAAGCGTTATGACGGATGTCTAGCGCAGTATAGAATTGTTAATTCCTCTTTATCAAAAAATAAGTTTAAGAAAATGTTTGATGTATTAGAAATATACAGAAATGAACAGCAACTTAGTTGGTTGTCTAGTTTCTGGCATTTGAGCCGTCACGCATTGTATGTTGTTAGGAAGCGACGTTAGATGGCAGCAAAAGTACTTTTGACTGGGGCCACAGGCTTTGTTGGCCGTGCAGTATTACTAAAGTTGGGTAGCAAAGTTACTGGTACTGTTGGCCGGTCAAAGCCGGCTCATTTTTCTGGCAGGCATTTTCAGGAAGAAATTTCGGCAGCAGCAGATTTTCAAGCTGCGTTATCAGGGGTTAGTGTTGTAGTGCATTGTGCGGCTCGTGTGCATATGATGAATGATAATTCATCTGACCCCTTGGCTGCTTTTCGTGAGGTAAACACCTTTGGTACGTTGAATTTAGCCAGACAAGCAGCGGCATCAGGGGTTAAACGCTTTATCTTTTTAAGCTCGATAAAAGTAAATGGCGAATCAACGTTAGTCGATAAGCCTTTTAAATATGACGATGTTGCAAAACCCGAAGATGCTTATGGTATCTCTAAAGCTGAAGCTGAAGCTGGTTTACGGCAAATTGGCGCAGAGACGGGGATGGAGGTGGTCATTATCCGCCCGCCGCTGGTATATGGGCCAGGCGTAAAAGCTAATTTTGCTGCTATGTTAAAGCTGGCGCAGAAAAACCTGCCGTTGCCACTTGGCGGCATTCATAATAAGCGCAGCCTGGTGGCGCTGGATAACCTGGTCGATTTAATTGTTACCTGCATTGATCACCCAAACGCGGCTAACCAAACTTTTTTGGTCAGTGATGATAAGGATGTATCCACTACAGAGTTACTTAAGCTAATGACCCGTGCAGCAGGTAAAAAGCCATGGCTAATACCTGTGCCAATGAGTTGGTTAAAGCTGGCCGGTAAGTTAACCGGGAAACAAGCCGTGATAGAACGGCTTTGTGGTAATTTACAGGTAGATATTACACATACAAAACAAACACTAGGCTGGACGCCGCCGGTGACGGTGGAAGAGGGGATTGCTCGGTGTTTTAACAGCGGTGACGAGCAACTAGTCGGCTTTGCCGACGGTGACTAGTTCGCTATGCGAACAGTGACGAGTTGCCTGCAGCAACAGTAACAAGCTCGCTTTGCAAGCAGTCGCTAGCCAGCTATGCTGGCGGTCACTTGTCACTTGTCACTTGTCACTTGTTACTTGTTACTTGTTACTTGTCACTTGTCACTGTTTTTTATTTTGAGGTTCTATGTTGATTCGTTTGTTGGACATTATTTTTGCTTTTTGTGGCCTCGTGTTTGGTTTTCCGGTGCTGTTGATCCTAACTATTATTGGTTTGTTTGATACTGGTTCGCCAATATTCCGTCAGGTTAGGGTGGGGCGGCATAAAAAGCCGTTTACCCTGGTTAAATTTAGAACCATGAAGCCAGATACTGCCCATGTAGCCAGCCACTTGGCCAGCGCCAGCGCTATAACGCCGTTTGGTGGGTTTTTACGCAAAACTAAATTAGATGAACTGCCGCAACTGTGGAATGTACTGTGGGGCGATATGAGCCTGGTCGGCCCAAGGCCCTGTTTGTTTAATCAGGAGGAGCTTATCAATGAGCGCGAACAGCGCGGCGTACTAAACGCACGCCCCGGCATTACCGGCCTGGCGCAGGTAAACGAGATTGATATGTCGACCCCTGTGCTATTGGCAGAAACTGATGCCAAAATGCTGCAAAGCCTGACCCTGGCTGATTATTTTAAGTATATTTTTATGACAGTGGCCGGGAAGGGTAGTGGGGATAGGGTTAAAAAGCAGTGACTAGTTCGCTATGCGAACGGTGACTAGTTGCTTGCAGCAACAGTAACAAGCTTGCTTTGCAAGCAGTAACTTAACCAGCTACGCTGGCAGTCACTTGTGACTTGTGACTTGTGACTTGTGACTTGTCACTTGTCACTGCTCTTATAAAAAAGGACTTACTCATGCACTATGACTTAAAGGTGTGGCAGCTCGCCATGGATTTGGTGGTCGAGGTTTATGCAATTACCAAGCAGTTCCCAGATATTGAAAAGTATGGGCTGGGATCGCAAATGCAACGTGCGGCAGTATCGGTACCCAGTAACATAGCAGAAGGAGCTGGCCGGGAGAGTAATGCTGACTTTTTGCGTTTCTTAACTATTGCGCGCGGCTCATTGAGTGAATTGGAAACCCAACTTTTACTTGCGCAGCGATTAAACTATATTACTGATGTAAGTCAGCAGCTTAATAAAATCAAGGAAGTGTTTATGTTGCTGAAGGGATTAGTTCGTAAATTGAAGCTGTGATTAGCGTGCTTTGCATGCAGTGACAGGTAACGAGTTCACGTTGCGAACAGTAACAAGCCAGTTATGCTGGCGGTCACTTGTCACTGTTGCCACTGGCAACTCGTCACCAGCGACAAAGTCGCGAGTCACTTACTACAGGAGACAGGATGTCTACGCTATACCCCAATCCCCAATTCATCCACCATGGCGCCGTTGATGGCGTTACCGGCTCTTGCCATGAATACCGCTTAAGCGACGATTATGGTCTGCTGATTGACTGCGGTTTGTTTCAGGGCGCTGAGGTATCCAGTAGCGGTTCGGCGGGCAAACCACAGATTGATTTTGCTATCGGGCATATTCGCGCGCTTATTGTTACCCATGTGCATATTGACCATGTTGGCCGCATTCCGTATTTGTTGGCCGCTGGCTTTGGCGGCCCCATTTATTGCACCCAGGCTTCGGCTGTGCTTTTGCCGCTGGTACTGGAAGATGCGGTAAAAATGGGTATTAGCCGTGACCCAGCGCTAATAAGCGGCGTGTTAGCCCGGCTGCGCCGTCAGTTAGTGCCTTGTGATTTTAACTGCTGGGTGGCTTTACCTGAACTTGCCGGTGCAGACCCTATGCTGCGCTTTCAACATGCTGGCCATATTTTAGGCTCGGCTTATGTAGAGCTTAAACACAATACGCCGCTTAAAAAGCACTATAAAACCGTGTTCTCGGGGGATTTGGGCGCGCCCTATGCGCCGCTGCTGCCAGCACCGAAGGCGCCTTACGCGGCTGATGAAGTGGTAATAGAAAGCACCTATGGCGACAGGCGGCATGATGACAGACGCAGCCGCATCAAAAGGTTAGAGCAGGTACTGCTACATTCACTTAAAGATAACGGTACGGTGTTATTCCCCGCTTTTAGTATTGGCCGCACCCAGGAGCTGTTGTACGAGCTGGAAGCCATTATTCACCGCCTAAGAGGCCAAAAAATTCACCAGCAGCTGAAATGGGATGAGCTGCAAATTATCGTCGACTCGCCATTAGCGGCACGTTTTAACCAGGCATACCGCGAATTAAAGCCTTACTGGGATAGCGAAGCGAAAAGCCGGCTAAAGCAGGGGCGCCACCCGCTAAGCTTTGAGCAGTTACATACCATAGGTGATCACGCCCGGCACCAGGCGTTAGTGCAGTTTCTAGCCCAAAGTCGCCAGCCAGCTATTGTTATTGCCGCCAGCGGCATGTGCGAAGGCGGCCGGGTGGTAAATTACCTAAAAGCCTTATTACCAGATAAAGCGCATCAGGTGGTGTTTGTGGGTTACCAGGCGCGCGGCACCCTTGGGGCAGCGATACAGCAATATGGCCCCAAAGGTGGCTACGTTGATCTCGACGGTGAGCGTATTGGCATCGCAGCAGAAATCATTACGTTAAGTGGCTATTCAGCCCACGCTGATAAACCAGGTTTAGTGCGCTTTATCAGCGCCATGCGCAAAAAGCCTGCAAAGGTGCGCATAGTGCATGGGGATGATGCGGCCAAGCAGTCACTGCAGCAGGCGCTTTCGGCTTATGTTAAAGAAGTCATTATTAGTGTTTAGTGTTGAGTGCTTAGAGCTTAGTTTTGCGGTAAACTCCGCAGCCATAACTCTCAACTAAACATTTACAACTCACAATTTAAAAAGGTTGTTATGTCAGGATTAAAAATAGCCATTGCCGGTACCGGCTATGTCGGTTTATCTAATGCGATGTTATTAGCGCAGCATAATAAAGTGGTGGCGCTGGATATTGTTGCTGAAAAAGTGGCTTTGTTAAATGCAAAAAAGTCACCGATTGAAGATAAAGAAATCAGTGATTTTCTGGCAAATAAAACGCTTAACTTTACCGCCACGCTGGATAAGCAAGCCGCTTTTTCCGGTGCTGATTTTGTCATTATTGCCACCCCTACCGATTACGATCCGGAGACTAACTACTTTAATACCAAAAGTGTTGAGGCCGTTATCAGCGATGTGATGGCGATAAACCCCAATGCGGTAATGGTAATTAAATCTACTGTGCCGGTAGGCTATACCGCAGCGGCGAGGCAAAAGTTTGGCACTGACAAGCTGATATTTTCGCCAGAGTTTTTGCGTGAAGGCCGCGCGTTATACGATAACCTGTATCCGTCGCGTATTATTGTCGGTGAGCAAAGCGAGCGTGCACAGCAGTTCGCGACCTTGCTGCAGCAGGGCGCGATAAAACAAGATATTCCGGTATTGTTTACCGACAGTACTGAAGCTGAAGCCATAAAACTATTTAGTAATACCTACCTGGCGATGCGGGTGGCCTATTTTAACGAGCTGGACAGCTATGCTGAAAGCCATGGCCTGGATAGCCGGCAGATTATTGAAGGCGTAGGGTTAGACCCACGTATTGGCAAGCACTATAATAACCCCAGTTTTGGTTATGGTGGCTATTGTTTACCCAAAGACACCAAGCAGCTATTGGCTAACTACAAAGATGTGCCTAACAATATGATTCAGGCCATTGTAGATGCCAACCGAACCCGTAAAGACTTTATCGCCGACTCTATTTTAAAACGCAACCCGCGTATTGTTGGCGTATACCGGCTGGTAATGAAGTCGGGCTCGGATAATTTCAGGGCCTCAGCCATACAAGGCATTATGAAACGCTTAAAAGCCAAAGGCATTGAAGTGGTAGTATTTGAGCCGGAGCTTAAACAAAGCGAGTTTTTCCACTCCCGCGTTATTACCGACTTGGCCGAGTTCAAGCGAATTTCCGACGTGATCGTGGCGAACCGGCGCAGCGATGCCTTAGCTGATGTTGAAGATAAAGTGTATACCCGAGATTTATTTGGTAGCGATTAAGGTAACAGCAGTGACGAGTTCGCGTTGCGAACAGTAACGAGCTTGCTTCGCAAGCAGTAACAAGCCAGCTTGTGCTGGCGTTAACGTGTCACCAGCGACGAAGTCGCGAGTCACCAGCAGCGCAGCTGCGTGTCACTCGTTACTGCTTTAAAGAAATTGGAGTTTAGATGCGATTTTTAGTTACCGGTGCAGCCGGTTTTATCGGGTTTTATGTTAGTCAGCGGTTGCTGGCGCTTGGGCATCAGGTTATCGGCATTGATAACCTAAATGATTATTACGAAGTGCAGTTAAAGCGTGACCGTTTAGCACAGCTGACAGATAAGCCCGGGTTTGACTTTGTGCAATTAGATCTGGCTGATCGTGACGGCATAGCGGCGTTATTTGCCCGTGGTCAGTTTCAACGTGTTATCCATTTAGGTGCGCAAGCCGGGGTGCGCTATTCGCTGGAAAACCCCATGGCCTATGCAGATAGTAATTTGATAGGCACGTTAACCATTTTGGAGGGTTGTCGTCGGCATAACATCGAGCACTTGGTGTACGCTTCGTCCAGCTCTGTTTATGGTATGAATGCCAAGATGCCATTTGTGACTTCTGACAGAGTAGACCACCCTGTGTCTTTGTATGCGGCAACAAAAAAAGCGAATGAGCTGATGGCCCATACCTACAGCCATTTGTACGGCATACCCACTACTGGCCTGCGGTTTTTTACTGTTTATGGCCCCTGGGGCCGGCCTGATATGGCGATGTTTTTATTTACCAAAGCCATTGCTGAGGGCCAACCCATTAAAGTGTTTAACCACGGCCAAATGCAACGCGATTTTACCTATATAGACGATATTGTTGAGGGTATTATCCGCATTCAGGATAAACCGCCAGTGGCTAAGCCAAATTGGACTGGTGCTGATGCATCAGAAAGTTGCGCACCCTACAAAATTTTTAATATTGGCAACAACCAGCCGGTAAAATTGATGACCTTTATCGAAGCTATTGAGAAAGCATTGGGCAAAGACGCAATTAAACAGTATTTGCCTATGCAGGACGGCGATGTACCAGCGACCTATGCAGATATTGACGATTTGCAGCAAGCGGTTGGTTTTAAACCTGCCACACCGATTGAGGTGGGGGTGCAACGCTTTGTCGATTGGTATAAAGGTTATTATAGTGTTGAGTGTTGAGTGTTGAGTGTTGAGCTCACGACTCAACACTCACTACTGATAACTAAATTCAAGGATAGTTATGCAAAGTAGTCATAAAGTGCGTAAAGCGGTGATTCCAGTGGCTGGGTTGGGGACGCGCATGTTACCGGCCACTAAAGCCATACCGAAAGAAATGCTACCTGTGGTAGATAAGCCACTTATCCAGTATGTGGTGCAAGAGTGCATCGCGGCCGGTATAAAAGAGATTGTGTTGGTGACACATTCGTCGAAAAACAGCATTGAAAACCATTTTGATAAAAGCTTTGAGCTTGAGTCTATGCTGGAAAAACGGGTTAAGCGCCAATTGCTGGACGAAGTGCAGGCCATTTGCCCGAAAGATGTGACCATAATGCATGTACGCCAGGGCGAAGCCAAGGGCTTAGGCCATGCGGTGTTATGCGCCTTACCATTGGTAGGCGACGCGCCTTTTGCTGTGCTTTTGCCTGATGTGCTGATTGACAGTTACGACAGTGATTTAAGCCGTGATAATCTGGCTGCCATGGTAAAGCTGTACCAGCAAAGCGGTATCAGCCAGGTGATGGTAGAGCCTGTGCCACAGCAGTTAGTCAGCAGCTACGGCGTGGCTGATGTAGAGGGCCACAAGATGAAGCCGGGCGAGTCAGTAAATATGACGGCGATAGTGGAAAAGCCCGCTGTTGAAGAGGCGCCGTCGAACCTGGCCGTGGTAGGGCGCTATGTGTTTAGCCCGCATATTTGGCAGTGCTTACGCCGTACCCCGGTAGGCGCCGGCGATGAAATTCAGCTAACCGATGCCATCGCCCTGTTAATGGAAACCGAAGCCGTTAATGCTTACCACTTAACGGGCCGCAGCCACGATTGTGGCAATAAGCTGGGTTATATGCAGGCCTTTGTTGAATATGGCCTACGCGATAAACAATTAGGCCCTGCTTTTAATAACTGGCTGCAAAACTTATTGGCTAATAGCAAGCATTAAGGCTTTAGCTCGGTAAGTGCTATACTAGCGACAGTTTAAACGGTACATAGCGTCGTTCTTTGTGGCGACAAGTGGTTGGAG
Organism: Chromatiaceae bacterium; assembly: GCA_033838465.1. Taxonomy (GTDB): domain Bacteria; phylum Pseudomonadota; class Gammaproteobacteria; order Enterobacterales; family Alteromonadaceae; genus Alishewanella. The sequence continues at coordinate 107,991 of JAJLKZ010000015.1, forward strand.
TAATACATGCTGGCATGGTTGCTGGGTTTGCCCAGGGCAGTAAAACGGTTAATTTCTGTTTCAGCGGATATGTTTTTTTTAATTAGCTCGCTGTTTGCGGCGTATTTTTTAACCCAGCACGAGCAGCGTACTGACGTACCGCAGATTGCACTGGCGTTTGCCATAACACTGCCTGTTACCCTGTTTATTTTTACTAAGTTGGGTTTATACCGCGCGGTTATTCGTTATATCGGCCAGCATGCGCTGGGTGCGGTACTAAGCGGCATTGTTAGCAGCGCCTTTATTTTGGCGCTGTTATTTGGCGTATTACAGGTGCATGACAAAGGCAACCTGATCTTTGTGTATGCTATTTTAGCGCTGGTGACCTCGGGCGGATTACGCTTACTGGCCAGAATGTTTTTAGTGCAGCGCAATAACGGCCATAAAGAGCGCGTGCTTATTTATGGTGCCGGTTCGTCTGGCCGCCAGTTAGCGCAGGCACTGATTAACGGCGAGCAATATCACCCTGTGGTGTTTGTTGACGATGATACAACCTTGCACCGTTCGACCATCTTAGGTGTGCCTGTGGGGGCACCGGCACAGATTACCAGCCTGATAAAATCACATAACATAAGCCGTATTCTGCTGGCACTGCCGTCGGTAAGCCGGGCAAGGCGGCGTGAAGTGTTAGATGCTTTAGAGGAGCTGCCAATACCGGTACAGTCGATACCGGGTATGAGCGATCTGGTCGATGGTTCTATGCGCATTGACGAACTGCAAGATGTAAAAATTGAAGACTTGCTGGGGCGTGACCCGGTAGCGCCCAAAGCCAAGTTGATGCAGGCGAATATTAAAGGCAAGGTGGTTATGGTAACCGGCGCAGGCGGCTCTATAGGCTCTGAGTTATGCCGCCAGATACTGCGCTGTGAACCCACTGTATTAGTGTTGTTCGAGCTGTCGGAATTTGGTCTTTACAGCATAGAGCAGGAATTAAGCAGCCTGATAAAACAGCAGGAGCTGGATATTCGGCTTATTCCTGTTATGGGCACGGTGCAGCGCCGTAGCCGGCTGGAAACCGTAATGAAAGCCTTTAACGTGCAGACGGTGTACCACGCCGCAGCCTATAAGCACGTACCTCTGGTGGAATATAACGTGGTAGAAGGGGTGCGCAATAATGTGTTTGGCACCTGGTATGCCGCGGAGGCGGCGATAAGCGCCGGCGTAGAAACCTTTGTGCTGATATCAACCGATAAAGCTGTACGGCCAACCAATGTAATGGGTGCATCGAAGCGTTTAGCCGAACTTGTATTGCAGGCGTTAGCGCAGCGCCAAAGCACTACCCGTTTTTGTATGGTGCGTTTTGGTAATGTATTGGGCTCCAGTGGTTCTGTGGTGCCGCTATTTCGCGAGCAAATTCGCAAGGGCGGCCCGATAACAGTCACCCACAAGGATATTATTCGCTATTTTATGACCATACCCGAGGCGGCGCAGCTGGTCTTGCAGGCCGGTGCCATGGGCAAAGGCGGGGATGTGTATGTGCTGGATATGGGCGAGCCGGTAAAAATTGCCGATTTAGCCAAGCGCATGATCCACCTGATGGGGCTTGAGGTGAAAGATGAAATTCACCCCAATGGCGACATAGAAATTAAGTTTACTGGCCTGCGACCGGGTGAAAAACTTTACGAAGAGCTGTTAATTGGTGAGAACGTGCGGGAAACCGCACACCCACGCATTATGGCTGCTGACGAAGTACGGTTAACCTGGCCAGAAATGCAAAGCCTGTTGCTGCAATTAGACAGCCTGTGTGACAGCTTTAATGTTGAGAGTATTATTGATGTCATGCGCTGTGCGCCAACCGGCTTTAATTACAGCTGTGCCAGCAGTGATTTGGTGGTAAAAGCCGGTTGTGATGCTGAACTGGGCGTGCCGGGTGCAGTAACGTTAAATGTGGTGGGCTCGAGTGATGTCGCGCTAACTGCAGAAAGCGCCGTAGCGCCTGAGGCGGTAGTAGCAAAAGCTGCTGGACAGAAATACTGTTAATGCAAACATTAGCCATGCTTGGCTGCAGGAAATTACGTAAAAAAATTGGTAAAAACGCGATTTAGAGGTTGAGTAAGGCTTGGCTTTAGTTTAATCTTCGAGTACTTGGAAACTTAAGTTTTTAATTGAGGGAAATGTTATGAATAAATTAGTTATTGCTGCTGCAGCTTTAGCATTATCTGCTGGTGTTAATGCACAGAGTGCCGGTGGTGCAGATGCTAAAGAAGGCACTATCGGTGGTGTAGCGACAACTACTGTTGCTGCTGGCGTTGTAGGTGTTGCTGTTGCTGCTGCGGTTATCTCTAACAACCGTGGTTCTTCAGTAGACCCAGTAGACCCGGTAGATCCAGTTGATCCAGAGCCGCCAGTAACAAACACTAACACTAGCACAGCGACCACTACTGGTAACTAAGTTTTTGTTTTTAAAAAAGCCGCCTTTAGGCGGCTTTTTATTTGCGGCAAATCTATGAAAAGACAATATCTGCTCTTACTGGCGGCGGTTAGCCTGCTAGCGGCGTGCGCCGGCCCGGCTGGTACCTACAAAGTGTACTGGGATTCTATTACTACCGCATTTAACACCCCGGCTGATGCTGAAATAAGCCTGGCACAGGTGCAGGCCTCACGTTATGGTTTGCTGATGGTTAAACCCGGTGATGCGCCGCGCGCAGTCATGGCGTTGGCCTATTTAGAGCATGGCCAATATAAGTGGATTTCGGCTGATGACGCCATGTTAATCACTGAACATGGGCGTGTGGTTAAAAGCCTGAATCTTACTAACGATTTGCTGTTTACTGCAGCCAGTGAGGTTGACCCGTTAAGCCTGGATATTAACACCTTAATAAATGGCGCCAGCTGGCAGCGGCAATTAGATTTTGCACAGGACCGGCAGCACGGTATTGTTGCCCGTTCAGATTTTCGTTTTCAGGGGGAAGAGTCAATCAGCGTGCTGCAGCAAAGCTACACCACCTATGTTGTCGCAGAGCATGTGGCTTTTGGCACTGATGAGCACAGCTTGACCAATATGTACTGGTTTAACAAAGCCAATGGCAAGTTATTGCGCAGTATACAACAGCCTTCTCCGTCTTGGCCGGTGTTCGAACTAACATTCTTGAGTAATGCATTATGAAGCTTAACGCAATGATAGCGCTTAGCATGATTGTGGCGGGCAGTGTTAACGCGGCAGTGACAGTGCAACTGGCTGACAAAACCTTGCGATTTGCCGACAACCCATACTTAGCTACCGTATTAACTGAGGCCGGTTATAACCAATACAGTTATTGGCCTGAAGCTAAGTTATTTAGCCGTGATACGTTAAACCGTAATCAACCGGTATTACAACGAACGTTAACTACGCTGGAAACCTTAAGCACTAAAGCGCCTGAATTGCAGGGTTTTTATCGCTATTTAGCGCAGTCAACTTATGCTTTTAGAGTGCCGCTGCGGCTTGATATTGATTTGGCCCGTATAGAGGCTAAAGCGAACCCCCGTTTTGACCCGGGTGACTATGTTCTGCAACTTGGCGGCCGTTCTGGCCGCGTAACAGTGACCGGTGCGGTAGCACGTGCTGCTGACTATGAGTTAATTGCTGGCAAAACGGTCGCTGACTATATCCAAATGGCAAAGCCTCTGGCGCTGGCCGATAACAGTAACGCCTGGCTTATCACCCCCGACGCCAATAAGCAGCGCCTTGGCGTTGCCTATTGGAATAATCAGCAAACCTTGCCTGGTAGTGGTGCCGTTATCTATGTGCCGTTTGGCACTGGGGTACCTGCCAGGCAATTAACCCAGTTGAACAACGACGTGCTGCAACTTTTAATAAACCGGATTGAACTATGAAGCCGTTATTTCACTTTGCTGCGTTATTCAGTACGCTTTTTGCCGCCACCTTGCAGGCGGCACAAGATAGCGCGCCTCTGCCGCGCTATTCGCAAATGACACACGGCGGTATTGGCCTTATTCAAATGCCAACGGCGCGCATGGCTGCCGACGGTGATTTTAGTTTTCAGTACGCCGATAACGAGGAATACCGCTTTTGGTCGGCATCTATTCAGTTATTTCCCTGGCTGGAGTCGACCATACGTTACACCGACGTACGCACCCGCTTATACAGCAATAATCCGGGCTTCAGTGGTGACCAGACGTTAAAAGACAAAGGCATAGATCTCAAGCTCAAGCTGTTAGACGAAAGCTATTACCTGCCGCAGCTGGCGCTGGGCATTCGGGATTTTGGTGGTACCGGCTTTTTTGAAAGTGAATACCTTACTGCCAGTAAACGACTGGGGCCAATAGATGTGCATTTGGGGTTAGGCTGGGGCTATTTAGGGCGCAGCGGCAATATTGATAACCCCTTTTGTGAGCTTAAGGACAGTTATTGTAAGCGCCCCGGAGGCTTTGCCGGCAGCGGTGGCTCGGTGAATTTCGATAAATTTTTTAAAGGCCCGGCAGCGTTATTCGGTGGTATTGAATACCAAACGCCCTGGTCGGCGCTGCGCTTAAAAGCAGAATATGACGGCAATGACTACCAAACAGATAGGGCTGGCCGCTTAGTGCAGGATAGCCGCTGGAACTTTGGTGCGGTTTATCGTGCAGCTGATTACTTTGACCTGAGTTTAAGCTATCAGCGTGGCAACACACTGGGCTTTGCAGTAAGTTATAACTATGGTTTTAATAGCGCTGTGCCTGCCAAAATAGATAGCCCGCCGGTTGTCGTGCCTGAGTTTGTTGCTGTTAATGCCAACGATATTGCCCTGCCACAATTGGCTGGCGTGCTGTTACGCGAAGGCGGCTTTTATGTGCGCAAACTGGCGCTGCAAGACAACAAAGTGATTATTAGCGGTGTGCAGCTGCGCTATCGGGATCATGATGAGGGTATGGAGCGTGTCGGCCGGGTGTTGGCAGCTAATTTGCCTGAGCAAATAACCCAATACGACATTACCCATGAAACTGCGCGCCTGCCAATGCTGACCGTACAGATAGATGCCGCCGAATTTAAACAAGCGGCGCGTTATCAGTCGTTACAGAATGACGTACGCAGCAGTTATGTTAACCGCAACCCAGATATGACAGCACCGAGCTGGGATTATCAGGCGAATAGCCGGTTTTGGACGCCCTGGGTAGAGCTGCTGTGGAGCCAGTCATGGGGTAACCCGGAAGCCTTTTATCTTTATCAGGCTGCCGCGCTTTGGGGTAACGATTTTCGCCTTAACGATAACCTGACATTGCGCGGTGTGGTTAAAACGAACCTGATCAGCAACTACGATAAGTTTAACTTTAAGGTTGACTCGCAAGCGGCATTTTTACCACGGGTGCGTACCTATGTACGTGAATATGTGACGAATAGTGATGTACAACTGGACTCTTTAACGCTGACCTGGTCTGACAGGTTGAGTGAAAATGTCTATGCCCAGGCCTATGGTGGCTATTTAGAGATGATGTACGGCGGTGTAGGTGGCGAGTTTTTATATGCGCCGCTAGACAGTAATATTGCCATAGGTGCAGATGTTAACTATGTGAAGCAGCGTTCTTTTGAAGACAGAGTCTCGTTTCGGGATTACGACACGGTGACCGGCCATATCAATGTGTACTGGCAGCCTGAGTTTATAGATAACACCTTATTAAGCTTTAATATTGGCCGCTTTTTGGCGCAGGATTATGGCGTTAATTTTGGTATTGCCCGGCGCTTTGACAGCGGCATCGTAGTGGGGGCTTTTGCCGCTAAAACCAATGTGTCGTCACGTGAGTTTGGCGAAGGTAGCTTTAATAAAGGTTTTTATATCTCACTGCCGCTGGATTTATTCAGTGTGAAGCCTGCTACAGGCAGGGGCTTAATACCCTGGGTGCCGCTAACACGCGACGGTGGCCAGATGTTAACCCGACCGGCAGAGTTGTATCAGCGGGTGCAAAAGCGCGCCAGGTTTTACGATTAATAAAAAAGGCAGCTATGGCTGCCTTTTTTATTTAAATAAGAGATTAATCGGCCTGCTAATAGTGGTCACCAGCCATTAAATGCCATAATTGCTGACTTAACCTTGAAGCGTCACCCTCTGCGCCCTGCAACAGCCATGCGCTAATTGCTTTGGCGACATTAGGGTAGTGCACTTTGTTGTAGCGCTGGCTGCTGTGTAACCAGTTGGCGATGTGCTGGCTGTTTAAGCTATCCGTGGTGGCGGCTAAATTAAGCTGCTTTAATGCTAAGGCATTAGAGTGCTGCTCCATCTGACCGTTTAATGGCTTTACCAAAATACGCTTATTCAGCTGCAGTGCTTCGCTTATCAACTCAAAGCCGGCGTTACTGAGCACAAAGTGGCAGCTGGCTAAGTCATTTTTAAATGGCTGCAGCGCCGGTGGGTGGGTATGAATATGACCGAGGCTTTCTGCGATTAAACCCGGGCCGTACAGGTAAAACTGATAGTCTGTCAGTGGCTGTAGCATGCCTATTACCTGCTGTTGCTGCTCAAAGGGTAAATACACCAGCACTTTGTTCTCTTTAACGTCAAAGCTGTGTGGTGCACCGTCAATAATCGGCGGCAATATCGGCTGGTTAAAATGATGCCAGTGCAGCCCCAGCTGGGTTTGCGCCGGGGCAAAGTGTTTAAACACCAGTTGCGTCATCATATTGGCATGCTGCATGGGGATTTGGTGTAAAAACGCATACTGATGGCCAAGCGCGATACTGTGTTTGCCGGCGCGACGCGCAGCATGGGCGGTGATAGGCTCAAAGTCAGTCAGGATAAGGTCGTAAGCACTGACATCCAACTGGGTAATGTCTTGCCGTAGTTGGCGCAGCGAGGCCTGCTTAATACTTTGCCAGTAATTAACCCGGCCGGCTTGATTGATAAAGGTGAGGCCGCGTTTGACGCTATAGTTACCAAACTGCTGCATATCAAAAAATTGTGACGGCTCGCGGCCAGAGAACAGGTAATCTATCTTTGCGCCAGCCTGTGTCAGATAAGGCTCCATGGCGCGGGCTCTGCTGATATGACCATTACCGGTTGCCTGCACGCCATAGAGAATTTTCATGTTTTACTCCGTTTGTTTGTCTTGCCACACCAGGGCTTTAAAGTGCGCCCGGCACATCGACACATAGCTTTCGTTACCGCCAATTTGCACCTGCGAGCCTGCAGTAGCGGCGTTGCCGTGTTCGTCAAGCCGCACCACAAAGTTGGCTTTGCGGCCACAGTGACAAATGGTTTTCAGCTCGATCAGTTTATCGGCCCAGGCCAGAAGCGCCTCGCTGCCGGCAAAGGTTTCACCTAAAAAGTCGGTACGCAGGCCAAAAGCCAGCACCGGTATGTTCAGTGTGTCTACCACATCGGTCAGCTGTCGCACCTGGGCTTTAGATAAAAACTGTGCCTCGTCTATCAGCACGCAATCTAACCGGCCTTGCTGCTTTAACTGCTGTATATGCGCGACAAAATCAAACTCACCGTCAAAAATGTACGCATCCATTGCCAGACCAATGCGTGAGCTGACCTTGCCCAGACCGAAGCGGTTATCCAGCGCTGCGGTGTAAATAGCCACTGTCATGCCTCTTTCCTGATAGTTATAAGCACTTTGCAGTAAAGAGGTCGACTTACCGGCGTTCATTGCCGAGTAGTAAAAATATAATTGCGCCATAGCGTCACCTAACCAAAAAGACGACGCAGTATAACCCTATCTTTAAGCAAAATATAAAGGCTGAAGATGTCAGTTTTAAGACGCTGGCTTCTTTTGATGCGCTGCATTAAGCTCTGCACAACTTTTTAAGGAGAACAGCATGGAAAAATTAGTATTAATACCGGTATTTGTGCAGGTGTTGCTGACCAGCGTAGTAATGATCTTGATGGGCCGGCGGCGTATTAGGGCGGCAAAAAACAAAGAAATCAGTGTGGCGGCGTTTAAAACCATGAACCTGACCGGCGCGAACGAGCAGGTGATTGCCACCAGCCGTAACTTTGATAACCAGTTTCAAATGCCGATGCTGTACTTATTCAGCGTGTTGTTTGTGTTGCAACTGGGCCTGGCCGATATAGCTTATGCAGCCTTGGGCGCGGCTTTTGTTTTACTGCGTATTGTGCATACCGTTATTCATATTGGTACCAACCATGTGCGTAGCCGCTTTAATGTGTTTCTGCTGGGCTGTGCGGTGCTGTGGGCGATTTGGCTGCGCCTGGCCTGGCAAGTACTGTTTAGCTAGTGAAATATAAAGACGGGGCGGCAGTTAAGCCCTGTTTTGTTCATGGCTTACCTGAGTTTATTTTTTAGCGGCTTTATTGCCGCAACCTTATTTCCGGCGTCCAGTGAGGTATTACTGCTGACCTTGCAAGCACAGGGTTACAGCCTGCTGTGGCTGTTTATTGCTGCCACTGCCGGCAATACGCTGGGTTCTTGTGTTAACTGGTATCTGGGCACTCGTTTGCTGGATTTTCAGCACAAGCGCTGGTTTCCGGTGTCGCCCGCTGCGCTTAGCCGGGCGCAGCAGCAGTTTCAACGCTACGGTAGCTGGAGCCTGTTACTAGCCTGGCTGCCGGTGGTGGGTGATCCGCTTACGCTGGTGGCAGGTGTGCTAAAAGTGCGTTTTAGCGTATTTCTGCTGTTAGTGCTGCTGGGCAAAGCGACACGTTATGCCTTGCTGCTGGCCGCAGGCAGTGCCTGGTTTACTTAATTTTATTGGTAAATCGCCCTCAGATCCGTCATCATTAGCGCCATTCTTGCTGCCACTTTAGGAACCTGATTATGGAATACCAATTAACTGCCGACGAACTTAACCGCATTACCGCGCTGGATGCTGAACAGCGTTACGCTTACTTTATTCAGGCAGTCGCTGATCTGGAGAAGATCTGGATCTTAGTTGATGACGATGGTTTTGTACTGGTGAGCGCCGAAGATGAGCGTTGCATTCCGGTGTGGCCACATGCTGAGCTCGCCGAGCAGTGGATTGAGGGTGAATGGTCGCACTGTACTGCGCAGGCAGTGGATGTAGACACCTGGCTGGATAAGTGGACATCTGGCTTAAATGGCGACGAGCTAGCCATTGCCGTGCTGCCGGATACCGATGGCCCGGGCGTAGTGGTACTGCCAGATGAGTTGGCTGAGACGCTGCTAAGCGAAATGCAGGATGATGAGTAATCGATTTTGAATTAGATGAATCGGTATGCTCTAAGCTAACCGTTGCAGGCCAGGATGGCCGAATCGAGCCCCCAGGGATGGGTTCACGGCGTGTTAGCGTGAGCATACCGGTTCAATCGATGTTACAAATAATAAAGCCCGCTTTTGCGGGCTTTTGCTTTAGTGGTTATAGCTTAGTGCAGTACGCGTGCGCGTAATGTACCCGGAATAGCTTTTAGCTCGTTAAGCGCTTGCTCTACATCATCTGAGTCGATATCAATCACCACATAACCAATGTCGGCGTTGGTTTGCAGGTACTGACCGGCGATGTTGATATTGTGCTTGGCAAAGGCTTCGTTAATTTTAGTCAGCACACCCGGCTGGTTTTTATGAATATGCAGCAAGCGTGAGCGGCCTTTATGCTCTGGCAGAGACACTTCCGGGAAGTTAACCGCCGACAGGGTAGAGCCGTTGTCGCTGTATTTTACCAGCTTGCCGGCCACTTCAAAGCCGATATTTTCCTGTGCTTCCTGGGTTGAGCCGCCAATGTGTGGCGTTAAGATAACGTTGTCGAACTCACGCAGTGGCGAGATAAATTCTTCATCGTTACCTTTAGGCTCAACCGGGAACACGTCTATCGCCGCACCGGCCAGCTTTTTGCTGCGCAGTGCTTCTGTTAAGGCATCAATATCGACCACGGTACCGCGCGATGCGTTAATTAAAATACTGCCTGGCTTCATCAGCTCAAGCTCGGCTTCACCAATCATATTCTTGGTTTGCGGCGTTTCCGGCACATGCAAGGTGATGACATCAGAGGTTGTCAGCAGGGTACCAAAATCGACCTGGGTGGCGTTACCCAGCACCAGCTTGTCTTCGATATCGTAAAACTGCACACGCATGCCGATGTTTTCGGCCATGATGCTAAGCTGGGTGCCGATATGGCCATAACCGATAATACCCAGGGTTTTACCTCGGGCTTCAAACGAGTTATTGGCGGTTTTTTGCCACTCGCCACGATGTGCGGCAGCTGAGCGCTGTGGGATGCCGCGCAGCAGCATAATAATTTCGCCCAGCACCAGCTCGGCTACAGAGCGGGTGTTAGAAAACGGCGCATTAAATACCGGTATCGCCCGTTTTAACGCAGCGGTTAAATCAACCTGGTTAGTGCCGATACAAAAACAGCCAATGGCCACCAGTTTGCCGGCGGCATCCAGCACTTTTTCGGTTAGCTGGGTGCGTGAACGAATACCGATAAAGTGCACATCTTTAATGCGCTCGATTAGCTCGTCTTCCGGCAGTGAGGTTTTTAAATACTCGATATTGCTGTAGCCCTGGTTTTTAAAACTTTGTACTGCACTTTGATGCAGGCCTTCCAGCAGCAATATTTTTATTTTGTCTTTGGCCAGCGAAAATTTTTCCATGTCACTCTCTTCATTAAATTAAAAATAAATTCAGTTCGGTTTTATTATTCTTGTTGTATTTTCGTGGGCCCTGCAGTTACTGCTGCACGTTTTGCGGTTATCTGGCATTTACTCAATAATTTTGGTGCCTTGCGCACTGCCGACCAGCACCAAATCGGCGCAGCGGTGGGCGAAAATGCCGTTACACACCACACCAACGATATTGTTGATCTGCTGCTCCAGCTTAAGTGGCTCGGTAATGGCCAAATCGTGCACATCTAAAATTACGTTGCCGTTGTCGGTGATAACGCCCTGGCGTAGCACCGGCCGGCCACCTAATTTTGTTAGCTCACGTGATACATATGCTGACGCCATCGGAATAACTTCAACCGGCAGTGGAAATTTACCCAGCACATCCACCTGCTTGCTCTGGTCGACAATACAAATAAACCGCTCGGCTACGGCAGCCACAATTTTCTCGCGGGTAAGGGCTGCGCCACCGCCTTTGATCATGTGCTTTTGGTTATTAATTTCGTCAGCACCGTCTACGTAAACACTAAAGCTGTCGATGCTGTTGAGATCCAGCACCGCTATGCCTAAGGCTTTAAGTTTCTCGGTAGATTGTACCGAGCTGGATACCGCGCCTTTTATCTCATGCTTAATGCTGGCCAGGGCATCGATAAAATGATTCACCGTTGAGCCGGTACCGACACCTACCACGGTATTACGCGGTATATACTGCAAAGCTGCCCAGGCAGCATTTTTTTTCATTTCATCTTGTGTCATTACTGATCCAAATCGGTTTAGCCATACAGATGGATATTATATCGAAAGGGGTTGCCGACAAAAGGGCAAAAGCAGAAAAAGGTTAAAACAGTTGCACGAATGCGCGGCTGTGAAATTGCCGGCCACAATACGCCCTCTGGCTCGTCACAGCAACTCGCCCTTGTGCCTGCGGCAGGGCTCAGACACTCTGTGACGACCAGTTTGCGTTTCTGGCCTGCTTTTGCGCGTCAGGCAGGTAGCATCAAAAGAATGAGAACCGCTGCTCGGGTGTAATAATTTGCTTTAGCGGTATATCCCAGGCTTCGGTGGGCACCGCCTCTACCTGCTGGCAGCTGTGTGCCAGACCGACAACCTCACAATTGCTGTTTGTCGGCAGTTGCGCCAGGGTACGGTCATAAAAGCCGCCGCCCATACCCAACCGGTTGCCGGCTTGATCAAAGGCCACCAGCGGGGTGAAAATAAGCTCAAGTTGGTTAAGTGGCAGTATGCGGTGACATTCCGGCAAGGGTTCCGGTATGCCAAAGCGATTGGGGTAGAGCAGGGTGTCTGGCGTGTAGTGTACAAACAGCAGATAACCCGCGCTGAAGGGGTGCAAAACGGGTAAATACAGCTGTTTTCCCTGTTGCCACAACGCTTGCATCAGCGGGTAGGGATCCAGCTCACCGTCGTTGGCTAAATACAGCGCTATGTGTTGTTTGTGCTGCAACTGTGGCAATGCCAACACCTGCTGCATGAGTTGTGTTGCTGCGAGCTGCTGCTGATTTGGCGTTAATTGTTTGCGCCGTTGGCGTATCAGCACCCGTAGTTGCTGACGAGTATTAAGCGATAAAGGCATAAGCTGGTGCGGTTAACCGGAAACAGGCCACAGTATGCCGCATTGTAAGGTAAATAAAAGAGGTTCTCCAAATTGCCGTGTCTGGCGTTAGCCCTTGAACCATAGGTTCAAGGCGGGAGTCAGATGGCTGCCTCAGGCTTCCCGGTACGGGCCGGGCTTGCACACTGGCAGCGCAGAAGAATCCCTTTTTAAAAACAAGTATCGGCTCAGGGACATCCACCTGATCACCAACAACTCAGAGAACGGCCTTAAGTATAACACTGCGTGCGGCGCTGTATAGGGTTGGCGGCACTGCTTTTGCCGCAAGCTTTGCTAGTTGCATGGTTTTGCAGCAACTTTTGTTTACGCTTTGCGCTGGCGCAGTTTTTCTGCAGCTAAAGTTGGCGCTAGTGCGCTGTGGTGGTAGCATAAAGCGAGTCAAACACAGCACGAATGGTTATATGAGCAGCCCTTTTTTACTAAGCTACGATGAGTGGATGTACAAACTGGATCAGGCCTATGTGATGGCCTCGGCTGCTGAGGTGCATGGCCTGATTGCCGGGCTGTTAAGTGCCGGTGTCGAACCAGACGCGCAGCAGCTACTGCCGGTATTGCATGATTTTCTCAATGATGGCCAGGCCCTGCCTGTCGAATTAAAGCAACAGGTCACCAGTCTGATTGATAGCACTGCTGCGGCGCTGGCGAAAAATGATTTTAGTTTTGCCTTGTTGCTACCCAGTGATGATGACAGCTTGCCAGAGCGCTTAGATGCGATGGTGGAGTGGACGCAGGCATTTTTGGTGGGTTTTGCTGTGCAGCAAACCGATTTGTCGCTGGTGTCGGCAGACGTGCGCGAAGCACTTGATCAGCTAACCGAAGTCACGCGTATTGATATTCACACCACCGACGATGGCAGTGCAGAAGAAAATGACGAAGCCTACTTTTTGGTGCTGGAGCACATTCGTATGATGGTACTGGCCTGTTACACCGAGGTAGGGCAGAAATTCAGTGCCCGGTCGGTCAGTAATAAGACACTGCATTAATGGCTGCAGCTACAAGCCCGTCAACAGAGTCTGAGCTGTTCGACCCAGCGCTATTCGATATTGTTATCGCCGGCGGCGGTATGGCCGGTAGTACCCTGGCATATGCCTTAAGCCAAATGATGCCCACACTGAAACTGGCCATTATAGAGCAGCAAGCTCAGGCTATCAGCCCTGCCAGTTTCGACAGCCGCAGTATTGCGCTGGCTGCCGGCAGTGCACAATTGCTGAATAGTTGGGGGCTGTGGCGTGAGCTTAGTGCACATAGCTGCGCTATCGGGCAGATTAAGGTGTCAGACCGTGGCCATTTTGGTAAAACCCACTTAAGTGCCGACGAGTATCAGCAGCCGGCACTGGGCTATGTGATTGAGGTAGAGCACTTAGGGGCCCTGCTAGCTAACAAGCTGACTGTGCTGAAAAATATCAGTTATTTCGCGCCTGCCTCCATTGGTGCTATTACGCCGGGCTTGCACCAGCAGCAATTGCAATTAAGTGACGGCCGCACGTTGAGTACCCGTCTGCTGGTGATTGCTGAGGGCGGTTTGTCACCCAGCCGCCAGCTAGCCGGTTTTAGTGTAACGCAGCAGATGTACGGCCAGCATGCCATTATTGCCAACCTGGCACTGGAAGGCGCGCACCAGCAAACCGCGTACGAGCGCTTTACCGAGCATGGCCCTATTGCTCTGCTTCCGCTGCCAAAACAACGTTATTCGCTGGTGTATACCGCAGCTGATGCCGATGTCGACCGCTTAATGCAGCTGGACGATGCCGCGTTTTTACAACACGTCCAGCATGCTTTTGGCTATCGTGCCGGTGTGTTCAGCGCCGTGGGTAAGCGTGTGTGTTATCCGCTCAGTTTACGTTTAACCGGCGATATAGTGCGTCATCGGGTGGCGCTATTGGGTAATAGTCTGCATAACCTTCACCCTATCGCAGGCCAGGGCTTTAACCTGGCGCTGAGGGATATTGCTGAGTTACTGCGGCAGGTTCAGATGCATTCAGAGGATATTGGTGGCTATGCCATGCTGCGTGGCTATGAAGCGGCCAGGCAGCAGGATATTAAACGGGTGAGCACCGGTACCGATGCCCTGGTGCGGCTGTTTTCTAACCGTTCACGTGCAGTCGCATTGGGGCGGAATCTGGGCCTTCTGGCCATGACATTATGTGATGAATTAAAACGGCCCTTGGCCGAGCAGGCAATGGGGTTTCGCAGCTAAATGCACAATGTAGATATTACTATAGTGGGTGCAGGCAGTGCCGGGTTAACTCTGGCACTTTTGCTGGCGCCTAGCGGCCTTAACATTATGCTGCTGGAGCAAGGTGCAGCACCGGAGCTGCGCAGCGCAGACTATCAGCGCGTCAGTGCGCTTAATTTAGCCTCGGTGCGGCTATTGCAAACGCTGGGTGCCTGGCCGGCGCTTGCGCAAAGTGCCCAGTCTTACGATGCGATGCACGTTTGGGATGCTGACAGCTTTGCCCGCATTGAGTTTGATGCTGCCACCGAACGTCAGGCACAACTGGGTTTTATTTGTGATAATGAGCACATTCGCCATGCGCTGTATCAGCAGCTTAAGCCGCACAGCAATGTACAGTGTGTGTTTAATTGCACCATTAACAGCCTGGTGCAAAGCGAGCGCGATGTGCTGGTGAATATAAACCAGCAGCAACTGATTTTAAGCCGTTTGCTGGTGGGTGCAGATGGCGTGAACTCGCGGGTGCGTCGTGATGCCCAGTTGCCACTGACACATTGGGATTACGAGCAGCAAGCTATAGTAGCCACTATTACCACAGAGCATGCGCATAACAATTGTGCCCGTCAGGTGTTTCTACCTACAGGCCCGTTAGCACTGCTACCACTGCCGGGGCAGCATAAATGCTCTATTGTCTGGAGCTGCTCGCCTGAGCGCGCCACTGAGCTGTTGGCATTGGACGCGGGTGTCTTTAGCCAGGCGCTTACTGCTGCCAGCAACAGTGTGCTAGGGGTGCTTAAACTCGATAACACTCCAAACGCCTTTGCACTTCGTATGCGCTATGCCACAAGCTGGCTGCGTGGTCGTATTGTACTAGTGGCGGATGCGGCGCACAGCATACATCCGCTGGCCGGGCAGGGGATGAACTTAGGCCTGATGGATGTTGCAGCATTAGCAGAACTAATATCAGAGGCGCTGGCGCAGGGCGGCGACATAGCCGAGCCTCGGCTGCTGAGGCGCTATGAGCGCTGGCGCAAAGCTGAAGCACAAACACTGATCGTGACGATGGAAGCTTTTAAGCGCGGTTTCAGTAATGCCCATCCGCTGTTAAAACTGGTACGAGCTGTCGGTATGAGTGGTGTTAACGAATTACCCTGGCTAAAAAGTAAGATCATCGCTGCAGCCCTTGGTAACAGTGGTGACCTGCCGAAAATAGCCCGGCCGGCTGGCAAAAGCGCCCGGTTAGCTTAGGTTAGTTTTTTTAGTAATAGCTGTTGTCGCATTACAAAAACTAATTAATCAGGGGCTGTTTGCCAGCACGGCCTTGCGTTATAATCCGGCTGCCTTTTTATCCGCTTTAACTGTATGGATATTCAGAATGTTCAGCAGTAACGCTTTACAGCGCAAGCGGGCCTTACATTAAGCAGGACATAACAATGGCTAATCAAACTGCGTTACATGGCAAACACCTGGAAGCCGGTGCCAAAATGGTCGACTTCTTCGGCTGGGATATGCCTATCAATTACGGCTCTCAAATTGAAGAACATCACGCGGTACGCCGCGACGCCGGTATGTTCGACGTTTCTCACATGACGATTGTAGATTTAAAAGGCGCCAATACCCGCGCCTTTTTGCGTTATTTGCTGGCGAATGATGTCGCTAAACTGACTGTGCCGGGCAAGGCGCTGTACAGCGGCATGTTGAATGAAGCTGGCGGTGTGATTGACGACTTAATTGTCTATTTTCTGCAGGAAGACTTCTTCCGTCTGGTGGTGAACTCAGCCACCCGTGAAAAAGATTTAGCCCATATCAGCAAAGAAGCCGCAGCCTTCAACGTTACTGTCACTGAGCGGCCTGAGTTTGCCATGATTGCGGTGCAGGGCCCGAATGCTAAAGCCAAAGTGGCGACCTTATTAACGGCAGAGCAGCAAGCCGCCGTTGCCGGTATGAAGCCGTTTTTTGGTGTGCAAGCCGGTGAACTGTTTATCGCTACCACAGGTTACACCGGTGAAGAGGGTTATGAAATTGCCTTGCCAAACGAGCAAGCCGCCGATTTCTGGCAAAAATTATTAGATGCTGGCGTAGCGCCGGCAGGTTTAGGTGCGCGGGATACACTGCGTTTAGAAGCGGGTATGAACCTGTACGGCCAAGATATGGACGAAACCGTATCACCGTTGGCGGCCAACATGGGCTGGACTATTGCCTGGGCACCGGAAGATCGTAATTTTATTGGCCGCAGCGCGCTGGAGCAGCAAAAAGCGGCAGGGACTGACAAACTGGTCGGCCTGGTAATGGAAGCCAAGGGCGTACTGCGCCATGGTCAGCGCGTCGTGGTTGAAGGTGGCGAGGGTGTTATTACCTCTGGTACTTTCTCGCCTACACTGGGCTTTAGCATTGCCATGGCACGGGTGCCAGCCAGCACCGGCGACAGCGCCGAGGTTGATATTCGCGGTAAGATGGTGCCGGTGAAGGTGGTTAAGCCTGCCTTTGTGCGCATGGGCAAAAAAGTCATCTAAACTGATTAATTAACTTACAACTAAACTAACAAGAACACGCCAGCTAAGGATTAAACAATGAGCTCAATTCCTAACAATTTAAAATACGCCAGCAGCCACGAGTGGGCCCGTGATGAAGGTAACGGTGTTTATACCGTTGGTATTACCGAACACGCCCAGGGTTTATTGGGTGATATGGTGTTTGTTGAACTGCCGGAAGTTGGTGACAGCGTGAATCAGGGCGATGACTGTGCGGTAGCAGAGTCTGTTAAAGCTGCTTCTGATATTTATGCACCGCTGTCGGGCGAAATTGTTGAAGTTAACGAGGCGCTGGTTGATTCGCCAGAGCTGGTAAATAACAGCCCATACGAAGATGGCTGGATGTTTAAAATTAAAATTGCTGATGAAGCCGAGCTGTCAGCGCTGTTAGACGCCGAAGGCTACAAAAACTCTATCGACGAATAATAAATAGTCACCCGCTGTGTAAGCCCCGTGCCAACTAAATCACGGGGCTTAACGTTAGTAGCAACCAAACATTACCAGGACATTCAAGGCATGACCAACTCCGCTGTGAAAACCCTGTCGCAACTTGCGAACCACGAAGAATTTATTCAGCGCCACATCGGCCCGGATGCGGCAGAAACCGCCGCTATGTTAAGCGAGCTGGGCGTAGACAGCATGGAAACGCTGATTGCACAAACAGTGCCAGCTGGCATTCGTTTACCTAAGCCTTTGGCCACTGGCCCGGCCATGACGGAAGCCGATGCACTGGCTAAGTTAAAGCGCGTGGCCAGCAAGAATAAAATGTTTAAGTCTTACATTGGCATGGGTTATCACCCAACGTTAACGCCGAATGTGATCCTGCGTAATGTGCTGGAAAACCCAGGTTGGTACACGGCTTACACGCCATACCAGCCTGAAATTGCTCAGGGCCGGTTAGAGTCTCTGTTAAATTTCCAGCAGTTAACGCTGGATTTGACCGGCATGGAACTGGCTAGCGCGTCATTATTAGATGAAGCAACCGCAGCGGCTGAAGCCATGGCATTGGCAAAACGGGTCACCAAGAGCAAGTCTAACCTGTATTTCATCAGCGACGATGTTCACCCACAAACCATTGACGTGGTAAAAACCCGCGCCGAAATGTTTGGTTTTGACATTGTAGTGGGAAATGCAGCAGAAGCTGACACGCACGATGTATTCGGCGCCTTACTGCAATACCCGTCAACCAATGGTGATATTCGTAACGACAGCGCCTTAATTGCCGCACTGCAGGCGAAAAAAGCCATTGTTGCTGTAGCAACCGACCCTATGGCGCTGATGCTGTTAAAAGCGCCCGGCCAGTTAGGTGCCGACGTAGTATTGGGCAGCGCCCAGCGTTTTGGTGTACCAATGGCCTTTGGCGGCCCGCACGCGGCATTTTTTGCTACCCGCGATGCCTACAAACGCTCTATGCCGGGTCGCATTATTGGTGTGTCGAAAGATCGCCGTGGTAACAGTGCGCTGCGTATGGCGATGCAAACCCGCGAGCAGCATATCCGCCGTGAAAAAGCTAACTCAAACATTTGTACTGCCCAGGTATTGCTGGCCAATATCGCCTCGTTCTACGCCGTTTACCACGGCCCGCAGGGTCTGAAGAATATCGCCGAGCGCATTCACCGCAATGCTGATATTTTCGCTGCCGGCTTAAAAGCGAAAAATGTCGCTGTAGTGAACAGCCACTGGTTCGATACCATTACCTTTAAAGTGGCTAACCGTGCTGAGGTGATAAACCGTGCCATAGCGGCCGGTGTAAACCTGCGTACCGACATGGCTGATGTGTTGGCGGTAAGCTTCCATGAAGCCACCAGCAAAGCCGATATCGCTGAGCTGTTTGATATTGTACTGGGCACTGACCATGGTTTAACCGTTGATGCATTAGATGCCACTATTGTTAGCGAAGGCAGCCAGTCCATTCCAGCCGATTTAGCCCGTACCGACAGCGTGCTGGGCCACCCGGTGTTTAACCAGTATCACAGCGAAACTGAGATGCTGCGTTATATCAAAAAGCTGGAAAACAAAGACTTAGCACTAAACCATTCGATGATCTCGTTAGGCTCATGCACCATGAAGCTAAACGCGACGGCTGAGATGATCCCAATTACCTGGCCGGAGTTTGCGTCATTGCACCCGTTCGTTCCGCGTGATCAGGCCGATGGTTACTACGAGATGATCAACGAGCTGGGCGACTGGCTAATTAACATCACCGGCTATGACAATATCTCTATGCAGCCTAACTCGGGTGCCCAGGGCGAGTACGCTGGTATGGTCGCCATTCGTAAGTACCACGAAAGTCGTGGCGAAGGCCACCGTAACATCTGTTTAATTCCGGTATCGGCGCATGGTACTAACCCGGCCACGGCTGCCATGACCAGCTATGACGTGGTATTGGTAGACTGTGACAAGTCGGGCAATATCGACATGGCTGACTTAAAAGCCAAAGCAGCAGAAGTGGGTGACCGCTTAGCGGCCATCATGGTGACTTACCCGTCAACCCACGGCGTATTTGAAGAAAGTATCCAGGAGCTGTGTGACATTATTCACAGCTATGGCGGCCAGGTGTACATGGACGGTGCCAACATGAACGCCCAGGTGGGGTTAACCTCGCCAGGCTTTATCGGCTCTGACGTATCGCACTTAAACCTGCACAAAACCTTCTGCATTCCACACGGCGGTGGTGGCCCCGGCATGGGCCCAATCGGCGTGAAAAGCCATTTAGCCCCGTTCCTGCCAAACCATGCGATAGTGGGTATTGAAGGCACTGGCCGCAGTAACGGCGCCGTATCTGCAGCGCCTTTTGGTAGCGCCGGTATTCTGCCTATCAGCTGGATGTACATTGCCATGATGGGTGGCGAAGGCTTAAAGCTGGCTACCGAATACGCCATTTTAAACGCGAACTATATGGCGAAAAAACTCGACCCGTTATTCCCGGTACTGTACCGCGGCACCAACGGCCGGGTAGCACACGAATGTATTATCGACATTCGCCCGCTAAAAGAAGCCAGTGGTATTACCGAGATGGACATTGCCAAGCGCCTGATGGACTTTGGTTATCACTCGCCAACGATGAGTTTCCCGGTGGCCGGCACGCTGATGATTGAGCCAACAGAGTCAGAAAGCAAAGCCGAGCTGGATAAGTTTATCGAAGCGATGAGCACGATCCGTGCTGAAATTGCCAAGGTAGAAGCAGGTGAGTGGACTGTGGACAACAACCCACTGGCCTATGCTCCACACACGATGGAAGATATTTTCGACCCAGCGTGGGATCGTGCCTACGAGCGTCAGTATGCAGCGTTCCCTGCCAAGTTTGTAGCAGAAAACAAATTCTGGCCAACGGTAACCCGTATTGATGACGTATACGGCGACCGCAACCTGATTTGCTCTTGCCCAAGCCCGGAAGCGTATCGCTAGTGCGAAAAGTTACCCATAAAAACCCACTTTGCTAGTGGGTTTTTTTATGCGTGAATGAAAAATTAAAGCAAACTAACGGTATATCAAGTGCATGAAAATTGGGTGGGGTTAAAAACTCCACTACACTGTTATAGAAGAACAGTGTTTGAGATTTTTATTCATGAACTCAATTGATAGAGGATTTTTTCAGAGTTTTATTGAAAAACTACCTTCTGGTATTGCAATTATTGATGAGCAGTATCGATACGTAATTATAAATAAGGCGCTTGCTGCATTTCATCGAGTATCTGTTGATGAAATCGTTGGTAAGTCACTGTTTGATGTTATTCCTGACATGGCCGATCACGTAAAGACCTATATTGATGATGTGCTCAATCATGAGCGAGACAACCTAAATATTCGTATTTCTGGAAAAATGCCATTGTCTGATTCAGAGCGGCACTGGAATGTGGATTACAAATTGTTGATTCTACCAAGCGGCAGTAAAAGCGTAATAGTTAGCGCTGACGAGGTAACAGAACTCATTAAACAGGAACAACGACTGGAGAACAGCAAAGAATACTTGCGCAGCGTTTTAGACAATTTATTTGCTTTTGTTGGGGTATTAACCCCTGACGGCACCCTGACGGATGCCAATAAGGCCCCACTGCAGGCAGCAGGTATTGCTTTTGAAGATGTGGTGAATAAGAAGTTCTGGGATTGCTATTGGTGGTCCTATGACAAAAATATTCAGCATCAGTTGCAACAAGCCGTAAAACGGGCAGCTGCCGGGGAAACTATTCGGTATGATGTTGCGGTAAAGGTTGCTGACGGTAGTACCTTACCGATAGATTTTATGTTGGCGCCATTGTTTGATAAGAATGGTAATGTAATAAATCTTATCCCGTCTGCAATAGATATTACTGAGCGTAAAGTTGCAGAGGAGCTTTTACTGGAGAAAAATAAGCAGCTTTCAACCTTGCTGGAAGAGAAAACTACCTTATTGAATGAAGTGCATCACCGGGTAAAAAATAATTTGCAGGTGATATCCAGTTTGCTGAATTTACAAGGGCAATTTGTTGATAGCGCAATGGCAGAGCAGTTTCGCATGTGTCAGCAGCGGGTGAGGGCGATGGCCCTAGTGCACCAATTGCTTTACGAAAGCGAAAACCTGGCAAGCGTTGACCTTAAAGCCTACATACGCAAGTTGGTTGGATTATTATCCGAGGGGTTGTCACTGGATGATTCAAGATGGCGTGTTCGATATGCTTTCTCAGAAAACGATTCGTTTCTTGAAATTCGTAAAATGATCCCCCTGGCATTTATTATCACTGAGCTTATGACTAACTGCCTAAAACACGGTGTGGTAAAAGGCAAAGGCCAGCATATCGACATTATTCTGCGCAATGAGGGTGATAACATAGTGATTGCCGTGACAGATGATGGGCCGGGGTTTACAGAAGAGGCCTTCTTCTCTAGCCCGTCGTTGGGTAATCGGTTAGTAATGATGTTTGCCAAACAGTTAGGGGCAGGCATTAGTGTGTCAGCGCAGCGGCCAACAACCGTGTCTGTTAACGTCCCAACGGTGTTAGCCTAACTGCATCGGCTCGCTTAACACGCTATCATTTACCGGTTGTGGTTTACCATGAAAGTAACCTTGTTGCAGGACATCACTAAACTCACGAAAGTAGTCAGCTTGCTGTTGAGTTTCAATACCTTCAACGACAATAGTAAAGCCTAGCTGCCTGCACATAGTTAATACCGAATCACAGACAATGCGCTGCTCTTCGTCTACAAATCGGCCTTGCACAAGTGATTTATCGATTTTAATTATGTCCAGCGGAAACTTCCTGAGCCGGGCAAAATTAGAGTAACCGGTGCCAAAATCATCCAGTGCAATGTCAAAACCAAGCTCTCTTAACTCGAGCAGTGTCTGGATACTTTCCTCCGACTGTAAAACGTTCTCGGTGATTTCCAGCATAAAGTAACTTGCTGATAAACCATGTTCATCCAGCATGTTTTGTAACATATTGGGTAAGGCTGCAGAAGCAACCTGTTTGGGTGATAAGTTCACGTTTATTTTTTTTATGCTGTTGCGAGTATTGCGTAGTAAAACTGCATATTCACAAGCCCTTTTAAACACCAGAAGACCGAGTGGCATGATTAACCATGAGCGCTCTGCAACGGGAATAAAGTCAACCGGCGAGACAAAACCAGCATGTTCGTCGATCCAGCGGCATAACGCTTCACAGCCGATAACATTTGATTGCGCATCTACTACCGGTTGAAACCAAACTTGTAATTTCTCCTGCTCAACAGCACGGCGCAGCCCTTGCTCAAGGAACAATTGATATCTCACTTGTTCGCCGTAGTGCTCGCTGTATATGCGGTGGCTGTTTCTGCCACTGTTTTTTGCCTCATACATTGCAATGTCGGCTTGCTGCAAAATGGCGTTAACATCATCTTTATTATCGCAAATAGCAATACCAATGCTGCACGTAAGGGTAACGTGCTCTGAGCCAACAACAAATGGGGCCTGTAAAACGTCGTGAATATTGTTCACTAACCGGCTAATTGTCTGATCGTTATGTGCACCTTCAACCAACACAATAAACTCGTCACCACCGTGGCGGATCAAATAGTCGGTTGCACGAAACAACTGCCTTAGTCGGCGCGAAAACTCTTTAAGCACACCATCACCTGCCACATGACCGTATGTGTCGTTAATTAGCTTGAATAAGTCTAAATCTATAAAAATTGCGGCAAACCTACCTTGCGGAAAATGCTGTTCTGGCACGCGTAATACTTTGTTCATAAACGAGCGGTTATACAATGTCGTAAGCTCGTCTGTATAGGCCATTTCTTCGAGTCGGGTGGTCGTTTTTTTTATT
Organism: Chromatiaceae bacterium; assembly: GCA_033838465.1. GTDB lineage: Bacteria > Pseudomonadota > Gammaproteobacteria > Enterobacterales > Alteromonadaceae > Alishewanella. The sequence continues at coordinate 131,138 of JAJLKZ010000015.1, forward strand.
TCGCTAATATCGGTAAGAATAATCACGTAATTGACCGGGCTGTTTTCGCGCTCCACTGTTCTTGCTGCGATTAACGCGAAAAACTTACTGCCATCTTTACGTTTTACCGAAACTTCACGGCCTTCAAGTAATGTTTGCAGCTGATCAGGATCTTGTGTCCGGTTGTTGCTAATCAAGCTAAAAAAATTCACTAAGCGCAGTTCATCTTCGGTAAAGCCGGTAACTTGACACAATGCCGGATTCACCTTGAGGACAGATAAATTATTGTCAAGCAGTAACACGCTTTCCTGCATGTTATTGAAGATGTAATCAGATAATTCCATTTCGTGCAGGTAGCGCTCTTGCTCTGTAACATCGCGCACTGCGCCAATAATGGTTTCACCCTGGTCAAGCACTGCGTCGCTTAAAAACACTTCAAAATATTGAGGGTTTGATAAATCAGCTGTACGAAGGCGAACCGTTTGTTTTAATAGTTGTGCAGAAAATAGCACTGGCTCAAGCCGTTCACGGTCTTGTTCGGAAATTAATTGAAAAAACTGTTCCAACGGCATGACCCCGGATATTTTCAATTGCTTTTTTAAGTAATCCGTTCCAACTAATGTCAGGCAGTTTTTATAGCGGTTTATTTCCATTACACCAATTTGTGCGGCTTCTACGGCTACACGTAATTTGGTTTCTGACTTAACAATTTTTTGGTCATGCTTAAAGCGGGTTAATGCGGTTTGGATAACCGCCTTGATTTCGCGGATATCGTAAGGTTTGACAACGTAACCATATGGAAAGGTATCGCTGGCCGCTTCAATAGTGCTGTCGTTGGCGTAGGCGGTAACAAAAATAACGGGTACATTTCTAATAAGATTGATAGCTTTTGCTGCTTCAATCCCATTGCCACCTTCTTCCAAGTTGATATCCATTAATATGACATCGTGCTGGGCTTGTTGAAATAAACGGATAGCTTCTTCGGCAGTGGTTGCCACATCCACACTCTGATAACCGGCGCGTTTCAGTTCAAGTTGCAAACTCATGCCGGTGATCACTTCATCCTCAACAATTAATACGTGGTACATATTCACTCCGTGACCAGTTGTTAGTCCCACATTAGTTGCAGCGCCATGTTCAAATTTAAGTGTATTACTATGCTCTTCAACGTGATGGCAGGTGCTAAAAGACTTGTCAGAAATATCAGATTTAGCAATAAGTTGTTAACCAGTGTAGCTGAGTTTTCAGTGCTTGCAGTTAATTAACCTTTGAAAGGAAAAGACGCGAGATGGCTGAGGCGTTTAGAGGGATTATTATTTAGCTGCTGTCGAGGGGCTGTAGGCCGCTGTTCCCCACAGCGGCACAGTAGACAGACTGTGTTTAAAACTGCCGGAGGTTTCTTTGGTAGCGTAAGATAAATACATCAGGGTTTGGTTTTGTGCATCATAAATGTGGCGTATCTTCATGCTTTTAAAGAAAATACTTTTAGACTTGCTAAACAACACTTCACCATTTTTGCTCTTGTCGATTTGCGCAATCATCTCAGCCGTTATAGGGCCGGTTTGGCGGCAAGCTATCGAGCTATCAGAGGGATCGGCAAGGTCGAGATTGGCTTCAATACTCGATACATGACAGGTCACGCCGGTAACAATAGGGTCATGGAAAGCGTCGATTTTAATGTCTTTGGTGGTAAAGGCGCCTAATGAGACATCAGCTACTTCATTGCGGTTACAACCCACCAGCAGAAGTAGCATCAACATGCAGTAAATTAGGCGCATAGTAAAACCTCTTACATTAAAGCGTTATTTAGTTTGCTGAATAATCTGCATCAGTTTTTTTGCAATCTGGGTATTATCCTGAAAACCGGCAAAATCTTTAGCCCCTTTGCCATACGCTAGTACTGCCACATCAGCAGCAGTGTGGCCGCCTGTGGTCCAGCCGGTGTAAGAATATTTCGCCACAAACTGATTAGACAGATTACGCAGTGCCGTTTCGTCTTGCTGGCGAGTAGCCAGTAAGTTGGCTTGCTCTTCTTCGGTCAGACTGATAGAAGTGAGTTCTGTCCACAGCGCTAATGCCGTGTTATCTGATTCAGCTTGTTTAAGTTGTTTGGCAATGCTTCTACCGGTGGCTTTTACTTTACGCACTACGTCAGGTAACCACTGGTATTCACCTGCTGCGCCTAAGGATAAGCCGCCAGTTTCATGGTCGGCGGTAATCACCAGTAAAGTATCAGGGTGTTTATCAACATAAGCTTTAGCTACGGCGACTGCTTTGGCAAAATCGTCCATTTCCGCCATCGCGCAAGCGATGTCGTTATCGTGGCCACACCAGTCAATCTGGCTGCCTTCTACCATTAACACAAAACCTTTATCAGCGGGGGTTAACAGCGCCAACGCTTTTTCTGTCAGCGGGGCCAGCATGGCATCAAAGCCACTGTTTAATTTAGCGGGTAAAGCGGTTTCAGCCAGCAACATCAAAGCCGGTGCTTTGGTAATCGTGTCAAGCTGGGTGTAGTCGTCAGTAAACTGATACCCCAGCTGCTTGAACTCGTTTACCAGGTTTCTGTCTTCACGGACAAAATACTGAGTGCCGCCGCCAATCATTACATCGGCTACTGGCTTGCCATTAATACGATAATCCAGATACATGTCGGCGATAGCATCGTAGTTACGCCGGCTTTTGTTGTGCGCTAAAAAAGAGGCTGGTGTAGCGTGGTTTATTTGTGAGCTGGCGACAATACCATTGGCTTTGCCCAGCGTTTTGGCCAGTTGCATCATGGTGCCAATCGGCACATGCTGGCGGTTTACTGAAATCGCACCGTTATAACTTTTTACCCCTGTTGCCAGCGCTGTAGCGCCAGCGGCTGAGTCAGTCACATAGGTATCATCGTCCGGGTAGGTGGTCGCCATGCCTAGCCAAAGCTGGTCGAAAATGGTGTTTTCTACTTCGGTGGTAGTTTTGTCATCGCTGAAATAACGGTAGGCCGACAGGTAAGACGGGCCCATGCCATCACCAATCATGTAAATAATATTTTTCGGTGCAGCCAGCGCAACAGCCGGGGTGATAAATAATGACAGCGATAACAGATGACGGCGCATACAGCCTTACCTCAAATTTGCTTGATGTTCTGGTGAGCTAGTGTACTTTATAGCCTGAACTAAACAAACCACCGTCGACAGATAACACAACTAATAGGCCTAATGTTGTCAGTTGTGGTTAATTTAACGACATCAGATGGAACTGAATTAAAACTGAACAATCGAAACAGTCAGTGTAAAAGTAGAAATATTGCCGTAGACAAAGTGCCGGTAAGTTAAAGACAATCGTAGGCCATCAGTAAGGTGTAATTCATGTCGCTAACAACTAAAACAAAGACACTCATTAAAGCCTTTTTCATTACCGTATGCTGCTCAAGTGCAACCAGCATGGCAGCAGAGCAGCAAGCGCAGCTGCTGCAACAACTGGCAAATAGCCATCAGCGTAGTGCGCAACATATTGCCCGTAACGAATTTCGTAAGCCTGTAGCAACGTTACAATTTTTTGGTATCGAGCCTAATATGTCGGTGTTGGAAATATGGCCAGGCCATGGTTGGTACACCGAAATACTTGCGCCTTATCTTAAAGAACAAGGCCAGTTAACACTGGCACAGTTTCGCCATAATGATGGTACGTTAAAAGATGAGCGCAGCATTTTTTGGGCAAAAGTCAGTGAACGTTTGGCGCAGCGGCTGGCTGATAACAGTGACTATTTTGGTTCCCCTGCACTTATAGAACTTGAACCGCCGTTATTTTCACCTGCCGTGACAGAGCAATTTGATTTGGTGCTGACGTTTCGTAATGCACATATCTGGAATGAAAGCGGCCATTTGTTCGCTACGCTACAGAGCCTGTTTCAGGCGTTGAAGCCCGGCGGTGTATTGGGCATGGTTGAACACCGGGCGGCACGTTTGTCGGACATTTCCAGTTCAGCGGTCGAAGGCTATCTGGATGAGGCTTATGTCATTGAAGTGGCCGAGCGTGCGGGTTTCAAACTGTTGCAAACCAGCGAGATAAACGCTAACCCGAAAGACACCAAAGATTATCCCAAAGGGGTATACGCATTGCCACCCACCCTGGCAATGGGGCAAGATGATCGCCAGAAGTATCTGGCCATCGGTGAGAGCGACAGAATGACGCTGAAGTTTATCAAGCCGCATCAGCATTAAGCGCAATTGTGTTAACAAAGCAATTGTGGGATGATTAGCCGTTAGAGTAATAACTCAAATAGAACCCGCTGTAAAATATAAGCGCAGCAGCAGATTGCGCCGGCATGGTTTTATATCTATAAAATAATAACCTTAGACAAGAGGAGAGGACGGTGGATAGAGTTTGGTTAAAACGTTACCCGTCAGGCGTACCTGCAGAAATAAATGCCGATCATTACCCGTCATTACTAGATATTTTTGAACAAAGCATTGCCCAGTATCCGGATAAAACCGCTTTTATCAATATGGGTAAAAGCATTAGTTACCGTGAACTGGATAAGCAAAGCACGGCTTTTGCCGCTTACCTGCAAAGCACACTGGGGCTGAAAAAAGGTGATGCAGTTGCCATTATGATGCCAAACCTGCTGCAATACCCTATCGCATTAATGGGGGTGCTGCGTGCCGGCTGCGTGGTGGTAAACGTGAACCCACTGTATACGCCGCGTGAGTTGGAACATCAGCTTAATGACTCTAAAGCTAAAGCTATCGTTATCGTAGAAAATTTTGCGCATACGTTGCAGGCTATTGAAAGTAAGGTGAAGCTTGAGCACGTTATCCTAACCACTATGGGTGACAGACTGGGCTTCGTTAAAGGCAGCGTTGTTAATTTGGTCGTCCGGCATGTGAAAAAGCTGGTTCCGTCGTATTCATTGCGTAAGTTTGTCCGTTTCAACGATGTGCTAAAACAGGGCGCAGGCCAGTCTTACAGCAAGCCTCAGCTGCAGGGCAGTGACATCGCTTTTTTACAATACACCGGCGGTACTACCGGTGTGTCTAAGGGGGCCATGTTAACGCACCGCAATATGGTGGGTAACCTGGAGCAAGTTACAGGCTGTTTAGACAGCTTTTTTGTCAAAGGCGGTGAGTATGTGGTTACCGCGCTGCCGCTGTATCATATCTTCGCGTTAACGGCGAACTTCTTCACCTTCTTTAAATACGGCGGTACCAACCTGCTGATTACTAATCCGCGCGATATGCCCGGTTTTGTTAAAGAGCTGGCGAAATTCCCGTTTACCGCCATTACTGGCGTAAACACCTTATTTAACGGCTTACTGAATACCCCTGGCTTTAGCGAACTGAACTTTAGCACGCTGAAGTTATCCTTAGGGGGGGGGATGGCGGTACAGCGGCCCGTTGCCGAGCGCTGGCAAAAAGTGACCGGCACCCGGTTGGTTGAAGGTTACGGCTTAACGGAGTGCTGCCCACTGGTAACCGTAAGCCCCTATGATTTAGACAGCTTTAACGGCAGTATTGGCTTACCTGCACCGTCAACCGATATCCGTTTGGTTGATGAAGAGGGTAATGATGTGCCAGCCGGTGAGCCGGGCGAAATGTTGGTAAAAGGCCCACAAGTGATGTTGGGGTATTTAAACCGGCCTGAAGAAACCGACAAAGTGCTAAAAGATGGTTGGTTGTACACTGGTGATATTGCCCGTATGGATGAAGAAGGCTTCTTCTATATTGTTGACCGGAAAAAAGACATGATTTTAGTGTCGGGCTTTAACGTCTATCCGAACGAAATAGAAGAAGTGGTGGCCATGAGCGACAAAGTGTTGGAAGTGGCTGCAGTAGGTGTGCCGAATGAGGCGACCGGTGAGGCGGTGAAAGTGTTTATTGTGAAAAAGGATGCCAGCCTGACCGAGCAGGAAGTTATCCAGCACTGCCGGCAACATTTAACGGGCTATAAAGTGCCTAAACTGGTAGAATTCCGCACAGAATTACCCAAAACCAATGTGGGTAAAATTTTACGCCGAGAGCTACGCGGCTAACGCTGAGCAAGACAAAAACCGGCTTTAATGCCGGTTTTTTATTTCGTCCAGGCTATTACAGGTAAGGCATGACTTCGTTAATTACAGATAATCAGGCACTGGCAGCTTATTGCCAGCAGGCGGCAAGCAGTAAACTGTTGGCGCTGGATACGGAGTTTATCCGCCAAAGTACTTTCTTGCCAAAACTTGGTTTAATTCAGCTGTTTGACGGTAATGCTCTGGCCTTGGTTGATCCGCTAAAGATCACCGACTGGCAGCCATTACAGCAGTTGTGTGGCAATACTGCGGTGGTGAAATTATTACATTCCTGCAGTGAAGATTTAGACGCCCTGGCCACTATTGGTATTAATCAGATCAGCCCGTTGTTTGATACCCAACTGGCCGCTGAACTGTTGGGCTGGGGCGCCAGTGTCGGCTATGCCCGTCTGGTTGAGCAGTTAAGTGGCGAAGTGCTGGACAAAAGTGAGTCGCGTACCGACTGGTTGGCGCGGCCATTAAGCGAGACACAATTACGCTATGCGGCCAACGATGTACACTTTTTATACCCGCTACACGACAAGCTATGCCAGTTGTTGTCAGCACAACATCAGGCGCTACTGTTGCAAGAGGGCGAGCAACTTATGCGCCGGCGTTCCCAGCAAATGCCACTGGCATTTAAATACCTGGAAATTAAAAACAGCTGGCAGTTAAGCCCGCGTGAGCTGGCTGTGCTTAGAGAGTTAACTGCCTGGCGCTACACTTACGCAGTAGAGAAAGACTTAGCGCTGGGGCTGATATTAAAAGACATCCAACTGGTTGAGCTGGCAAAACGTCGGCCTTCAACCGCCGAAAGTTTACTTAACGTGCCTGGTTTGCCGCCACGGGAGATCCGCCGGCATGCGAAAACCCTGGTCGCGCTTATCAGTGAGGCCAAAGCCTTACCGATTGAGCAATGTCCACAGCGCTTTTATCATCAGCACGACTTTGCGGGCTATAAAGAAACCACAGAGCAGCTAAGCAAAGCCATTAAAACGGCGGCTGCGGCGCAGCAGATCCCCGCCGAATTTATGGCGGTGAAAAGACAGCTAAATGAGTACTTAAACTGGTGTTGGCGGGTGTCTGATGAGCAGCGTGCTCTGCTACCGGTGCCCGAGTTTATGCAAGGCTGGCGCGCGTCATTATTGCTGCCGTTTTTACCTAAACCGGAACATATTGTTAGTTAAACTTTGCATAAACGTCAGTTTTGGCAGTGCGGATCAGTCTATTTTTTGCAGTAATTTCTCCACTTTTTAGCAAGTTATTTTCCTGATCCGGCATAATTTCATAGTCGTAACTCTTCAGCAATCCACAAACTGAAGGGTTTCAACAATGAAAGGAATAAAAATCTTTGCTTTACCTGCAGTACTCTCGCTGTCATTAACCGGCTGTTTTTTGGACGATGACTCGGATCCATTGCCGTCACCACCACCACCACCGCCGCCACCAACAGTAGTCAATGCCAGCGTGCAAGTGGTGCATACCTCTATTGACGCGCCTGACGTAAACGTACTAGCCAACGGTGAAGCGGTCATTGAAGGCCTGCCATTTGGTGAGGCGTCAGAGGTACTGTCGTTACCACCAGCAACCTACAGCGTATCGGTTGACGCGTTATTGCCAGGTGACGAGACTGCCACAGTAATCGGCCCATTAGATTTAACGCTGGAAGAAGCCGTGCGTTACACCGTCTTTGCCGTGGGTAAAGTCGCTGAAGAAACCTTAGAGCCAATCGTAGTTACAGGCACTGTTAATGACGTGACAGAAGGTAAGATTCGCTTGCAGGTAGTGCACGCTGCTTCAACCGCGCCTGAAGTAGATATCCATGTTACTGCACCTGATGCAGAGCTGGGCGCGCCATTGGCAACGCTGATGTATAAAGACTCTACAGAGTATGTGGAAGTCGACCCGGGTGAGTATCAGGTAAGGGTGGCTCTGCCAGGTACTGACACCGTGGTATTTGACAGTGGTACACTTGACCTGTCAATTGCCGGCACCGACTTGGTCGTCGCTGCAGTAGATACCCGTTACTCAGGCGAGTCGCCAATTTCCTTGTTGGCAGTAGGGCAGGATGGCAGTGAGCTGAACATTCTGGATGCCAACGCGACTTCATCAGTGCGTGTAGTACACAACGTGTCAGACGCGCCAGCGGTTGATGTGATTGTTAACGATGCCATTACACTGGTAGATGCGTTAGCGTTCCCTGACTTTACTAATTACACTGAAGTGGCTCCAGACACTTACAACGTTAAAGTTGCTGCTGATGCTAATAACAGCGTAGTGGTAATAGACGAAGACTTAACATTGGAAGCCGGCGCCTTCTATAGCGTATTGGCTGTGGGTTCGTTAGGTGAAGATACCGTAGAGCCGCTGGTGTTAGCCGATATGCCACGCCGTATTGCCACTGAAGCACAAGTGCGTATTATTCACGGCTCTACGCTGGCCGGTAACGTAGACATCTACGTTACAGCAACCGAGGATATCAGCGAAGCCACTCCCGCTTTTGCCGATGTACCGTTTAAAGCCGAGACCGGTTATGTATCATTAGCTGCCGGTGATTATGTAGTAACCGTAACCCCAGCAGGCAGCAAAACGGCTGCAATCGGCCCGGTAACACTGACACTTGAAGCCAACAGTATTTACACTGCGATAGCGCGAGACGGTGAAGGCCTAACCGCCGATGTTGGTTTAATTTTAATGGACGATTTTGTCCAGCCGCAAAGCTAAATAACAGAAGGTCCTGTTATGTTAAAGCCCGCATAATGCGGGCTTTGTTTTTTTCGGTATCTTTACTGTTAGCGCTTATCATCCGGGAAGGTGACGTTAAGCTCTAATACTGATAGCTCGTCGTCGCGCTTTTCCAGCGAGACCGCAATTTGCTCGGGTGAAATGTCCACGTATTTGCGGATCACTTCTAAAATATCGCGCTCTAACTGCGGCAGGTAATCCGGGCTGTTACGCTTTCTGCGCTCGTGCGCCACGATGATCTGCAACCGCTCTTTAGCGGTGCTGGCCGTGTTTTTCTTACTTGAGCGAAAATAATCCAGTAACGACATGCGTTAACCTCCAAAAATCCGTTTTAACAGGCCCTTTTTCTCCACTGTTAAAAAGCGGAAAGGGACATTTTCGCCCAGCAGGCGGTCTACCGTGTCCAGGTAAGCTTGCCCAGCGTCGCTGTCTTTATCCAGAATCACCGGCTGGCCTGAGTTAGAGGCATTAAGTACGGCTTGTGACTCAGGAATAACACCAACCAGGTCAATCGACAGAATTTCTTTTACGTCATCAACGCTTAACATCTCGCCTTTTTCTACCCGCTCCGGGTTATAGCGGGTCAGTAGCAAATGCTCTTTAATCGAATCCAGGCCTTGTTCGGCGCGGCGTGACTTGCTGGATAACATGCCCAGAATGCGGTCTGAGTCACGTACCGATGACACTTCCGGGTTGGTTACTACTACAGCTTCATCGGCAAAATACAGTGCCATCATGGCGCCGCTTTCAATACCGGCTGGTGAGTCACAGATAATAAAATCGAAATCTTTGCTTAGCTCGTTTAATACCCGCTCTACGCCGTCTTTGGTCAGGGCGTCTTTGTCGCGGGTTTGTGACGCAGGCAGAATAAACAGGTTGTCGATGCGCTTATCTTTAATCAGCGTTTGCTTTAAATTGGCTTCGCCGTTTATCACATTAACAAAGTCGTATACCACCCGGCGCTCGCAGCCCATGATTAAATCCAGGTTCCGCAGGCCGATGTCAAAGTCGATAATCACCGTTTTGTGGCCTTTTAATGCCAGGCCGGTGCCAATGGCGGCGCTGGAGGTGGTTTTGCCTACGCCGCCTTTACCTGAGGTGACAACAATAATTTTTGCCATCAAAAATTCCTTATACTAAATCCGCTAACACCAATTGATCGTCCTGCAACCTGACACTGGCAGGTTTGCCCCAAAAATTGCCCTGCAAGCTCTCACTTAGCCAGTAATTACCAGCTATTGATACCAGTTCGGCTTGCAGGTTGTAACAAAAAATCCGTTTGCTGCTATCGCCCGCTGCACCGGCGATGGCTTTGCCTCTTAAGGTACCATAAATGTGAATATTGCCATCGGCAATCACTTCAGCACCGGCACCTACGGTGCCTTTAATCACTAAGTCAGCGCCTTTGGCATAAATTTGCTGGCCCGAGCGTACTGTTTGTTCAACAATTTTGCTGTCCATCGGCACCGGTACATTATTAGTGACGACCGAGGTTTGCCTCGAAGGCGCTGCTGCCGGCTCAGCGTTTTGGCTGTTTTTCGCCGCTTTTCCCAGCTGCAATACCGCCAGGCCTGCCTGCTGCGCCAGTTGCTTATGTTCGCTGCTGGCGCCACATACGCCCACCAGCACCAGGTTAAGCTCGGTAAATAACTGCTTAATAGCGCTAAAATCTGGCGTTTGCTGGCTGTCGCTCAGGTTAAGCACGATGGGCGCCTGATAAAAAAACGCTGGCGCCTGTGCGAGCTTGTGTTCAAGTTGTGATTTAACTACCGCAAGGCTGAGATCGGTGCACGACAGCACCGACAAAGGGAATAAACTGCCTTTTAATTCCAGAGACTGATCTGACATAAGGATAAGGTGCGCACTGTTATGGTTTGTTACAGCCTGGCTGCCATCAGGCGCCGGCGCTGCGATTTATTTGCGTTGCTACCTTGTTGCCGGTACGCAACACCTGGCGGTCATGTTATAGTTTAGCCCTTAGTTAAGCAAGGTTGAGGCGTGGTTTTCTTCGATGTTATGTGCCGTGTATAAAAGTCTGAAAAAAGACAGTACCTATTTGTTTGTTGAGCGCCGGGATGATTTTTCTGCCGTGCCTGAGCCGCTGCTGGCCGCCTTTGGCACGCCTGTGCTGGTTACCCTGATAAATTTAGCCAAACGGGAACATCTGGCGCAGGCCGATATCAATAAGGTGCGGCAACAGTTAACTGAGCAGGGTTACTACCTGCAACTGCCTCCGCCAGAAGAGAACCTGCTTGCACAGCATAAAGCCAGTCAGCAGGGGCTGTCGTCTTAATAATTTACAGGCCTTTTAAATTATGATTAGAGCAATATTCCGCGCCACCTGTAGTCGTTTGTTTCTGAGTGTCAGTGTATGTGTAGTTAGTTCTTATGCACTGGCCGAACAAACAAAGCCTGCCTTTACTGATTACATCGCTGCGTTAAAACAAGAGGCGCAAACCAAGGGCTATAACGCTGAGTTGCTTGATACGGTGTTTAGCTCACTTGAATACCATGAGCGGGTGGTGTCGGCGGATAAGAGCCAGCCCGAATTTGTCGAAACGTTAAATACGTATTTACCAAAACGTGTTAGCGAAACGCGGATTAAAATGGCGCGTGAGCGTTATCAGCAGCACTTGCCTGAGCTGACTAAAATTGGTCAGAAGTATGGCGTGCAGCCGCGCTTTATTGTGGCACTGTGGGGGTTGGAAAGCAGCTTCGGCCGCTTTATGGGCACTTATTCTGTGCCATCTGCTTTAGTGACACTGGCCTATGATGGCCGGCGCGAAAGCTTTTTTAAACAAGAGTTTTTTCATGCGCTGGACATACTGGCGCAAGGGCATATTAGCCTGGATGACATGAAAGGCTCCTGGGCCGGCGCCATGGGGCAAAGCCAGTTTATGCCCAGCTCGTTTATGGCTTATGCGCAAGACGGTGATGGCGATGGTAAAAAAGACATCTGGACCAATCAGCTGGATGTATTCGCCTCTATTGCCAATTACTTAAAACAGCAGGGCTGGGATAGCAGCAAAACCTGGGGCCGTGAAGTTAAGCTGCCAGCCGGTTTTGACGCCAGCCACGCCATTACCCGCGGCAGTTTGCAGCGCAGCGAATGGCTGGGCCGCTGGGCGCAGTCTGAGCGCAGTTTAGCGCAGTGGAATAAACTGGGGGTACAGCGGCTGAATAACACCGCTTTACCGGCACGGGATATTACTGCTGCGCTGGTACTGCCAGACGGCGAGGGCGGCCGGGCCTTTTTAGCCTATGATAACTACAAGGTGCTGATGCACTGGAACCGGTCTTATTATTTTGTCACCAGCGTGGGCTATTTAGCCGACCTTATTGTAGCAGAGCAATCATGACGCTTTATCAGCACTTAGCAACAGATGGCAGCGCCATCGCTTTGCCGGTTGGCAAAGTGGTGTGTATTGGCCAGAACTATCAGGATCACATCGCTGAAATGCAAAGCAAAACGGCGCCGCAGGCTCTGTTTTTTATTAAGCCTTCAACGTCATTGTGTGCACTTACGCCGGGTTTTAGCATTCCGGTGCAGCAAGGTGAGGTGCATAACGAAACCGAGCTGGCGGTACTCATTGGTAAGCCGCTAAAGCAAGCCGATTATGCTCAGGTGCATGACGCCATTTGGGGGTACAGCCTGGCGCTGGATCTCACTTTGCGCGATGTGCAGGCCGAACTAAAAAAGCTCGGCCGGCCGTGGGAGATTGCCAAAGGTTTTGATGGCGCTTGTCCGGTAGGGCCCTTTATCAGTAAAGAGCAGGTGCAGCATCCACAGCAGTTGGAGTTTAGGTTAAGTGTGAATGGTCAGCTGCGCCAGGATGGTAATACCGCCAATATGATCCGGGGTATTCATCAACTGATTAGCGAAATGAGCCAGCATTTTACCCTGTTACCCGGTGACGTTGTGCTTACCGGCACGCCAGCGGGTGTGGGGCCGCTACACAGCGGTGATACGCTGGAATTACAACTGGCGGACCAGCTTCGCCTTAGCACTAAGGTAAATTAGTTATGGCGCTAACCGAGCGGTTCTGGGAGCAGAAAAGCCTGGATCAGATGAACACGGAAGAGTGGGAAGCGCTGTGCGACGGCTGCGCCAAATGCTGCCTGAACAAGTTTATTGACGACGATGAAGAAGAAGGCCCGACAGCGGTGCTACATAACGACGAGCAAGTGCACTACACCAATATCGCCTGTCGTTACTTAAACAGCCACAAGTGTGAATGCACCGAGTACAGCCAGCGCACGGTATTAGTACCGGATTGTATTGCGCTAACCAAAGATAATTTAAAAGACATCTTTTTTATGCCCAACAGCTGCGCATACCGCCGGTTGCATGAGGGTCGTGGCTTGCCGCACTGGCACCCGCTGTTAAATGACGGTAAAAAAAGCCTGATGCACAAAAAACAAATGTCGGTGCGCAATAAAACCATCTCAGAGTTGGACGTGAATATGGATGACTTTGAAGACTTTATTGTGCGCTGGCCGTTAAACGATTTGGATTAATTTGTAGGAAGACCATCTTGTCCCTCTTCGATTATAGCCAACAACTGCTTACGCATTTAAGCCCGGTGGCCGTGCAACTGATTATCAGTGTCTGCGCGGTGCTGCTGTATTTTATTATCAGCCGCCGGGTAATGCCGTTGCTGTATCAGGTTATTGCCCACAGCCGGTTAAAAGCTGAAATGAATAAACGTGCAGCAGCCGTGTTTCATATTTTACTGGTGCTGCTACTTATCGTGGTGCTAAGCATTGTCTGGGGTGTGGATATCCGCGGCCTGCTGGTTTTGGCATCGTCAATGATAGCTGTGGTCGGTGTTGCCTTGTTTGCCGCCTGGAGCCTGCTGAGTAACATTACTGCATTTTTTATTCTGCTGGGGCAAAAAGCCTTTGCCGAGGGCATGGAAGTGCGGGTGATAGACGGCGGTAATTATCTGGAAGGGCGCATTGTGGAAATTAACCTGTTTAGCACCGTACTGCGCACCAAAGATAACGAGCAGGTGGTGTACCCGAACAACCTGCTTATTTCGCGCCCTGTGGTGGTGTTTCCAAAGAAAAGCAGACAGATCAGAAAAAACAGCGTCACCGAGAAAGCACTGCGCTGGCGCAGTAAAACCAGCATCAGTGCTAAGGTAGACTGATTTTTCCGTGACAGCCTTTTAGCCTGCTGCTACATTGCGCACAACGCCATGATAACTATAAGAACTGTATTGCTTAAATGCGCTTAAAACAGATCAAACTGTCGGGCTTTAAATCTTTTGTCGACAGTACCAGCGTACCTTTTCCACAGCAAATGACCGCCGTGGTGGGCCCTAATGGCTGCGGTAAATCGAATGTGATTGATGCAGTACGCTGGGTACTGGGTGAAAGCTCGGCAAAAAACCTGCGTGGCGATGCGATGACCGACGTTATTTTTAACGGCTCGGCGCAGCGCAAGCCGGTGTCGCAAGCCTCGGTTGAACTGGTGTTTGAGAACACAGAGGGCCGTCTGGCGGGCGGTTTGGCCGATCGCAGTGAAATTGCTATTAAACGCATCGTTACCCGCGATGCGCAGTCATTATATTTTTTAAACGGCAGTAAGTGCCGCCGCCGTGACATTACCGATATTTTCCTCGGTACCGGCCTTGGGCCGCGCAGCTATGCCATTATTGAGCAAGGCATGATCTCGCGTCTGATAGAGTCTAAGCCACAAGAGCTTAGGGTTTTTATCGAAGAAGCGGCCGGGATTTCCAAATATAAAGAGCGGCGGCGCGAAACAGAAAATCGCATTAAGCACACGCGTGAAAACTTAGACCGCTTAGCCGATGTGCGCGAAGAGCTGGGTAAAAACATCGATAAACTTAAACGTCAGGCCAGCGCGGCGCAGCGTTATAAAGAGTTAAAAGCGCAGGAGCGTAAACTTAAAGCCGAAGTTACAGCCATTAAATGGCTGCAATTTAATAGCCGTTATACCGAGCTGGAGCAGCAGCTGAGCAAGCAGCAGACTGAGCTGGAAAAATACCAATCGCAGGAGCTGGGTGATCAACGGGTGCTGTTAGAACTTAAGCAGCAGGCTCAGGAAACCCGCGCGCAGTTAGAGCAGGCGCAAAGCCGCTTTTATCAGCTAGGCGCCACCATCAGCCGGCTGGAGCAACAAATATTGCACCAACGCCAACAGCAACAAACGCTTAGTAGCCAACTTTCGCAGGCAGAGCAAAGCTTGAGTCAGGCGCAGGACTATATTGCCGCCGAGCAGGCACAGCAGCAGGAGCTAGAGCAGCAACTGGCCGAAGATGAGCCAAGGCTTGAGATTATGCAGCAGCAGGTTGACGAGCTTGCCTTTACGTTACAGCAACTGGAAGACGAGCAGCAGCAACAGCAACAGGCACTGATGCAGTGGCAACAGCAGCAGTTTCGCCTGCAACAGCAACAACAGCAATATCAGTTGCAGTTGCAGCATGAGCAGCAGCAAGACGGGCAGCAGCAGGCCGCTTTTTTGCAGTTACAGCAGGAAATCGACCAGTTGGCACTTCAGCCGCTGGCGCAAAAGCTGCAGCAATTAACGGCCGAATTAGCACAGTGCACGGCTAAGGTTGCAGCGCAGCAACAAGTGCTGACCGAGCTGCAGCAGCAATTGACAGTGCAAGAGCAGCAGACAAAGACAGCATTTCACCAATGGCAGCTGGCCAGTACCGAGCTGCAACTACTTGAACGTGAGCAGGCGCAGTTAGCGCGACTGCAACAGCAGCAAGCCACTGAGCAGCAACAACTATTACAACAATTACGGGTTAAGCCTGGCTGGGCAACCAGTGTCGCCCTGGTGCTGGGCCAGTTGCAGCATGCCAGTGTGAATAGCACTCTAAGTGATACCGCAGTAAACGAAGTGTTTGCTTCGCCGTCGCCGCGTCAGCCTGGTAGCCTGGCGGAGCAAATAGCTGAGGGCTTATACCCGGATTATTTTAATCAGATTTTATGCGCGCAAAGCGTGGCCGATGCCCGTGAGCGAGTCAGCAACCTCAGTGCCGGCCAATCGGTTATTACCGCTGACGGCTACTGGCTTGGCAGCAACTGGGCGGTGCTGGCGGGTAGCAGCAGCGCTGACAGCTATTTACTGCGTGCTGAACGCTTACAGGCATTGGCAACCGAGCTTGAAAGCGCCCACCAACATCTGGCAGAACTTGATAGCGCTTGTCAGGCCGAGCAGCAGCGACTTGACGCATTACAACAGCAACAACGCGAGCAGCAAGCGGTATTACAACAGCTGCAGCAGCAACAGCAACAGGCTCAAACGGCTAAGCTGTTGGCAGAACAAGCGTTGCAACAGGCGCAAAAACTGTCGCAAAAGTTACAGGACGAGCTTAATGAGAAAGCCCTGCAGCAGGCTCAGCGCCAGGAGCGGATCGAGCAGTTGCAACTAGTCTTAGAGCAAAGTGTTGAGCAGCTACTTAACCATGAAGCGACACAGCAGGATTTAACCAGCCATAACAGCGCCGCGCAGCAGCAGTTGCAGCAGGTTAAACAGCGTTTCGAGCAGCAGCGAAGCAGCCAGCAGCAGTTGATTATGCACCATAAAATGGCGCAACAGCAGCTGCAAACCCTTAACCAAAACCTTAGCCGCAGCCGCCAGCAACAGCAGCAGTTGCAAGAGCAGGTCAGCCAGTTACACAGCAAGCTGCAGCAAGATGACGAGCCCGAGCTGCTATTACAAGAGCAGTTGCAAGACAGTTTATTACAACGCGAAGAGGCTGAGCAGGCGTTAATTAACCAGCAAGACCTGCTGGCTAACCTGGAGCAGCAGATCCGTCAGCTTGAGCAAGGGCAGCAGGGTATCGTGCAGCTGCTGAACAAAAAGCGTAATGAGCTGTCAGAGCTGCGTTTAGATGCAGAGGGCTACCGGGTGCGCGCGAATAATATGCTGGAGCTGCTACGTGAACAGCAAGCCAGCATGAAAGAGCTACTTGAGAGCTTGCCGGCCGATGCCGACGAGACACTATGGCAGCAGCAACTGGATAAAACCACCGAGGCTATCGGCCGGCTGGGCCCGATTAACCTGGCGGCGATTGAAGAATACGAGCAGCAGGCTGAGCGCAAGCTGTACTTAGACGCGCAGAATGATGATTTAATGGCGGCGATGGACACATTGGAAACCGCCATTCGTAAAATTGATAAAGAAACCCGGCAGAAATTTAAAGATACCTTTGAGCAGGTTAACGATGGCTTAAAAACCCTGTTCCCGAAAGTGTTTGGTGGTGGTAGTGCTTATCTGGATCTGACCGAGGATGATTTGCTGGAAACCGGTGTCACCATCATGGCCAGACCGCCGGGCAAAAAAAACAGCACAATACATTTATTATCGGGTGGTGAAAAAGCGCTGACGGCCTTATCATTGGTGTTTTCGATATTCCGGCTCAATCCGGCGCCGTTTTGTATGCTGGATGAGGTGGATGCACCGTTGGATGATGCCAATGTTGGGCGTTTTTGTAATCTGGTACGGGAAATGTCAGAAACGGTGCAATTTATATATATCAGTCATAATAAGATAGCCATGGAAATGGCCGCACAGTTGATGGGTGTGACCATGCAGGAACCGGGTGTGTCACGGGTCGTCGCTGTCGATGTAGACGATGCTGTTAAAATGGCAGCAGCCTCTTAATTTAGGGTAGCCTTATGGTAGATGAATTACGTTTGGTATTAATTATTTTAGGTGCACTGGTGTTAGGTGGCCTGTTGTTGCATGGCCTTTGGACAGTGCGTAAAAATGCCGGGCAGCCGCGCCACCGTTACCTGGACGACACTAACGATAGCACGGAAGAAAAAACCGAAGGCTTTGACGACCTGGGCGTTGGGCCGGTGCGGGTTGTTAAAAAGGCCGGTAGCGACAGCAGCACAGCAGAGAAACCTGCCTCGCCACTGCAGCCGAAGAAGCCACATTTTAAATACAATACCCAGGCCAAGCCTGCAGTAAATACTCAGCCTGTTACTGAGGTACAGAATGAGCTGCCGTTTGATGAACCAAAAGAGCCACACTTAAACTTTAGTGCCCTGGCTGATGATGACCTGCAGCACGATGCTGTTGCACAGTCCTCGGCAGAGCCCGTAGCAGAGTCTTCAGCGCATGACAGCTATGAAACAGACAACGATGCTGCAACGACGCCTGAGCCTGCAGAAGTACTGATCCTGTACGTACTGCTGGCGGAAAACAAAGAAATGAAAGGGCCGGAGCTGTTATCAGCGCTTCTTACATTGGGCTTTAAATATGGTGATATGGATATTTTCCACCGCCATCAGGACAGTGCCGGCTCAGGCGCGGTGCTGTTTAGCCTGGCTAATATGTTTAATCCCGGCACCTTTGATCTGGAAAATATCGACAAGTTAAGTACCCGTGGTGTCAGTCTGTTTATGACGCTGCCAGGGCCGGGTGAGCCGCTGCAAAACTTTAACTTAATGCACAATGCAGCGAAAAAGTTGGCAGAAGAGTTTGGTGGTCAGGTATTGGATGGCCAGCGCAGTGTATTAACAGTGCAAACCGTGCGCCATTACGTTGATAAGATCCGCGAGTTTCAGCGCCAGCAGCTGATCCACGGTTAACGGTGAAATTCTCAGCAGACACAACGGCAGGCAGTAGTCCTGCCGTTTTTGTTATGGCAAACTCAGGCGTTATTTTGCTACAGGCTTAGGTGCTATGGATCAGGTTTTAATGCAACAAGTGCAGCAGCTGCGTCAGCAGCTGGAAGATTACAGTTATCAGTATTACGTGCTGGATAATCCCTCTGTACCCGATGCCGAGTACGACCGGCTTTACCGCGAATTACAACAGCTTGAACAGTTGCACCCTGAACTGATAAGCCCGGACTCGCCGACACAGCGGGTAGGGGCAGCGCCGCTGACAAAGTTTGGTCAGGTAAGCCACAGCATACCGATGCTGTCACTGGATAATGCCTTTGATGATGCCGAGTTTGCCGCTTTTTGCAAACGTATGGCCGATCGGCTCGATAGCAGCCAGCAGTTCAGTTTTTGCTGTGAACCTAAATTAGATGGCCTGGCGGTCAGTATCCGCTATGAAAACGGTGTGCTGGTGCAGGCCGCCACCCGTGGCGATGGTTATACCGGCGAAGACATCACCAGCAATATTAAAACCATTCGCGCCGTGCCGTTAAAATTAAAAGGTGATGCGCTGCCTCAGGTGCTTGAAGTTCGCGGTGAGGTATTTATGCCGCTGGCGGGTTTTAATGCCATGAACGACAAAGCGCGGGCGGCCGGTGAAAAAGTCTTTGCCAACCCGCGTAATGCGGCCGCCGGTAGCTTGCGCCAGCTGGATCCGAAAATTACTGCCCAGCGACCGCTGATGTTTTACGCCTATGCAGTGGGCGCAGTCGAAGACCCTGCCAACTTGCTGGACAGCGGCAGCCATTATCAGCGACTAATGCAGTTAAAAAATTGGGGTTTGCCGGTATGTCCGGAAATCCGTTTGGTGGAAGGCACCCAGGCTGCACTGGATTACTATCAGGACATTCTTAAACGCCGTAGCCAGCTGGCCTATGAAATTGATGGTGTGGTGATAAAGGTGTCGGATTTAGCCCAGCAGCAGGCATTGGGCTTTGTCGCGCGGGCGCCACGTTGGGCGATTGCCTTTAAATTTCCGGCGCAGGAAATGTTAACCTCCCTGTTAGATGTCGAGTTTCAGGTGGGCCGTACCGGCGCTATTACGCCGGTAGCCAGGCTTGAACCGGTAATGGTGGGCGGGGTAACGGTGAGTAACGCCACCTTACACAACCAGGATGAGATAGACCGGCTGGGCATTAAAATAGGCGATGCTGTTATCGTGCGAAGGGCTGGCGATGTGATCCCGCAGATTGTCTCAGTGGTAGTAGATCAGCGCCCAGATAACGCGCGGGACATTGTGTTTCCAACACAGTGCCCGGTGTGTGGCTCAGCGGTTGAGCGGGTAACGGGTGAAGCGGTGGCGCGCTGCAGTGGCGGTTTATTCTGCGCTGCCCAGCTTAAAGAGTCGATAAAGCACTTTGTTTCACGCAAGGCGATGGATATCGAGGGCCTTGGCGACAAGCTGGTAGAGCAGCTGGTTGAGCAGAAGCTGGTAAGAAATCCGGCTGACATTTATCAGCTGGATATGGCGGCACTGGTTGGGCTGGAACGCATGGCAGAGAAGTCAGCACTTAAGCTGCTTAACGCTATTGCACAGTCTAAAAACACCACATTAGCGCGCTTTATTTATGCGCTCGGTATTCGTGAAGTGGGCGAGGCCACTGCGCTCAACCTGGCGAATCATTTTGCCTCGCTAGAGGCATTGCAGCAGGCAACGCTTGAGCAGTTACTGGAAGTGGCCGACGTTGGAGCTGTGGTAGCCGAGCATGTCAGCGGCTTTTTTGCTGAGGCACACAACCAAAGCGTGATCAGTGCATTGCTGGCTGCCGGCATTCACTGGCCGGATATTGTTAAGCAAGCGCCGACGGAGCAGCCTCTGGCCGGGCAAACGCTGGTGCTTACCGGTACGCTAACCAGCATGGGACGTGATGAGGCAAAAGCTGGCTTGCAGCGACTGGGGGCTAAGGTGTCTGGCTCAGTGTCGGCAAAAACCCATGCGGTGATTGCCGGTGATAATGCCGGCTCTAAGCTGGCCAAAGCCACTGAACTTGATGTGCCGGTGTGGAGTGAGCAGCAAATGCTGGATCTGTTTACACAGTACGGAGTGCGCTAAATGCCAGATTTTCTTTATCAGTTGTTATTAGACTGGGGCGCGTTGTTTCGTCCTTATGTGCGTGACATTGCGCTAGCGCTGGTTGCTACAGCGTTGGTGGTATTTGGCGATAATATTAATGCTTTTGTGCGTCGCCAGACGCTGGCGCTGCATTTTTTCTGGCGCACACTGATCTTTATTCTGCTATGTGCTTTTGGTTATGGTGCGTTAACCATTTTCTTAACGCCGCTGGTCGCGGCACAACTGGCAAAGCTGACCAACCTGTGGCTGCCCTGGATCACGCTGGCTATGTTTATTGCTCTGGCACTTTTGGCACAGCGTAAGCGCCAGTTATGAGCCGTCCGCCATTGTGGCCGGTGCTGGATGACTACGGCCTGCACAAGGTGCCGCTGCGTTTGTACTGGTTATTGCTCTTATTGCTAAGACCTTACATTTGCTGGGTATTGGTGCTGACGATGCCACAGGGCAAGCAGGATGTACTGGCGCTATTTTATCCAAAACAGGCTGACTTTGTTTTGGCTTGTGCGGTAGCTGCGCCGCTGCTACTGTTGCTGGCGGCGCTAAGCCAGCGCAAACCCAAGGGCTACCAACCCTGGCGTTATATCTGGCGAATAGCACAGCCTTTGTTGTTTTTGGTTACTGCAGCTGATTTGGTGATAACGGTCAGCCACTTACCGCCCGATGTAATGCTGGATGCGCCCTGGCGTATTATTACGCCCTTATTGTTACTGGTGAGTTTACTGTGGCTGCTAAGGTCGCGCACCTTACGGCAGGTGTTTGCAGAATGGCCAGAAAGTAACCCTTAAGCCAGTTTGGTCAAGTATTTTTGCTTTAGCTGCTGGTAGCGTTGCAGTTGTTCGGTTTTTAGTTTGCTGTTTTCAATTAGCTGCTGGCATTGGTCTAATAGCGCTTGCTGCTGCGGTGCCGGACACAGCGGCCGGGGGGAGGTAAGTAGTGTTTGCCAAAGGTTAAGTGCTATACCGGCATTTTTCGGCATCACTTGCCAGGCCAGCATAAAGGCTGAAAAGGCCTCTTGCCAGTTACCATGCTGATACAGGTGTACTGCGTTGTTATTTAGCTCACGCGGTCCATGCGGCATAGCCGCCCGCTCCTGCTGCTCCTGCTGTAAGTATTGCGCCAGCATGGGCTCGGGTTGTTGTGCCGCACAATAGCTGCTGATCCGGTTAAACAGGGTTTTAGACGCTTCGGTTAGCCCCACTTCGTGCAGAGCTTTAGCTTTATCCAGTGCATCTTCTAAAGAGTGTATATCATCATCACTGCTAAGTTCGGCCAGCAATTGCCGGGCCTTTTCCCGTTGATCCTGTAAATACAATAATCTGGCCTGTAGCACCTGCAGTGCCTGCTCTGATGCCGGGGGCGAGAATTGCCGCTGTGCGGTGTTAAGCGACAAAGTCGCCTGGCGGTTTAAGCGGATTTGCTGGTCGCTATCTTCACTACTGAGAGCAAAGTCGATGCTGGCTCGGGCCAGATTCAGGTAGAGATCACTTTGCTCATACATAGAGTGGCGGGCAAACTTCACCATATCACGGGCTGCACGGTACTGGGTTTCGTAGTCGTGGTTTAACCGCGATAGCTGCAGCAGCTTTTGTTGCCGTAGCAAATTGCGTGGCGCTATGTTGGCCGCGGTTAGAATGTGCTGTTGAGCCTGTTGATAATGCTGCTGACGAAATTCCAGATCAGTTAAGCAGTCCAGCGCAAATAAGCGCGTTTCGCTGCGGGCTAACATCTGTTCCAATTCACTAAAGGCGTCCTGCTCTTGCTGCAGCGCCAGTAAGCAGCGTACCTTACCCATACGTGCCCAGCCAAACGGTTGAATATGCAGCATAGCGCGAAAAAACGTCAGACCGGTGTTGTAGTCTTGTTGCTGCAATAAAATGTCGCCCTTTACCTTAAGTAGCATTGGATAAAGCTTGTGTAGCTCTGGCTGTGCCAGTTGTTGATCCAGCAGTTGAAGTGCTTTGTCGTATTGCTGGATTTCCAGCAGATCATAGACTGGCCTTAAGTGTTGTTTGCGGCTAAGCACCCGTTCAATACGTTGTTGTAAATCACGGATCACGAAAGGCTTGGCCAAAAACTCATCTGGTTGCAGCTCCAAGACACTGTGCACTAAAGCGGGGTCAGTATCGGCGCTAATAAAAATTAACCCACAGCTAAGCTTTTGCAGGCCAGTACTTTTAAGCTCGTCAAATAACTGATAACCGTCTTTACCCTGAGGCAGGTTGTAGGCGCAGATAATTAAATCAAAAGCATTTTGTTTACACAGATTGAGTGCTGTTTGGGCACGGTCAGCATAGCTTAAGTTCTGATAGCCAAGCTGCTCCAGCGCGTAGCGCAGGTAGCTTTGGCTCAGGCTCTGATCGTCAATAATTAGAATACGTTCATCACGTTTAACAGCAGGATCCATAATAGCAAAGCAAACCAGCAAGCAAAGTCTGGCTTTACTATAGCAACTTTACAGCAACAAGTAAGGGGGAATGAGATTTGGTGGATTGTACTGGATTGAAGCAGTGGCAACCGTGCCTTAGTAAAGAGTGGGCGGTGCTTTTCTATGATAATCAGGGAATTTGGTGGATTGTACTGGATTGAAGCAGTGGCAACCGTGTCTTAGTAAAGAGTGGGCGGTGCTTTTCTATGATAATCAGAGAGTTTGGTGGATTGTACTGGGTTCGAACCAGTGACCCCCGCCTTGTAAGGGCGGTGCTCTCCCAGCTGAGCTAACAATCCATGGGAGTATCAGATTTTACTTCACACAAGTTTTGAACAAGGTGATGGTGGATTGTACTGGGTTCGAACCAGTGACCCCCGCCTTGTAAGGGCGGTGCTCTCCCAGCTGAGCTAACAATCCATGGGAGTATAATTGTATCAATTGGCGGATTGTACTGGGTTTAACCAGTTTCCACCGTCTCGTCGTGAAGAGCGGGCGGTGCTTTTCATGATAAGACATCAAGTGGTGGATTGTACTGGGTTCGAACCAGTGACCCCCGCCTTGTAAGGGCGGTGCTCTCCCAGCTGAGCTAACAATCCACGCTGTTTGATGGCGCTCATTATAGGGAGCATGTTTTAGCTGTCAACATTAATTTGCCAATCACGGTTTGCTTGCTGTAAAAGTAGACACTCTGACGCTTGCGCCGCTAAAAACCCACTGTTTAGTCCTACCATAGCGGGTGCATCCGTTAAGCAGCATTGTTACAATACGCGCAATCTTGCACAGTGATGGATAAATTATGTCTCTTGTTACCCGTTTTGCTCCAAGCCCGACCGGTTATTTACATGTTGGTGGTGCCCGTACGGCGTTATTCAGTTGGTTATATGCACGCAAACATGGTGGAAAATTTATTCTGCGTATTGAAGATACCGATTTAGAGCGTTCAACGCAGGAGTCGGTAGACGCCATTTTAGAAGGCATGCAGTGGTTAGGGTTGGATCATGACGAAGGTCCGTATTACCAAACAAAGCGTTTTGACTTATATAAAGAGGTCGTCGCACAGCTGTTGGCAGAAGGTAAGGCTTATAAGTGCTTCTGTACGGTAGAAGAGGTTGATGCGATGCGTGAGGCGCAAATGGCGGCTGGCGAGAAGCCACGTTATAACGGTATGTGGCGCGACAGAACCGATCACCCAAGCGATAAGCCTTATGTTATTCGCTTTAAAAACCCGCAGGATGGCGTGGTCGTGATTGACGATATGATTAAAGGCCGTATCGAAATTGCTAATGCTGAACTGGACGATCTGATCATCGCTCGCAGTGACGGTACGCCAACCTATAACCTGACGGTAGTGGTAGATGATTGGAAAATGGGCATTACCCATGTTATCCGTGGTGATGACCATGTGAATAACACACCACGGCAGATGAATATTCTGGCGGCATTAGGCGCTGAGATCCCGAAATACGCCCATGTACCGATGATTTTAGGCGATGATGGCAAGCGCTTATCCAAGCGCCACGGCGCTGTCGGGGTGATGCAGTATCGTGATAATGGCTTTTTGCCCGAAGCGCTGCTGAATTACTTAGTGCGTTTAGGCTGGTCACACGGCGACCAGGAAATTTTCAGCAAAGACGAGCTGGTACAACTGTTCGATTTAGACAGCTGTAACCGCGCGCCTTCAGCGTTTAACACCGATAAACTGATTTGGTTAAACCAACACTATATGAAAACCCTGCCGCCAGAGCAGGTGGCAAAACAGTTAGAGTGGCACCTAGCCGCACAGCAGCTGGATGTGAGTAATGGCCCAGCGTTGACTGAGCTGGTAAAAGCGCAGGCAGAGCGGGTGAAAACGCTAAAAGAGCTGGTTGAAGTAAGCCGTTATTTTTACGAAGACTTCAGCGAGTTTGACGCCGAAGCAGCCAAAAAACATTTACGTCCGGTGGCGCTGGAGCCTTTACAAGCAGTCATGACCAATTTATCTGCATTGCCTGAGTGGTCACAAGACGCTATCCACCACGCTATTAACGCTACGGCTGAACAATTAGGTGTCGGTATGGGCAAAATTGGTATGCCGCTTCGGGTTGCGGTAACTGGTGGCGGCAACTCGCCGGCCTTAGACATTACGCTGTCACTGATCGGCAAAGCGCGCAGCCTGGCCCGGCTTGAACGCGCTATTGACTTTGTAAAGCTACGCGCCAGCGAATAGCCAGATAACGACATTCGTTGAATGGTACAGATCCTCAGCTCAGCGTCGCTGGGCTGAGGCAATTAAATTGATACAATTAAGCGACGAGTCAGCAAGGAAGCAAATAATAACAAGCCAGACGCATGATTACTCATGGGTAAGCCGCTAACAGGAGTTACACAACGATACAATGCATGTTTCTATAATCGGTGTCGGTATCGCGCTGATGTTAAGTTTGTTTGGGGTGCAAGCGTCAGAAACTGCCAGTTTGCCAGACACTGAAGAGCCACTACAGCCAATAGGCTTTTTTGGTACTGTCACGGGCGATGTTGAACTGGGGTTTCTGCTAACATCAGGCAATACGGATGCGTTTGCAATTCGCGCTAACAGCGAGCTGGTGCACGAGCTGGAGTATTTTCGTAACCGTTATCAGCTACAGAGTTTGCTGCAGAAGAGTAATATCACCGACGAGAACAGTGGTGAGCAAAACCGGGTCACTACGGCCAGTCGATATAGTTTTACCGGTCAGAGTAACTACAAGTTAGTCACTGGCAGTGAATCGGTATTTGGCCGCGGTGCTTATGCTTACGATAAATTTGGTGCTTTTACACAGCAAGCGTCATTCGCTGTGGGCTACGGTAACCGGATCTACGAGCGGGGGACTAATTACCTGGATTTAGAAACCGGGCCCGGTTTTGCTCAACAAGAAAGTGCCGCTGGTATTCGTCGCAGTGGTGCTATTTGGTTCTTAGCGGCCAATCTGGATTATAAGCTTTGGGACAACAGTAGCTTTCGCCAAAGCCTGGAGAGTGCAGTATCACTGGACGGCGAAAACTCGACGCTGTTAAGCCGTAGCAGTTTGACAGCAACGGTAGCTGATAAACTGTCGATGCGCTTTAACTTTATTGTGCGCTATAACTCAAGACCCGAGGCTAACCTGCGTAAGACCGATGTCGAGACGTCAGCATCGCTGGTGTACACCTTCTAACTACCCCGGGCGCATGAACGGCGCCCAGGTTAATTTACCAGTTCATTGCCTGTAGTGGTATTGCTGGCAAACGCTAATAGGTTATCGCTGGTTACGGTACTGATTTCCTGCAACGCTTCGCGAGTGAAAAAGGCCTGATGGCCGGTAATGAGCACATTAGGAAATGTCAGCAGTCGCTTAAATATCTCGTCGTCTATCACTTGTTCTGACAGGTTCTCAAAAAACAGATCGGCCTCCTGTTCATATACATCCAGTCCTAGATAGCCAATTTTTCGGTTTTTAAGGCCATCTATTACCGCTTTGCTGTCTAACAGTGCACCACGGCTGGTGTTAATCAGCATTACGCCATCTTTCATACTGCCAATGCTGTAGTGGTTAATAAGGTGTTTAGTGTCGGGCGTTAAAGGGCAGTGCAAGCTAATGATATCGCTTTGTGCATAGAGTTCAGCCAGGGATACATAGTGTCCACCTAATTCACTGATAACGGGGTTTTGCTGAATATCATGGCACAACAATCTGCAACCAAAACCATGTAATATACGAGCTGTTGCCTGGCCTATGCGGCCGGTGCCAATCAAGCCCACGGTTTTGCCAAACAGGTTAAAGCCGAGCAAGCCGTCCAGGGCAAAGTTGTCATCGCGCACCCTGTTGTAGGCTTTGTGTAGCTTGCGGTTAAGGCACAGCATCATACCAATAGTGTGTTCAGCGACAGCTTCAGGTGAGTAGGCGGGTACTCTGGCTACGCGAATACCCAGTGCTTTTGCCGCATTAAGATCGACATTATTAAAACCGGCGCAGCGCAGAGCCACCATCTCAATGCCCATCTCAGACAGTTGTTGTAGCACTGCAGTGCTGACGTCATCGTTGACAAAAACACAGATGGCATGGCAGCCTGCGGCCAGCCGTGCAGTGTCAGGGGTTAAGCGGCTATCAATATAAGTAAAATGCAGGCTACTGTCTGCCCACTGGCTAAAACCCTCACGGTCATATTTTTTCGCACTAAATACGGCAACTTTCATGGCATATCTCCCATTGTATGCCGTTTAGCTTAGCGGAGTTCCTCGAGCAACAATTAGCGCTGGATCAAAGTTACAGTAATTCTTCGATAGCACCGGCTATAGCCGTTGGTTTAGTGCGCGGGGCGTAGCGTTTCACCACATCACCGTCTTTATTCACCAGAAACTTAGTAAAGTTCCATTTAATAGCACGGGTCTTCATCAGGCCGCGGGCGCTGTCCTTTAAGTGTTCGAACAAGGGGGATGCTTCCGGGCCATTTACCTGTAACTTGGCCATTACAGGAAAACTTAAGCCGTAGTTTATTTGGCAAAACTGTTGAATGTCGCTGTTAGAACCCGGCTCCTGGCCACCAAACTGATTACAGGGAAACGCCAGAATTACCAGGCCTTTGTCGTGGTACTTCTGGTGCAGCTGCTCAAGCTCTTCATACTGAGGGGTAAAACCACACTTGCTTGCTGTGTTGACAATAAGTAATACCTTACCACGGTATTGGCTTAAATCGACTTCGTTGCCTCTAGCGTCTTTAATCTTGTACTGGTGTACGTTGGCCATGCTACTTCCTCATTTAAATGCTTTTCATTGTCTACGTAACTTTGTAAGCTTTGCGCCACACTATGTCACAGATTTAAGTCATTAATATGTCAATTCAAAGTAACAGTAAAGTCGCTTTTATCGGTCTGGGGGTGATGGGTTACCCGATGGCAGGCTATTTGCAGCAAAAAGGCTATCAGGTGACGGTATATAACCGCACCACAGCCAAAGCAGAAAAATGGGCTGCGCAATATGGTGGTAATTGGGCTGCCACGCCAGCTGAAGCGGCGAAGGGAGCGGAGCTGGTGTTTATGTGTGTCGGTAATGATAACGATGTTCGCTCTGTGGTGTACGGCGAGCAGGGCGTATTAGCGGCTATGGCCGCAGGCTCTGTGCTGATTGACCATACCACCGCTTCAGCTGATTTAGCGCGTGAGCTGGCAGCAGCAGCTGCGGATAAAGGCGTTGGCTTTTTAGATGCGCCGGTATCCGGTGGCCAGGCCGGCGCTGAAAATGGCGTATTAACGGTAATGATTGGTGGCGAGAGTGCCGATATGGCCAAAGCCGAAGCCGCTATTATGAGCTTTGCCCGCTGCGCAAAACTATTGGGCCCAGCAGGATCGGGCCAACTGGCGAAGATGGTCAATCAGATTTGTATCGCCGGCGTGGTGCAAGGCTTGGCCGAAGCGCTTAACTTTGCCCAAAACGCCGGGCTCGACGGCGCAGCAGTGGTAGAAGTGATTTCCCAGGGCGCGGCATCATCCTGGCAGATGCAAAACCGCTCGCTTACTATGCTGGACGGTAAGTACGATTTTGGTTTTGCCGTTGATTGGATGCGTAAAGACTTAGGCATCGCTCTTAACGAAGCGCGGCAAAATGGTAGCCATTTACCACTGACTGCACTGGTTGATCAGTTTTACAGTGAAGTACAGCAAATGGGCGGTGGCCGCTGGGATACCTCCAGCTTACTGGCGCGGTTAAAGCGTTAGGCGCGGATCGGGCAGAAAGTCCAGCTCTGTCGCGGTGCTGATACAAGCCTGGTAGGCTGCATGAGCTGGATTTAACAGGATATTTTGCTCACGTGGTGCGATAACACTTGGCACCGCCAATGCCAGGCTGGCACTTTGAGATAGCCAGTCGTCACCCATACGCGCACTGTCAGCTCCTGCTGGCTGTTGCCGCCAGCTGTCGGGCAGGTTAGTTAAACTTACCGTCAACAGCTGCTCTGTGTTTATCGTCAATTGAAATAACCGGTATTGTTTCAGTGCAGTACGGTTATTCAAATGCACCAGAATTTCTAAGATGGCCAATGCTTCTGAGCCTGCGGTATAGACGCAGCTTTGACCTTTGCTATTCCAACGCCC
Source organism: Chromatiaceae bacterium (assembly GCA_033838465.1). Classification (GTDB taxonomy): domain Bacteria; phylum Pseudomonadota; class Gammaproteobacteria; order Enterobacterales; family Alteromonadaceae; genus Alishewanella. Next base: position 160,134 of record JAJLKZ010000015.1, read on the forward strand.
GCCATAAAGCCTAGCACCTTCACCATCAAAAGCCTGATCTGCCCATTTTTGATGCACCAGACGGTATATATTGAGGTTACTCATATTTTACCGACAATAAGAACGACGTAGTGAGGTTGGAGCCCCGTTGGCGAAACGCCGCCGGTTGCAACACCCCTTGTGCTCGTCACAGCAACTCGGCGTTGCTCTGGCAACGCCTCAGACACTCTGTGACTGCGCCAATGGGGTTCCAACCTTATTGTTATGCTAAGCATCAGGCAAATACGCCGTGCTCTAAGCGGCCGATTAAATCTAATATCGCCTGGGTTTCGGCAGTGGTGCCCAGCATATCAAGCGGGGCTTTATCGCCAAGGCCATATACCGGCTCAGTTAGCCAGCGTTTGGCGGCCGCCATATCATTGGCAAACAGTGTGTTTGCTGCTACCAATACGGTAGCGAAACGGTGCAAGCGGTCGCTTTCATCCTGAGTAAATTTCCCCAGTTTGGCTCGCCTAGCTAAAGTGGCCGGTGCAAGCTGGCAGATTTGTGCCAGCTGCTTTTTATCCAAACCGGATATCAGCGCCAGTTTATCAAAGATGTTGTAGCTAAAGCCCTCGTGCAGTGCCTGATATAACTTAGGCCCGCGCTCAGCAATGCCAAGCTGTTGCCACAATGAAGGTGACTGATAAAAAGAGGGCGTAAACTCCCGTACCAGTGCTGTCATAGTACTGCCTTTATCAAGTGATTTGTTTGAAGTCTATCAGTTGATTTTGAACTGGTCAAAGTAACGGCAATAAAAAAGGCGCTGAAGCGCCTCTTTTTCTGTCAGTGCTGCGGTTTAAGCGCTAAACACCATCTCTGGCACATCGCCGTCGATAATCAGTTTGCCGGCAGTTTTCTGCTGAATTTCTTCAACCGAGATACCCGGTGCACGTTCTAACAGATGGAAAGCGCCGTTACGGACTTCCAGCACCGCTAAATCGGTAACGATTTTCTTCACACAACCGACACCAGTCAGTGGCAGGGTGCAGTTTTCCAGCAGCTTGCTGTTGCCGTATTTATCGGCATGCGTCATGGTAACAACGATGTTTTGTGCACCTGCGACTAAGTCCATTGCACCGCCCATACCTTTTACCAGTTTGCCCGGGATCATCCAGCTGGCGATATTACCGTTTTGGTCGACTTCAAAAGCGCCTAGTACGGTTAAATCGACATGGCCACCGCGGATCATGGCAAAGCTTTCAGCTGAGCTGAAAATCGCCGCGCCTTTAATGGCAGTAACGGTTTCTTTACCGGCGTTAATCATATCGGCATCGATTTCATCTTCAGTCGGGTAGGGGCCCATGCCCAGCAAGCCGTTTTCAGACTGCAGCATCACTTCCATGCCCTTTGGTACATAGTTCGCTACCAGAGTCGGAATACCAATACCTAAGTTGACGTAGTAGCCGTCTTTTAGCTCCTGCGCCACGCGCATGGCAACTTGTTCACGAGATAAAGCCATTGTTGCCTCCTTAATCTTGACGGACCATACGACGTTCAATGCGTTTTTCAAAGTTGCCTTTGATCACGCGCTGCACATAGATACCCGGCGTATGAATCTGTGATGGTTCAAGTTCGCCCGGTTCAACAATTTCTTCTACTTCGGCCACGGTAATTTTACCGGCAGTTGCCGCCATGGGGTTGAAGTTCATTGAGGTGTGACGGAACACCAGGTTGCCGTAGCGATCTGCTTTCCAGGCGCGCACGATAGCAAAATCACCGGTGATTGACTCTTCCAGCACGTAGTTACGACCTTTAATTTCACGGGTTTCTTTACCTTCAGCCACAGGTGTACCGTAACCGGTGGCCGTGAAAAATGCCGGAATGCCGGCACCGCCAGCGCGCATTTTTTCTGCCAGTGTACCTTGTGGTGTTAATTCCACTTCCAGCTCGCCGTTTAACAGCTGCTTTTCAAACAGGGCGTTTTCACCCACGTAAGAGGCAACCATTTTCTTAATTTGCTTATCTTCCAGCAAAATACCCAGGCCAAAGCCATCCACGCCGCAGTTATTCGATACCACGGTAAGATCTTTGGTTTTCATTTTCTTGATCTGGGCAATTAAACCCTCTGGGATACCGCATAAGCCAAAGCCACCGGCAATAACGGTCATGCCGTCCTGCAGGCCTGCCATGGCGTCTTCGTAGCTATGTACGACTTTATTAAACCCTGCCATTTGTTGTCCTCTGTTCTTTGCTGAACTATCTGTTGCAAACTGCTCTTCGATGTCGCGGCTGCTGCGTGAACTTTTTTCTGCAACACGCCATAAACCATCCGTGGGGCTCGATTCCGGCCATCCATGGCCTCCAACGGTCGCAGAAAAAATCACATCCGCATCCGCTGAGATCTGTGCCAAGGTAAACGCGCAGTACACTTTGACCGGAACCGTGTTTTTCAGGGACGAAAAACACGAGCCTACAGGGACGTATTTACGGCGTGTTCCGGCAAAGTAGTACGGAGTGATTACCGTGTTCGAAGAACCTTTCTTGTTGCTTTTAACTAATTACCAGTCTGACCGCACTTGGCCTTTAGCGCCAATCCTACTTTAGAACTAGGTTGCTTGCCGAGTTTGTCGGTAATAAACCAGCCGGCCTGGGCCAGAGCAGTTAAATCGATACCGTGTGAAATGCCAAGCCCGTTCAGTAAATACACCACATCTTCGCTGGCAACATTGCCTGACGCGCCTGCAGCGTAAGGGCAGCCACCAAGGCCAGCCACGGCGCTGTCGATAACAGCGATACCGCGGCTTAGCGCGACGTAAATGTTAGTTAACGCCTGGCCGTAAGTGTCATGAAAATGCACGGCCAGCTTATCTGCCGGCACTACAGCAAGTACCGCATCTAGCATGGCATTGACTTTATCCGGCGTGCCAACACCTATGGTATCGCCAAGCGAAATTTCATAGCAGCCCATCTCCAACAGCGCTTTAGCTACTAAGGCTACTTCAGTAGGGGCAACGTCACCCTGATAAGGGCAGCCAACTACACAAGAGACATAACCGCGCACTTTAATGCCGTCGGCTTTGGCCGCTTCTACTACCGGCGCAAACCGCTCCAGGCTTTCTGCAATACTGCAGTTAATGTTTTTCTGACTAAAGGCCTCAGAGGCGGCACCAAAGATCGCCACTTCAGTAGCACCGGCCGCTTTTGCCGCTTCATAGCCTTTTAAATTTGGCGTAAGGGCGGCATAAGTGACACCGCTTTTCCGGCTAATACCGGTAAACACGGCTGCCGAGTCGGCCATTTGCGGCACCCATTTCGGCGAGACAAAGGCGCCGCTTTCAATGTAGCTGTGGCCGGCCGCGGTTAGCATATCAATCAGGGCGATTTTATCTTCTGTGGCTACTGCAACCTCGTTTTGCAGGCCATCACGTGGGCCTACTTCAACAAGGCGCACACTTTTGGGCAAACTCATGCTTGCTCCGGCGAGAAATCCACCAACTCGGCGCCATCTTTAACCAAATCGCCCGCGCTGTAGAACACCTCATTGACCACGCCATCTTTTGGCGCTTTGATGCTGTATTCCATTTTCATCGCTTCCATGATCACAAGCGTCTCACCAGCTTTTACCGTGCTACCGGCTTTTGCTATCACGGCGACAACAGTGCCGTTCATCGGCGCGGTTAAGCTACCGGCGTGCTCGCTGCCTTCTACCTCCGGCGCAACTTCTGTCTGGTAGATAAAGTCGTAGCGCTGATGCTTAATAAACACGCTGATGGTGTCCTGGTATTGGCTTATCCGCACCTTGGTGCGGTGATCGCCTAATACTGCGCTTAGCTCATCACCGCTAAGCTCGGCCTGGCAGCATAACTGCTGACCTGCCACATCAACCACATAGTGTTGTTGTAACTGTTGTACTTTTATTGTCGAGCAAAGCGTGCTGCTGCTATCACCGTGTTTCAGGCAAATGTCCACGGTTGGCGTTTCGTTGATACGCCAGCCATGGCTGAATTGCCAAGGGCTGGTGGTAGTGCAGGCTTGTTGCGGTGCTTTTTGTTTCTCAAGAATAAATAGCGTGGCTAGTACCAGCGCCTGATTATCTTGTTTATTTGCCGGCGCAAATAAGCTTTGCTGATGCTTATTAATAAAGTTGGTATCAAGCTCGGCAGCTTTAAATGCAGGGTGCTCAGTTAAGCTGGTTAAAAAGCCCAGGTTAGTGGTAACACCGGCAATACGGTAATCATCCAAAGCACGCAGCATGCGGGCGATAGCGCGGTCGCGGCTTTCATCCCAGACAATCAGCTTGGCGATCATCGGATCGTAAAACGGCGACACTTCATCGTTCTCTACCACACCAGTATCAACGCGCACATGGCGGTTGGCTTCCGGCTGACGTAAATAAGTCAGTTTTCCGGTGGCGGGTAAGAAGTCGTTGTCCGGATCTTCGGCATATACCCGTACTTCTATGGCGTGGCCATCCAGTTGGATATCATCCTGATTAAGCGGTAAGCGCTCGCCAGCGGCAACTAACAACTGCCACTTCACTAAGTCCTGACCGGTGATCATCTCGGTAACCGGATGCTCAACCTGCAAACGGGTATTCATCTCCATAAAGTAGAAAGAGCCGTCTTCGTCGAATAAAAACTCCACGGTACCAGCACCACGGTAATCAATGGCTTTGGCAGCTTTTACTGCAGCTTCACCCATGGCTTTACGCTGTTCGCTGCTAAAGTTGGGCGCGGGCGCTTCTTCAATCACTTTTTGGTGACGACGCTGAATAGAGCAATCACGCTCGGCCAGGTAAACGGCATTGCCGTGGTTATCGGCAAACACCTGAATTTCAATATGGCGCGGTTTGGTCAGGTAGCGCTCAATCAGCATCTTGTCGTTACCAAAACCGGCTTTGGCTTCGCGGCGGGCACTGGCCAGCGCATCGGCAAACTCTTCGGCTTTCCATACCACGCGCATGCCTTTACCACCACCGCCGTAGGCGGCTTTTAACAGCTGCGGGTAGCCAATACGCGCTGATTCGCTTTTAAGTAATTCATCCGACTGATCATCGCCGTGATAGCCCGGTACCAGTGGCACGCCGGCTTTGGCCATAATCTCTTTGGCAGCACTTTTTGAGCCCATGGCAGTAATAGCACCCACCGGCGGGCCGATAAACACCACACCAGCTGCTTCACAGGCTTTGGCGAAGTCTTCGTTTTCAGACAGAAAACCATAGCCGGGGTGGATCGCTTCTGCGCCACTTTGTTTGGCGATAGCAATGATTTTGTCGCTACGCAGGTAAGAGTCTTTGCTCGGTGCCGGGCCCAACAAATAGGCTTCATCCGCCATGCGCACATGGCGGGCATTGGCATCGGCTTCGGAGTATACTGCTACGCAGCGAATACCCAGTTTATGTGCAGTGTCGATAACGCGGCAGGCAATTTCACCGCGGTTGGCGATAAGTATTTTACGAAACATTATGCGTCTTCCTTGCCAAGCCAGGCCGGTTTACGTTTCTCTAAGAAGGCGGTTAAGCCTTCCTGCCCCTCTGGCGATACCCGAATTTCAGCAATCGCCTGCTCGGTATGAGCGATAACGTTGTTGCTGATCTTACGGTTGTAAATGTTATTAATAAGCGATTTAGCGGCTGTCATAGCGGCAGGGCTGTTTTGCAGCATGGTGTTGATCAGGCTTTCTGCCACATCGCTCATTTCGCCTTCACTGACCACTTCGTGCAGTAAACCGAGTTTTTTCGCTTTCGGTGCCATAAAGCGCTCTGCGGTAAGGAAATAACGCCGGCTTTCACGCTCGCCAATAGCGCGCATAACATAGGGGCTAATAACCGCTGGAATAAGACCTATGCGCACTTCGCTTAAACAGAAGCTGGCATTTTCCTCGGCGATGGCAATATCGCAGCAGGCGACTAAACCCAGTGCGCCACCAAAAGCAGCGCCTTTAATAAGCGCAATAGTGGGTTTAGGGAATTTATCCAGCCGGTGCATTAAGGTGGCAAGTTCAGCGACATCATTCAGATTTTGCTGATAATCCTTTTTCGCCATCGAGCGCATCCAGTTTAAATCCGCACCGGCCGAGAAGTTTTTGCCATTACTGGTCAGCACTAACACCCGAACCTTGTCGTTATTGGCTAAATCACGCAACACGGCAATAAGTTCAGCAATCATGGCATCGTCGAAGGCGTTATGCACTTCAGGGCGATTCAGGGTTAAGGTTGCTACGCCACGCGCATCGATATTCACTTGTGTGTAAAGCTGGTTCATGCTTATCCCCTTATTACATCCTGAATACGCCAAAACGGCTCTCTTCAATCGGTGCATTTAGCGCGGCAGCTAATGCCAGGCCAACTGTCATCCGGGTTTGCGCCGGGTCAATTATGCCATCGTCCCATAACCGGCCACTGGCGTAATACGGGTGGCCCTGCTTTTCATACTGCTCGATAATGGGCTTCTTCAGTGCCGCTTCGGCATCACTTGATAGTGTTTCACCTTTACGGGCTAAACCGTCTTTGGTCACCTGCGCCATTACGCCTGCCGCTTGTTCGCCACCCATTACTGAAATACGCGCGTTTGGCCACATCCACATCATCGTCGGGTCGTAAGCACGGCCACACATACCGTAGTTGCCGGCACCGTAGCTGCCACCAATTAACACGGTGAACTTAGGCACTTTGGCACAGCTTACGGCCATTACCATCTTGGCGCCGTGCTTGGCGATACCTTCGGCTTCATACTTTTTACCCACCATAAAGCCGGTGATGTTTTGTAGGAACAAAAGGGGTATTTTGCGCTGGGCACACAGCTCAATAAAGTGTGCACCTTTTTGTGCAGATTCCGAGAATAAGATCCCGTTATTGGCGACGATGCCTACCGGATAGCCGAAAATGCGTGCAAAACCGCACACCAGGGTTGCGCCATAATATTGTTTAAACTCATCAAAATCTGAACCATCGACAATACGGGCAATCACTTCTTTTACATCAAACGGCTTGCGTAAATCGGTACCGACAATGCCGTACAGCTCTTTGGCATCGTACAGTGGCTCTTGCGCCGGTTTAATATCCATTTGCTCTGGGGCAGGGCGGTTTAAGCGTGATACCGCATTGCGAGCAAGTTGCAGCGCATGCTCATCGTTTAACGCGTAGTGATCGGCCACACCGGAGATTTTACAGTGTACATCAGCACCGCCCAGCTCCTCGGCAGAGACTTCTTCACCCGTCGCCGCTTTTACCAGCGGCGGACCCGCCAAAAAGATGGTGCCTTGCTCTTTAACAATAATGCTTTCGTCGGCCATCGCGGGTACATAGGCACCACCAGCAGTACAAAGGCCCATTACCACCGCAATTTGCGGAATGCCTTTGGCTGACATATTGGCCTGGTTAAAGAAAATGCGGCCAAAGTGCAGTTTATCCGGGAACACTTCATCCTGACGTGGCAGGTTAGCACCGCCTGAATCGACCAGATAAATACAGGGTAGGTGGCAGCGCTCGGCTATTTCCTGGGCGCGTAAGTGCTTTTTCACCGTCAGCGGGTAGTAGGTGCCGCCTTTAACCGTTGCATCGTTGGCGACAATCATACACTCAACGCCACTGACACGGCCGATACCGGCTACCACGCCGGCACTGGGGACGTAATCTTCGTAGCATTCCCAGCCAGCAAACTGGCCAATTTCTAAAAACGGCGAGCCCGGATCGAGCAGCTTTTGAATACGATCGCGTACAAACAGCTTACCGCGCGAGGTGTGGCGCGCAATAAGCGCTTCGCCGCCGCCTAGTTTTATTTGCTGTACTTTACTTTGCAGATCATCAACTACTGCCTGCATGGCAGCAGCGTTTTTTTGGAAGTCCTCAGAGCGAGGGTTTACTTTTGAGGTAATTCTGGTCACTTAAGTCACCTTTAACCGGGCCTGCAGGCCCGGTGCAGAATAGCTGGAAAGGTTGGTTTTGCGCTTAGTTTGATTCAGTAAACAGCTCACGGCCAATCAGCATACGGCGGATTTCCGAAGTACCGGCACCGATCTCATACAGCTTGGCATCACGCAGTAAGCGTCCGGTAGGGTACTCGTTAATGTAGCCGTTACCGCCTAATAACTGAATCGCATCCAGCGCCATCTGGGTGGCCAGCTCAGCTGCGTATAAGATCACGCCAGCAGCGTCTTTACGCGTGGTTTCGCCACGATCACAGGCCTTCGCCACCATGTAAACGTAAGAGCGTGCTGCGTTCATGCGGGTATACATGTCTGCCACTTTACCCTGCACCAGCTGGAACTCACCGATAGACTGGCCAAACTGTTTACGGTCGTGAATATAAGGTACAACTACGTCCATACAAGCTTGCATAATGCCCAGCGGGCCGGCAGACAGTACCACGCGCTCGTAATCCAGGCCGCTCATCAGTACCTGTACGCCACGGCCAACCTGGCCTAATACGTTTTCTTCCGGTACTTCACAGTCTTCAAATACCAGCTCACAGGTGTTTGAGCCGCGCATGCCCAGCTTATCCAGCTTCTGCGCCTGGCTGAAGCCTTTAAAACCGCGTTCAACGATAAAGGCGGTAATACCTTTGCTGCCAGCGTTGACGTCAGTTTTGGCATAGATCACATAAGTGTGCGCATCCGGACCGTTAGTGATCCACATTTTGTTGCCGTTTAAGATGTACTTGTCGCCTTTTTTCTCAGCGCGTAGTTTCATGCTAACCACGTCTGAACCGGCGTTTGGCTCGCTCATCGCCAGCGCGCCAATGTGTTCGCCAGAGCACAGCTTTGGCAGGTACTTCATTTTCTGCGCTTCAGTGCCGTTGCGGAAAATCTGGTTTACACACAGGTTAGAGTGAGCGCCGTAAGACAGCGCAACAGAAGCAGACGCACGGCTGATTTCTTCCATGGCGATAACGTGCTCTAAATAGCCTAAACCTGAGCCACCGTATTTTTCATCTACGGTGATACCCAGCAGACCTAAATCACCGAATTTGCGCCATAACTCGTTCGGAAATTCGTTCTTCTCATCGATTTCAGCGGCGCGAGGGGCAATTTCGTCGCGGGCGAAGGCATTTACCTGCTCGCGGATCATGTCCACTGTATCGCCTAAATCGAAGTTAAGGCCTTTGTAACTGCTAATCATGGTCTATCCCCGTTTGCTATGTCTTACCGCTTAAGCGGTTTTGTGATGTTTGGCATCGGCTAAGGTATCGCGGCAACGTTTTTCTACTGTTACCAGCTCCATCAGCACGACTTTGATGTCGTCCATTTGCTGATGCAGTTCGGCTTTTTTCTGCTCAATCAACTTCAGCATGGTATTTAATTGGGTCACGCTGCTTTTATCAGCGTCATAGAGTTCGAACAGTTGGCCGGTTTCGGCCAGGCTAAAGCCCAAGCGCTTACCGCGTAAAATCAGTTTTAACCTTACGCGGTCGCGCTTGCTGTAAATGCGGGTTTGCCCGCTACGTAGTGGCGTGATCAACCCCTGATCTTCATAAAAGCGGATACTACGGGTGGTAATATCAAACTCTTTGGCCAGTTCGCTGATACTGTATGTTTTTTCTTCTTTTTCTGTCATAAACGCCATCCCCGAAAACGCAGTCAATATAAGTGAAGTTTACGTAAAGGTAAAGCTAAGGGCGGGCGGCTTTCTGCGCCAAAATGCGATTTTTCCGTGCTTTGTAAAGCAAAAATGCCAATACGGGCTGGTCAGACTGTACAGTTTACTGAACCAAAACCGTGGCACACTACCATAGTGTTAGGTGGTTGACGTTGGCGTAAACGTAAATTTGGTGTAGGCTCTGGAGCAACTTTTTAGCCGACAGCTTTTTTGGAGAACTTTATGGCTACCGACAACATTGTCATCGTTGCTGCTAAGCGCACTGCTATGGGCGGCTTTATGGGCGGTTTATCTGATGTAGACGCTACCGTACTGGGTGCCACTGCGATTAAAGCGGCATTGGAGCAAGCCGGTTTAAGCGGCGATAAAGTCAGCGAAGTGATCATGGGTAACGTGCTGCCAGCGGGTTTAGGCCAGGCGCCTGCACGTCAGGCCACGTTAAAAGCCGGTTTACCGCTGACTGCGGGTGCCACTACGATTAACAAAGTGTGTGGTTCAGGTTTAAAAGCCGTAATGTTAGCCAGCGACTTATTAAAAGCCGGTAGTGCCGATGTGGTGGTTGCCGGTGGTATGGAATCGATGAGTAACGCGCCTTACCTGCTGGATAAGGCCCGCAGCGGTTACCGTATGGGCCACGGCCAGATTAAAGATCATATGATGTTAGACGGCCTGGAAAATGCGTACGATGGTAAAGCTATGGGTTGTTTCGCCCAGGGCACCGCTGATGAAAAAGGCATTACCCGTGAGCAGATGGATGCCTTTGCTGTGCAATCTTTAACCCGCGCGCAGCAAGCTATCAGCTCTGGTGCTTTCGAGGGTGAAATTACCCCGGTAACCTTCCAGACTCGTAAAGGTGAAATTACCTTTAACGTTGATGAGCAGCCAGGTAATGCCAAAGTAGACAAAATCCCGACACTGCGTCCGGCCTTTGCCAAAGACGGTACTATCACCGCTGCAAACTCCAGTTCCATTTCAGACGGTGCAGCAGCGCTTATTTTGATGCGTGAAAGCGATGCCAAAGCACAAGGTGCTAAGCCGTTAGCGCGTGTTGTGGCGCACGCAACAAACTCAATGGAACCGGCATTATTTACCGTTGCTCCGGTTGGCGCTATGCAAAAGGTACTGCAAAAAGCGGGCTGGGATAAAGAGCAGGTTGACCTGTGGGAAATTAACGAAGCCTTTGCCATGGTAACCATGCTGGCAATTAACGAACTGGGCTTAGACAGCGCCAAAGTAAACGTTAACGGTGGTGCTTGTGCGCTGGGCCATCCTATCGGTGCTTCTGGTGCCCGTATTCTGGTTACGCTGATTCACGCGCTGCGTAATCGTGGCCTGAGCAAAGGCGTTGCCTCACTGTGTATCGGTGGTGGTGAAGCCGTAGCACTGGCCGTAGAAGTTTTATAACAAACACTTTGACTGTCAGCGGCATTAAATAATTACACAGATAACACGCTGGCAGTCTCCCCCAACAATCGGGAGAAGCAATATGACACAACAGGTTATGCATTTTATCGACGGCGAGTTTGTTGCACCAACAGGTGACAAACTGATCCCCGTTACCAACCCGGCAACGCAGGACGTGATTGCTCAGGTGGCTTGCGCCACGCCAAGTGAGATGGAAAGCGCCATCGAATCGGCCAAAGCGGCGTTTAAAACCTGGAAAGAAGTGCCAGTATCTGAGCGCGCCCGTTTGATGATGCGTTTTGCGCACTTATTAAAAGAGCACCAAGCCGACATCGCTGACATTATCTGTCGTGAGCTGGGTAAAACAGTAGAAGATGCCAAAGGTGACGTATGGCGCGGTATCGAGGTAGTAGAGCAAGCCGCTAACATTCCGTCATTAATGATGGGTGAAACGGTTGAAAACGTGGCACGCAGCATTGACACCTACAGCTATATTCAGCCGCTGGGCGTGTGTGCCGGTATTACGCCGTTTAACTTCCCTGCGATGATCCCGCTGTGGATGTTCCCAATGGCGATTGCCTGCGGTAACACCTTTATTTTAAAACCGTCTGAGCAAGATCCGATGACGGTAAACAAAATCGCTGAGCTATTCGTACAAGCCGGTGCACCAAAAGGCGTGTTACAGGTTGTACATGGCGCGAAAGAGCAGGTTGATGCCATTTTGCACCATCCGGATATCAAAGCGATTTCATTTGTGGGTTCAGTTAATGTTGGCCAGTACATTTACAAAACCGGTACTGACAACTTAAAACGCGTACAGGCCTTTGCCGGTGCGAAAAACCACATGGTTATTATGCCGGATGCTAACAAACAGCAGGTTATCAATGCCTTAGTTGGTGCCTCAGTTGGCGCAGCCGGCCAGCGCTGTATGGCGATTTCTGTTGCAGTATTTGTTGGCGCAGCAGCAGATTGGATCCCTGAAGTGGCTGCGGCTATCGGCAAAGTGCGCCCGGGCGTTTACACCGACCCTAACGCAGCCTATGGCCCGCAAATCAGCCCGCAGGCGCGTGCCCGCGTGTTGTCACTGATCGAGCAAGGTAAAAAAGAAGGCGCAACCTGCGTACTGGATGGCTCTGACTGTAAAGTTGACGGTTACCCGAACGGTAACTGGGTTGGCCCAACCGTATTTAGCAACGTTACTACCGACATGGAAATTTATAAGCAGGAAATCTTTGGCCCGGTACTGTCGACTATGACAGTGGGTTCACTGGATGAAGCGCTGAAAGTGGTAAACGACAGCCCATACGGTAACGGTACCTCTATTTTCACTGCCAGCGGTGCGGCTGCACGTAAGTATCAGCACGAAGTGGAAGTGGGCCAGGTCGGTATCAATATCCCTATTCCGGTACCTCTGCCATTCTTCTCGTTTACTGGCTGGAAAGGCTCGTTCTACGGCGACCAGCATGCTTACGGTAAGCAGGCGGTGCGTTTCTATACTGAAACGAAGACGATTACCGCGCGCTGGTTTGATGACGATATTCAGGTGTCTGGCCCGAATATGTCGATTAACTTGCGTTAAGGCTACACGGAGCCTGAGGTTAGTCAGGCTCAGGCCTGCACACTTTACACGCCGACACGCCATAAACCATCCATGGGGCTCGATTTACGAATTTCTTCCATGAAATTCACCCCATGGGCCAGCGAAGCTGGTCAAATTCGTTCCTGACGAATTTGTCAGCATCCATGGCCTCCAACGGTCGGCTAAGTAAAGTCTGCAGTCCTTCTGCGATGCAGATTCGAAGCGATTAACAAGGCGCCGAGCGGAGTAGGTTTAACTTAGCGAGCGATCAAGAGTGAGGCTGGGAGAGCCGAACGGGCGAGCGTGTTAAATGTACGGAAGCTCAAAAGCCGATTGGATAAGCAGGACCAACTATGAATTTCAATTTAACAGAAGACCAACAAGCCTTTGTCGATGTGGCCAAACAGTTTGCCGAACAAGAACTGGCGCCACACGCTGCCCAGTGGGATCGCGATCACCACTTTCCAAAAGACGTAATTCAAAAAGCCGGTGAGCTGGGTTTCTGCTCACTGTACACGCCAGAAGATGACGGTGGTATGGGCTTATCACGTTTAGATTCATCCATTATTTTCGAACAGCTGTCTATGGGCTGCACCGCGACCACAGCGATGCTGACCATTCATAATATGGCCACCTGGATGATCGCCAACTGGGGTACCAGTGATGCCAAAGCAGAGTGGATGGAGCATTTAGTCACCGGTCAGAAACTGGCATCTTATTGCTTAACTGAGCCTGGCTCAGGTTCAGATGCTGCCGGGCTTCGCACCAGCGCGAAAAAAGAGGGCAACGAGTATGTATTAAACGGCTCGAAAATGTTTATCTCTGGTGCAGGCTCTACCGAAGTACTGGTAGTGATGGCGCGCACCGGTGAAGCCGGGCCAAAAGGCATTTCGGCCTTTATCGTACCGGCCGATGCTAAAGGCGTTATCTACGGCAAAGCGGAAGAGAAAATGGGCTGGAACGCGCAGCCAACCCGCTTGATCACGTTTGAAGATGTACGGATTCCTGCGCATTACCTGTTAGGTAATGAAGGTGAAGGCTTTGGTTTTGCCATGAAAGGCTTAGACGGCGGCCGTATCAATATCGCTACCTGTTCAATTGGTACTGCACAGCAGGCACTTAACACAGCACGTAACTATATGCTGGAGCGTCAGCAGTTTGGTAAGCCACTGGCCGCGTTTCAGGCACTGCAGTTTAAATTGGCCGATATGGCAACCGAGCTGGTTGCTGCGCGTCAGTTAGTGCGCTTAGCGGCGTTTAAGCTGGATCAAAAGGACAGTGAAGCAACCGCGTACTGCGCGATGGCGAAACGCTTTGCCACTGACGTTGGCTTCCAGGTATGTGATCAGGCGCTGCAGCTACACGGTGGCTATGGCTACATCAAAGAATACCCGCTTGAGCGTCATTTCCGTGATGTACGCGTGCATCAGATTTTGGAAGGTACCAACGAAATTATGCGGCTGATCATTGGCCGACGTTTACTGGATGAAGCCGCAGGCGACATTCTGTAATCAACTTTTGTTACGATGATCTGAATCATCAGGAGGAACCGCCTTGTCCACAGCGACACGCCGTAAACCATCCATGGGGCTCGATTCCGGCCATCCATGGCCTCCAACGGTCGCTTTAGAACAAGGCTAATCCTCCTTCTTGCCTGAGTTTATTCGGGCAATAAAAGGAGACAACAATGGCTCAACTAAAACTCGAAAAACGCGGCCACACGGCGCTTATCACCATGTCTAACCCGCCGGCAAATACCTGGACGGCGGATACGTTAACCCAGCTCCGTGATGCGGTTAAAAGCCTGGATGCCGACAAAAACATTTATGCCTTAGTCATCACCGGTGAAGGCGAAAAGTTTTTCTCAGCCGGTGCAGATTTGAAACTGTTTGCTGACGGCGATAAAGCCGTAGCCAGCGACATGTCACGTATCTTTGGCGAAGCATTTGAAACCTTAAGTGCATTTCGTGGCGTGTCTATTGCCGCCATTAACGGCTATGCCATGGGCGGCGGTTTAGAAGTCGCGCTAGCCTGCGATATCCGTATCGCCGAGCAGCAAGCACAGATGGCGCTACCTGAAGCCAAAGTCGGTTTATTGCCTTGTGCTGGGGGTACGCAAAACCTGGCCTGGTTGGTCGGCGAGGGCTGGGCTAAGCGCATGATCCTGTGCGGTGAGCGTATTGGCGCGGAAAAAGCACAACAAATTGGCCTGGTAGAAGAAGTCGTCGCAACGGGTATGGCACTGGAAAGCGCGCTGGCCTTGGCCGACAAAGTCGCCGAGCAAAGCCCGTGTGCCGTTACTGCGTGTAAAGCACTGATTCAAAAGGGCCGCAGCGGCACGATGCAAAGTGCGTTGCCGCTGGAGCGTGAGCTGTTTGTTGGCTTGTTCGATACCAAAGATCAGGTTGAAGGTGTGCAGGCGTTTTTAGAAAAACGCAAACCTAACTGGGTGAACGGCTAATGAGCGCGGTTAATGAAGTCGTGCTGTATCAGGAACTAACAGCACATAACGGCAAAAAAATTGGTGTTGCCACGCTAAATTCAGAAAAGTCACTGAATGCGCTGAGCTTACCCATGGTGGAATCGTTACTGCCTAAGCTGCAAAGCTGGCAGGCGGATCCGTCAATCAGCTTAGTGATCCTGGATGGCAGTGGTGATAAAGCCTTTTGCGCCGGTGGTGATATTCGCGATCTGTACAAAGCCATGCTGGACAAGCCGGGCGAGTATGCACCTTACGTAGAAGAGTTCTTTACCAAAGAGTACACGCTGGATTATCTCATTCACACCTTTGGCAAACCGGTGCTGGTGTGGGGCAATGGCATTGTAATGGGCGGCGGCTTAGGCCTGATGGCCGGCGCGTCGCACAAAGTAGTTACTGCGACCAGCCGTATAGCGATGCCGGAAATGGCGATAGGATTATACCCGGATGTCGGTGCCAGTTGGTTTTTAAACCGTATGCCGCCGGGCTGTGGGCTGTTTTTAGGGTTAACCGGCGCCTCGATTAACGCCGCTGATGCCAAGTTTATTGGCCTTGCCGACCACTTTGTGCTGCACGAGCGCAAAGCGGCGCTTATCGACAAGCTCAAAACGATTAACTGGGGCGACACTATCGCGCTGAATCATCAGAAGCTGTCTGATGCGCTGCGTAGTGAAGAAGATCAGTGCCGCACGCAAATGCCACTGAGCCAAATCCGGCCGCATGAAAGCGAGATTGAAGCACTTGCCGGTTTAACCGAGCTTGAAACGGTGATCGCGGCAATCAATACAATGCAGGGTGAGGATAAATGGCTGCAAAAAGCCAAAGACTCATTGGCCTATGGTAGCCCAATCACTGCCCATATCGTGTTTGAACTGTTAAAGCTCGGCCAAAGCAAAATTCTGGCGGATAGCTTCCGCTTAGAGCTGGGCTTAAGTGTGCAGTGCGGCAAATTGGGTGAGTTTACCGAAGGCGTGCGTGCACTATTGATGGACAAAGATTTACAACCGAAGTGGCAATACAAAACCGTCGCTGATGTACCACAAGCGGTTATTGCTGAACTATTTCGCTCACCGTGGCAGCCAGAGCAACATCCGCTGCGACAGCTGGGCACAGACGAGTAAGGAGCCAATATGGCAAAGGTTGCATTTATCGGTTTAGGTAATATGGGTGGCCCTATGGCCATCAATCTGGTTAAAGCGGGCCACAGCGTGGCCGCATTTGATTTATCCGAAGCAGCCCTGGCGCAGGTTAAAGCAGAAGGCGCTAGCGTAGCGGCCAGTGCGGCCGATGCGGTTAAAGGTGCAGATTTCGTTATCTCCATGCTGCCTGCCGGCAAGCATGTGCTGGGCCTGTATTTAGGCGAGCAGGGCGTAGCGGCAGACATCGGTAAAGATGCGCTGGTAATTGACTGTTCAACCATCGATGCTGATAGCGCGCGTAAAGTGGGCGCAGGGCTTGCAGCGCAAGGTATCGCCTTTATTGATGCACCGGTATCCGGTGGTGTCGGCGGCGCCAAAGCCGGTACCCTGACCTTTATTGTCGGTGGCGAAGCTGCGCATTTTGAGCGTGCTAAAACCGTGCTGGGCAATATGGGTAAAAACCTGTTCCACGCAGGTGCAGTAGGTGCAGGCCAGGTGGCGAAGATCTGCAACAATATGCTGTTGAGCATTTTAATGGTGGGCACCTCTGAAGCGCTGCAAATGGGCGTGGATAATGGTCTGGACCCGAAAGTGCTGTCAGATATTATGCTGAAAAGCTCCGGCCGTAATTGGACATTAGAGCTGTATAACCCGTGCCCAGATGTGATGGAAAACGTACCATCTTCAAACGGTTATCAAGGCGGCTTTATGGTCGATTTAATGGCGAAAGATTTAGGCCTGGCCATGGAGGCGGCATTGCAAAGCCAAAGCAGTACACCAATGGGTGCACTGGCGCGTAGTTTGTACGTGGCACACCAGCGGGCCGGTAATGGCAAACTGGATTTTTCCAGTATCTTTAAGCTGTTTGCCAAAACTAATTAATTTGAATTAACACGCAAGTACTCCGAATGTTTTCTCCGGGACACGCCGTAAATACGTCCCTGTAGGCTCGTGTTTTTCGTCCCTGAAAAACACGGTCCCGGTAGAAAAATTCTACGCACTTGCTCATATCGCAGTAATCGCGATGTCGGAGAGAGAGATGAACCTGCAAAACAAAACCATCGTTATCACTGGCGGTGCACAAGGCCTGGGCCTGGAAATGGCGCGCATGTGTGCAGCTGAGGGTGCCAAACTGGCACTAATCGATATGAATGCTGATCAATTAGCGGCGGCTAAAGCAGAACTGGGTGCCAGTACCACAGTAAACACTTACATTGCCAACGTAGCAAGTGAAGAGCAGGTTGAAACCACCTTCGCGCAAATCGACAGCGACTTTAACGGTATCGACGGCCTGATTAACAACGCTGGCATTTTACGCGATGGCCTGTTGCTGAAATATAAAGACGGCGAGCTGCAAAGCAAAATGTCGCTGGCACAGTTCCAATCGGTTATCGACGTTAACTTAACCGGTGTATTTCTGTGTGGCCGTGAAGCGGCTGCCGCCATGGTAAAACGCGGCACTAAGGGCGTGATTATCAATATGTCCAGCGTGGCGCGTGCTGGTAACATGGGGCAAACCAACTATGCCGCCTCTAAAGCTGGTGTAGTAGCGATGACGGTAACCTGGGCGCGCGAGCTAGGCCGGTTTGGTATTCGTGTTGGCGCGATTGCACCGGGCGTTATTCGCACTGCAATGACCGATGCGATGAAGCCTGAAGCGCGCGACCGCTTAGAGAAAATGAAGCCGGTAGGGCGCTTAGGCGAAGCCAGCGAAATTGCCCATACGGCAAAATACATTTTTGAAAACGATTTCTTCACCGGCCGGGTGGTGGAAATCGACGGCGGCATTAGCATGTAAGCTGCTGGTAAACTCATGAAAAGACGCTGCGGCGTCTTTTTTTGTATGTTAGCTTAGCCAATAACAAAAACGTACAACAATAAACAACAGGGAACCCACCATGAAAACCAGCCTGCTGCTTAGCACTTTGCTATTAACACCCATGCTTGTGACGCCAACCTTTGCCCTGGCAGATGACAAAGCTGAACTTACTGCCTTATTAGCTGAGTTTTTAGACGGTGCCACCCGCAACGATGCTGCCATTCATGACAAATATTGGGCTGATGAGCTGATTTACACCAGCTCTGGCGGCACACGTTTTGGTAAAGCCGAACTGATGCAAAGCGTAACCAGCCGTGGCCTGTTAAAAGCAGACGAGATTGAAACGGTTTACGACAGCGAAAACGTACGCATTATGCAGTACGGTGACACTGCCGTAGTCGCCTTTGTGCTGGTAGCACGAGCCGGCGTTGATACCAAACGCTATTTAAACAGCGGCACCTTTGTGCGCAAAAATGGCCAGTGGCAGGCAGTGAATTGGCAAGCCACAGTTAAAGCTGAGTAGGGCGCATGCACTTTTTACTTAGCTAAGACACCGCGCCGGATCATTTGACACCGGCACTTGGGAAGCCCTCAGAAAGATAAGCGCACGCCCACATTCACCGTAGTGATTTTTCCATACTCGTAGCCGGTGACCAGGGCGAAGTTGGGGTGGAAATGCCAGCGTCCGTTCACACCTATCAGAACGTCGGACTCGAAAGGATCCGAACCGCTGGACGCCACACCACCCATCGCGGTGTAACGCGCATGGCCCTGCAGATGTAACGTCGGCGTTGCAGCCCAGATAACGCCAAGCTCCGCACCAGGGCCGCTATCGTCAGCGTCGACATCCAGATTGAAACCTGCAGCACGCGCATCCTTGAACTCGAGCTGATCAAGGCTTAGCCGACCGAAGTAAGCCAGGCTTTCTGACACAGGGTACTGGTAGCCTACGCCAAGACGCCAACGCAACACGTCGTACTCGCCTGCAACTGTGTCGGTGCCGCTACGGATCTCAAGCTCCTGGCCAAGTGAGGCATACTCGCCAAACAGGTGTATCTGATCTGTTAACTGCCACGCTCCGCCAATAAATGCACCACCATCAGCATCGCTTTCAACATCAAGTGGCACACCGCCAGTAATTGCGCCGGATGTCTCAATGTCGTTGACAAAGCCGCCGACAATACCGCCTTCGATGTAGGTAAAGCCAATATCTCTGGCATATGCCACCGCCGGTCCAGCCAACGATACCGCAATCACTGCCATGATCATTTTGTTTTGCTTCGACATTTGTGTACCCTTAATTCTGAAAAAATACGTTTTGGCTGTATTCGCATTAAGCGATTTCATTGGAAATGGCATATGTAACGTATGACCGCAACACCCGGATCAATATAGCCTGCACGTTCGATTCAATCAAAGTGCCGCTTTGCTGAGAACGACCTGATGGATGGCGAGGTGATTGCTGAGTTGGTTGCTAGCTGCGAGTTGGTCAGCGGTGTCCACGAGTTTGAACTTAGGCTGACCGGTGGCCTGATTGACGGCTTGGATAATAGAAATAAAAAGTGAAAAGGGCGCTGTAAGCGCCCTTTTTTATTTGTACACTGAGCGCACTGCTACAAGTGGGAGACTCAGATGCAAATTCGCTCAGATAATTTAACCGGTGGCGAAGTGATCGCCTTACTGCGCGAACACCTTACCGATATGTATGCCACTTCACCGCCAGAGAGTGTGCATGCACTGGATGTTGATGCGCTAAAAGCCAGCAATATCCGCTTTTTCAGTGCCTGGCAGGGTGATAACTTAGCCGGTTGCGTGGCCATTAAAACGCTTGATAGCCAGATGGCCGAGCTCAAATCAATGCGCACCGCAACCGCCTTTCGTGGCCAGGGCGTAGGCCAGGCGTTATTGCAGTTTATTATCGACCATGCCAAAGCGCAGGGCTTTAGCACACTTAGCCTGGAAACCGGCACACAAGACTACTTTGTCCCTGCCAGAAGCTTGTATCGCAAGTTTGGTTTTACTGACTGTGGTCCCTTTGGCCAGTATAAACTTGATCCCAACAGCCACTTTATGACGCTTAATTTGTGCTGATTGCGGCCAGGGCGCTAACAGAAAAAATGACACTATGAACCCAATCCTGATATCGATATCCCTACTGATTTGCAGTAATGTGTTTATGACCTTTGCCTGGTATGCGCATTTAAAAGAGCTGAATAACAAACCCTGGATAATTGCTGCCCTCGTAAGTTGGGGCATAGCGCTGTTTGAGTACATGTTTCAGGTGCCGGCGAATCGTATTGGCTATACCGTGTTAACGGTGGGGCAGTTAAAGATTATCCAAGAAGTTATTACGCTGTCGGTATTTGTGCCGTTTTCGGTGATGTATTTAAAAGAGCCACTTAAACTGGATTATTTATGGGCCGGTTTATGCCTGGTGGGTGCGGTGTATTTTATGTTTCGGGGCAACTAAGATCCGGGCGTGTTGTTTGGGCGTAACAGGTAGAGTTTAAAACGAAGGAGCACGCTATGAACTTACACCGTGTTAGCCATTTAAACCATCAGGATGTCCGTATTAACGAGCTGACCATTCATTCCTACGAAATGGGCGTGTATTTAGTCGAGGCCGACTACGACGGCCGCACAGCCTTCTTAATGAATGATGACAACAAGCCTGAAAGATTCAATAGTGTAGAGCAGGTAATGCAGGCACTGGATCGCTGCACCATTTACAAAGCTTATTTAGTGCATCAGTCCGCGTACGATGAAATGTGCGGCGGCCCTGATAAGGTGGATAACACCTTAAAAGTGCCGCTGTACGTCCAGGGTGTAGCATAAAGACGATTAGTCGATGGCCTGATATAGCCGCTGCCACATGGCGGCATTTTGCTGTTTTAATGCCGCTGCTTTGGCTTTAACTTCGGCGCTTAAGCTGGCTTTGTTATCAAGCACCTGCTGTAGGGCGGCTAGCAGGCTTTGCTCGCTAAGCTCAGCCACACAGTAATCGCCCATGGCAAAATCAGACATCATGGCGTGATATTTATGGCTCCAGCTGGTGGCGATACAGGGCACGCCCTGGCTCAACGCATTGACCGCACCATGAAAACGTGAGCTTACCGCCAGCGCTGCCCGCCCAATAAAGGCTTTTACTGCCAGCGGGTCTTCAATTTGTACTAGGGTACAGGGGGCTTTGGCAGCAATTTCGGTGCAAAGCTGTGCATCCTCTTTGCCTTCATGGTTTACCAGCACACATTGTAAGCCCTCGGCGGCCAGCTTATTGGCGGCAGCGGCAAAGGCGTTAATGTAATCAGCCCGCTGCTGCTCGGCGCCGGCATGGTTAAATTTAGACACCACTTTATTGTTGGGAATAAGCGCCGCGAAGGGGCCACTTATCTGCGGCAGCTCGTCATTGGCGCGTGGCGTTAGGCTAATAGTGAAGTCCGGTGTGAGTACGACGGAGTCGGGCAGGTTAGCCACGCAGCTTTGTAAATGCTGCAGCGACACCGGATCGCGCACGAATATCAGCCGGGCGTGCTGAATAATGTCGCGCATCGCCGCTTTGCTGTCTTCACTGTTAAAAGGGCCAAAGGCTTGCGGCATAAACACAAAGGGTTTACCGGCTTGGGCAAAACGCACCACTTCTTTGGCGGTGTTTTGCAAAAAGCGCAGTGGCCACTGATCGCCATAGGCAAAGCCGCTGGCTTCCAGCACTAAATCTACCTGACGCTCGCTTACCATACCGTAGCGGTTAAATAGCCGCTGCACAGCAGCAGGCAATTTGCCAATCAGCGGTGTTAAATCCAGAGCGCCGCGGCGAAACGACAACTTTTGCCAGGCGCCTAAGCGCGCGCGCTCGACATAAGGCAGGTTAGGGCCGGGTGATAATACCAGCTCTATGGGTTGCTTCAGGCCTTTTAAGCCCTCAAGGCAAGCCAGTAGCATTAAATAGGCGCCCTTATTGCGAAATTGTACGCCTTTAATTTCAACAAACAGTGGTTTGCTCATAATAGCCCTTATCAGCTTGGTTGCCGGCGTGCCCGTATCAGTTGCCATAATTGGCTGCGGGTACTTTTGGCAAAGAATAAAAAGAAAAACGAGGCATAAGCATACGAAATCAGCGTCGCCCAGGCGGCACCAACTATGCCCATCGTAGGAATAAGCCAGAGGTTTAAACCCACATTAAGCGCGGCGCCCACTGTGTGGCTTAGCAGTGACAGCGGCTCTTGCTCGGTAATAAGCAAATGCTGACTGATTAAATAGCGTACAAAAATAAAGCAGCCGGCCCAGATATGAATGCGCAGCACCTCTATGGCACCGGCAAAGGCGTCACCAAACAACAGGCCGACAATCCAGGGCGACAGTAGCGACATCACCACCGCGATGGCAAAGGCCATGGCAAAAAACAGCAGCGCAAAGCGGCGCAGCTTCAAATAATAAGGTGTCCAGCCTTGCTGATGGGCGCGGATCATATCCGGGTAATAACGCGCGGCTAAGGTGGCCGGAAACACATACCATAGCTCAGATAAACGGCTGGCGGCGGCGTAAATACCCGCCTGCTCGGTGCCGGCGATAGAGCCTATCATTACGATATCAATTTTTAGGTAGATAACTGACACAATGCCCGACATCCACAACCAGGAAGACCGTTTAAGCAGCTGCTTAGCCTGATTAATATTAAACCAGCGCGGGTGATAGGCCGGCCAGCGAGCTTCGCCCTCTTTATAAGGCTGGTGTTTGCGCCGGTACAGCAGATACTGCGCCATACCGACAACGAAAAACTCAATGCCGGTTAACAGCAGCAAACTGGCAATACCGAAGCCGCTGTATAATAGCGCCAACTTAGCGGCAAAGCTAAACAGGGAAATGGCCGATTTAACATAGGCTACGCTACGAAAAGTGCCCTGATAATTTAAGTAAAACTCAAACAGTAAAAAGCCAAAAAACGCCTGTAGTAAAAACAGCACCGGAATAGCAATAGCGGTGTTGCCGTCAAACATAGCAGGGTATAACAGATAAAACGCCAGCAGCATCAGGCTGCCACCCAAAAGCCCCAGCAACAGGCGCATACTAATGGCGCTGTACAGCATCGTCATGGCGTCATGGCCGTTGTCGTGTTTTACCATCTGGCGCACGACCACGTTATTCAGGCCAAGGCTGGTCATCGGTACCAAAAAGGCACTCCAGGCCATGACTATCGAATACACGCCCAGTTCGCTGGCACCCAACATGCGGGCAACGAACACGGTAAGCACAGCGCCGGCAGCCAGTTTCACCAGTTTATCGCCCAGCATGGCCGTGGCGCGGGCCAGCAGAATTTTTTTCAGCAGTTTCACTACTTTACAACCCTTGGAACGGTGCGGGCAAGCCGCTTGTGGCGCAGGTGCGAAATAATACGCCAGATATGCTGCAGCAGATATAGGTAAGTGCCGAACAACAGCAAAAATAACAGCAGCATTAACCAGTCTGGCAACAACAGATATTCACCAATAATACCGATAGAAGCAAAAATACACGCCAGTGCAGTAATAAGCGCCAGCGACTCACGTGAACTTAGCCCCAGGCGCAGTGAAATATGGTGCAGGTGCTCGCGGTCGGCCTGAAACGGCGATTGGCCTTTGCGGATGCGTCTGACCATAATGGCAATCATGTCCATTAGCGGTATGGCAATGATCCAAAGCGCCGTTACCGGCCGAAAGCTGGCGCTTTCACTTTGGGTGCCGATAATCAGCAGCCAGATCACCGACAGGCCAATTAACATACTGCCGGCATCACCCATAAAAATGCGCCGGCCGGGGATCAAGTTAAGGTTGCAGGCCAGGTAGGGTAATAGCGCCAGTGCTAACAGTAGCGCCAGCACCGCATATTCCTGTTGCCCCCACAGCGCCATAAAAATAGCAATGGCGATAAAACTAACCAGACTTAACATACCGGCCAGGCCATCAATGCCGTCGGTCATATTAAAGGCATTAATAGCAGCAATAACGGCAATGAGTGTAACAGGTAAGCCCAATACACCCAGCTCTATTACGCCAAAGCCAAATAAATTACCCAGGCTGGCCAGGTGTAAATCCAGCGCGTAGGTCATCGCCAGCCCCACCAGCGTTTGCACGGCCAGACGTAGCTTTACGCTTAAATCCAGGTAATCATCAAATACACCAAGCAGCACAATAACGCCGCTGCAAGCCAGATAATACAAAGGTTGTATGCTGCTGTCGGCAAACAGCAGCAACGCCAGCGCCAGGCCGCAATATGTAGCAATACCACCAATTAATGGCACAGCGCCCTGATGCTGCTTGCGCCCGCGCGGGATATCCACCAGACCAATGCGAACTGACAGCGGATACAACACTAAGATGGCCAGGGCAGAGGCGACAAAGGCACTAAGGTAAAGCATAGTATGTTCAGGCATTTAGCTATCCTGTATAGGGTAAATCAGTCATGTTATTCAGCAGAGCGTCAGCTATTACAGATAATATCTAATCGCCGTTAACTTGTTGCGCCTTGGCGCGATAAAGTAAGTGTTTTATTTATTTACAACAAGTATTGTACACAGCCATTGGGGCTGTGAGGATGAAACTTCAGCGTGTTAAACCATCATATGGATCTTCTTATCATCAGCAATATGGGGCCTAAGCCATCCAGCCCGTTTCAGGGTAAATTCGTGCACAACCAGGTATGGGCGCTTGCTGCGTTAAACCCTGCATATCATTATATGCGATGGCACAGTGACTCCTGGCTGAATAAAGTGCTGAAATACCCGGTGTTTCTGCTGGATTTTATTTGGCGTTTTGTGCTTAGCCGCCGCCGTTTTGATATTATTCACGTACACTTTTTCTATCCAACGATATATTTGGCATTACTGTATAAAGGGTTGCGTAACCGCCAGGTAAAAATTGTGGTGACCTGTCATGGCAGTGACATTTATAAATATCAGCCGCCGGGCAAGCTATACCGTTGGTGTGCAGCTAAAGTGGATCAGTGGATTTTTGCCAGCAACGCCCTGGCAAAGCATTTTAGTTTGCCGGTAGCGCAAAAACAGGTATTGCCGGCCGGCATTAGTGAGCTGTTTCGCCAGACTGACAGACTGAGCTATCAGGAAAAGAGTATCGATCTGTTGTATGTCGGCAGTTTAGATCAGAATAAAGGCATGGACCGGCTACTGGCGCTGTTACCGGCGCTACACGATAAAAAAGTGGTAGTAGCGGGCAGCGGCCCCTGGCTTACGCGCTTACAACACGCTGCGCAGCAATTTCCCAATGTGCTGGTGGTGGGGCCAAAGGACACGGCGGCGCTTAAGCAGCTGTATTGCCAGGCGCGTTGTTTTATCAGTCTGTCGCGCCACGAAGCCTTTGGCCTGGTGATGGCCGAGGCGATGGCTTGTTATACACCGGTGATTGCTACCGACACTGACGGTGCCCGCGAGCAAGTGCAACATGGCATCAATGGCATATTGGTTAGCCAGCAGGGTGAAGAAACCGAAGTCATCGCCAGGCTTAATTCAGCGTTACAGCAGTTTTTTAGCTTGTCAGAGCAGCAGTATGAGCTGTTGCAGCGGCAAGGGCGCAGCAGTGCCGAACAATACCTGTTGGGGCAGGTGGTAACAGAATTACAGCAAATTTATCAGAGAGTGATGTTATGAGTGATGCCAAAGCGGCAGCAGCACGTGACCAGATTGCACAAGTGAGCATAGGGCCGGTACAGGTATCCGCCTTTAACGACATGCAGCAGCTGTTGCAGTTTATTGTCGGTGACGACGGCAAGGTGTTTGCCGGCTCTGCCATTGCGATTAACCCGGAAAAAGTATTAACCGCTATGCGAGAACCGCTTATTAGTGAAGTGATCCGCGCCGCTGATATTCGCTACGCCGATGGTATCGGTGTGGTAAAAGTGATGCGAAAACGACTGAACAAAAAAGTGCAGCGTATCCCGGGCTGCGAGCTGTGGCAGCAACTGATGCTGCGGGCGGCGAAATATCAGGTGCCGGTGTTTATTGTTGGCGCTAAACCTGAAGTAAACCAGCAAACGGCAGCTAAACTGCGCAGCCAGCAGGTAAACCTGGTGGGCGCGGTTGATGGCTATTTTAAAGATGAAGCGGCTTTAATTGCGCAAATTAAACAAAGCGGTGCCCGTATTGTCAGTGTGGCGATGGGGTCACCCAAGCAAGAGCTGTTAATTCAGCGCATCCGCGCTCAGTATCCTGATTGCTTTTACATGGGCGTGGGTGGTACCTATGATGTGTTTACCGGCAATGTGAAACGGGCGCCGGCGCTTTGGTGTAAGCTGAATTTAGAGTGGGCCTACCGTTTATTGTCGCAGCCCAGCCGTATTGGCCGCCAGCTGGGGTTAGCCCGTTATTTATGGTGGTATTGGACCGGTAAAATTTAATGGTGCAGGTGTGTTGAAATGACAACTTCGAAGTTTCCGCTGATCAGTGTCTATATGCCCACCTACAACCGGGTGCAAATGGCAATTCGGGCGATTGAGTCGGTATTAGCGCAAGATTACCCTAACCTGGAATTACTGGTGGTAGATGATGCCTCCAGCGACGATACCTGGCAGGTGTTAACCAATAAGTATATTAACGACGAGCGGATCCGCTTTTTTCGTCAAAGTACCGGTCAGGGCGCCTGTGCCGCCCGCAACCGCGCGATTAGCGAAGCAAAAGGTGAGTTTGTTACCGGCATTGACGATGATGACGAGTTTTTACCTAACCGCTTAAGCAGCCTGTACAGCGCCTATGATGATAAATACAGCTGTGTTTGCTCGGGCTATATCTGGGATTACGGCACCGTGCAAAAGCGGCTGTTTGCCACGCGGCGGGTGGTGGGGCTGGCAGAGTTGTTAGATTTACACACGCTCTCGAATCAGGCGCTGGTAAAGCGCGAACGCATGCTGGCGCTGGGCGGTTTTGATATTAATCTGGCAGCGTTTCAGGATTACGACATGTGGGTGCGGGTGGTACAGGCTTATGGCCCTGCGCTGCGTATCGCTACGCCCAGCTACAAAGTGAATGTCGGCCATGAGCTGGGCCGTATTACCAACTCGCCAAAGAGGCTGGACGCGCATAAACAGTTTGTGGCTAAACACCGGGCCCAGATGAGTGAGCGCAACTTGCAGAACCAGATGTTTTACCGGCGTAGTATGGAACAAATCCCGTTTCACTTTTTTGAGCTTATCAGCAGTTGTCGCTATGGTCTGGTAACACTGAAATGGCGTTATTACCTTAAACATAAACTGGGTGTGCTCAGCCGCTGGCGCATTAAGGTATTTAGTAAAGGCCTGGCCGGATTGTTTAAAAAATAATGCTGGCTACGACCACCGCAACGACATCACAGCCGCCATTACAGCCAGCGCTCGACCGGCTGTTATGCCGTCTTATCCCTTGGTTTTTATTGGTTGATTGCCTAAACGGCGCCTTGCTGCAAACCCTGGGCAGCAGTTACGGCCTGGCCGCCGGCTATAAGCTGATACTTTTACTGCTGATGGCGCTTAGCTTAACCTTACAACAGCCGCGATGGTTGCTACTGATTGTCGTAAGCTGGCTGGCGTTACTGATAGGCCCAATGTTGCAGTGGCCGGCGTTGCAAGCACGCTGGGCGATGGCCGATCTGCAGTTGACGTTGAAACTGCTAAGCCCACTGCTGGCGCTGGCCTATTTATATGCACTTGCAAAGCGCAGCTCGGTGCAGGCGGCCAAGCTGTTAAAACACAGCTTGCTAGTCAGCAGCCTGGTGCTGCTGCTAAATGCGCTGGCCGGTTTGGCCGGTTTTGGTTTTACTGCTTACCAGCCGCTTGACGGTGTGGCCCAATCTTTTCTAGGCATCAAAGGCTTTTTTTATTCAACCAATGAGTTATCTGCCGTACTGCTGGTGCTGACGGCGGCATTGTTATGTTTAAGCTGGCAGCATAAGCGTTATTACGCGCTGGTAAGTGGTTGTGCGCTGCTGTTGGCGCTGTCGCTACTGACCAAGACCGGGCTATTTGGCGTTATATTGCTGATGCTGTTGGTGCCGCTGCTGTTGCAGCGACGCCACTTCTGGCAGGCAAAGCGCAAACTAATCGGGCTCCTGGCGTTGGCGGTCACGCTGGTGCTGCTTCTGGTGATCCTCAATGGCGAGGCCTTGCTTAAATTGCTGGGCATATACGATAAACTTAGCTTTGTTTATCAACAGCGCGGTATCAGTGGCATTGTGTTGTCGTCGCGTGACTACTACGCCGGGCGCATCTGGCAGCTGAGCAGCGAACAATACAGCATGCTGGAGCGTCTGCTGGGCGTGGGGCAGGGCGGGGTGGCCTTGTATTTGAAAAAGTATTTTGCTGAACTGGACTGGTTTGATCTGCTGGTGTTTTATGGCATCGCTGGTATTAGCCTGTTTGTCGTGGTATTTGCCGTGTTTATCCGCCACAGCTGGCGTCTGTGTTATTCCGGCGCCGGACGGGTGTTGTTGCTGCTTAACCTGCTGCTGCTGGTGGTATCAAGCTTAGCTGGCCACATTCTCACCTCTGGTATGCTGTGGCTGCCGTGGGCACTGTGTAACGCATTACTGCTGCAACTTTATCAGGCTGAACATGATGAAAGATCTGCTTGAACCGCTGTTATTTCCGCATAATCTGCTGCTGCTAGGGTTACTGGCGGCCTGCATTGGCTACCGTAAAAAAGGCTTATGGCTGTTGCTGGCGTTTTATTATCTGGCCGGCAATACCTGGCTGGCTAATCAGGTAAGGCATTGGTACAGCGGTTATGTGGCAACGTATGCCATTGCAGCCGACAGTACTACCTTATTACTGGGCTGTGGTGGCTCTGCTACGATGTTGCCTGCGTGTGCCAAGGCCCGTATCGACACCTTAGCCGGGCTATTGCCAGCGCGTGCCAGTGTGCTTATCACCACCGAATACTGCCAGCCTTATGTCGATTATCTGCTGGCGCAACAACGTCAGCTGGCAATTGACTGCTTTAACGGTGGCGACAATACCTACCAGGAGTTTAACAGCATTAGTGCGCGTGGCCTGAAGCCTGATTATATTCTGACCAGTGATTTTCATGCCTGGCGCGTTAGCCAACTGGTCAAGCAGCATGGGTTGAGCAGCCGGGTGATTGCCAGTCGCAGCCAGACGCTGCGACCAGTCAACTGCAGTTACAACTGTTTTATCACCGTCAATTTGTCTAATTTCGATTTTTACAGCAAGCTTGTTGCCGAGTTTAGCAGCTACGGCGTATATCGTTTAACTGCCAGCTGGACTGACTGGTATCGGGAGCCTTAAGCATGTCACGAAACATATTACTGACGTTACTCCTTTGGCTAAGTATTCTCTTCATTGCGCCGCTTAGCGCAGAGCTAAGAGCGCAGCCTCAGCTGGCCTGGCAAACGCTGGCACCCATGCCGATTGCGGTGCAGGAAATTTATCCGGCAGTGCATAACGGCAAAATTTATGTCGCCGGTGGTTTAAGTGATGCGTTGCCAGAGGCAGAGCAGCAGATGACGTCTGCAGTGCAGGTTTATGATCCAGTAATAAATCGCTGGACCATGGCGCCATCACTGCCAGAAGCGCGACATCATGCTTATTTATTGTCGGTTGACAATAAGCTGTTTTTATTCGGTGGCTTTGTTATTGCAAACGGCGGGCGCTGGAGCGCCAGCAGCGAAGTGTTGCTGCTTGACGAGACGGCACAACAGTGGCGCAAGGTCGCACAGTTGCCTAAACCGCTGACGGAAACGGTGGCGGTAGTGCTAAACGGCAAGGTACATTTGGCCAGTGGCCGCTCGCCTGCCGGGGCAGACAATGCGCAGTGGCGCGATCAGGCCGATGTTAACTGGCACTGGGTATTTGACCCACATAGCTTAAGTGTTACTGAAGTCGCGCCTTTGCCTCAGATGTTTAACAGTGCAACTGGTGTGGTATTAAATGGCCAGTTTTATGTTGTCGGTGGCCGCCAGGTCGGCGGGGCTAACCTGGCACAGTTACAGCGTTTTGATGCCGCTACTAATAGCTGGCAGCAGCTTAGCGCCATGCCACAGGCACAGGGCGGGCTGGCGGCGGCCGTGCTGGGTGGCGATCTGTTTGTGTTTGGTGGCGAGTATTTTGATAATGGTGGCGGCGTGTACAGCCAGGTGTGGCGCTATCAGGCCAACACCGACCGCTGGCAGCAAGCCGGCACTATGCCACTGCCCCGGCATGGCTTAGGTGCGGTTGTATTAAATAATCAGGTTTACGTGTTAGGGGGCGCCTCAGTGGTTGGCCTAAAAGCCACCTCTGCTGTGCTTAACATTGTGACGCAGCCCCACTGATGCGTGCATCGTATTCGGTAATGCCCTGGCTGCTGAGTTTTTTACTGCCGTACCGCCGCCGGGTAATATTGGCGCTGCTGTGCTTATTGCTCGGCTCGCTCAGCTGGCTGGCGTTGGGGCAAGGCGTGCGCTTATTGGTAGATGAGGGCTTTGTTGCCAACAACAGTGCGCGGTTAAATCAAATTACACTGGCCATTTTGCTATTGTGTGCGCTGACATCAGTAGCGGTGTTCTGCCGCTTTTATTTAATGACCTGGCTCGGCGAGCGCGTGAGTGCTGACATCCGCAACCGGGTGTACCAACACATGCTGAAGCTGTCGCCACAGTTTTACAGCGAAATGCGCACCGGCGAGGTGATCTCGCGTTTTACCGCCGATACCACCTTACTGCAAAGCGTGGTGGGGTCGAGTTTTTCGATGGCACTGCGCTCTACTGTTACGGCGGTGGGCGGTTTACTGATGATGGCATTAACCAGCTTTAAAATGACAGCTTTGGTGCTGTTGGCGGTGCCAATGGTGCTGCTGCCGATTATTGTACTTGGGCGCAAGGTGCGAACGTTATCACGCGCCAGCCAGGATAAGCTGGCCGATGTGGGTGCCTATGTTGATGAAAGCCTGCATGAAATTCACACTGTGCAGGCCTATGGCCACGAAGCGGTTGACCGCAAGCAGTTTGCCGGTCGTATAGAGCAGGTGATGCAGGCTGCGCGCCAGCGTATATTTTATCGCGCCTTGTTAATCGCCGTCGTGATGCTGCTTAGTATCAGTGCTATGGTGCTGATTAGCTGGGTGGGAGCCAAAGATGTGATGGCCGGTAAAGTGAGCGCGGGTGAGCTGACCGCCTTTATGTTTTACGCCGTGATGGTGGCCGGCAGTGCTGCCACTATCAGCGAGGTGATTGGCGAGGTTCAGCGTGCGGCGGGGGCCACCGAGCGTTTGATTGAGCTTGCCAGTGCGCCGGTGGATATTGTTTCACCGCTAATGCCTGCTAAGTTGCCAACGCCTGTTACAGGCGCACTTAGCATTAAGCAGTTAAGCTTTGCTTACCCACAAGTGGCTGATAAAACCGTAATACAGCAGCTGAGTATCGATATTGCCCCCGGCGAGCGCATTGCGCTGGTAGGCCCCAGTGGTGGCGGTAAAACCACCTTGTTTCAGCTGCTGCAACGCTTTTATACGCCAACCGCAGGGCAAATTTTGCTTGATGGTGTGGATATCAGCACCCTGGATTTGGCCCAGCTACGCGCTCAGTATGCCTTAGTGCCGCAAGACGCTGTGATTTTTGCCACTTCAGTGCTGGAAAACGTGCGCTATGGCCGGCCCGACGCCAGTGAGCAGGAGGTAATTGCCGCTTGCATTGCTGCCCGCGCCGATGAGTTTATCCGTGATTTTAGTCAGGGCTACGCCACAGAGCTTGGCGAGCGCGGCGTGCGTTTATCCGGCGGCCAGAAACAACGTATTGCCATTGCCCGTGCCATGCTGGCAAACCGGCCACTGCTGCTGTTAGATGAAGCCACCAGTGCACTTGACGCCATAAGCGAGCAACAGGTACAGCAGGCGCTGGAGCGGTTGATGCAGGGCAAAACCAGCCTGATCATTGCGCACCGGTTAAGCACGGTAATGAATGCCGATCATATTATGCTGCTGGATCAGGGTAACCTGGTGGGTGTGGGCACGCATCAGCAATTGCTGCAGCAAAGCCCGCTGTATCAGCAGTTGGCCCAGCTTCAGCTGCTAAGTTAATGGCAAAAAAGGTTTTATGAGCATAACCACTAATGACAAAGCGTTGGACCCGGCGCAGGCCATGCGCTACAGCCGCCAGTTGATGTTGCCGCAGATAGATTTTCGTGGCCAGGAGGCCTTATTGGCAAGCTCGGTGCTGTTAGTCGGCATGGGCGGTTTGGGCTGCGCTGCAGCGCCTTATCTGGTGGCCAGTGGTGTGGGACATTTAACGCTGGTGGATGACGATACCATTGACCGCAGTAACTTACAGCGGCAGATCCTGTATCGCGAGGCCGATATTGGCCTATGCAAAGTAGCGCAGGCCGCGGCAAGCTTAAGCCAGCTGAATTCTGATATTGTTATTGAAGCGCGGTGCCAGCGCTTAACGGCTGATGACTTAGTGCAGCTGGTGCCGCAGTATTCGCTGGTGTTGGATTGCACTGATAACCTTGAAACCCGCAATGCGATTAACGCCGCTTGTGTAAAGGCGAAAGTACCGCTGGTATCCGGCGCGGCTATCCGCTTTGAAGGCCAACTGGCCAGTTTTAGTATGCAGGGCGACAGTGCCTGTTATTACTGTTTAAGTCAGCTGTATGGCGAGCAACACCTTAGCTGCATGGAAGCAGGTATTTTGAGTCCGGTCGTTGGCGTAGTGGGTGCCATGCAGGCGCTGGAGGCAGTAAAGATCCTTGCAGGGGTCGGTACACCTCCGTATGGCAAATTGCAGTTGTTTGATGGCTTAACCAGCCAGTGGCGGCAGTTTAATTTGCCAAAAGATCCCCAGTGCCCCGTGTGCAACGGTTTGGTATAACATCGAATAAGATAAAAAATGATTAACCTACGTTTAATAACAGCCGCAGATTTAGCGGCTGTCGTAAAGTTGCAAGACAGCTGTTACAGCGACGCCCTGTATGAAAGCCCTGCACTGTTAACGCAGCGCTTAACGGTGGCGGCCAACAGTTGTTGGCTAGCAGAAAACAGTGCCGGTGAGTTACTGGCTTATCTGTTTAGTTACCCGGCAGCCGATGGCTATGTTACCCCTTTAGCGGCGCCTTTTACACCAAGTATCACGCCAGCGTTATTGTACCTGCATGATATGGCGGTAAGCCCAGAGGCGCGTGGGCTGGGGTTGGCCGGTCAATTACTTCAAGTGGCTAAACAGTATGCGCTAAACCTGGGGCTAAGCAAACTGGCACTGGTGGCGGTACAAGGCTCAGTGCCTTACTGGCAACGGCAGGGCTTTACCATAGTAAATAATGTAACGGCAGAAGCCGAATCGGCGCTGGCAAGTTACCACGGCGAGCAAGCCTGTTATATGCAATTGCCGTTGCAAAAGGACAATAAGTATGCGGTTTAACCTCATCATTCTGCTCATTGTTTTTCCGCTCTCCTTTTTTCCGCTCTCCTATATGGCTGCGGCCGATACAGTGTACTTGGTGCGCCATGCTGAAAAATTGGCTGGCGCCGATGACCCGGGGCTGACAGCCTGCGGTCAGGCCCGCGCCAAAGCGCTTGCGACCAGTCTGGCTGACGTTAAGCTAGTGGCTGTGTTTAGTACGCCTTACCAGCGCACACAGCAAACGGCTGAAGCGGTGGCGAAACAGCATCAGCTTGCGTTAACAACCTACGATCCACGTCAGCCCGAGTTGTTGCTTGAGCAGTTAACCGCGCATAGTCAGCCGGTGTTGGTGGTTGGACACAGTAATACGGTACCGCAATTAGTGGACTTGTTAAGCGGTATTGCCATGGCGCCACTGACAGAGCAAGACTATGACCTGCTTTATCGGGTAAAACTGACCTCACCGGTTAGTGTTAGTATCAGCCGGCAGAGTTTTCGTTGTCGATGAAGCGAATAGAAAAATTCAACATTTTACATTTGGATGGTAGTGCTGGCTTAACAGTAGGCATTTTGTTGTTGCTGTTTCCAAACTGGGTTAGTGAGCTTTATAAGCTGCCCATCTCAATTATTCTGCTCCTGGCGACGGCAAATGTTTGCTACGGTGCATATGCGTTATGGCTTGCGCTTTTAAACCAAAGAACATCTACATCGGTTGCTTTGCTGGCAGTTGCAAACGCAGCCTGGTTGCCTGTTTGTATTGCCGTTGTGTTGATCTATGCACAAACAGCAAGTGTGGTAGGTTTAACCTTTATCAGTCTGGAAGCTTTGTTTGTTGCTGTTTTGTCGTTTTACGAATGGAACAACAGACACCTGTTAGCGAAAGCATGTCCAAGTTTTTGATTTGTAATTATATTATCTGGGTTTTATCTAGCGAC
Source organism: Chromatiaceae bacterium (assembly GCA_033838465.1). Classification (GTDB taxonomy): domain Bacteria; phylum Pseudomonadota; class Gammaproteobacteria; order Enterobacterales; family Alteromonadaceae; genus Alishewanella. The sequence continues at coordinate 194,389 of JAJLKZ010000015.1, forward strand.
GTTATCTTTTGGCATACACAATGCCAAAAAAATGAATGGCTATCAGCCACCAAATTAACTGTTTAAGAACCATATGGATATCATGGATTCGTGGAAAAACCTGATAAAAAGCGTTTTTATCTGCAGCAAACTCAATGCCTAAAACGGTAAGGGGGATTTGATAGTTGTTAATGAGCGCGAATCCTGTTGCCGCTAAAAGAAAAATACAGCTGTAAAGGCTTAGGTGAGTGACTTTGATAAATATCGCATGTTTTTTGGATGTAGGGCTGACGCGCTCAATCCTGGTTTTGGTAAGGTAAGGAAAAATAATACGCAAAGCGGTGAAAACTAACAGCATAATGCCTAAAAAAGCATGCAGTTCAACAGCATCCTGCCGGTGCTCCAGCTGGCCTTTAATATCCCAGTCCACATTATGTAGCTGAGACGATAAATTCAGCAGCATAAAAAGCAACAACAATGCTGAAACCCAGTGCAGCGCTCTATCAACAATATACGACTTAGATTTCATAACTATTCCAACCGAGTGAGTGTGCTAACACTATGATAAATTACATTAAAGTTCTGGTTAAACATCGTCATGCTAAATGCGTTCAGCTAGCAAGTAAATAGGTTGTGAATTAAATAAGTGTCTGTGACGAGAATGTCAGAGGTCATAGTTGGTGTATTATTATGCAGAACAAAAGCTGTGCGATGTGCCACTAATCTTTAGCAGGGGTTAGTTATCGCTGAGTACCATCTGCAGCAGTTTGTATACATCAGCCAGATCGCAATTTAGTTTGACCTGCGATAGATCAAAAACGCACGGCGTGACGGCGCTATAATGCCCCTCGTCGGCGCAGTTGAGTTAAGAGGTTAGTATGCAAACCATTCAGTGGGATCGGAAGTTAATCAATAAGTACAATATTAACGGCCCGCGTTATACCTCATACCCTACGGCGCTGGCACTCACACCCGACTTTGATCCGGCCAGGATTCACGCTGCTATCCGCCAGAGCTCAGACGCGCTGAGTCTGTATGTGCATATCCCGTTTTGCCATAAGTTGTGTTACTACTGTGGCTGCAATAAGGTTGTTACCCGTCACCAGCATAAAGCCGATAGTTATCTGGATGCCTTAGCGCAGGAAATGGCTCTCTATGCACCGATGTTAGAGGGCAAACGCATTAATCAGCTGCATTTTGGCGGTGGCACTCCAACATTTCTGACGAAAGTGCAGCTAAGCCGTTTAATGGCGTTATTGCATCAGCACTTTAACATTAATGTTGATGCGGAAATCAGTATTGAAATCGATCCACGCAGTTGCAGCGACGACAAGCTGCGCCATTTAAGGCACCTGGGGTTTAACCGGGTCAGTTTTGGTGTACAGGATCTCGACGAAAAGGTACAAATTGCGATTAACCGGCAACAAGACGCTGAGCTGATCTGTCATCAGGTCGCTTTGAGCCGTAAGCTTGGCTTTACCTCAATAAACCTTGATCTTATCTATGGCTTACCGTTTCAGCACCCGGCCAGTTTTAGCGAAACGGTGGAAGAAATTATCCGCCTTAACCCTGATCGTATTTCGTTGTTTAGCTATGCGCATTTGCCAGAGCGCTTCGCAGCGCAGCGCAAAATACCGACAACCAGCCTGCCGGATGCGCCGTTAAAACTGCAACTGATGCAACTGGCCATCACCCGCTTTGTTAGTGCTGGCTATCAGTTTATTGGCATGGACCATTTTGCCAAACCCACCGACGCCCTGGCCAAAGCGCAGCAGGCCGGTAAATTGCAGCGTAATTTTCAAGGCTATACCACCGCGGGGCAAAACGCGTTAATTGGCCTTGGGGTTTCAAGTATCAGCCAGGTAAGTGGCGTACTGTGGCAAAACAGTAAAGATGTCGCGAAATACTATGCGGCCATCAACGCCGGGCAAATGCCGGTAGAGCGTGGTTTTAGTTTAAATGACGACGACACACTGCGCTCGGCATTGATAAGCCAGCTTATTTGTCACTTCGAGCTGGATATTGCTGCTTTTAGCCGGGAATGGCAGCTTGATAGCTTCTGGCAGTATTTTGCTGAGGCGTTGGTGCGGTTACAGCCGTTTATGGAAGATGGTTTGGTTGAGGTGTATGCCGGGCGCATTAAGGTAACCGACGCTGGCAGGCTTTGGGTGCGCAGTATCTGCGCCTGTTTTGATGCGTATTTAACCCAGGGCCAGCAACGGTATTCCAAAGTGGTTTAATAAGCTATGAAGCTTTGTGCCAGATCAAAGCCGTTAGCGAGGTCAGCGCTAAAATAGCGGCTTTTTTACCCGAGCCGCTGTTTTTATGTTTATACCAGAATTACTTTCACCTGCCGGCAGCCTAAAAGCGTTACGCCTGGCTTTTGCTTATGGTGCCGATGCAGTGTATGCCGGCCAGCCACGTTACAGTTTGCGGGTGCGTAACAACGAATTTGATTTAACCACGCTTGAAACCGGCATTAATGAAGCCCATGCGCTGGGTAAAAAGCTGTATGTGGTGGTTAATATTGCGCCGCATAACAGCAAGCTTAACAGCTTTATCGACGATATGGCGCCAGTGGTGGCGTTACAACCTGATGCGCTTATCGTGTCTGATCCGGGCGTGGTGTATTTGCTCAGGCAACATTTTCCGCACATGCCATTACATTTATCGGTACAAGCGAATACGGTAAACTGGGCCGCGGTGAAATTCTGGCAGGCACAGGGCGTTGAACGGGTCATTTTATCGCGCGAGCTGTCGGTAGAAGAGATAGCCCAAATCCGCCATGAAGTGCCAGATATGGAATTGGAAGTGTTTGTACATGGCGCGCTTTGTATGGCGTATTCCGGCCGCTGTTTACTATCGGGCTATATTAACAAGCGGGATCCTAATCAGGGCGCCTGCACCAATAGTTGTCGCTGGCCTTATCAGGTGCATGCCGCGCGTGAAGATGAAGTAGGGCAGTTTGCGCCGATAAGTACTCCTGCGTTGTTAGAAGAGCAGGGCCGTCCGGGTGAGCTGATGGCTATTGATGAAGATCTGCACGGTACCTACATTCTTAACTCGAAAGACTTAAGGGCCATAGAGCATGTGCCGGCGTTAATGGCATTTGGTGTGCATTCGCTAAAAATCGAAGGCCGTACCAAATCACCTTACTATGTGGCGCGCACGGCTCAGGTATACCGCCAGGCTATTGATGATGCTGCAGCGGGTAGGGCATTTAACCCGGCTTTACTTGGTGAGCTTAACGGCATGGCCAACCGCGGCTTTACCGAAGGCTTTTTACGCCGGCATAAACCGCAGGATTTACAAAACTACGACACCAGCCACAGTGTTGGCGAGCAGCTGTTAGTGGGTGAGTTTATCGGCAACCAGGATAGCGAAGGCTTCGCGTTACTGGAGGTAAAAAACCAGTTTGCGGTAGGTGATAGCCTGATTCTGATGACGCCGGCGGGTAATCACTCCTTTGTTTTAACGGCACTACGCGATAAAAAGGATAACGCCCTGGTGCTCGCACCGGGCGCGTGTTATCAACTAAAAGTGCAGTTGCCATTACAGACTGATCTGAGCTTTGCCATGCTGTTAAAGCAGCTACCGGCAAGCGCAGAAGCCGCTGCTGATTTAGCCATTAACGCTGCTGCTCGGGGTTAATAACATGCCTGCAGTCATTGAGGTGAGCTGTATTAACTGTGACATGTGCGTGCCAGAGTGCCCAAACGAAGCGATAAGCATGGGCGTAAAGCACTATCAGGTTGACCCGCTGCTGTGTACCGAGTGTATTGGCTACTACGATAAACCAACCTGCATTGCGGTGTGTCCATTAGATTGTATTGCGCTGGTTCGCGACGCTCAATAACACGGGTTTTCTGGCCAGGCTGCAAAATAAGCTCACTGTGTTAGGCTTAGGTTAAGTTAAAACACAGGAGAGCTTATGGAAGCCAATCATGTTGAAGTGCGTCACCTCACGCGGGAAGATATGACGGCGCTGCGCAAAGCGTCTGAGCAGGTGTATGCCGATGCGCCATTACTGGCCTGGACAGAGCCGGTGGTAAATACCCTGCTGACCAAATTTCCTGAAGGCCAGCTTTGTGTCTGTGTTGATGGCAAAGTGGTTGGCTGCGCCTTTTCACTGATTATCGACTACAGCAAATTCAGCGACGATCATACCTATGATCAAATTGTTACCGGCTTTTCCTTTAAAAACCATGACCCCAATGGTGACGTGCTGTACGGCATAGAAGTGTTTATTCACCCTGACTTTCGTGGGCTCAGGCTGGCAAGAAGGCTTTATGATGCCCGCAAAGAGCTTTGCGAGAACCTGAATTTACGCGCCATTATGGCCGGCGGGCGTATGCCCAACTATAACGAATACGCCGATAAAATGAGCGCGAAACAGTACATTGAAAAAGTGAAAGTGCGCGAAATTCATGATCCGGTATTAAGTTTTCAGCTGGCCAATGGTTTTCATGTGCGTAAGTTACTTAAAGGTTATCTGCGTGGCGACACCCAGTCACAGGAATATGCCACCTTGTTGGAGTGGGCCAATATTTATTACACCAAGTCGGTGAAACTGATTAATGCCCCTAAAGCCGAAGTGCGCTTAGGCCTGGTGCAGTGGCAAATGCGCAATATGAAAGACATTAACCAACTGTTTGAGCAAATGGAGTTTTTTGTCGATGCGGTGTCGGATTACAAAAGCGACTTTATTCTGTTTCCGGAGCTGTTTGCCGCACCGTTAATGGAGCATTACAACCACTTAAGCGTAACCGAAAGTATTCGCCAGCTGGCAAAATATACCGAAACTATCCGCGATAAATTTATCGAATTTGCTATTGCTTACAACATCAACATCATTACCGGCAGTATGCCGTACTTGATAGACGGCAAGCTGTATAACAGTGGCTTTTTATGCCGGCGTGATGGCACCTGGGAGCAGTACGACAAGGTACATGTAACACCCGCTGAAAGGCGTAACTGGGCCATGACGGGCGGTAATAAGGTGCGGGTATTTGACACCGACTGCGGCAAAATTGGCATTATGATTTGCTACGATGTCGAGTTTCCGGAGTATGCCCGTTTACTTGCTGATCAAGGCATGAATATCCTGTTCGTACCGTTTTTAACCGACACCCAAAACGGTTACACCCGTGTACGGCATTGCGCTATGGCCCGTGCTATTGAGAACGAATGCTATGTCGCTATCGCCGGGGCAGTGGGTAATTTAGCACGGGTGAACAACATGGATATTCAGTACGCCCAATCGGCACTGTTTACGCCGTCAGACTTTGCATTCCCCACCACGGGTATTAAGGCTGAGGCTACGCCAAACTCTGAAATGTTATTGGTGGTAGATGTTGATCTCAATGCACTGAAAGAGCTACACACTCATGGCAGTGTCAATACGATGAAAGATAGGCGTCATGATGTGTATCGCCTCTCTTTGCTACAACACAAAACGTCCTGAAACTAATTTAAACGCGGAGGCTGGCTAATGCGGGCGAGCTCTGTGTTACAAAAATGGGCGTTCAAATAAAAATAATTCGCAATTACATTTACATTGTTGTAATTGCGAATTATTATCATGCCACTTTTAACAGGAAGAGGCAGATAAGTTCCCATGTCGACAAAAAAAATTTCCATGCTGGGCTCACAGGCGTTAATGACAGCTTTTGCATTTAACTTCATTACTCCGGCAATTGCCCAGACACCAGAGCACTGCAGTGCAACCTCGCAAGAATGCACTGACGAAGCCATAGAGCTGATTAAAGTGCACGGTGTACGGACTTCGGTATACAGCGTAAAGCAGTCTGGCGACATGCGCCGTATGGCAGATTTGGTCGACACGCCTGCCACTATCACAGTGTTAACCAAAGATCAGATTGAAGAATCAGGCAAAAGCGATTTAAAAGACATTCTTGCCGCGCAAGCGGGGGTGACGCTCGGTACAGGAGAGAATGGTAATGCCTTTGGTGATCGCTATATTATTCGCGGTCATGAGGCGCGCTCAGATGTGTTTGTAGACGGCCTGCGTGACCCTGGCATGACTACACGTGAAAGTTTTGCCACCGAACAAATTGAAATAACCAAAGGGCCTAGTTCAACCTTTGCCGGGCGCGGCTCGTCAGGTGGTGCGGTAAACAGCATCACTAAAAAGGCTTCGACAGCCTATGATTTTGGCCGTGTCGATGCGGCAGTAGGCACGGATGAACATCACCGTTTGGTACTCGACTACAACACGCCGATAAGCTCCAATGTGGCCACACGGATAAATTTATTGCATACCGAAGAGCAAGCCCCAAACCGTGATGGGATAGATCGCAGCCGTCGTGGCGCTTTGCTGTCAGGATTGTTTGACAACGTAGACGACCTGCGAATTTTTGCCGATTATTACACGTTAAAGGCAGAGGACACGCCGGATTTAGGCAGCTATTTTGACCGTAATACACGAAAACCCGTGTCGAATATCCCGGTTTATGCGCAAAACGAAGATTTTCTTAACTCTGATGTCAGTGCCTATACTCTGCGCACCGAATATGACATTAGCGACAGCCTGAAGTTTTACAACGCGACCCGTTATGGTGAAACCGAAAATGGGTATTTATCTACCGGTGCCCGTGGCACAGTGCGTGACGCCAATGATACAGAGGCACCCGGTGCCAATACTATAGTGTTAAGCACCCATCAGGGCTGGCAAGATGTGGAATACTTTGCCACCCAATTCAACCTGTTCTGGGATGTTGCCGCTGCCGATATTGAGCATAAACTACTATTTGGCGCTGAATTTACCGACGAAAAAGTCAACAACGGCGTTTACAACATTACGGCTAACGGCCAGCCAAACTGTACGCTCAGCGGCCGTGGCGGCGTAAGCCCAAGCTACTGCTTACTTGACCCAAATGGCCAGGTATACCCGCAAGCCAGCAGCATTATTGGCAGAACCTTTAGCAAAGGCGGCTCTGATGCGCTGTTTAACGCGCAAACCATCGCCGTTTATGTGATGGATACGGCAAAAATTAATGAACAGTGGCAGGTGTTTGCCGGTGCGCGTATCGACAATATTGATTACAGCAACGACGTAGTAAGTGGTAATAACAGCTTACTGTACGCCTACAAAGATCATTTTTATAACGGCCATATTGGCGTGGTGTACAGCCTGACTGACGACGCCAATGTGTACCTAAGTTATGCCACTGCAACCAATATCAACGGTGGGGAGTCTGATCTGGGTGCCAACTGTGGCTATGGCGGCCTGTGTGGTGACCCTGAGCAAGCGGCACTGGCCGATCCGGAGACGGTGGAAAACCTGGAGCTGGGTACCAAGTGGTCATTGTTGGACGAGAAACTGTTTTTCGCTGCTGCGCTGTTCCAAACGACTAAATCTGATGTGATGGAAAGTGTTGGTGATGCATACTCAACACTTGGCACGTTAAACACCGGTGAAAACCGTATTCGTGGTGTTGAATTGGCAGTAAACGGTAACCTGACCGATAAGCTCAGTGTGCAAGCGAGCGCCTCTTTGATGGAATCTGAGGTGACTAAGTCGATAAACACGCAAACCGTGGGTTTGGAGCTGAGTAACTTTGCCGATAAGAGCTTCTATGTGCAGTTGCGTTATCAGTTAAACGACGACTTTGCCTTTGGTGGCGACTATACCTACAAAGGTGAAATGTACGGTGGTCAACCCGATGCTGCGGCGTCTTTTGATGCGCAAAATGGCTATTACAGTATTGTGGTGCCAAGTTATGCGACAGCAAACTTATTTGCCAATTACAGCTTGTCTAAAGCGGCAACGGTACGCTTGAATATCGAGAATGTGACCGACAAAGAGTATTGGACCGCAGCATATCGCTCAGGCGCCTTTATGTATTTAGGTGATGCGCGCGCAGTGCGTGCTACCTTGACATACGAGTTCTAAGTAACACTAAACCCGGCGTAATTACTGCGCCGGGTTTAGTATTTTCAGGACAAATAATGTGATTATTATCAAGCAACTTTTAAGCCCGGATGAAGTGAGTTTATTTCGTCAGCAGCTGCAACAGGCGCGCTGGCTGGACGGTAAAAGCACGGCGATGGGCATGGCGGCTACCGTTAAACGAAATGGCCAGGCCGACCCAACCGATCCGAAAGTACAACAGCTGGCTAATACCCTATTGGCAAAATTTGGCCACAACACGCAAGTGGTTTCCGCAGCCTTACCCCAGCGTATTTTCCCACCCTGCTTTAATCGTTACAGCGAGCAAGAAACGTACGGCTTTCATGTCGATGCCGCCATCATGCGTATACCGGGCAGCAATGAGGTAATGCGATCTGACTTGTCCATGACGACGTTTCTATCTGCGCCAGATGAATATGACGGCGGAGAGCTGGTGATTAATACCGAGTTTGGTCAGCAACACATTAAACTGGCAGCCGGCGACGCGGTGTTGTATAGCTCTGGCACGCTACACAAAGTAACACCCGTGACAGCAGGCACCCGATACGCTGCCATAACCTGGATACAGAGCATGGTGCAAAATAACCCAACACGCGACACACTGTACCAGCTTGATCAGGTCATCCAATCATTGAGTCAACACGGCAGCGCTTCGCGAGAAGAGCTTGACCGCTTGCACCATGTTTACCATAACCTGATCCGGTTAAATGCGCAGGTGTAGGTTACAGTGTTAACGTAGGAACCATCACGATACGCTTTTGCCCTATGCAACCGCTTGATGAGACAGCACGTTTTACTCTGGCATAGCTGTTGGATGCCTGAATGCCACCTTTCCGGCACTGATGGTTTTTATAATGGTCAAATCTGTCAATTGCATCGGCTCTATTTTCAACGGGTTTTTATCCAGTACGATAAAGTCGGCCTGCATACCGGCTTTTATCATGCCTTTGCGCTGTTCTTCAAAGTGCTGATAAGCCGCCCAATGCGTCATAGCTTTAAGGGCAGTGTAGGTATCAACACGCTGATCTGCCCCCAGAATTTTTCCGCTTCGTGTTACCCGGTTTACGGTGGCATGCAGTACCCGCAGAGAGCTGGGTAAGGCAACCGGCGCATCATGATGGCTGGTAAACATTAAGCCGGCATCCCGCACGGCTTTGGTGGGGGAGATAAACTGCGCCCGCTGTTCACCCAATACCGACTGCGTATGCCAATCGCCCCAATAAAAGGTATGCATGGGGAACAGCGATGGAAATACGCCCAGGGTTTTAAGCTTGTCAATTTGGTCGGCGCGCAGCGTTTGGCCGTGTATCAGCACATTACGCCGATCTGCCGGGCCATATTTGGCATTAGCTTCGGCAAAAATGTTCAGCATCTGGTCTATGGCAGCATCGCCATTAGCATGCACCAATAGTTGCCAGTTGTTGCTGTAAGCTTTATCAACATGAGTTCGTACTTTATCGTCATCAAACACCGGATAACCGGCATAGTCCTCGTCCTGGCCGGCGGGGGGAATATGATAAGGGTGTGACAGCCATGCGGTTTTACCTTGCGGCGAACCGTCCAGTGTCAGCTTTGCACCGCCAATGCGGAACTTATTACGGTAGGCGTTTTGGTAGTAGGGGGATGCCATGGCAGCGCTATCGCTGACAATATCCGGGTAGGCAACAACATCAATCAGCAGGTTGTTTTGCTCTGCTGCCATGATCATCATCGCCACACTGTCTGCTGACGCGCGTCCCTCTTGGGCCGTGGTGTAACCGTAGCTGGCATAAAGCTGCTGGCCTTTTGCAAACATGCTTTGTTGCAGATCCAAATCCATTTTTCCCAGCATTTTGCCTAGCGCCATAAAATGCGCGGTTTCTTCCAGCACACCATTTGGCTGTTGTGAGTCGGCTTTACGTCGGATAATGCCGCCGCTAGGATCCGGCGTGTTGCTGTCGATGCCAAGCACCTCAAGTGCCTTACTATTGGCCACACTCAGATGACCTGACGTGTGGATGATAAAAATAGGTAAGTCGGTTGACACCAAATCCAGATCAGCAGCAGTTGGGTAGCGGTCTAACTCTGCATCATCGTAACCGAAACCGATAACAACCCCTGTTTTTTGTACAAAGGGCTGATAAAAGGCATCAGTGAGTGAGTTTTGTAATAATTCAACCAGCTGTGACACTGAGCTGGCCGCACCATCCGGTGGTGGCAGCAGGTTAGGTACAGAGGCTTGCAAACCGACAGCAAAAACATGGCTATGTGCATCAATAAAACCGGGTAGCATGGTCTGCCCGTTAAGATCAACAACAGTACAGTTATTGCCTGCAATATTTGCCGCCTCTTGCTTGCTACCGGCAAAGGTAATGGTGGCACTATTCACCAGCACGGCATCGACATAACCGGGGCTATCATCTGCCATGGTAATAATATCGCCACCAAAATATAGGCTGCAGTTGGCGCGGTCTGTTTGTGAAGACAAAGTTGGTTCAGCTTCAGGCGCCGCTGTGTCACATGCGCTTAGCAAGCCCATAACTAACAGTGCCAAGCCGCAATTTTTCAATGTCATATAACGAAAATCCATTAGTCATATCCAGCTAATAACTATAGCCCTCTAAAGTGGTTTTGCAGTAGCGTTTTGCTGATGAGTTAATTGAGCTAAATAACACTGGCGATACACCAGAAAGACTTTTGCGGCATAAATAAAAACGCCACCCGTAAGGTGGCGTTTTTATTGGAATTCTTGGTGCGTCCTAGTGGACTCGAACCACCGACCCCCACCATGTCAAGGGGGTTACAACAGTTATCAAAAGTATCACTAAGTGCCGATAAACTACGTAGAACGCTTTATTTACTTAATGTTAGCACATCCAAAGGAGTCTGCAAGTTTGATATTTGGCGTTTTAAAAATTGATTAGTCAAAAAAATAGCCACAAAAAAGCCACAAAATCAAAATTTCCATTTTGACCATCACCTCGCTTATTAATTTACGTATAGTGCGCAATATTCATATATATCAATATATTGCGCACTACATGGCATGGGGCTACTTTATGATTGTTGCGCACAATATAAAAGTTTTATAATTTTACGATCTAGTTAATCTAGTTAATCTAGTTAATCTAGTTAACCTAGTTAAGGAAGTGCTCTTTCCGGCTAAAAATGTTTGATGTTGTGGAACAGGTCGAATTATTAGCCTTTAGTAATAATGTTAAATAGCGTCTACAAGACCCAACAAAAGACAAGGTTTGAAGTCCTGTAGACCGCTGCAAGTTTATGAGGTGATGTTATTGGCAACTGCCACAGCACATTTGGCGGTCATCGTCTTTCGCTATCGCTTTTGGCTGTACAAACAATATTTCATTCTCCAATAGTATGTGCTGCATTAGGTCTTCTTTTAGCTCCTTTAACCCAAGGTACAACGCTGTCCATGTATTGCAGGCATCTGCTGGTAGCGTGATATTGTTGGTAAGCTTGTCCAGTACTTCAAGCGCATCACCATGTTGCAGGTGCTCGTCTTCCATCACGCTGATTGGGCCAGAGGGATAAATGCCGCCGGCTAACATCGGAAACAGGATCTGCTCCTCTTTCATCATGTGACTTTCCAGTTCCTGGTACATATCGTCAAGATGATCAGTAAGCCCTGTTGGACATTGTGGGTCGCCGGCGTGAACATGTTCTACTCTACGTGCTAGGCGAATTAACTCGGGTAGCTGGCGGCGATGACGTTCATGGAAGCGCTCCAGTATATAGGCAATCAGCTCTTTGACCGGTTTGGCACGCCAATCGGTAAAACTATTATCCTGCTGTTGCAGATGCTGAAGCTCGCTAAGCACAGCGGCTGGGTCAAGCTGCTTTTTGGCCAAAGCGTCGGCAAGGCTTTGTTTACCGCCGCAGCAGAAATCCAGTTTATATTGATGGAATATTGCCGTGGCGCCGGCAATGCTGGTTGCCAATTGTCCAAGCGATTGCTCTAGTAAAGGTAAGACGGCTACCGAATTCATAAAACACTCCTGACTTAATAGTTTCTGTTAGCACACCCGTGATGTGCTTAATCACGTAATCTCCAGCAACAAAGAGCAAGAGCCAGGCCAAAACTACCACCTTTGATTTATATAGCTTTATTCTGCTGTATGGTACATTTCACCCGGCCTGCGAAGGGTAAAAAGCACCTGGGGGTAAAAAGTACCATGCTACAAGAAAGCTTAATTGCTGATTTAGTTACCGAACTGCCTGCAGCTGTGCGATTGCAGCGTTTGGTCAGTACGCTACGCAGCCATTTCAGCTGCGGTGCAGTTGGTTTACTGCGACTCGAGCACGGTGTATTAAAGCCGGTCGCACTGCATGGGCTTGTTCGTGATGCACAGGGGCGACGTTTTGTTGTAGCGCAGCACCCAAGGCTTGCGGCGATTTTGGCTAGCAGAAACCCAGTTCGCTTTGAGCCTGAATCTGAATTACCTGATCCCTACGATGGCTTGCTTGCCGAGCAACCCGGAACCGCTCTGCCGGTGCATGATTGTATGGGTATAGCTCTGTATGTCGAGGGGCGATGCTGGGGAGTGCTAACATTGGATGCACTGGAAGCTGGCAGTTTTTCACCTGCAGCAGTGTATGAACTGCAACGTTACAGTTTGCTGGTTGAAGCGGCAGTGCGCATGACAGAGTTAGAGCAGGCAAACCGCGCGCTAAGGTTGAATCACCAGACCGATGAGCAATCATTTGAGCCGCGGGTGAAGCAAGGGTATGAATTAATCGGGCAAAGCCCTGCAATTACGCGAATCTTGCAAGAGCTTAGTGTAGTAGCCACCTCTGATTTGCCGGTTTTGCTCCTTGGAGAAACGGGTGTTGGGAAAGAGCTTTTTGCACGGCATTTGCATCGTAATTCAAATCGGGCGAAACAAGCCATGATATATATCAATTGTGCAGCGTTGCCGGAAAGCCTGGCGGAAAGTGAATTGTTTGGGCATTGCAAAGGGGCTTTCTCAGGAGCGCATTCTGAACGGGCAGGACGATTTGAGGCAGCGGATAACGGCACTTTATTTCTCGATGAAGTCGGTGAATTGCCTCAGGCTGTGCAGGCCAAGCTGCTACGGGTGCTGCAAAATGGTGAAATACAGCGGCTTGGCTCAGATAAAACACGACAGGTAAACGTACGCCTGGTTGCTGCGACAAACCGAGATTTAAAGCAGCAGGTTAAAGACGGCGAATTTAGAGCCGATTTGTATCACCGGTTGTCTGTTTACCCTTTACCTATTCCACCACTGCGTGAGCGGCCAGAAGATATACCCTTGTTAGCGGGGCATTTTCTTGAATTGAACCGCAGCCGCCTGGGGCTCAGAGCGCTGCGTTTGTCTATGGATGCAGAGCTGGCATTGATGAGCTATAGCTGGCCGGGTAATGTCCGGGAGTTAGAGCATGTAATAAGCCGGGCAGCCATTAAAGCACTTAGCCAGGGAGCCAGTCGCGCCGATATTGTTACGCTCGAAGCTATACTGTTGGATATTGATTCGGTACCGGCAACGTTGCTACACAACGAGCAGAACGATAACTCTGCGTTCAATGGTATTGCGCTTAAACCTGCAGTAAACCAATTACAGCGGCAGATGATACAGCAAGCGCTGGCGCAACATGATGGCAGTTGGTCGCTGGCAGCCCGCCAGTTGGAGGTTGATCCGAGCAACTTACACAAGCTAGCCCAGCGACTCGGATTAAAATAGTGTCAAATTGTGCAGCGTTAAAGAACAACTCGCTGCGATAAAGGATAAAAGATATGACTGCAGCTGAAAAAGTACAAATGCTCAGTACCGCACAGGCTTTGCGCTATAGCCGCCAAGTCATGTTACCGGCGATGGATTTTCGCGGGCAGGAGGCGTTGCTTGCAAGCAAGGTGCTGGTGATTGGCATGGGCGGGCTCGGCTGCGCGGCAGCACCTTACCTTGTGGCCAGTGGCGTTGGCACTATTACCCTGGTAGATGATGATACCGTCGATAGTAGTAATTTACAGCGGCAAATACTGTATCGCGAAGCCGATATTGGCCAAAGTAAATCAGTACAGGCTGCAGCAAGCTTACGTCAGCTAAATTCTGAGATTGCAATTAATTCCTTGCAGCAGCGTTTAACTGTAGACGAATTAACGCAGTTGGTGCCACAGTATTCACTAGTGCTTGATTGTACAGATAACCTAAGCACCCGTAATGCCATAAACTTTGCCTGTGTTAACGCTAAAGTGCCGCTTGTGTCGGGTGCCGCTATTCGCTTTGAAGGGCAGGTGGCGAGCTTTAGTATGCACGGAGATGAGGCGTGTTATCACTGTTTAAGCCAGTTATTCGGTGAACAGCAGCTTAGCTGTATGGAAGCCGGTATTTTAAGCCCTGTAGTAGGTATCGTTGGTACAATGCAGGCGTTAGAGGCGGTCAAAATTCTCGCAGGCGTGGGCTCTCCTCTGTATGGCAAGTTACAGTTGTTCGACGCGTTAAGCGGGCAGTGGCAGCTGTTTAAACTAGGCAAGGATCCAAAGTGCACTGTATGCGGCCAGCCTGAGTATGACCAATTGGAGCGCCGCTAATCCGAGTGTGATTTTGCTGCCTGTGGCAGTATATCGCTATGCACCATATGCAGAAGTTGATAGGCATCACCTAATCCGCAGTTTTCGTGGTCACGTTTCTTATAACCCAGTGACGTTAACTCTATATGCCAGGTAGGCACTACATCTACTGTGGCAAGGGTTTGCTTTACACAATTAAGCGGGCAGCCATCAACTGCAATGATAGGGCGACCAGATTGCGCGACTTTGACCAATTGTTTTACTTTACCGCCAACGCCGGCAATACAGGACATTTGTGCAGATCCTTCGCGGTCGAGCACTACCGCCAAATCGTTTGCTAACTGTGCGACATTAGAGCAACCTGAACAGGCATATACCAATGGTTTATCTGTGTAATCATCATCCATACTAAGACCCCGTCATGTGGTGAACATGGCCTTAGTGTAGGTGCCGTGCCGGTTGAATTATTGATGTATATCAAAGCCGCTGTACGGTTACCTATTCAGAGGTAACAGCGGTGTTAACCCGGACGGCCATCGGCCCGCGGAGTGGTTAACACCGGAAAATATACCAACACATACAGCAGGTAAGCCAGCACCCAACCACCGACGCCAAGCCATAACCACTGCATGGTGTGTGATGGAAACAGCCAGATCAGAGCGGTGCGGCTAACTGCAGCTGCCAATACCAACAAGAATGCCAAAGACATTACGGTATGAGGTTTGAGCATTCGCCCGCTGTGTCCCAGGGAAACTCTTGCCATCATGCTTAAAATCATATTACCCATAGCACCGGCAGTTAACGCATGCAGCGCTATGCTGTTACTGATATTAAAACCGGCATAACGAGCGCTGTATAATGCAAGGCCCAGCGGTATGCACCAGTAGGCTAAATGCAGTGACCACAGTAGTGGCACTTTATAGGTGATCCAGATTTTCCAGCGCAGACAACGCCAGGAGGTTAATATTGCACTAACCGCAAACAGGGCACTGAGTGTTGTAGTCGGTAAATACCGGTTTAACGCAAAAAAGTGAACAACAAAAATCAGCCACAGTGAAGCAAGAGCCAGGCGATCCAGCCACAGGATGGGTTCGACCTTTTTGGTTTGGGTGCCGTTGGCAGTAAACATTGGCAGTACTCTGCCGCCAACTATTGCCATCAGCAAGGTGATAAGCCAGACCGCATTCTGGCTGCCTAACTGCACGAAATCGTAGCGTTCTGTATAAACGCCAATGTACATCAACGCGTTACAGGCAGTAAGTAATAACAGTACCGGTACAAAGAACAAATTACGTTGTTGCCCAACCTGTATTAGAGGCCGGGCCAGTAAATACGCGCATACTGGGAGAAAACTGAGATCGACGCTGGCGACCAGGTACAGTGGTAAGTCCTGGCCGAACAACAGCAGCAGTCGCGCACTTAGCCACAGTAGACTGATAAAAAGCAGGCTGTTTCCATGTGGTGCCCTAAGCCCGGTCCAGTTTTGTACTGCCGTGAGCAAAAAGCCGATAACGATAGCACTGACAAAACCAAATAACATTTCATGGCTGTGCCAAAAAAGGACATTGGCGAAGGGCGTAAGTTTTATCTGGCCTGCCAGCGTCAGTCCCCACAGTAACATGGCGACAGTGCTGAATATGGCACCAAATAAGAACATAGGACGAAAAGCCTGGCGTAAAAGTGGTAGCAGCTTTTGTTCTGTTGCCAGATCGGTAATTTGCATTATTTATCCTCGCAGTTTAAAGCGTCTCTATCATCAAGCAAGAAGTTGTCTGAACGTGCTGCAGCGAGCTTATGCTGGTACTGCGCAGCCTGATTGGCAAAAAACATCGTAATCATACACATCGCCAAAACACCGTATAAAATCATAAAACAACCGGTAACTATGCCCAGTACATCCTGAGCGACTCCGAACAATATTGGTAGTGTACAGCCACCGAGCGCTCCTATAGCGGCGACAAAACCGCCGACACTGCCCATATGATTTGGGTAGTAGTCGTGGATTACCTTGTAAACACTTGCACGGCCAAAACCTTGTGCTACACCGATAATGAAAATGAGCAAGGTAAACCACCAGACATTGATACTGATTTCAAGGTGCACATCTTTTTCCAAACCGTGGATCACTAATGTCGTTGGGGGATAGCTTAGAAAAAACAAACACACTATACACACCCAAAAGACGCTCCAATTGACCGCTCGGCCACCATAACGGTCAGCAAACCAACCTCCCAGTGCCCGAACCATAGAAGACGTTGCCGCAAAAAACAGCGTAAATGCCATAGCCTGCTGCTCGTTCATACTGTAAGCCTGCATGTAGTATTGCGGTAACCACAGTAACAGAGCTAAAAAGCTACCAAAGACAAAATAGTAATACAGTGAAAAGCGCCAGATACGGGCATCTTTGTATAGCTGATTCAGCTTTTTTTTATTGATCCACGCCTCTTGCAATATAGGTTCAGCAGGCGCCAATAATGCGAAAAGCAGACTGATCACAAGCATACCGGCGCCATATATCGGGCCAACCCATTGCCAGCCCGCGTATTCAATCGCAAACGGCACCAAAACAAAGGTAATGGCGACCCCAGCGTTGCCTATGCCAAACAATCCAAGAGCGCGCCCCTGACGGCTCGAGGCAAACCACTGGCTTACATAACGCACACCCAAACTAAAGGAAACTCCGCTGATACCAAACCAAAAGCCAAGCAACAAATAGCTGCTAAAGCTGTCGGCAAACGGTAGCAGCAAGAGTGCAGGGATCACCGCCAGCATCTGCAATAGCCATAGCTTTCTGGCGCTGAAACTGTCTGCCAGCATACCCATGGGGAGCCTGAATATGGCGCCGGTAAGAATTGGTGCTGCGAGCAAAATACCGTATTCAGTAGCACTTAATGCCAGTTGTTGGCGTAATGTTATCCCCATTACGGCATAGAGTGTCCAGACAGAAAAACAAGCAGAGAACGCCAGCGTTGCCAGTATTAATGCCCGGTTTGCCCCGTTATAGGTGGCTTGCGTCAGTGAGGTTGGGACAGTCATCAATACCCCATTTAACAAAATTCTTTTTCAATTAGCAGTGTAGCGCTAATGCAAGCGTAAAAAAGCGACAACGAAGGTGTACCTCAAAAGCATTAAAACACCGAATAATGGAATTGCTATTACACCGAAGTAGGTATGACGCTCTGAAGTGTTGGGCATTGGGGGCAATATTGCAACTACCTACTATTAGGTATCGCATTGTTTTTATTGCTTAAAAATAGATTTTTGCATTGTCTTACATCAATGATTTTGCCTATTGGTCTGTTTACACTTGCAGCAATTTAATGTTGATCCTTTGGAGGATGTTATGGCTGGCCCTGCTTTAGCACAACACGGTGGCAGTAGGTTAAACCTGCTAAATTTGGCTGATCAAAAGATAAAAATGCTGCATCTGACCTGGTTTGCATTTTTTCTGACCTTTGTAATGTGGTTTGCGCACGCACCGCTGCTAATTCATATAAAACAGGCATTGGCACTGAGCGACACCCAGATCAAAGCACTGCTTATTTTAAACGTCGCTATCACAATACCGGCACGCATAGTGGTTGGCATGCTGGTTGACCGCTATGGTCCGCGCATCATGTATTCTTTGTTACTGTTTATCTCTGCACTGTTGTGTATAGGCTTTGCTTTCGCTGATACCTACTCAGCACTGGCACTGTTCCGTTTTCTACTGGGCTTTGTCGGCGCCGGCTTTGTGGTTGGCATTCGCCTGGTGGGAGAATGGTTTCCACATCATCAGGTTGGCACTGCGGAGGGCATTTACGGTGGCTGGGGTAATTTTGGCTCGGCAGCCGCAGCGATGACTTTGCCAGCTTTGGCATTAGCCTTTGGTGGTGAAGATGGCTGGCGCTACGCCATAGCTTCAGTGGGTGTAATCAGCGCCGTGTATGCCTTGGTATTTTATAAATTTGCCC
This sequence comes from Chromatiaceae bacterium, assembly GCA_033838465.1. Lineage (GTDB taxonomy): Bacteria > Pseudomonadota > Gammaproteobacteria > Enterobacterales > Alteromonadaceae > Alishewanella. Next base: position 212,783 of record JAJLKZ010000015.1, read on the forward strand.
GCAATACGCCCAAGGGCTCTGTGTACTTTAAACCTAAAAAAACCGGCGCCATGTTGGTAACCAGCTGGGGAGCGTTGTACGGCTTAATCGCGATGAATATCCCTATGTATCTGGCATTGGCAATGCTGGCCTGGCGCTTGTCACCGGCAGGTGTGAATTTATATTCGGTAGATATGATGTATGCACTGTGGGCAGGCTTGATAGTTCTTTTTGTCGTGCAAACACAGCAAACCTGGCGGATTAACGTTGAGCATCTGCGTGCAGGGGTACCAGAGACAGATAAATACAGCTTTAAGCAGGTGGGCATATTAAATATCGCTTATTTTGCTACCTTCGGTTCTGAACTAGCTGTGGTATCTATGTTGCCACTGTACTTTCTGGAGACTTTTGAAGGCTTAAGTGCGGTAAAAGCGGGCTTGCTGGCATCGGGTTTTGCCTTTATGAATCTGGTATCAAGGCCTATGGGTGGTTGGTTCTCTGATAAATTTGGCCGGCGCAAAAGCATGCTTATATTAATTGGTGGTTTGGCCGCAGGTTACTTTTTAATGGGCATGATGGACAGCCACTGGTGGATCCCGCTTGCCGTGTTGGCCACCATGGCATGTAGTTTCTTTGTTCAGGCCGGTGAAGGTGCTGTATTTGCCATAGTGCCGTTGATTAAACGCAGTATGACAGGGCAAATTGCCGGTATGGCGGGAGCCTATGGTAACGTAGGTGCGGTAGTGTACTTGACGGTGCTAAGTTATGTCAGTTACAGCATGTTTTTCTACGTAATTTCCGCTTCAGCATTAATTGGTCTTGTTGCAGTAATGTTTCTGCAAGACCCGAAAGGCCATATTGTTGAGGTCGGTGAAGACGGTACAGTGCATCGCATTAATGTCGGTTAGTGATGCAGGCAATACTTAAGGATATACAGGTGAGTGCAGCACAATTGCAGCTTCAGTACGGTGGTGTGACTGATGCCGGCATTAAACTGGCGAATGAAGATGCTATCGCAATGGAAGTGCCGGGCGATGCTCACCTGTTAACGTTTAAAGGTGCTTGTTTTGCTTTGGCCGATGGCGTTAGCACTGCAGAAGCTGGACAGCAGGCCAGTGTTACGGCTGTACAACGGTTTTGTAAAGAGTACTATCAAACGCCGGATAGCTGGTCTGTCTCTTATAGTGCGCAGCAGTTGTTAGCAACCATAAACAACGAGTTGTATGCATTGAGTCACCAGTTTACCTATGAGCAAAAAGGCTATCTGACTACTTTTACTGCTCTGGTGCTAAAGTCGCAAACCGCGTACTTTTTTCATGTCGGTGATAGTCGTTTATATCACTGGCGCGCTGGTGTTCTTAGTCAGTTGAGTGTCGATCATACGACTACCTTGTCAGGCCAGCGTCAGTTTTTGGCCCGGGCGCTGGGCATGGACGCGAAAATCGAACTGCAAACAGGCAGCATGAAGATAGAACCCGGCGACAGATTTTTGCTCTGTTCAGATGGTATTTCCGATTTTATCAAGCCTGACATACTACAAGCTGTGGTTACTAAGGCCTCAGATTTGGCAGCTACTGCTCAGCAACTGAAAACACAGGCTTTGGCCAACGGCGCTGACGACAATATCAGCCTTATTCTGGTAGAGGTCAGTGCGGTGGCAGCGCAAAGTCTGGAAGATTTGAGTGAGCATCTGAATCGTTTACCTTTTCCACCGGCATTATCGGTAGGTATGAAATTAGATGGCTATAAAGTCGTCAAAGAGTTGTTTGCCAGCAGCCGCAGCCATTTATATCTGGTTGAGGACGAAGAAAGCCTAATTCAGTATGTACTTAAGTGTCCTTCGTTAAATTATGAGGATGATACGGCCTATATTGATCGATTTGTCCGAGAAGAATGGATTGGGCTTCGAATTTCATCAGAATATGTTGTCAGCGTGATCCGACAAACAAGGCCGCGCAGCTTCTTGTATTATTTAATGGAATATTTACCGGGGCAAAGTTTGGAAAGCTGGTTTGAACAACAACCTAAGCCATTAAAACCAGCGGTAGCGATACAGTTAGTAAAACAGATTGCCAGGGGGCTTACCGCCTTTCACCGCATGGGAGCGATACATCAGGATTTAAAGCCAGGCAACATCATGTATCTGTCAGATGGCAGATTAAAAATTGTTGATTTTGGCTCGGTATTTATTGCCGGATTGGCTGAAATATACAGCCCTTTGCAACATGAGGCTGCGCTGGGAACCGCAGCTTATTCAGATCCGCATTACTTACTCGGACACAATTCTGGCGTACAGGGCGATATTTATGCACTGGCCACTATAGCTTATGAACTCTTCAGCGGCGGTCATTTACCTTATGGCAACGCAGTCGAAGAGTGCCGCACAGCGTCGGACTACGATAAACTGCGATATCACAATGCAAGTCAGTTTAATGCAGTGATCCCTACCTGGTTTGATCGGGCACTGCAAAAAGGTGTCAGCCTGGATTTATCACAGCGCTATCAGAGTATCAGCCAGCTATTGACTGATTTACAGCAACCCAATCCGGCATTTTTGCACGAAGAAGTAAAGCAAGAGCACAAAACCAACCCCTTGCTATTCTGGCAATTGTTATCCGGCTTTTGGTTTATTACCTTGTTGCTGGTAGTATGGCTGTTTTTGCTTCGGCGCTAATGTCAGCTTTTCGGCCGAAATGCTTTAATCACTGCTTCATTGCACTCAAGGTAAGGCCCGTTCATTAAATCGATACAATAAGGCACTGCCGGAAACACGGCATCGAGGCACTGACGAATGGCTTTGGGTTTACCTGGCAGGTTGATAATTAAGCTGCTTCCACGTAAACCTGCTGTCTGGCGGGACAAGATGGCGGTTGGCACGTATTTTAGTGACTCAGCGCGCATCTGCTCGCCAAAACCAGGCATCATTCTGTCACATACTGCTTCGGTCGCTTCAGGTGTTACATCACGCTGTGCCGGGCCTGTGCCGCCTGTGGTGACAATTAAGCAGCAGCCGGTTTCGTCCGCCAGCTCACGTAGTGTCTGTTCTATTAGTGGTTGTTCATCAGGGATCAAGCGGTATTCGGCCTGCCAGTCGCTGGTTAAATAATCTTTTAGCGTATCAATAATAGCGTTACCAGAGATATCTTCATAAATACCGGCACTGGCGCGGTCGCTTACTGTAACAATGCCAATTTTGGCCTTTTGTGTAGTCATTCGAAATCCTGCGTCTTGTTGCATCAATCGAACCGACTTACCCACGCCAACACGCCGTAAACCCATCCTTGGTGGCTCGATTCGGCCATCCTGGCCTGCAACGGTTAGCTTAGGGTAAGTCGATTCTCAGTTAAGTTTTTCGTCAGCCCCATTTGTTCCGTCACTGACTAACCAGTCGCCATTCCGGCTAAATTTAGCCAGTAACCATTACTGTCAGTTACACTAAGTTGCTGCGGTGCGGCTCCGTTAATATTGGCCTTAAATTTCGCCAGCCAGTCAAAGGTACCTTCGACCTGTGGGCTTAACCGCACTATATCAACTGTATCCGCCATAGTATTGAGTTGGTTCACCAAATTGTAGCGAAAGCCTGATTGGGTCTGAATACCGTTGAGTACAAACACGTCTGTGCCATCCTGGCTTTTTACCTCGCGCCCAGCAGGATAATTAATGCAGCATAATTCACATTGATCCTTACTGCGATTTTCTGAGCGGGCAGTGAAGCAGCGTCCGCTCCAGGCCAGCGGCAAGTGTCCAAAGGCAAATACTTCGGTATTGAAACAGCAGCGTATATCAGCAATAACGCTTTGGCTTAGTATTTCTGCAAGCCACTGACCTGACAGTTCTACCGGCATAACCCAGCGGCTAAGCCCCATACTGATAAGCTGACGCAAAGTATGCTGGTTGTAGCAATTAATCGCAGCGCCCGCTACGAACGGCAGGTTTTTTTCCTGCAACATGCTTATGGCGCCGACATCGTTGGCTTCAACTAAAAATTCACCGTTATCAATGTACTTACGTAACTCCCGTAGCTCGCCGGGCGCTTCATACAAGGTCATAGACGATAAACATACCTGTTTGCCGGCCTCGTGTAAGGTTTTGGCTATTGCGAAATAATCATCAAATTTAAGTTCCCGACGTTTGCTGCATACCGTTTCACCCAGATAAACTATGTCAAAATCGCTATCTGCTACCTCGCGGTAAAATTGCAGCATCTGATCTTTGGGCCAAAAATACTGCACAGGGCCAAGTGAGAATTTCATGCTGTTACTTCCATTGCCGGTGATAAGCACCCAGTGTGGTCTGGCTGCCTTCAGAAAGACTGGCAAGTACATGTTGCCAGTTCGCCTGTACGCTAAATTGGTCTGGTGCGGTCATCACTGCATCGATAGCAGCACGCCATACTTTGGTAATTTGCGCCACATAAGCTGGGCTGCGTTGGCGGCCTTCAATTTTCAACGAGCTAATACCTTCCGCGTATAACTGCGGTAATAAATCCAGCGTGTTTAAACTGGTTGGCTCTTCCAGTGCATGGTAGGTATCTGCACCGACACTAAAACGGCCTTTACATAAAGTCGGGTAGCCGGCATTCTCGCCGGGGCTAAAACGGTCGATCAGAATACCGTTTAAACGCGATTCCAGTATGCCGTCGTTATCCTGCCAGTTTACAAAAGCTGCGGGAGAACAAGCACCGGCAGTGTTGGGCGACTGCCCGGTCATATAAGAGCTTAAGTAACAGCGACCCTCAGCCATGATGCATAGGCTACCGAACGCAAACACTTCCAAATCAATGTCGCAACTTCTGGCCAGCGCTCTTACCTGTTGTATTGATAATACACGGGGCAGTACTACCCGGCTGATGCCAAACTGACGGTAAAAATTAATCGCAGCGGCATTAGTGGCAGACGCTTGTACAGACAGGTGGCGTTCTATATGCGGGAAGCGTTCAGCAGCATAGGCAAGCATGGCAATATCGGCGAGGATCAGCACATCTGCACCGGCATTAGCTGCTAATTCTACTGCGTGTTGCCAGCGGCGATAGTTATCCGGATGGGCGAAAGTGTTAATGGCAACGTGCAACTTTTTGCCATGTAAATGCACAAAACGCACAGCTTCTTTTAACTTTGCTTCGTCAAAATTTAACCCGGCAAAATGGCGGGCATTCGTGTCGTCTTTTAAGCCGATATATACGGCATCAGCGCCATGTTCTATGGCTGCCTTCAATGCTGGCATGCTTCCAGCTGGGCAAAGCAACTCCATTTTTACCTTTTAGACCTGAGGTTTAGGCGTCGTAGCTACCTCCGACAGGGAATAGCCAACGCGTGTTTACTGTGGTTTTATTATAGAGGCACAGTGAAGCGTAAGGCGCATATATGTTTGATATTAAAAGAGTTAACCACAAGTTGGTAGCGGGTCTACCCACAATGATGCATCGGCTTACCCGTTATGTGCCCGGTAGTGTTCAGGGCAAAATGCTAGAGTGCAGCCTGAACCGCTTCTTTCATAACGAACTTAAGCAAAACGAGTTGGCGTTCATGGGTAATAAACAGGTGGTTGTTGCTGTGTCTGATATTGGCCTGCAATTTGGTATCAGGCTTAATCGCAACCGATTACAGATAGAACTTAACCCGACACAGCAGGATTTACTGTTAAAAGCTGAGCTTGCCGATTTTATTGCAATGATAAGTAATCAGGTCGACCCGGATACACTTTTTTTCCGCCGCCGTTTACACATGTTAGGTGATACTGAGCTCGGCTTGTACTGCAAAAACCTGCTTGATGCTATTGGCCCGGAGCGATTACCCGCAGCTTTGTCTCGCAGCCTGACATGGCTGTCACAGCAACAAATGATACAAACACCTTGATAATGGCTATAGATCTATACCCAATGGATTTTAAGATGCACGTAGGCGGCAAGTGAGCGAATCCCCATGAGCTTAGCTGTACTAAGTGATTGGGGTGAGTGAACGCAGCAACAACCGTGCATCTTGAAAGACGAAGGGTATACAGAGGTAATTATGACATCAGTTAGCTGGGACCCGAAGCTCATCAGTAAATACAATATTAATGGCCCACGGTATACGTCTTATCCTACTGCATTGGCATTAAGCCAAGACTTTGACTGCAAGCAGATCTTTCAGACAATACAACAAAGTCCGGTTGAACTGAGTTTATATCTGCATATCCCGTTCTGCCATAAGCTGTGTTACTACTGTGGTTGTAATAAAGTGATCACCCGACATCAGCATAAAGCGGATACGTATCTTGATGCGCTGGCAGAAGAGATGGCGCTGTATGCGCCACTGCTGAGCGACAAACGCATTACTCAGTTGCATTTGGGCGGCGGTACACCCACTTTCCTGACAGAAGTGCAACTTAGCCGCCTGATGGCGCTGTTGCACAAGTACTTTACCATTAACAGTGATGCTGAAATCAGTATTGAAATTGACCCGCGCAGTTGCAGTGATGAAAAGCTACGGCATTTGCGTACGCTGGGCTTTAACCGCGTTAGCTTCGGTGTGCAGGATTTAGATGAAAAAGTGCAAATTGCCATCAACCGGGTACAGGATACTGATCTTATCCGCCATCAGGTGGCGTTAAGCCGGACCTTGGGTTTTACGTCAATTAATCTTGATCTCATATACGGCCTGCCATTTCAGCATCCGGCCAGCTTTGCACAAACGGTTGATGAAATTATCCGTCTGAACCCGGATCGCATTTCACTGTTTAGCTATGCCCACTTACCAGAACGCTTTGCCGCCCAGCATAAAATTGATAACGCCAGTCTGCCGGATGCCTCGTTGAAACTGGAACTGATGCAACTGGCCATAAACCGCTTTGTTGCCGCGGGCTATCAGTTTATCGGCATGGACCATTTTGCCCGGCCCGATGATGCACTGGCTAAAGCGCAACAAGCCGGTAAACTGCAGCGTAACTTCCAGGGTTATACCACCGCAGGGCAGGACGCACTGATTGGCCTGGGCGTATCCAGTATCAGCCAGGTAAGCGGTGTGTTATGGCAAAACGCTAAAGATCTGCCGGCATATTATCAGGCTATCAATACCAACCAGCTACCGGTAGAGCGCGGTTTTAGTCTCAATAGTGACGATAAACTGCGTGCAGCGCTTATCAGCCAGCTCATCTGCCACTTCGAGCTTGACGTCGAACAGTTTAACCAAAAGTGGCGTATTAACAGCTTCTGGCAATATTTCAGCGAGGCGTTGTCACGGTTGCGGCCTTTTATGGAAGATGGTTTGGTCGAAGTATATGCTGAGCGCATTAAAGTGACTGAGAGCGGCAGGCTGTGGGTTCGCAGCATCTGTGCCTGTTTTGATGCTTATTTAACTCAGGGACAGCTGCGTTATTCTAAAGTGGTGTAAAAGCAGTACCTATTTAATCGCAACTTCCGATAAGTGCCAGAAGCGGACATTGGTAAAGAACAAAAATTGCACACAACGGTTATACAGTGTAGCTAAATTAATACTCAGGGGATTAGATTAATCCCAAATGCTTTAACTATTACTGCAAATATCCCAAAACAAATGATTGTTATACCAGCACTAATCAGCAATGCAGGCCAGAAACCAAACCGGTGTAATAACGTTGGAAATACCAAGAACATCGGCAAGGTTGGCACCACATACCAGAACGTATACCAAGCGTGATTAGCAATTTTTTCAATTGGTTGCTTTTCGATATACAGCCAGACCATCGCCATAATAGTAACCAGCGGTAACGCGACAATTAATGCTCCGAGTTTGTCACTGCGTTTTGCTACTTCAGACGCTGCGACGATAACTGCTGCTGTGAGTAAATACTTGGTAATAAGCCAGCCCACATGATGTTCCTTACTAAGCAGAATAAAAACCGATTGCCTATCGGTTTTTATTCTGCCACTATTATCACCAGTATTAAAAGAGAAATTTGTCATGCAATTAGGTGAATTGGAAAAACAGGTGTTGCAGTATCTGTGGAACACTCAAGAAGCTGATGCCAAGCAAGTACATGCCGTGCTTGGCCAGACTCGTGGTAATTCGCTAAATACTATTCAAAGCACCTTAGATCGTTTGTTTAAAAAGGAATTGCTCAGCCGGACTAAACAAGGTCACGCTTACTACTATCGCGCTAAAGTCGACAGAGACGCGCTACTTGCGACATTGATCAGCAATGTCACCAGTGATTTTGTGACTGAAGGTGAACATAGCTTAATTGCTGCTTTTAGTTCAGCATCTTCAAACCTCAATGATGCCCAACTTGATAAGTTGGAGCAATTAATTGAACAACAGCGTCAGCTTAGAAAAGGGAATTAGTGAATAATGTTGTTGGGTGATATCGCTATAGCACTGAACTTATTGAGCATCGCCGTCCTGGCATTTGCCGTTAGTGTTATCTTTATCGCATTGACAACTCGTTTTACACTGGCCAGCTCAGAGCATTTTACCTTCAGATTACGCAAACTTATCCTGTGGACGTTGGTAACCGCTCCTTGGTGGATAGCCCTTGGCTGCGTTGCCTTGTTCGTACCTGAACGGGGAGATATGAGTCATAGAAATTGGTTAGCTGACTTTGCCCACTGGCACCACATAGATGTATTCAGTTTTACCAGCTGGCACGCCGTCACCTTGCTTTTTGCTTCTGCGTATTTACTTTTCTGCATTGTCAGCACGGTTTTTAATCGTCGGACGCAATCATCTGCCATAGCCAATTTGATCAGTCTTACGAATGTGGCTCCGGCAACGACACAGAGCCAACTACATTATTATTCACTACCGCTTAATATTCCCGCTGCTTTCACGGCAGGGCTGCTGTCGCCAAAAGTTTACCTGACCTCGGCGTTACTCGAACAAGTGAATCAACAGGAGCTGGATATTATCGTCCGCCATGAATTTGCTCATGTCGAATCCCGAGATCCTTTGTTCAAAGTCGTGTTTTCGACATTGGCCCGTTTTTTCCCAGTAAGAACAAAACGTAAATTGATACAGCAGTTTACATTACTCACTGAGCAGTTAGCAGATAGCTCTGTGACCGCAACTTATGACAATCTTGATGTAGCACAAACACTGATTAATGTTGCCCGCATGCAGCGCAACCTGGGTGTTATAACAAACAGACTGGGTTGTGATGGTATGCAAACCAGTCATTTTGGTAATGATCAAACCAGTATTCGGGTTCAGCGCCTGATTAACCCGGTATTGTCATCTTCGTGGCTTGCAGCCGGGATTTCAGTGTTACTGATAGCATCAGTCCCTTTGCTGACTGTCTCTACGGTTGATAGCCTGCATCATTTTTTCGAAACCTTTTTCACCCATTAACTGAGGATTGGGAATGAAAGATTTGCCGTTTAAACGCAAAGCAAAAAAACCGATTGCCTATCGGTTTTGTGCGCTGATATTAGGGGTAAGTTTTACCCTGCCTGTGTCGGCAGGCAGTAGCGATTCTGCACCAATTATCAGTTTATCAGACGCCGTTAGCCTGACATTACAACAGCACCCGGACCTGAAGGGTTTAATGTCGCAACAGGCGGTGTGGCAAGGGCGTATTCAGCAGGCAGGTATTGCTGAGCGGCCGCAAATTGGCCTGACACTGGAAGATGCATTAGGCACCGGCGAGCACAGTGGCGTTAAAAGCTTGCAGTCTACACTGACGTTTTCCTGGTTGTTGCAACAAGAACTGATAGATAGTCGGGTCAACGCTGCACAAACAGAAGCCAGTAAATTGGCTCTGGAGCAGCAGATTAAGGCTTTAGACTTATCTGCTGCTGTAGCAAGGCAATTTATTAGCATTTTGGTTAAGCAGCAGCGGCTAAAGCTGAATCAACAGGCCGAGAGGCAAGCAAAAGACGTGGTGGACGCTATTACTAAACGCGCTAATGCCGGTAAAAGCTCCAACATTGAAGTGCAACTGGCTAAAGCTGAACTTACACGGCGCGGGCTGGCGGTAGAAGATGTCGAACATGAACTGACAGCCAGTCAGTATCAGTTGGCTTCGTTGTGGGGCAAACAAGGCACAGCTTATCAGTTAAGCGGCGACTTACTGAACGCTCCTTCAGTACCTTCTGTTAATCAGCAACTTGCACTGTTGAAACAAAATCCGCTACTGCAGCAGTTTGCCAATACCCAGCGTATTGCCCAGTCGCAAATTGAGCTCGCCCGCATTGAAGCGAAACCGCGATGGCAATTTACCACCGGTATTCGCCGTTATGAGGCCTCTGACGATTTCGGTGTTGTTGCTGGGGTCACTATTCCCTGGGGCGGCAAAGATCGCAACGCCGGTACTATTGCGGCACTGCAGGCACAGCAAAACGTACTGGCTAATCAGCAAGCTGCGTTGATGCAGGCGATGGATGCGCAGCTGTACGTGCTGCTGCAGGAGATGGCGCACTCGCAGCATGTGATAGAAACCGTGCGTAACGACATAGTACCGACGCTGGAAGCGGCCTTGTCAGAAGCAATGGCGGCATTTGATAAAGGCCAGCTAAGTTACACCCAATATAGCAGTGTGCGCGCTGAGTTACTCAGCGCACAGACTCAGTTACTTGAGGCATTTGAAAGCCTGCATTTACAGCATATTGAAATTCAGCGCCTGACCGGCACCGCTATTGCTCAGTGAGACATATTATGAAATATAACAACTCTTTATTGTCGTTTAGTTTGGCCATAGCGCTAAACCTTAGTCTGGTCGCTACAGCAGTAGCATCTTTGTCCGCACACGCTGAATCGGCAGCTTCTGCGCAAGAAGAAGTAGAAAAAGGCCCACATCGTGGCCGCATGTTACGCGATGGCAATTTTGCACTGGAGCTGGCCATTTTCGAAACCGGTGTACCGCCGGAGTTTCGCGTTTGGCTAACGCAGGATGGCAAGGCGCTTGACCCGAAAACCGTGGATTTGAATGTTAAGCTGACCCGTTTAGGTGATGTGGTAGATGATATTAACTTCAAGGCACAAAGCGATTTTCTGCGTGGTGATATGGAAATTTACGAGCCGCATTCCTTTGTAGTCACTATTACCGCCAAACATCAGGGCAAAAGCTATCGCTGGCAATATGACAACTTTGAGGGGCGCACCAGCATTGAACAAGCTGTCGCTGATGCGATGGACATTCAAACTGAGACCGCTGGCCCGGCTACGCTGCATCAAACCATTCCTGCTTATGGCAGCCTTTCGCTACCAGCTGGGGCTGAACGCCATATTGCCGCCCGTTTTGACGGTGAAATTACCCGATTGCATGTGGCCCTGGGCGACAAGGTAAGCAAAGGCCAGACACTGTTCACTATTGAGAGCAATGAGAGCTTAAAGTCTTATCAGATTAAAGCACCAATCGATGGCGTCGTGACAGCGCAGCTAGCCAATAGCGGTGAACAAACATCAGGCCGCACCTTACTTACCCTCACCGATTCAACTCATTATCTGGCGAAGCTCGCAGTGTATCCAGGCGATTTTGCCAAAGTGAAACTCGGTGCGCCGGTCACCTTTCTGCTGGAAGGCCATAGCCACGCATACAGTGGCAACATCGAGTTCATCGAGCCTAAGGTGCGCGACGACCAGGCCCGTATTGCCTGGGTGAAAGTGAGCAACGAAAACGGCGATTTAACCGCAGGTAGTTTTGTTAATGCGCAAATTGAAATCGCCAGCTTTGAGGTGCCATTAGCCGTTAAGCGTGTTGGCTTACAAGGTTTTCGTGACTTTACAGTCGTGTTTGCCAAAGTCGGTGAGCAATATGAAGTGCGTATGCTGGAGCTGGGTCGTGAAGACGGTGAATGGGTTGAGGTGTTAGGTGGTTTGTTGCCTGGCACCGAGTACGTCACTGAAAACAGCTTCATTTTAAAAGCCGATGTTGAAAAATCTGGCGCATCACACGATCACTAGGAGCCCAAAGCATGTTGGAGTCGATTTTACGCTTTTCCATAAAACGCAAAATGCTGGTACTGCTGATGGTACTTGCGGTTGCTGCGCTGGGTGTATGGAATTTTACCAAGTTACCGATTGATGCGGTGCCTGATATTACTAATGTTCAGGTAATGATTAATACCGAAGCGGCCGGTTACACACCGCTGGAAGTAGAGCAGCGGGTAACCTTTCCATTGGAAACGGCGCTGTCAGGCTTGCCGGGGCTGACGTATACCCGCTCGGTGTCACGTTATGGCTTATCACAGGTGGTGGCTATTTTCAGTGACGATACCGATATCTACTTTGCCCGTCAGCTGGTAAACGAACGCCTGTCAGCGGCACGTGCCGAGTTGCCTGCCGGGCTGGAGCCTCAGCTTGGGCCAATAGCAACGGGTTTAGGTGAGATTTTTATGTTCACCGTCGATGCACTTCCCGGTGCGACCCATGCCGACGGTACACCGATTACACCGATGGATTTACGTACCGTACACGATTGGACTATCCGGCCGCAGCTGATGCGGGTGCCAGGGGTGGTAGAAGTTAACCCGATTGGCGGCTTTGAGCGCGAAATACTGGTCGCGTTTAAGCCGGAAAAACTGCTGGCCTATGGCATTACCCAGGCTGATGTGGTGGATGCGATTGCCAACAACAATCAAAACCAGGGCGCGGGCTTTATTGAGCAAAGCGGCGCACAGTGGCTGCTGCGTTTGCCGGGGCAAGCTGAGGATTTGGCGGCGCTTGGCGCTATACCGCTAAAAGCCACTGGCGGCTCAGCCATAACCATTAAAGATGTCGCTGACATTGAAAATGGCCATGGCCTGCGTACCGGCGCAGCTACGCAAAATGGCCGTGAAGTGGTAATGAGCACGGTGTTTATGCTGATTGGTGAAAACAGCCGCACTGTGGCTTATGCCGTCGGTGAGAAACTAAAACAGATTAACGCCACCCTGCCAGAAGGCATAGTCGCCACCGCAGTGTATGACAGGACCAAGCTGGTAGATAACACGTTACAAACGGTACAGACCAACCTGCTTGAAGGCGCTATCCTCGTTATTGTGGTGCTTTTTGTGTTGTTGGGCAATTTTCGAGCGGCCTTTCTTACTGCGCTGGTGATCCCTTTTGCCATGTTAATGACAGTAACCGGTATGGTGCAAACCCGGGTCAGTGCCAACCTAATGAGCCTGGGCGCACTGGATTTTGGCTTGCTGGTTGATGGTGCCATTATTATTGTCGAAAACTGCTTACGCCGTTTAAGTCAGGCTGGCAGTGAACCGCTGCCACTTAAAACACGGATGGAATTAGTGTTTGAAGCCACGCGAGAAGTGATCCGGCCTGCGCTGTTTGGTGTGTTTATTATCACGGCCGTTTACCTGCCGATATTTGCGCTCGAAGGCGTCGAGGGCAAAATGTTCCACCCTATGGCCATCACTGTTGTCATCGCTTTATTAAGTGCGATGCTACTATCGGTGACTTTTGTACCTGCCTTGGTGGCTCTGCTGTTTAAAAAGCCGGTGCGGGAAAAGCATAACGCTGTTATGCGCGGTGCATCGGCGCTATATCGCCCGGCGTTAGACTGGGTGCTAAAAGGTCGCTATCTGGTTGTGTTGGCCGCGACAGTATTGGTTGTGTTGTTTGGCTATCAGGCGACAAAATTAGGCAGTGAATTCGCACCAAATCTGGATGAAGGCGATATCGCTATGCACGCACTGCGTATCCCTGGCACCTCGTTAACTCAGGCAATCGCGCTACAGGAAATGCTGGAGAATAAAATTAAACAGATGCCCGAGGTTGAACGGGTATTTGCGAAGATTGGCACCGCCGATGTGGCGACAGATGCAGTACCACCCAGTGTGGCCGATAACTTTATTATCTTAAAACCGCGTGAGCAGTGGCCTGATCCGGACAAAACTAAAGAGCAAGTCGTACAAGAGCTTGCGGCGTTGGTCGAACCTATTCCTGGCAACCGCTATGAGTTTTTGCAACCCATTCAGATGCGCTTTAACGAACTGTTAGCAGGTGTACGAGCAGAGTTGGCAATAAAAGTGTTTGGTGATGATTTCGACAGCCTCGCTGCGCTTGGCAAAGAAATAGAAGCAGCTATTACTCAGGTTGAGGGGATTGCTGATGTGCAAGTTGAGCAAACAACTGGTTTGCCGCTATTGAATATTATTCCTAACCGGCAAAAACTGATGCAGCACGGTATCAGTCTGGTGCAGGTGCAAGCGCAGGTCGCCACGGCGACGGGTGGGACGGTGGCCGGTAAGTTTTATTCCGGCGATATACGCTCAGACATAGTGGTGCGTTTAGGCGAAGCCAGGCGGCAGGATGTGGACGCGCTGAGTTATCTTCCGATCAGCTTGCCTGATGGTCACAGTGTGCCGCTAAAAGAGTTGGTGTCACTTGAGAGGGTATCAGGAGCTAACCAGATCAACCGTGAAAATGGTAAACGCCGGGTAGTAGTTACCGCCAACGTGCGCGGCCGTGACTTAGGCAGCTTTGTCACGGATATTCAGCAAGCCGTAAACGATAAAGTCGAGCTGCCATCTGGTTACTGGCTGGAATACGGTGGTACTTATCAGAAACTGCAATCTGCCTCGCAGCGCCTTAGCATTGTCGTGCCGGTGACACTGTTGATGATTATAGGGCTGTTGATGCTGGCACTGAGCTCATTTAAAGATGCGATGATCATCTTCACCGGTGTACCGCTGGCGTTAACCGGTGGTATCGCTGCGCTGCTGCTAAGGGACATTCCGTTTTCTATCTCAGCTGCGGTCGGCTTTATTGCGTTGTCCGGCATCGCTATCTTGAACGGTCTGGTGATGGTGTCCTTTATCCGTGAACTGCGTAAAGAAGGGATTAAGCTTAATCAAGCGATTTTCGATGGTGCGCTTACCCGTTTACGGCCAGTATTAACCACCGCGCTAGTCGCATCACTGGGCTTTATCCCAATGGCATTGAATACCGGTATCGGCTCTGAAGTGCAGCGTCCACTGGCAACGGTCGTTATTGGCGGCATTATCTCATCCACCTTACTGACACTGTTTGTTATCCCAGCGTTGTATCGCATTTTACATAAAGAAAGGGAGTCAATTTTGACCGACGTAGAAGTTCTGGAGTCAGCTGATGGCAAATAAAATTATTAGCGTCAGCCTGCATCTGCTGTTTGCTGTATTGGCACTTATCAGCGTTGAGGCTATTGCCCATGGCGTAGATGACAGCACCCGCGCTTTCCTAGAGCAAAATCAGGGTGTGCAGTTTGTGCCGTTTTTATATATCGGTGCCAAGCATATGATCACCGGTTACGACCATTTACTGTTTCTACTTGGTGTGATCTTCTTCCTGTACCGCAGCCGTGATGTATTGCTGTACGTCACCATGTTTACTATTGGCCACAGTACTACGCTGCTATTTGGTGTGCTAAGCGATATTCAGGTTAATGCCTATCTGATAGATGCCATTATCGGTTTATCGGTGATTTATAAGGGCTTTGACAACTTAGGCGGCTTCAAACGCTGCTTTAACTGGCAGCCGAATACGCAATGGGCGGTGCTGATTTTTGGTTTGTTTCATGGCTTTGGCCTGGCGACCAAACTGCAGGAATTCCAATTACCGGCGGATGGGCTATTAACCAATCTGGTTGCTTTTAATATTGGCGTGGAACTGGGCCAGTTTGCAGCGTTAGCGCTTATTCTGATTGTGATAAACGCCTGGCGCAATTGGCCTTCTTTCCAACGTTTCTCCACTTTGACCAATACGGCATTAATGAGTGCTGGCGTAATGCTGATGGGGTATCAGCTGACAGGTTATTTTGTTAACTAACAACGTTTTATCGGGAATATTATGCAACATACAGTAAGTAGCAAAACATTAGTTAAAGCCAGCCTGGCGGCTATCGTGGTTGGCGTGATTGTGCTGGTAACCTTGATTTTACCAGCCGAATACAACCTTGACCCAACCGGTATAGGCCAAAAACTGGGGCTGACAAAAATTGCGCAGGCGTCACAAACAGAAACAGCCGCAGCCCCGGTAGCAAGCTCAGGTAGCAATGAGTTTCAAACCATAGAAATTAGCATTCCGGCCGGGCGCGGTGTGGAGTACAAATTTGCCATGGCACAATACGCCAAAATGACCTTTGAGTGGATGACCGATGGCGAGCCGCTTTACTACGACCTGCACGGCGAGCCGGAGGGCGATACCACCGGCTATTTCGAAAGCTATACCATAGCAACCAACAGTGAAGTGAAAGGCAGTTTTACCGCGCCGTTTACTGGCTCACATGGTTGGTATTGGAAGAATAAAAGCGACAAACCTATTGCCGTACAACTGATGGTAAAGGGTGAATATGAAGTAACTGGTTTAAAACAATAATTGATGAAAAACAGGAGACTATGATGACTAAATTATTATCTGCACTGACACTGTGTAGTGCGTTACTGAGCGTGAATGTTATGGCGCACAGCGACCATGATCATGATGAAATCAGCGGCCAACAAGCGGTTAGCGTTGCGTTAAAATCGGTAAAGCAGATGACGTTCAAAGATATGGGTTTTGAAGCAGGCAAGCTTGATGAATCATGGAAAGCAGTCTCAGCCGAGCAATTTTCTGTGGTCAGTATTGAAGACGGCTACTATGTTGTTAGTGGTAAAAACGGTGATAAAACCTTGTTCTTCAAAGTATCAAGTAGCGGCCGCGTGTTAGATGTGAAGACAAGTAACGCATTTTAATATCACTAAGGGTAAGCACTTCACTACCCGTCGTGGTGCTTACTCTTTATTAAAATAACGTTTTCTCAATGTCTGCTTTTCGCTCAAAGGAGAAGTTTAATATCAATGTACGGCGTCTCAAATCGGTGTTTGGTGGCCGTTCTAATACAACGCCACTAACTCGCCGGTTTTATCAAAGGTTAGAAAATCAGCAATCATGCCGCTCTGAATTTTCTCTGTCATCATCTTCAGTGGTTGGCTGGCTTCATCGCTGTTTGGCGGGAAGCCACCGCGGCCACCCAGGGCAGAGACAAAAGCAATATCCCAGTCAACGCCGGTGTTTTTGGATTCAAGCACCAGGTTGGAAAAATCGCTGACTTCTTCCGGTAACTTATCGACACATAACACCGGTGCCAGGGCGCCACCGTTGCCTTGCTCAAAATTTTGTTTTTGCGTGTCGGTGTACCCATTTGGCAGTTCTGCCTTGGCGAATACAAATAACAAGCGCTGCGGTTCAGTTTGTTGCTGAGCTGCGGTGATTAGGTCGGCATAAGATTCAATATTCATCTGAAATACCTTTAAAACGAGGTTTCTTTCATTCGTATCAACCTAGTGTATCAAAGCAGATTGGTAGCCGATATTGGCCAAAATGAAGATGGTAACTACCCACAAAGCGGTAGCCACCTTTGTTTGCTTAATGGTTGGGTGGTTTTTACCTAAAATGGTGGTTATTTTCACCCTGAGACATGCCCATGAAACACCTTATCCGCAATTTGTCACTTCGCCGTAAGCTGATGTTATTACTCTTGCTACCCGCGATAGCGGCAGTCTTACTGGCTATGGATCTGTTGTATCTTAACTGGCAGCACGTTCGAACGGCGCAATATGTATCGCAGGCCATAGACACGTCCGTTACGATGAATAAATTGGTTGCGGCCTTGCAGGCGGAAAGGGGCGCAAGTGGTGTGTATCTGGCCAGTGCAGGTGCGCGTTTTACTTAACGTTTGCGCCAATTGCGTATGCAAACTGACCTTCGCTTGCAAGCTTTTATGGCTTTGCAACAGCCAGAGCTAGTTGCTTTGCAACAACAATTGCAACAACTGCCTGAGCTACGCCATCAAATTGACCAATTTACGTTGAGCAATAGCATCTCAGCTGAGCGCTATACGGCATTAATCACCGCGATGATAACGCAGAATCACCAATTAGAAGCGACGCTGACACAGCAGGACATGGCTCGGCAGCTTGCCACGTTAAACCAGCTTATTGAATTGAAAGAGCGAGCAGGGCGGGAGCGTGCCATTTTAGGCCTGGTATTTAGCCGGGGGAGTTTCAGTACTGAGTTACTTACCCGCTTTAGTAACAATTTAGGTGCCTACAATGCTTTTAGTGAGAATTTTGTTCGTATGTTACGCCCGCAGCAACAACATGCCTGGCAACTGATAACGCAGCATAGCAGTTTTGTTGAGGTATCCCGTATACAGAAGCTTGGCTTTACCACCACTCAAGGCGAGCCTCTCAATGTAGATGACGGCCAATGGTTTGATTTAGCCTCCGAGCGTTTGGCACAAATGTCGGTTTTTGAAGCTGAGCTTAATGCTGATATAGCGTCGGCGGCGGGGCAATTGTACCAGCAATCAAACCGGCAACTTTGGTTGCTATTGGGTGTTATCGCGCTGTTAGGTATCGTGCTGGCAGTGATAGCTATTAAAACAATACGTAGCATTGCTGACGCTGTTTGTAGTGTTGAAAATACCATAGCTGCCCTTGCCGGGCGGGATCTGAGCGCCCGCTGCCAGTATCGTGGCGAAGATGAATTTGGCAGCATTGCTGATAGCACCAACAATATGGCGCAGCAGCTGCAACAGGTTATTGTTGAAATAGGTGACGCAACAACGCAAGTCGCGACAGCGGCAGAGCAGTCTTCAGCTGTTACATTGCAAACAAGCAAAGGCGTGCAGCAGCAACAACAAGATACCGAAATGGTAGCAACGGCCATGCATGAGATGAGTGCTACGGTGCGGGATGTGGCAGCCAGTACATCACAAGCGGCGCAGTTATCTGACAGTGTGCAAGCCGCTGCGATACAAGGGCAAGCTCGGTTGCAACAAACTGTTGCACTTATTCAGCGATTGTCGGGGCAGGTTGAAAGTACTGCTACTGTGATTGATAAGGTAAAGCACGACAGTGATGCTATTACCTCAGTGCTGGATGTTATTCGCGGTATTGCCGAGCAAACAAATTTGCTGGCACTTAATGCTGCGATAGAAGCCGCTCGTGCCGGTGAACAAGGCCGTGGTTTTGCAGTTGTTGCAGACGAAGTACGCACGTTGGCGCAGCGCACGGCACAATCTACCGGTGATATTCAACGAATGATTGAAGGGTTACAGCAGGGAGCACAGCAAGCATCTGATGCGATGGTGGTCAGCCTGGAACAGGCGCAGGAAGGGCGGGATAAAGTGGCAGAAACCGGAGAAATTCTGGCGCTGCTAATGCAAGACATTAAGAGTATCAATGACAGAAACATTCAGATAGCCTCTGCTGCAGAGCAGCAGGCGGCAGTGGCCGAAGAGATAAACCAGAAAATTATCAATATCAGCGATGTCGCAGTGCAAACCAGTGCTGGTGCAGAGCAAACGGCCAGCACCAGCAGTGAATTGGCGCGGTTAGCTGAGCAGTTACAACTGACGGTCGCGCGCTTTAAACTGGCCTGAGCATCAGGCTGGTTTGGTGTTATCCAGATTGGCGTTAAACAACGCTGCGATAAGATCAGACTGGGTAATTACACCCACCAGTTGCTGCTGATCATTTAATACCGGTATATGGTGTAAGCCCTGATCAGACAGCACAGGCACCAGTGCAGCAATATGCTCATGTTCATGCGCAACAGTCAGCTTGCTAACCATGATATCAGCTACATTACGTTTGTATTGGCTGCTGTGCTTGTTACGCAGTAATAGCTGATTAACATGGCGCAACAACCCCCAGTAATGCGGTACTTTCAGGTTCTTCAGAAAGTCGACGGTTGAAATAACACCCAGCAAATGTTGTTCATCATTAACCACCGGTAACATGCTGATTTTGTGTTTGCGAAGCAATTGCCAGGCTGTTGCCACTGCAGTATCCGGTTTTACGGTGATAAGATCGCGCGACATGATGTCACTGCAACGTATTTCGCCACTTTTTCGCTGATAAGCATGCAGCTGTGCCTGATGATACAAACGCTCAAGATCCTGCTCGCTTATATCAATTACCGTATCAAAACTGTTTAAAGCACTTAACAGATCTTCTGTTTGCAACCCCAACCGGTTTAGTGGTGATTTATCATGATGCAAATGAATGGGGTCGTACTGCTGTGAGGGCTTTTGCATACCTTGCTTTAACCAGAATTTTTGCAATAGCAACGCGACTGCTAACATCACAAAAACGTTAAGTGCTACCGGGTAGAGTAAAAAGTCGTAGCCCAAAACGGTGTTTGAAGAAGCAATAACCGGTACCAGTGCAGTGGCACCTCCGGGTGGATGCATACATTCAAACAGGTACATGACAAACAGTACACAGCCGATGGTAACGGCAGCCATTAGTGCAAGGTCAGTAAACAGGTGTGAACACAGTAAACCAATGGTGGCAGAAATCAGATGGCCGCCGACAAATGACCATGGTTTGGCCAGCGGGCTATTGGGTAAACCAAATAACAAGACCGAAGATGCCCCCATAGAGGCCAATAACACCGCTGTGCTCGCCATATCGGCTAACTGCATGCTGGTGTAGGTTACAATAAATAAGGCAATAAAAGCTGCCAGCGCAACCTTTAGCCGTTCAGTTAGCGGAATGGCAGATAAGCGCTGGCTGTCGCGTTTAATCAGACCAAGTTGCGCCAATAACATACTAAATAGATTTTTTATCGAGGTTGACAAGAGATAGCCACTGGGTGCACCAAAAGAGGGCAAGTATAAGCAGTTAGTCCATAAAAAGACACCGCTGATCGAAGCAGTGTCTTTTATATTAATTCGAAAGTTAACCTATTTGTTGCAGCGCCTGCTCTGCCGCTTTGCTGTCAAACACACCTTTTACCACCTGCCAACTTACTGCTAAGGCGCCGATGATAAAGATCACATCACCAAAGGTTCTGATCCAGCGTAAGGTATGCAATATATCGCTTTGCATAAAGGCTTCGCTGCGGGCATACCATAAACCCTCGGTAGCGCTGGCATAAAACTGGATGAAGCCAATTGGCAGTAAGCTGCTGAACAGCATCAATACCAGGCCGCCATTCATCCACCAGAATGCCGTTTTCATCAGCTTTTCATCAAACACTAACTGAGGCCGGATATAACGCAGGATAAGCAGGCAGAAACCCAGAGCCAGGAAACCATATACACCGAATAATGCAGCATGCGCATGTGTTGGTGTGGTATTTAAGCCTTGCAGATAATACAGGGCGATAGGTGGGTTAATCATAAAGCCAAACACCCCGGCACCCAGCATATTCCAGAACGCTACCGCAACGAAAAACAGCAGTGGCCATTTAATATCTGCCATCCACGGTGCTTTGTGTTTTAAACGCCAGTTTTCCCAGGCTTCATAGCCCAGCACAACAAGCGGTACCACTTCCAGCGCACTAAAGGTAGCGCCTACCGCCATTACCGGTGTGGTGGTGCCGGCAAAATACAGGTGATGGAAGGTCCCCGGAATGCCGCCCAGCATAAATAAAGACGCTGACGCAAGACTGGCACTGGTTGCAACAGTGCGCGACACCAGCCCCATACTATGGAAGATAAAAGCCAGTGATACGGTGGCGAACACCTCAAAGAAGCCTTCTACCCACAGATGTACGACCCACCAGCGCCAGTATTCCATTACCGATAAATGCGTGCGCTCGCCATAGAATAAACCGGCGCCGTAGAATAAACCGACGCAAATAACCGATGCCGCAAATAATGCCAGCAGGTTTTTATCACCCGGTGCTTTAAAGGCAGGTACCACGGCACGCAGCATCAACACTAACCAGAACAATACGCCAACGTACTTAATAATTTGCCAGAAACGACCAATATCAATGTACTCATAACCCTGATGGCCAAACCAGAAGCTTAGATGTTCAGGCATGATCTGCATGATAGCAAAGTAGTTACCGGCAAAGGAGCCTGCCACCAATACCACCAGTGCCCAAAACAGCACATCGACCCCCAGCTTTTGGAACTTAGGATCTTTACCGCCGTTAATAATCGGGGCTAAAAATAACCCGGCAGCCAGAAAACCGGTGGCTATCCAGAACATGGCAGCCTGAATATGCCAGGTGCGAGCCAGGCTGTAGGGCAACCATTCTGTGGTGTTAAGGCCGTAAAAACCGTCACCTTCTACCGTGTAGTGCGCGGTAAAACCGCCTAAGAATACCTGTAGTGTAAACAACGCCACGACAACCAGAATATATTTACCCAGTGCTTTTTGCGATGATGTAAGTTTAAGCCTAGCAATCGGGTCCAGCTTCGGAGCCGCCGGTTCTTCCTCATCGTGTTTGCGTAAAAATGCCCAGCCCCAAATTAAGCCTCCGACACCGGCAATCAATAAGATGATACTCACCAGAGACCAAATCAGGTTTTCCGCAGTAGGGCGGTTATCAATCAACGGTTCGTGTGGCCAGTTATTGGTGTAGGTTGCACCATCGGGCGTACGCTCAGTACTGGCGGCCCAGGCCGTCCAGAAGAAAAACTGTGTTAATTGCTGTCGCCGTTGCAGCGAGGGCAAGGTATTGTTTTTCATGGCGTAATTCGACCGGGTTTGGCTTAGTGCCATGTCGTCACCGAACAGACTGATGTAATGCTCGGCAGTGTGCATTATGGCCTGTACTCTGCGATCGCTAAGTGTCAAGGAGTCAGTGGTTTTATCATAGCTGTTCGTGCGATACGCCTGCTTTAACGCAAATTGCAGCGCGTTTTGCTGACTAGCAGTTAACGACGCATAGCGGGTGCCAAACTCATCCTGTGCAGCCAGATCCAACCAGGCCATCAGCTCGCGATGAAGCCAGTC
This sequence comes from Chromatiaceae bacterium, assembly GCA_033838465.1. Lineage (GTDB taxonomy): Bacteria > Pseudomonadota > Gammaproteobacteria > Enterobacterales > Alteromonadaceae > Alishewanella. The sequence continues at coordinate 235,371 of JAJLKZ010000015.1, forward strand.
AGCGGTCCAATCCGGAGCCTGATAAGCGCCGTGCCCCCAGATTGAACCTAATTGCATACCGCCAACCGACTGCCACGCTGTTTGACCATTTAGAATACTGTCTTTTGTCATCAGCACTTTACCTTGCTGACTGAGTACTTTGGCCGGTATCGGCGGTGCCGAGCGGTACACTTCGGCTCCGAAGTAACCCAGCACTGAGAAAGTGATGGCTAAAATGCAGATTAGCAACCACCAGAGTTTACGATATCCGGCCATAATGCCCCCTTATGTTATTGTTTGTGCGCCAAGGTGTCATAATTCACTCCTGTTTTTATCAAATGGGCGTTGCCGCCTGCACAGATATCACAAGAATCGCGCCATAATTTAAGTGTTTGGTTTTAATGGGATTAATTTATTTTGTGTTAGTGGGAGGGTGGTTATTACCATGATGTTTTCAGGTTAAATGTACCCGCTGGGTATAAAATACCTTTTGTCTCGCTGCTAATGGTGTTTTCTACCTCTTTGGCGATATAGGCAGAAAGGTTGGGCTGATTTAAGCTGGCTCTTGAACCAACAGCAATGAACAGAGTTGAGAACAGCTATGGAGTACTACATACAGGTAAAACAACTGCATATGTTTTGTGCCTATCTTAGTGTTACCTTATTTATTGGCCGGCTGCTACTGGACATGTCAGGTATGCCAGGCTGGCGATTTAGCCCCGCAAGGTATTTGCCGCATATCAATGATACCCTGCTATTGACGTTCGCCTTTACCTTGCTCGCAATAGGGCCTTGGCAGCCATTCAGCCATGCCTGGCTTGGTGTGAAAATAGTACTGCTGGTAGGGTATATCCTGACCGGGATCAGAGCATTCAAACTGTCACTACCCGTAAAGCGCAGAGTCTGCTGGGCTTGGTTGGCTTTAATGCAGCTCAGTGGCATTCTGTATCTGGCGATAAATAAGCCGATGTTGTTTAGCTAACTTTTATCTGGTGTCGGGCTTTATGTCCGGCATCAGGTTGTTGCGAATTAACATGCGCCGTACGCTCTGACACAGTTTGCCAAACTGGCGCAATTCATCAAATTTAGGCGTTCTTCCATGTTTTATGGCGTGCTCCCAAAAGCTCAGTTCTGAATCAACCATTTCCAGCATTTTCTTCGGGCAACCTATGCAATCGGTGTTGGTGCCGCAAACAAAAGTGGCAGGTTCGTAGAGCGGCATTTGCTGCTTCACATCACTAATTAACTGCAGCATAGCGGTGGTTAGATCGGGTTTTCTTGCCACTATTGCCTCCAATGTGTTGAGCTGTGAGGCATAGCAACAACAGAGAGTTTGCGCCAGAAATAATTGGTCAGTAACCCAAAGTCATGTCCGGTTCGATGCAAATGTTTTGCGTGAAGCTGACAAGTCTGACTAACCTCATGGTTGTTTGCGGCCAGTTCGCTGATTTGATGCATGCTGTAATTTATTGCTTCAGCGACGGTACTTTGTTGCTGTACAGCAACTGCAATTAATCTGCTGGCATCAATGCTATGTTGAGTACGCTCTGAAAGCTGAGTTACCGCGTTTGCTAACATGTCGGTTTGTGTGACACAGTCATCACCGAGCTTTTTTCCCTGTGTCATAGCGTCAATCGTTTGTTGACTGCTGTGTTTAATTCCGGTGACGATTTTTTCAATTTCACTTACAGATTGTTGTGTACGGTTAGCCAATTCACGAACTTCTGCAGCAACTACCGAAAAGCCGCGGCCAGCGTCTCCGGCGCGCGCGGCTTCTATCGCGGCATTCAGTGCAAGCAAGTTTGTTTGATCGGCAAGTGCAGTGATGACATCTAACACCCCAGTAATGCGCTGGCTGTTATCGGCTAATTCACTCAGTTTGCTATCCGCCTGTATCAAGCTGAGCTGCAGCCGGGTAATCAGGTTGTGGCTTTGTGTGCTGATTTGTAGACAATTATCAAAGCCGCTTTGTAGTTCGATACCGGTATCCGCATTGATTTGAGCATTGGCGGCAACGTCTGTAATGGACGCTGTCATTTGGTGCATGGCGGTTGCCACTTGTTCAGTTTCACTAAATTGTGCCTGGATATTATCATCCAGTTGTTTCATATAAGTGCTGACCTGATGACTACTGTCTTGCAGTTGATCTGCGACAAAACACATGCGTCCTGTCAATGCAGCTTGTTCACCTTTTAACTTTTGCAGGTTAAACGATATTGGCGTTGAAGGATGCCTGCTGCCGCAGTAAATGTATTGCAAGATCTGATCTGTCGGTGTTTCTTTCGTATTGCTTTTGGCCTCACTAAAGGGTTTTAGCAACCATAATTGTGCAAAAAGTGATAAAAGTGCGCTGGCAATTAACATCCAGATAATAACGGTTTGCGATAAGGCTAGTGTTAAACTCAACGCGACAGCAATGGCTGCCGGGATTACATTAAGTTTTACTAAACTTGTGCTTAGGTTATGAGCCTGTGTACTGGGTGTCTTACCCTGTTGTAACTGAGTATAAAGCGCTTCTGCCCGGTTAATTTGTTCCTTGCTTGGTTGCCTGCGTACTGACTGATATTCGACAATCTTACCATCGTCGTAAATAGGGGAAACAAAGGCATCCACCCAGTAATGGTCGCCGTTTTTACAACGGTTTTTAACAACGCCGCGCCAGGATTGTCCGGATTGTACGGTTTGCCACAAATGTTCGAAAGCTGCGGCGGGCATATCTGGATGGCGCAAGATATTATGACCATGACCTATCAGCTCATCTTCAGTGTAACCACTGATATCAATAAATTGTTGATTAACAGAAGTGATTCTGCCTTTGAGATCGGTTGTTGATAAGATATTGCAATCGGCGGGCACGGGAATATTGCGTTGTGTAACGGCATTTTTTTTCAGCATTGTTTTACGTCTTGTACAATCTGTATGTTATATGAGCAGTGTAACAAGGCCGCTGTGTAGGTAAATTCTGCTTGTAGGGTAGAGTCGTACCACTTAGGCGGTACGACAGTGTTTTTAGTAAAGAAGTATTAAGCTGTATCAGGCGTGCTGTTTGTAATCGTGCAGCGTATTAACACTTCCCGGCTCACGCTCATAATGCCGTAAACTGTGTTCGATGCGTCGGCCATGGCTAAAGGCAGAAACGCGTTTTAAGTAGCCAATCACCCGGGTGCCGTAATCTATATCGCTACTACCGCATGCCGGACAAGCACATAATGTGCGTTTATCAATAGCTTCACACTGATTACAGATGGTAATTTTGACGTTGACACAGAAGTAGTTACAACCCGTATTGGCGGCAATATTTAGCAAGTTAACATATCCGGCTTTATCGAGTTTTTCTTCCAGGTTCAAGTGTAACGCTGAACCGCCGTCTAAGTAATCAAGCAGTTTCCTGCCGTGCAACTGAAATTTGTCCAGAGTGTTGGTGAGTTCGTCTTCAACAACATAAAAGTAAGAGTTATAGCAATCGCGCGAAACCAGATAGCCGTCCTCTCGATCCCATTTCGCATTCTTAACACCCAGATTCTCTGCCGGCACAAACTCAGTATTAAACATATAACCATACTCGGTTTTAGCGGCCTTGTTGGCATCAAATATCGTTTTCAGATATTGTTGTACAAACTGAATGTACTGTGCATTGTTGCCGGCAATTAAGCCCTGAGATTCAGCCGCCTCGACCATGCCATTTATACCGATAGTCAAAAACTGCTTATCAAGGCTGATAAAACCTGCATCATACACAGTTAATAAACCCGCAGCTTTGTATTCCTCCATCAGTTTTCGGTAGGCCACCTGGTAACGGTGAATTTTCGCCACTTCAGTAGCCAGATCTCTGCCATCCTGGACCAAGCGGTTCATATTAATAGTAATAACGTTAATAGAGCCGGTAGCAACACCGCCCGCACCCAATGAGTATGAAAAAGTATTGTCACTGATTTCACTGCGCAAGCGACAGCAACTGGCTAACGAGTCGGCATTGTCTGACTGATAGATAAAGAACGAGTTTCCTTGAGCCATCTCTTGCGCAATATCATTGGCGAAGTCACTGTCTTTACACTGACCCTTTTCGGTCAACATAGCGACTGTAACAACAGGAAAGGTCAACACGGTTTTTTCGCGTTCTTTATTAAACCAGTTTAAGAAGAATTGCTGTAACGCTGATACAGAGTACCACTCTGGCTTTACAAAATCGGGAAAAACAAAGTCACCAAACATACTGTTAAAGTAATGCTGATCGTATACGGAGATATTCCAGAACACACTTTGATAACCACGCGCGGCAGCGGGCTGATTTAGGGCATACACCACATGTTGCAGATGATTTTCAATTTGTTTGCGATGCGTTTTAAGATAGTTGTCGCCATAGTCTTTACGGGCGAAATAATCAAAATAGGTTAGAAACTCAACTGTTGCGACAGCCCCGGCAAACTGACTGGATACGGCGAAAACAAAGTTTACAAAACAACCGCAAAATGACTCTAAATGTTTAGGCGCTCTGGATTCGCCGCCAAGTTTAGTTAAACCATCCCGCAAGAACGGATACATGGTTACTGACACGCAATAGGGTTTTAGGCTGGTTTCGTCATGCACATAAATCTCGTGATCAGTAATCTGGCGCAGATATTCTGCAGCCAGTTCGGCTCCAAACAATTCACTGATTTTATTGCTTACCAGAGCGCGGTTGACCTGAATAAACTGGTCTTTCATCAGCTCAGCTTCCAATGTAGCGATGTTCTTTTGCGTCACATTGGCGTTGGCGTCCAGTTTTGAGCCGTCAGCGGCATTTTGTGCTTGCAGATAGTTGCTGATAAAACCGAGTTTTTGTTGCAATTGATAAAAGTTCAGCGCTTGCATAAGGAGTTCCTCTGTTATTGTCCGAGAAATAAATGGTTCAAACTTTGGCCTGTACGTAAATCGGTGAAAACCTGGTTAGTGTTGGGGTTGTTAAGGCCGCCACGTTCCGACTGCCAACGTCCGGTTTTCAGGTAGGTAAGCTGTTGTTTAAGTGCATTGGTAACGTCATCTAAGCCGGTATATAAGCAAGTGTTGAGCCCGGCATTGCGCGCAATAACAAGCATTTGTAATAAGCTACTCTGCTGCCACTCCCCCCCCAGAAACAGCACGCAGCTGATAAGGCCGGCATAGGATGCCAGCCGATACTGAAAGTAATCTGCGCTAAGTTGTGTTCCTTGCTCTGGCCGCCAGCTATAGCTACTGTGACAGCCTTTACAACCCAATGGACAACCGGCAATTGTAAACGCCAGCGAGACTTCCCCCGGCACTTCCTGAAATACTATTTGCTCGTCGGTGAATCTCAGCATAATTCCTCTATATAGTGATTTTTTATTTGTTACATACTATATGTTGTGTTTTAGCTTAATGCCTTCTGACATAGAAAGTTTGATCTGGATCAAGTTTTACCAGCGCGACTAACGTGAGGTCAGCGACAATACGCACCAGTACTGAGGTTGTTACCCCTTCGGGAGTAGTGGAGCGTGTTTAATCCAAATAAAAAAACCGCCCGCTGAAAACCAGGGGCGGCGCAGAGGAGCCAACAATTATATTGGCAAACGTGGATTTCCCAGGAAAGGCTACAACTGATAAACCAGCATTAACCAGATTTTAGTGGTATCGACAGCAAAGCTGTCAGCATTGTAGTGGGCCAGTTTGAACACGCCTGATAGTTGGGCATTCAGGCTGTAGCTGGCCGCTGCGTTCCATTCGTCACCGTATTTGGCATTGCCGGTATCACTGTCGAATTGGTGATACCCCAGCATCAGGCCAACGTCTTTTACTTTGGTATTTAGCTGCAACCAGTTATCGCGTAATCCTCTGTCAGGTGTATTTAAGAACATATCAGCAAAGCCAGAAAAGGCGTGTAATGTTGCCAGGGGTGTTTGAAACGCAGTTTGGCCATCACCGGCTAAGCGCTCTTGCCCAGCCTGCACGGTAACACCAGGCAGTGCCCAGTTCAGACTGATACGGTGATAGTTGTGGCTAAACGCTTGTGTTGCGTTGTGTGCATCGTCTTGCTGAGCCAGTGATAAATGCCAGCTTAACTGCGGTAGTACAGCAAGTTTGCCCTGATAATCGATGCCCAGGGTTCGGCTGCTGCGGCTGGTCCAATTATCAAATTCAAAGTCGTAACCAAAAGCCAGAAATTTATGATCAGCGTTAGCTTGCCAATGTGCAGTAAAGGTGTTGAAACTGCCGTGCTGATCGGCTGCGGTCCCTTTGGGGCCAAAGATGCGGTTTACGTTGTAGTAGTGGCCAAGTTCTAATGTAAGTTCGCTACCAACGCTTTGTTGCAGACGATAACCATCTAATGTTTGTTCATTCTGCCGCCAGCCAACGCCACCGAGAAAACGCTGATTGGCATGGTTGACCAATTGGCGACCGGCGCTGAAGCTGGTTCCTCGTTTATTCTGATAGCTGAGTAACGCCTGATTGATATCGGTACCTTTCGGATCGGCCACCACGCTGTAGAGGGTTTTGCCGTTGTAGGTGCTGTTGTAGTTATCATTGCCAAGCAAGCTAACATTATCCAGTTGCACCACTGCGCTGAAGTTGTCGAACTTACCGGTTGTTACGGTTAAACGACTGCGCAGCGTGGAGGCTATTGCATTGTCCAGGGGGTTGTCCTGTTCAACATGTTCCAGACGGTAACGAAACTGTGCCGAGACCTCGCTTTGCTTAATGGCCGAGCTGAACTGCTCGTGGATGCTGGCATAGGCCGGTGCAGAAATAGCCGTAACAGAACATGCCAGAGTAATGGCAAAGGGCAGGGCAGAAACAGATGTTTTCATGATGGCGCTCCAGACTGCGGGTTGATGCACAGATCCTAGCCTGAAACTGATTTTTTTATAATTAGGTTAAGGGGTTACCTAACTGTTGGTATAGCCGGCAACCAAGTGTTACCAGCTACACCAACAAGGGTTACTGCATGAGTGGAGAGTCAGATAAGTTAAAATCGTAGCCGTCTATTTGAGCATCGACGATTAAGCGGTGAATATATTGCGCTACAGCTTTACGCCGCACTTTTTCGTTTAGATAGTCGGCAATTTTTTGCTGAACCACACTAAAGGGTAACTGTTTTCCCGCTACTTTGCGGGCTATATAGACAATATGATAACCATAACGGCTTTCAACGGGCTGCACTAACAAGCCCTCTGCAGCACTAAATATCTGCCGTTCAAATTCGGGTACCGTCTGTCCGCGGCTGATTTGGCCAAGGCTTCCGCCGGTTTCTTTGGAAGGGCAAGCCGAATATTGTCGTGCCAGTTCAGATAACAACGCGCCTTGCTGCAATTGTGTTATTAACTGTTCAGCCAGAGCTTTTGCTTCAACCCGTGCGATATCATCGTCTGGCGCTGCTCCGAGTAATATGTGGCTGACCTCTAACAGTGGCGAACTGGCAAAGCGCTGCGGATTTAAGGCGTAATATTGTTCACACTCTTGTGAGCTGGCTTGCGGTATTGCAACTTCTGTCTGAATTAATGCATCGAGGAAGTTATCGTCAGAGGCGTGGTTGGCTTCACTTTTTACGCTTAGCCCCAATGCTTTGGCGCGTTGGCGTAGCAGTTCGCCAATTATCAGTGACTCAGCGGCCTTTAGCATGGCAGAACGTTTATTGTTGGACGGGTGATATTGCATTTCAGCCATGATGGCCGCTTCGCTGATACTGGCATTGTTGACTTGTATCATTTTAAACCTCTGTAATCGGCTGCTTTTAGCTTGCCATCAGTCTGCGAAAGGGGGCGAGCCGTTGTTGCTAAACAAAGCGTCTTTGGCATGGATGCCAAAGAGGAGCCTCCAGGGAGGGATTCACGGCGTCTTTGTGTGCAACACCGGCTGAAAGCCTCCCGGAGCCCGAAAGTTTAGTTAGCGCACAAAACGCTGACGTACAATCTGGTGCTGACGGCGCACATACTGTACCGGCACGCTTAACATATGTACCAGACGGCTGAACGGGAATACCACAAACAGCGTCATACCCAAAAATACATGCATTTTGAATATCCAGTGTACGTTGCTGATGGCCTCAACCGCGGCGGTGCTGTTAAAGGTAACGGTGTTTTGCGCCCAGGCCATTAGTTTTAGCATCTCAGCGCCATCCATATGCCCCAGCGATACAGTGATGGACAGTAAGCCTAGTATCAATTGTGCATATAATAGCAACAAGATTACGATGTCCATGGTATTGCTGGTCGCACGGATACGTGGGTTACCTAATCGCCGTTTGATCAACACGGTTAGTCCAAAAAAGCAAATCAAGCCAAACAAGCCACCGGCTCCAACAGCAATCATTTGCTTCATTTGGGCAGTGATGCCCAGCAGATGCCAGATTTCTTTTGGCATTAATAGGCCAAAGAAATGGCCAAGGAAAATACCCAGAATGCCAATATGAAACGGGATGCTGCCAAGGCGTAACTGCTTTTTTTCCAGCAACTGACTGGAGCTGGTTTTCCAGGTGTACTGCTCTCTGTCATAGCGGATCCAGCTACCTATCACCATTATGGCGATGGCAATATAGGGATAAATGCCAAAGGCAAACATATTTAAGTGTGCCATGCTAAAACTCCTTTAGGCGCGCTTTTCAGCCGCAACTTGGTATAAGGTTTGTTCCGTCGCCGGGCTGCCTAACAGCTCAGTACTTAACGGAATATACTGATCTCGACGTTGGCCTTCTGCCGGCTTATTGCCGGTGCCACAGGCTGAGTTGGTCTGTTCATTGCCTATAAAGCTGACCATTTCCTCTTCCCACACTTTGTCTAACGCTTTGGGCGTGTCGTCGCGCTGTTCATTAGCGATTTGCTGTTTAATGTCGGCCAAATCGACCTCTGCTTTTGATAACGACAGCAGAGTGGAGAAAATGCCGGCATAATCTGATTGCCGCTGTTCGAGGCGACACAGCAGTACTGCCAGCACCGGGGCGATTTCTTCGAGGCCAATTTGCGCATTTTGCGTACCCTGAGTAGATAAAAACTCCAGATACAGTGGCAAATAGTCTGGCAGCTCTTTCACGCCGATATCCAAACCGGCTTCACGATATTGCGCCAGTAAGTTGACCATAGCCTGGCCGCGGTCACGCGACTCACCATGAATATGTTCAAATATCAGTAGTGAAAGCGACCGGCCGCGTTCAAACAGACCATCGTATTCCGATTGCCAGTCCATCAGGGCTCCGGCGGTGCGAGACTGAATAAACTCAGTCAGTTGCTGTTTATGGTCTGCATCGATAGTGGCGTTGGCCACTACCGATAGCAGATCATCTTTGCCGTCCAACATGGGCTGGTGTGGATAGTCCAGTAACAGTGATAACAGTTGTAGGATCTGCATAGTTACTTACTCCTGAATATCAACCGGGATAACCTGACGCACGCCTTTGGCTTTAGTGCCAAACAGGTTTACGCCGTTATTACCATCGCCACAGCCATTACCAAAGCTAAAACCACAGCTCGACTTTAAGTCGTAAGCGTTTTCGGCATAGGCGCGGTGGCTGGTTGGAATAACAAAGCGATCTTCATAGTTCGCCAGAGCCATATAACGGTACATTTCTTCAACCTGCACCGGCGTTAGGCCCACTTGCTTGAGCACGTCAACATCCTCAATGCCATCGACCTGCTGCGCACGCTTGAAGGCGCGCATCGCAATCATCCGCTCCAATGCCCGCACCACCGGTGCTTCATCGCCAGCAGTAAGCATATTGGCCAGATACCGCAGCGGGATCCGTAATGACTTCAGATCCGGAATTTCGCCATTCATGCCGACATGGCCAGCTTGCACTGCGCTTTGAATAGGTGACAGTGGCGGCACGTACCACACCATGGGTAAGGTGCGGTATTCCGGGTGTAGCGGTAGTGCGACTTTCCAATCCATCGCCATCATGTAAACCGGTGAGCGCTGGGCGGCTTTAATCCAATTGTCACTGATACCTTCAGCACGGGCCGCGGCAATAACCACCGGGTCATTTGGATCGAGGAAGATATCCAACTGTGCCTGGTACAGGTCTTTTTCATTGGGAGTATTGGCCGCTACTTCAATTTTGTCGGCGTCATACAGCAGCACGCCTAAGTAACGGATCCGGCCAACGCAGGTTTCAGAGCATACTGTCGGTTGGCCTGCTTCAATTCGCGGGAAGCAGAAGGTACATTTTTCTGATTTACCGGTTTTCCAGTTGTAGTAGATCTTTTTGTACGGACAAGCTGATACGCACATACGCCAACCGCGACATTTGTCCTGATCGATTAGCACAATGCCGTCTTCTTCGCGTTTGTATATGGCACCAGACGGACATGCTGCAACACAAGCAGGGTTCAGGCAGTGCTCACATAGCCGTGGCAGGTACATCATGAAAGTCTTTTCAAACTGACCGTAAATGTCTTTTTGCACGACCTCGTCAAAGTTTTTATCTTTTTTACGTTTGGCAAACTCGGTACCGAGGATCTCTTCCCAGTTTGGACCCCACTCTATTTTTTCCATGCGTTGGCCGCTGATCAGCGAGCGTGGCCGCGCGACAGGTTGATGTTTGCTGTCGCCTGCATTGTGTAAATGTTGATAGTCAAAATCGAACGGCTCGTAATAGTCGTCAATTTCCGGCAGATCCGGGTTGGCGAAAATATTCGCCAGAATGCGCCGTTTGCCACCAATTTTCAGCTCCAGTTTGCCGCTTTTATTGCGTACCCAGCCACCATTCCATTTTTGCTGGTTTTCCCATTCTTTCGGAAAACCAATACCGGGTTTGGTTTCGACGTTGTTAAACCAGGCGTACTCAACACCTTCACGAGAGGTCCAGACATTTTTACAAGTGATGGAGCAAGTGTGGCAACCTATGCACTTGTCTAAATTCAGCACCATGCCAATTTGGGCTCTTACTTTCATGTTACTTACTCCAACCTTATTTAGTATCCAGCCAGTCGACTTTGCTCATCTTGCGCACCACGACGAATTCGTCACGGTTGCAGCCGACGGTACCGTAGTAGTTAAAGCCATAGGCCTGCTGAGCGTAACCACCTATCATGTGGGTTGGCTTCATTACGGCGCGGGTTACCGAGTTATGAATACCACCACGGGTGCCGGTGAGTTCGCTGCCGGGCACGTTTACAATACGTTCCTGTGCGTGATACATCATGCTCATGCCTTCCGGCACCCGTTGCGATACCACAGCGCGGGCAGAAATAGCGCCGTTAACGTTGAAGATTTCAATCCAGTCATTATCTTCAATGCCAGCAGCGGCAGCGTCGGTTTCACTTAACCAGACGATAGGGCCGCCTCGTGACAACGTCAGCATCAACAGGTTGTCTGAGTAAGTACTGTGGATACCCCATTTCTGGTGTGGTGTAATCCAGTTCAGTACCACCTCTTTGTTACCATTAGGCTTTTTGTTCAGCACAGGCTGTACAGTTTTCAGGTTGATTGGCGGTTTGTAGCTACATTGCTGTTCACCAAAATCACGCATCCACTCATGATCCTGATAGAACTGCTGACGGCCGGTAATGGTGCGCCACGGGATCAGCTCGTGTACGTTGGTGTAGCCAGCGTTGTAGGACACATGTTCGTCTTCCAGCCCTGACCAGGTAGGCGAGCTGATGATTTTGCGTGGCTGCGCTACGATGTCGTTAAAGCGGATCTTTTCTTCTTCTTTTGGCCGTGCCAAATGGGTATGGTCGCGACCGGTTATTTTGCCCAAAGCATCCCAGGCTTTTACCGCAACATGGCCATTAGTTTCTGGCGCTAAGGATAAAATCATCTCGGCAGCATCAATGGCGCTGTCAATTTTTGCCATGCCTTTGTTGGCACCTTCGGCGGTATGTACACGGTTGAGCTTTTTCAGGAAGTTGACTTCCTCTTTAGTGTCCCAATTGATGCCTTTACCGCCGTTACCAATTTTCTCCAGTAAGGGGCCAATTGATGTAAAGCGGGCATAAGTATTAGGGTAATCGCGCTCAACAATGTTGATGTGTGGCATGGTAACGCCCGGTATCGCATCACATTCGCCTTTCCACCAGGCTTTAACGCCATAAGGCTGGGCTAGCTCGGCCGGGGTGTCGTGGTGCATTGGTGTGGTGACGACGTCGGTTTCAACGCCTAAGTGGCCAACGGCAGCTTTCGAGAACGCTTTGGCGATACCTTTGAATATTTCCCAGTCGCTGCGGGCTTCCCAGACCGGGTCGATTGCGGCAGTTAACGGGTGAATAAACGGATGCATATCCGAGGTATTCATATCGTCTTTTTCATACCAGGTTGCGGTAGGCAGTACGATATCTGAGTACAAGCAAGTGGTGGACATACGAAAATCTAATGTCACCCACAGGTCGACTTTGCCCTCAGCCGGTTTATCTGTCCATTCCACATCTTCTGGTTTTTTACCGCCAAATTCACCCAAATCTTTGCCCAACAAACCATGCTTGGTGCCAAGGAAGTGGCGCAACATATATTCATGGCCCTTACCGCTTGAGCCGAGCAGGTTAGAGCGCCAGACAAACATATTGCGTGGGAAGTTTTTCGGATCTTCCGGCTGCTCGCAGGCAAACTTTATGTTTCGATCTTTTAACTGCTGCAGCACATAGTCTTTAACGTCAAGGCCTGCTGTTTTGGCTTGTGCTGCCAGTTTAAGCGGGTTAGTGCCTAACTGTGGTGCAGATGGCAACCAGCCCATGCGTTCCGCCCGGCTGTTAAAGTCGATAATACTGCCTGACCATTTTTCTTTATTGGCAAGCGGCGAGACCACTTCGGCCATGTCCAGTTTTTCATAGCGCCACTGACTGGAATGGTTGTAGAAGAACGAGGTGCCGTTCATATGGCGTGGTGGACGCTGCCAGTCAAGGGCAAACGCCAGTGGAGTCCAGCCGGTTTGTGGCCGCAGCTTTTCCTGGCCAACGTAGTGCGCCCAGCCACCACCGCTCTGACCGATACAGCCGCACATCATCAACATATTAATTAAGCCACGGTAGTTCATATCCATGTTATACCAGTGGTTTAGTGCTGCGCCGACAATTACCATAGAGCGGCCGCGGGTTTTATCCGCATTGCGGGCAAACTCGCGGGCAACACGAATGACATCTTCCGGGTTAACACCGGTAATAGGCTGCTGCCAGCCTGGTGTATATGGCACGTTGTCATCGTACGATTTGGCGCGGTTGGCGTCATTGATACCGTTATCTACACCATAATGCGCCAGCATGAGGTCAAACACCGTAGCAACCAGTGCGGTGCTGCCGTCGGCAAGTTCGACTTTTTTCGCCGGGATCTTGCGCATCTGTACTTCGTCGTGTGCGGTGTGCTGAAAGTATTTGTACTCGTGTGGCGCGCCACCAAAGTATGGGAAGGCCACATCAGCCAGTTCATCGTAGCTGTCTTTTAGTGTCAGCAGCAGATCGATGTCGCCGTCTTTGTCTTTTTGCTCCAGGTTCCACTTGCCTGCCTGGCCCCAGCGGTAACCAATGGCGCCGTTCGGGCTGGTTAAACGGCCGTCGCTGTTGATGGCAATGGTTTTCCAGTCCGGGTTGTTATCTTCACCCAGGTTATTAACCAGATCGGCGGCGCGCAGGAAGCGCCCCTGAGTCAGTTTGCCGTTTTGCTGTTCCAGCATAACCAGCATCGGCATGTCAGTGGTGCGTTTTACATAGTCGGTAAAATACGCGCTTGGGTTATCGACATGGAATTCTTTTAAGATAACGTGGCCAAATGCCATCGCCAGTGCTGCATCTGTACCTTGGCGCGGGGCTAGCCAGGTGTCGCCAAATTTAGACGCTTCTGAGTAATCCGAGGTGATAACACAGGTTTTAGTCCCTTTGTAACGTACTTCGGTTAAAAAGTGTGCGTCGGGCGTGCGGGTTTGCGGTACGTTTGAGCCCCAAACAATAATGTAGTTAGAGTTATACCAGTCGGCCGATTCCGGTACGTCGGTTTGCTCACCCCACACTTGCGGTGAGGCTGGAGGCAAATCGCAATACCAGTCATAGAAGCTTAAACAGTTGCCGCCAATTAAGGATAAGTAGCGCGCGCCGGCAGCGTAAGACACCATCGACATCGCCGGAATTGGCGAGAAGCCGGTTACCCGATCCGGGCCATAAGTTTTGGTAGTGTAAACGTTTGATGCAGCAATCAGCTCGTTCACTTCATCCCAGCTGGCTCTGACAAAGCCACCCAAACCGCGACGCTCTTTATAGCTTTTCGCCTTTTCCGGGCTAGTGACAATAGACTCCCAGGCTTTTACCGGATCTTTATGTTCAGCTTTGGCTTCGCGCCAAAGTTTCATCAGTTGTTGGCGAACTTTAGGGTACTTCAAACGGTTAGCGCTGTAGATGTACCAGGAATAACTGGCACCACGAGGGCAGCCGCGCGGTTCGTGGTTTGGTAAATCTGGCCGAGTGCGTGGATAATCAGTTTGTTGGGTTTCCCAGGTTACCAAACCATCTTTCACATAGATTTTCCAACTGCACGAGCCGGTACAGTTTACGCCATGGGTAGAGCGCACTATTTTGTCGTGCTGCCAGCGCTGACGATAACCTTGCTCCCAGGTTCTGTCCTCGTTAGTCGTGACACCGTGACCGTCGGCGAACGGTTGTTTGCGAGTTTTGAAAAACCGCAGTTTGTCGAGCAGATGACTCATGATTTACTCCTGGTCTGTCTTGCGTAAACAGAGATTTTGCTTTTCTGATATGCACACTATAGAAACATCAGCGTGATGATGCTTGATTTAGATCATGCGAGCTAGCGCGCTAAATTGCTGATAAAAAACAGAAATACCTATTAGTGGGTAGTGTAGGTAGTGGCGAAATGGCCGACAATACGGCATCTTCTACCCCTTGAGCTGGCCCAGAGTAAACTTGGGTTACCTAGGTGGAAAAAAGGGGGTAGCTCAATTGTGTTGCTGTTTTTTATGCGGCAGGCGCTTACGTTAAGGGTTATGCTTGGGATGTAGATAAGCGGAGAGTGTATGCGACAATTTTCTATTGTTACCCGGATAAATATCGCGCTGGCCTGCATTGTGATGCTGGCGGTGGGCACTATGCTGGCGTCGTACTGGTTATCCGATAAAACCGATAACGATGCGCATGCCGTCAATGTAGCAGGCTCGCTACGGATGCAAACCTACCGTATGGCCTGGCTGACACTGCATCAAGATGAGCATAAATTACGTCTTGCCCGGCAGCAGCTGGCGCAAACCTGGCAGCACCCGGTGTTTGCCCGTTTTATCAGTAATGACAAAATTGCAACCCAACTTGAGCAGGCGAAATTGCAATGGCAGCGTGTAGATACTGCCTTAGCCCTACCAATATTAAATATGCTCGAATTAGAGCAAATATTGCAGCAACAAATTAACCTGCTGGAGCAGCTGGTGTATCTGGTGCAACAGGATGCTGAACAAAAAGTACGGGGGTTTCGAACCTTACAGCTTATCGCACTGCTGGCCACGGTGTTGTTATCCGCCATTGTGATTTATTGGTTAAAAGTGATGGTAGAAGAGCCGTTGCAAGCGCTGACACAGGGCGCAAAACGGGTGGCGATGGGTGATTTTACCCATCGGTTAACCATCGAAAACAATGACGAGCTGGGGACCCTGGCACACAGCTTTAATAAAATGAATGATTCTATCGCCTATATGTATGGCAATTTGGAGCAGCGGGTTGCGCAGCAAACGGAAACCTTAAAACATAACAATATTACCCTGCGGTTTTTATACAACACCGCGCGGCGTATTAGTGAGCATGTGCCGGAGTATGTTGATTTCAGTAAAATTGTTACCGAGTTAAAAACAGTGGTAAAACTTGACGACATAGAGCTGTGTTTGTTTACCGAGGCGGGGGACAGGCCCTATATGCAGTTGGTGCCGGGGGACAGTGGCAATGATCCCTGCGCCGAACAAAATTGTGGTGACTGTTTAAGCCAAAGCGAGAATAGCGGCTGCAGCACGCACCAGTATAATTATTTGCTGCAGCGCGAACGGAAAAAATACGGCGTGTTGGTGGCGCGGCGGCCAGAAGGAAAACAACTGGCGCGCTGGCAGCAACAGTTAATGGCCTCGGTGGCCGATCAGTTAGCCCTGGCGCTAAGTTTAAAATCAGAAGAGCAGCAGGTGCGCCGGCTGGCATTGATGCAGGAACGCACAGTTATTGCCCGCGAGCTACATGACTCCTTAGCACAGGCACTATCCTATTTAAAAATTCAGGTTACCCGGCTAAATAAAGCCACGCAAAAAGATGATAAAGCCACGGTTGCCGATGTATCGGCTGAGCTGAAACAAGGCCTGGATGCGGCCTATCGTCAGCTACGTGAACTCTTGACCACCTTCAGGTTAAAAGTTGACGGTGCAGGCTTGTTAAGCGCACTGCAAACCACGGTAAAACAACTAACCGAGCAGTCCGACTTACAGATCCGGCTGGATTATCAGTTAACCAATGTACCATTGGCGCCACATGAAGAAATTCATCTGCTGCAAATTATCCGCGAAGCCAGCCAGAATGCCGTGCATCATAGCCAGGGTTCTGAAATTAGAATTAGTTTGTGCCAGGACGAGCAAGATGTGCAGCTAGCAGTAGAAGATAATGGTGTCGGCATTCCGCAATCAGCAGAAAAGCTTAATCACTATGGTCTGGCTATTATGCAAGAGCGCAGCCGGCACCTGGACGGTGATATCCGCATTGTTGCGCGTGACGAGGGCGGAACCGGCGTATATTTTCGCTTTATGCCTGAGTATCTGCGCCAGAAGCACAGTGCCTGATAACCCTTTGTGGGTATGGTAATTAACATTGTAATACCGCAGGCTGGCAGGATATTAGATTTAGCTTTGGCGTAATGCCCATGTCTGTTGTAGAAAAATATTTCGATGATTTTGATGCCTTGGTTCAGTTGTGTCAGCGTGAACCGGAAAAAGTAGAACAGTTACGCCAGCAGCTTATTGCCAAACAAAATAATGCAGACAACAAGCTGGCGTTTTTACAATATCAGTTTTCGGTTGAGCAGCGGTTGCGTTTGATAACTTCACCCGAAGAGAAGCAACAGTTTATACAACAGCAGCTGGCACGAAATGTTGAACGCCTGAAACGATGTGTATCACAGCTGGAAACAAGTTGCGAAACCATTGACAAGATAGTGAAACCCTAAGGCATTGTTACAGGGAAAATCTGGTAGTCCCTGTTTATAGCAGGTAAAAAAACTAAGGCGCGAATATCGCGCCTTAGTTTTTTGTTGTTATGGGTTATAAAATTCGCCATTTTTACGCAGGTAGAAAAACCAGTTAATCAGCAAGCATAAGCCATAAAATATAGCGAAGCCTACCATTGCATATTCTGGTGTCGCCGCTTTTATTTGTTCACCCAGCACTTGTGGAATATAGAATGCACCATAGGCCGCAACAGCTGAAGTCCAGCCTAACACCGGGCCTGCCTGTTCTTTCGGGAAAACCACTGCAATTGTGCGGAAAGTAGAACCATTACCAATGCCGCTGGCAGCAAACAGCCCTAAGAATATCAGGAAAAACGGTACAAAATACTGCTCAGGCGTTGCACTCTGATAGGCCAGCTGCATGTAATAACCAGCACCCAGAGCGCACAATACCATGACAACGGAGCATAACTGTGTGACCAAAGCGCCACCGAGCTTATCAGCAATCCAGCCGCCGACGGGGCGGATTAAGGCACCGATAAAAGGCGCTATCCAAGCATAGGTCAGGGCACTTGGGCCATTCGGATTAGGTGTGCTATGGGTCATTACGCCGTCAACCAAAATATGGCTGTAGCCGAAGATCACTTTTATCGATAATGGAAAGGCAGCAGCAAAGCCGATAAATGAGCCGAAGGTCATCACATACAACACACTCATAACCCAGGTGTGCTTGTTATTAAAAATCTGATACTGGCGATCCAGGCTGGTACGAATGGCACCAGGCAGCAATTTCAGCAGAAATACA
The DNA here is from genome assembly GCA_033838465.1 of Chromatiaceae bacterium. Classification (GTDB taxonomy): domain Bacteria; phylum Pseudomonadota; class Gammaproteobacteria; order Enterobacterales; family Alteromonadaceae; genus Alishewanella. Next base: position 253,261 of record JAJLKZ010000015.1, read on the forward strand.
GTGGCAAATAATACTGCCAGCAACACAATTTCTTTGGGAATACCAAAACCGGAGCCATTAGCTGACTCGGGTAAAATAAGCCATAAACCGGCAACTGAGGTAACAAAACCTATGCCAAGCATGGCCAGGATGATACTGAATGATTTTATTGCAGAAGGTAATTTAGGGGTAACTTCTTCGGTATGAATATTGTTAGTGCCAAACCAGAGTAAAATGGCCAGCGGTAACAACGTGATCAGCCATGAAAACCCGGCATTCTGGATCCAGGTATCTGTGCCAGCAGGAATAGTGCCGGTAACGGTACCGCTGGCTTTCGTCAGAACCATAGGGTCACCGCCGCCGAGTAACGTAAAAACACCATATGACATAAAAATCGGCACCAGTATTTGTACTGTGGTGACACCGAAATTACCCAGGCCGGCATTTAACCCCAGCGCCAGGCCTTGTTGCTTTTTAGGAAAAAAGAAACTGATGTTAGACATGGATGACGCGAAGTTTCCCCCGCCTATGCCAGATAACAGAGCCATTAACTGAAACACCCAAAGTGGCGTATCGATACTTTGCAGCGCTAAGCCCGTGCCAACAGCAGGTATCATTAGTAAGCTGGTGGTCAGGAATAATGTATAACGGCCACCGCATAAGCGAACAAAAAAGCTTGATGGAATACGCAGTGTGGCGCCGGTTAAACCAGCAATGGCGGTAAGGGTAAACAGCTCAGCGGTACTAAACGGGTAGCCCACGTTTAGCATTTGCACGGTGACGATACTCCACAGCATCCAGACACCGAAGCCGCACAGCAAGCTTGGAATGGATATCCATAGATTGCGATTGGCGATTTTTTTACCCTGTTGCAACCAGAAGGTATCGTCTTCTGGTCGCCACTGTTTGAGATCTGACATAGCGTACTCCTGATAGAGACCATAGTTGGTACTGTGGAAACTATGCAGGGCAATCCCTTAGCGAACAATGTATCTTCGGTGTTAGCTAGTTCGCGTCCTGTGGATAGTTGGGGTTACCCCCAAGGGAGTATTTATCTGAATACAATAAAAAATAATCATTTAATATCATAAGGTTGGCGTTGCATTGTGGCAAGGTTGTGTTTGAACGTTGCGGTCTATTGTGGCGAAGTAATTTGGCAATTAACTGATTTATATCAAAAACGACACTGCCTTGTTATATGCTAATAGCAGTACTTCTTCGGAATAATAGTTTGGGAGCCCGATATGTCAGAGCAAAAATCCAGTGTCATGCTGATAGATGATCATCCATTGCTGCGTAAAGGATTGAAACAGTTACTGGCTCTGGAAGATGATCTGGAAGTAATAGCTGAAGCGAGTAGTGGTGCTGAGGCCATACCTGTGGCAACAGAGTTGGATCCGGATCTGATTATACTGGATTTGAATATGCAGGGTATGGACGGTATCGCAACGCTAAAAAAGCTCCGTGATGAGGGGGTGACGTCGCGTATTGTAATGCTGACGGTTTCGGATGCCGATGAAGATGTGGTTAATGCGATTAGTAATGGTGCAGATGGTTACCTGTTAAAAGACAGTGATCCTGAAATACTACTGGAACACATTAAGCGCGCCTTGTCTGGCAAAATGGTACTTAGTGAAGCGGTGACACAGGTACTGGCAACAGCGTTGCGTCGCCCGACAGTAAAAACCCCTGCTGAATTAAATAGCCTGACCAATCGTGAGCATGAAATTTTAAGTTTTATTGCCAAAGGATTGAGTAACAAGTTGATCGCGCGCGAGCTGAATATTTCTGACGGTACCGTCAAAGTACATGTGAAACATTTATTGAAAAAGCTAGGTTTACGCTCACGGGTTGAAGCTGCTGTTTGGATGGTGAACCAGCAAGGGGGTAAGGTTTGATGGCTGCAGGAATGCTGGCAGTTGAGCAAGCGATCGCTCAGATGCTTGACGAGGTGCAGCCGTTGTCACAATCCGTAGACATACCGCTAAATGATGCTTTGGACTGTGTGCTGGCTCAAGCTGTCATCTCGCATATTAACGTGCCCGGATATGATAATGCCGCTATGGATGGTTATGCGCTGCGTGCAGCAGAGGTTAAACCACAACAGGCGCTAACCGTTGTCGGCGCCGCGCTGGCCGGCCATGCCTATAGCGATACGGTGCCCGTTGGCAGTTGCGTGCGTATTACCACCGGGGCCGTTTTACCACCGGACTTAGATACCGTAGTAATGCAGGAGCAAGTCACAATAACGCAGCAAGCCGGGCCGAAGCAGATATTGTGTAAGCTGCAACCTGATACCGGCGAGCACGTGCGGCGTGCCGGGGAAGATATTGCGCTGGGCGCGCAGGTTTTTGCCGCCGGACACAAACTGCGTCCGGTAGATATTGGCTTGCTGGCATCTTTAGGCATTGCGACAGTTACGGTGTGGCGAAAGCTGAAAGTGGCCGTGTTTTCCAGTGGTGACGAGTTAGTGCCGCCTGGCAAGCCGTTAGCGGCAGGTCATATTTATGACAGCAATCGCTATGTCATCTCAGCTATGTTACAGCGCTTAGGCGTTGAGGTGATCGATTTAGGGTTGTTACCGGATGATCCGGATGTTATTGAACAGGCTTTTCTACAGGCCATGCAACAGGCTGATGTATTGGTCACCAGTGCCGGAGTATCGGTGGGAGATGCCGATTACACCAGACAAATTCTACAAAAGCTTGGCCAGATAAACTTTTGGCAGGTGGCAATAAAGCCAGGTAAACCATTTGCCTTTGGTAAGCTTGAAAACTGCTGGTTTTTTGGTTTGCCGGGAAACCCGGTCGCCGCTGTTGTAACACTGGAGCAACTTGTACAACCGGTATTACGCCAGTTAAGTGGTGAAACGCTAACTGAACACACTTCAAAGTTCATTGCCGAGTGTACTGTGCCGTTAAAAAAACAAGTCGGACGTGCAGATTATCAACGAGGTTGGTACTGGCAGGATGAATATGGTTTGAAGGTAAAAACCCTGGGTGCTCAAAGCTCGGGTATGCTCAGCTCTGTTGCCAATGCTAATTGTTACATCGTGCTTGAGCGTGATGCTGTAAGCGTTGCAGCTGGTGAGAGAGTAACAATAATGCCATTTTCAAATTTGGTTTGTTAGTTCGAACTACCACCTTTGCGCTGGTGTAAACCGGCGCAGTTTTGATCTGCATCAACATCGTTAACCCCCTCGATCAGCACACTGCTAAACGTTAAGTTTAACTGGAGCAGTGTATGTTATTAGTCGATGCCTTATTGCACGAGCTGGACGTATTTGGTGTTAAACAGCTATTTGGTATCCCCGGCGATTTTGTATTGCCGCTATTTGAACAGCTGCAGCAACGTAATACGCTGCCACTATATTATTTAAGCCACGAGCCCGCAGTGGTATTTGCCGCAGATGCGGCTGCCCGGATAAGTAACAATCCGGCAGTGGTGATCTTAACTTACGGCGCTGGTGCGCTAAATGCTGTCAATGCGGTGGCGCAGGCCTATGTAGAGCATGTACCTTTGGTGGTTATTGCCGGTTTTCCCAGCCAAACCGAAATCGATCGCGGCTTACAAATACACCATCAAGCCAAAACGGTTGACTCACAACGGGATATTTACCGCGAAATCACTGCAGCCCAGTTCCGGCTGGATAATGCCCAAAGCGCTGGCGTAGATATTCATGCAGCCTTATTAACGGCCAAGCAGCAAAGCCGGCCGGTACTGCTTGAAATTCCGCGAGATGCTGTGCAAATGCAGACATCGCTGGCACACGCCGAATTGCTGGAGGCCAGTTCTCAGGATGAACTTGAACTGGCAGCAACTGATTTGGCAACGCGTTTGGCACAGGTAAAGCAACCGGTCATACTGGCCGGAGTAGATGTTCGCCGCTTTGATGCTGTAGCGGAGCTTGAAGCACTGGCAGAAAAACTAAACATTCCCTTTGTCAGTACCTTAATGGGCCGGGCCAGTTTTAATCTGCAACATCCTTTATACGCCGGCATATTTCTGGATAAAACCGATATTCGACCGGCTCAGCTGTTGCGAAACGCCGATTTAATTTTGCAGGTTGGAGTGATTAAAACGGACAGCAATTTTGCCGCGCACAGTGAGCTATTTCCGCCGCACAAAGTGGTGTGTATTGAACAGAACCATCTTAAGCTGGGGCCGGCTACTTATCATCAATTAGGGTTAAAACCTTTGCTGGCTGCCGTAAAAAAACACTCTTCAGTGCGATATGCGCACTGGAACCTACCTGCTGCAGCAAATTTAACACCTGATAAAGCGTTAAATGCAACCAGTGTTGTGCAGCGATTGGATGAAGTGCTAGCGGCTGGTAACCAAACCGTACCACTTATCTCTGACATAGGTGATTGTTTGTTTGCATCCTTGCATGCCAATCCTAGCCTGATGCTGGCACCGGCATTTTACGCTTCTATGGGTTATGCCGTGCCGGCAGCTTTTGGCGTGCAGGCGGTAACCGGTCTTCGCCCCGTCGTGTTGGTTGGCGACGGCGCGTTTTTAATGACCGGTCTTGAGCTAGGTCACTTTACCCGCTATGGCTTTGCACCGGTCATTATTGTATTTAACAACCAACGCTGGGACATGATAGAAGCCTTTGCTCCGGCATTACACTGCACCCGGTTAGCTAACTGGCACTACGCGGAATTGGCGCGCAGTATGGGCGGAAATGGCATGCAGGTGACAACGCTGGCAAACTTTGAACAAGCACTACGCTTAGCTCTGCACAGTACTACACGGTTTAGCCTGATAGAGGTGATGTTACCTACTGGTAGTCGTACTGCGAGGCTGGACAATTTCGCCAATGGTTTTAAAGCGGCTCAGGCGGCGCAGGCTCAATGTTAACTCGCTGCAGTTTGTGGCAGATCAACGCCGGTTTTATCGCCGGCGTTACACTAGCCGCCTTTTTCATTTCGCTATAGTAGTGGCGGAGACCTTGTAATGTTTAAACCTGAATTACTTTCCCCGGCCGGCAGCTTAAAAGCGTTGCGTCTGGCTTTTGCTTATGGCGCCGATGCTGTTTATGCCGGTCAGCCTCGTTACAGTTTACGTGTGCGTAATAACGAGTTTGATTTAGCGACCCTGGAAACAGGCATTAACGAAGCGCATGCGCTGGGCAAAAAGCTGTATGTGGTGGTGAACATAGCGCCACATAACAGCAAGCTGAAAAGTTTTATTGCCGATATGGCACCTGTGGTCGCACTAAAACCCGATGCACTTATTGTGTCTGATCCCGGTGTCATTTATCTGTTGCGGCAGCATTTCCCCAAGATGCCACTGCATTTGTCGGTTCAGGCCAATACCGTGAACTGGGCTGCAGTGCAGTTTTGGCAAAGCATTGGTGTCGAAAGGATAATATTATCGCGCGAGTTGTCGGTAGAAGAAATTGCTGAAATCCGTACTGAAGTGCCGGACATGGAGCTGGAAGTTTTTGTACACGGTGCTTTATGTATGGCCTATTCAGGCCGCTGCCTGTTATCAGGTTACATCAATAAGCGTGATCCGAATCAGGGGGCGTGCACCAATAGCTGCCGCTGGCCTTATAAGGTGCACGCGGCCGTGGAAGATGATGCCGGGCAGTTTAAACCAATAAGCACACCAGCATTACTTGAAGAGCAAGGCCGCCCAGGCGAGTTGATGGCGATAGATGAAGATCTGCACGGTACTTATATCTTAAACTCGAAAGATTTGCGTGCAATTGAGCATGTGCCGGCCTTAACCGCTATGGGCGTACAGTCGCTTAAAATAGAGGGCCGTACAAAATCACCTTACTATGTTGCTCGCACCGCCCAGGTGTACCGCCGTGCAATCGATGATGCCGCTGCAGGCCATGACTTTAACCCGCAATTACTTGGCGAGTTGGAAGGCATGGCGAACCGCGGCTTTACCGAGGGCTTTCTTCGCCGACATAAACCGCAGGACTTACAAAACTACGATACCAGCCACAGTGTGGGTGAGCAGCTACTGGTGGGAGAGTTTATCAGTGAGCAGGACAGTGAAGGCTATGCTCTGGTTGAGGTTAAAAACCAATTCGCAGTAGGTGACAATCTGCTGTTAATGACTCCTGCCGGTAATCACCATTTTACTTTAGCTGCGCTGCGGGATAAGCAGGGCAATGCCATGCTGCTGGCACCCGGAGCCTGTTATCAGCTTAAAGTGCAGTTGCCTGAGTGCACCGATTTGCGCTTCGCTATGCTGCTAAAACAATTACCAGTTGTGACCACTGCCAGCAGTGATTTGGCCGTTAACGCGGTAAGTTAAACATGCCCGCTGTTATTGATGTTAGCTGTATTAATTGCGATATGTGCGTACCGGAGTGTCCGAACGAGGCTATTAGCATGGGGGGCAAACACTATGAGGTTGATCCCATCCTTTGTACCGAATGTATCGGCTATTACGACCAGCCAACCTGTATAGCAGTGTGCCCGATAGATTGTATAGATTTGAAAGCAGACATTACCGGTTAATGCTATTTCGACGTCTGTTGTTAAAATTAGCTTTGCAAGCCGCTAGCGCCTGCACCTGGCGACAGAAAGTAGCCTTCAAGACAACAGTGGGGTAAATACGTACCCATGGCAAACCCATATTGATATCACTTCTGCTTTGTTCATCAACGTTGTTCAGTCGCTTAAATGCTTGACCAAGTATGTTTTGTCGGTAAATTTAATAGATGCTTTAAGCTTTTAGCATGTATTGTTTTGCACGGGAAAGGGATGTCAATAAAGCAATACTTGCCTTAGGATATGTTTTAAAACTGACCTTCAGAGCGTTACTCAAATTCTAGGAATGGATAAATGGAAGAGCGGGCAATTCTGTTAGCCTCTATTGCAAAAGAAATTGAAACATATAGACAGGGGGAGATACCCAAACCTACTCCCATGCATGTTGATAAGTGGGCTCGCCAATTTTCGCCAGAAAATCAGTTAGCATTTCTAAGAGAATTTAATCACGTAATTAAAGAAACATTTATAACAGAGGCTGGTCTTAAGGCTTGGATTGAAAATTTAGTAACCAATGCAAAAGTAACTGGTGGAACTCCAGCTTCTTATTGGCGTAATGCAAATTTCCTAAAGATTCAAAAAAATGGTCAGAGCCAAAAAGAGATGCTCAAGCTTTTCACGGCCTGCCTGTACGAGAAGTATCAAATAAATCTAGATACATGCGGCGTTCAAGGTGGTGATTTCATTTATCTTGACGATTTAATATTTAGCGGCAATCGCGTTGGCAATGACTTGAACGATTGGATCATAAATCATGCCCCTGCTAGTGCAAGAGTACTCGTAATAGTTGCCGCAATACACTCAAGTGGCGATTATTTTCTCAAGAAAAAGAAGTTGGTTGATGTTATAAAAGCATCAGGCAAATCTATCGAAATTAACTATTGGCGCGCCTTAACTATTGAAAATAGTAAATATTACAAAAATAGCTCAGGAGTATTATGGCCAGAATCTATTCCAGATGTTGAGTCTGTACGCAAATACATGAGTATACCTTCCAAGTTTCCATTTGAACCCCGTCAACCAACTCCAAATACTGTTTGGCCGTTTTCTTCTCAGTTTGGAAGACAGGTATTAGAACGTGAATTTCTAATTGCTGGGGCAAAAATAATAGCAAAATGCGATAATCCCAAGACCTCAATGAGACCGCTTGGTTTCAGTCCATTTGGTGTAGGCTTCGGTTCAATGCTATCAACATATAGAAATTGCCCAAACAATTGCCCATTGGCATTATGGTGGGGAAATTCCGGGGCAACTTCTGGAGCACTGGAATGGTATCCATTACTGCCGCGTAAAACTTATGCTTCACCAGAGAATGTGTTTGATGTATTCCCCCCTGTTACGTTCTGATATGACAAGCAAGTTGCGTAGTTACAATCGTAAGGACGTGGTTGTTTTTTGTAAAACAAAAGAGGCCTACGGTGGTTTATCTAATATGGCATCTGGATTTCCAATTAACGTCAACTCAGCAATAATTCAGACATCCGAAGCACTATATCAAGCTTGTAGATTCCCTCATTTGCCATATGTGCAACAAGAAATAATAGCTCAAACGAGTCCAATGACTGCGAAAATGGTGGGAAAGCCATTTCGAGATAATTCCCGCCCAGATTGGCTTCAAGTAAGAACAAAAATTATGCGATGGTGTCTCCGTGTTAAACTAGCCCAAAACTATGAACGTTTTAGTGAGCTACTTCTCTCTACTGGCGACCTACCAATTGTCGAATTATCTAGAAAAGATGAATTTTGGGGAGCGAAGATTTCGCCAGATTCAGACGAGATTTTAGTAGGCCAAAACATATTGGGAAGACTGTTAATGGAACTCAGAGAAGCCTTGAAGGTTGAAAATGTTGACAGTTTTAAAACTGTCGCACCACTAAACATCCCTAACTTCGTTCTTTTTGAAAAACAAATTGAAGTAGTTGTAAACAATATAGATAAATCAGAAAATCAATGGCAACAAAATCTTTTCTAAATAAATCTTGAGGTGTAGCAAAACGCTATCAATCCAGAGCCACTGCCTTAATCTGTGCATATGCCTGCTGACCAACCTGTAATCCCAATCTTTCAACTGAATGTTTGGTTAGCAGCGCCTGCAGTGGCTGTCCTTCCAGTGTTAGCTGTACCAGCGTTTCTGCCGGGTGCGGCGCACTGTTAAAACCGCTGATATTTACCTGTAACTGATTGCTGACAGAGCTGTCGTTTAGTGGCGTTAGGCTAAGTGCTACATCGCGCGCCTGAATACGTAAACGGTATGACGTGGGGGAGTAGTTCGCGCTGTCGCAATGTTGCGGTGCTGGGAGCTGCAACTGCTGCTGGCCAATACTGAGCTTCAGCAGATGATTATTACAACCATGGCTTTTGGCATCTAGCATCGACATAGCGCCGATTGCCGCTAGTTGTGGTTGTAGCAATTGCTGTTGCAGCGGGCCCTGGCTGTGAATTCGACCATCCTGCATGAGTACCAGATTATCGGCCAGTTTAACGACATCATCCAGTTGATGGCTTACCAGTAACATAGGTATGCCGGTCTGGCTGGCGATGCGTTGTAAAAACGGCAAAATCTCATTGCGGCTTTGCTGATCCAGTGACGCTAAAGGCTCATCCAGCAGCAACAATTGTGGTTGGCTAAGTAAAGCCCGGCCGAGTGCGACGCGCTGACGCTGGCCACCGGATAATTGCGCTGGCGCTTGTTGCAATAACGGAGTCAGCTCCAGCATCTGGATAACCTGCTCAGGTTTAAGCTGTATAGCGGCGTGTTTTGCCAGCCGTTTAAAGCCATATAGCAGGTTTTGTTCAACTGTCAGGTGTGCTAATAAGCTGCTTTCCTGGAACACCATACCAATGCGGCGCTGATGTACTGGCACAAAATGCCCGTCTTGCTGCCATATTGTAGCGCCACATTGCACTTCAGCACCGGTATGGCGATCAAGGCCAGCTATAGCGCGCAGTAGTGTAGTTTTACCACAGCCTGAGCGGCCAAATAACGCGGTCACACCTCGTAGCGGCAGGCAGTTATCTATCTGCAGACAAAAATCACCCCGCTGCATAGTTAACTTTAGGGTTAAACCGGTAGTTGTCTGGCGTGGGCAATTCTGCTCGGTGACCGCTAGCCAGTGTTTGCCCTGGCGCGCTGTGATTTGAAACAGGCTCATCACAGCACCGCCTCGCGCTGACTGAGCCGGTTTAAACCATAGACAATAAACAGCACAACAAAAGCGCTGACTAATAATCCAAGCGACAACTGCTGCGCCTGAGCGTAATTCATCGCCTCGGTGTGATCGTAGATCAGTACTGACAGCACCTGAGTTTCTCCGGGAATACTGCCACCGAGCATCAGTATCACGCCAAATTCACCCAGCGTATGGGCAAAGGTTAATGTGGCAGCAATGATAAAGCCGCCACGACACAATGGCAGTACCACGCTAAACAGCTGATCCAGCTTACCGGCACCTAAGGTTGCGGCTACCTCGAGCGGTCTTGGCCCCATACGGCGAAAGCTGTCCATAAGCGGTTGTACGGTAAAGGGCAGTGAATACACAACGGAGCCGATTAAAATGCCACTAAAGCTAAATGCCAGATGATTAAAGCCCAGTTGCTCCAAAGTGCTGCCGACTGCGCCATGCGGGCCAAGTAGCAGCAATAAATAAAACCCCAGTACTGTTGGCGGCAGTACCAATGGCAGGGCCACTATTGCCTGAATAGCCGTGCGCAATTTGCTGTCGCTAAGTGACAGCCACCAGGCCAGCGGTGTGCCTAGTAGCAATAAAATCACGGTGGTGTATAAGCATAGCTTTAGGGTGAGCCTAATCGCTTGCCAGTCTTGCGGGCTGAGTGTGGCGAATAGTTCTGCCATCAGTTCGCCTCCGGCTTTTCGAATCCCGGTTGTTCAAAGCCCGGCTGTTCAAAACGCCCTTGTTCAAAACCATAGTGCTGCATAATGCTTAGCGCTTGTGGTGTTGTCATAAAGGCGCTGAACTGCCGCGTAGCCGTGTTAGCTGCGCCGTGGCGGGTAATGACATAGGCCTGCAGCAGCGGTTGGTGCAGCTCAGTATTAATAGGCTGGTAGCCCTGGCCTGCCAGCTCAGGAAAGCGGGCCAGCGACAGCGCAATAATGGCGATATCGGCGCCGCCACTTTGCGCCAGTTGCGCAGTTTGGGCGATATTTTCGCCATAGACGATTTTCGGCTCTACCTTTTGCCAGACACCGGCAGCCTGCAAGGCTTGTTTAGCGCGCTGGCCATAAGGCGCATGGGCTGGCTGGGCGATGGCTAGGCGGGCAAAATCCAGTTCTGCCAGCTGTTCTAGCTTAATGCCGGCCATATTCTGTTTTGGGCTCCACAGCACTAAATGCCCCAGCGCATAAGGCTGTGGCGCAGTGGCAGCGAGGCCGTCCTGATATAGCTGTCCGGCAAAGCTGATATCAGCGGAGAAAAACATATCATAGGGCGCGCCATGGCGGATCTGAGTGCTGAGTTTGCCGCTGGCGCCATAAATTACCCTGACATCAAGCTGATTCTGCTGTTGAAACAGGCTAACGATGTCAGCCATGGCATAGCGCAGGTCGGAAGCGGCCGCTATGGTGAGCTTGTCGCTGGCATAACTGCTTAAGGTGAAAAGCAAGCAAACAGCAAAGAATAGATGGCGCATCAGTTACTCCCAACGCGCCAGTGCTTGCTGGTCGCTGGCCTTGGCCGCCACCCAGTAATCACCTTGCGCGGTATGCTCTTTTTTCCAGAATGGCGCTCGGTTTTTCAGGTAATCCATAATGAACTCACAGGCGGCAAAGGCCGCTGCGCGGTGGGCACTGGCAATACCGACAAACACAATTTGTTGCTGTGGTTTAAGCGTGCCTACCCGGTGAACAATGCGCACCGCGCCAAGCTGCCAGCGTTGCTGCGCCTGTTCGGCGATTGCAATAAGGGCTTGTTCTGTCATGCCGGGGTAGTGCTCCAGAGTCATGTTGTGCAGTATGTTGTTGCTAAGCTCACGAACTAGGCCGCTAAAGGTGACAATAGCGCCGCAGTTGGTCTGCTGGCGCAGCTCATCGTATTCGCTGGCGACGCAAAAGTCGTCGCTTTGCACCGCGACAAAGATGCTCATGTCATTCTCCATCCGTTAGCCACTATCTCTTAACCGCCCGTTACCGGCGGGAAGAATGCCAGCTCATCACCGTCCTGTACGTAAGCGGTGAGAGAAACCAACTGCTGATTTACGGCGCAGAGTAAATCATTGCTGCTAAGTTCTTGTTGCCAGTCAGCACTGTGGCTTTTTAGTTGTTCTAATACAGCGAAAACATCCATCTGGCTACCGGTACTACTTAGCAGGTATTGCTCGCAGTCGAGACGTTCACGCAATGCTGCAAAAAACAGAATTTTAATCATAGAACCTCCGGTTGCTTTACTTCTTCGAATAAATAGTGCCCTGACTTTCCACCGGTTTTTTCCAGCAGTTGCACCTTAAGGATTGTCATGGATTTGTCGACGGCTTTGCACATATCGTAAATAGTCAGTGCGGCAACTGACGCTGCGGTCAAGGCTTCCATTTCAACGCCGGTTTGCCCGGTTACACGGCAACAGCTTTCAATGTAAATCTGGCCTTGCTTGTGGTTTAAAGCGAAATCGATGGTAACTTTACTCAGCATTAAACTGTGGCATAGCGGGATGAGCTCGCTGGTTTTTTTCGCTGCCATAATGCCGGCAATACGGGCGGTGGCCAGCACATCGCCCTTTTTAAGCTGAGCCTGCTCAATTAATGTGATGACGTCTGGTGTCGTTTGCAGCAAGGCACTGGCGCGCGCTAAACGGCTGGTATGGGTTTTATCAGCAACATCCACCATGGTGGCGGCACCACTGTCGTCTAAATGTGTAAGATCAGAATGTTTAACACGGTTTGCAGCTGTCATATCAACCTCCACAGCTTTTGCTTGGGCTATTTTTTATATGGGCGACAAAGTTGCAGGGACCCGTTTGTGCGTCTAGTTGCGGCAATATGAGTTGTTGCATAGCCAGGGTACAGGCGCTACCCGAGCCTGGCATCGCAAATAGCAGGGTGTCGTTTGCGATACCAGACACTGCGGCGGATTGCATTGCCGCAGAGCCTAACTGGCTAAATGAAAGTTGACGAAACAGCTCGCCAAATCCCGGCACCTGCAGATCCAGCAGCGGGATTATGGCTTCGATGGTGCAGTTACCTTTGGCGTATCCCGTACCGCCGTTAATCAGAATAATCTGAATATTGCTACTGGCTATCCAATGGCTTAACAGTGCGCGCAGAGTATATTTATTGTTTGGCAGCAGCGATCTGGCGGCAAGCTTATGGCCAGCCTGCACCAGTAAATCGCTAAGTAAGTCTCCACTGCTGTCGTTATCGCAGCTGCGACTGTCTGACACAGTAAGTACGGCAATGTTTAGCGGATAAAACCGGTTTAAATCAGGCTTCGGCATACAGGCTCCCGCTGTTTACTAATAAAAGATATTGCTGCCAATCGTCTGGCGTATTGGTATTGAGAAGTTCAATTGCTGGCGCCGCTAAAGTAACGGCATCAAGTTGTGTCAGCAGGGCTTTAACCGAACGCTGGCCACTGCGCAGCTGCGCACTTATCAGGCGGTTAAGCGCCGGGCTTACCGGTAATACGCAAGGCAGCGGGCTATGGCTAAAATAGCAGGCTCTGCCATTGGCGTGTTGCAGCAGTTGCTGCACTCTGGTCACTGTTAATAGCGGGGTATCAATGGGCAATACCAATAACTGCGAGCCGTTACAGTGTTGCAGCGCTGCCAATATACCGGCTAAAGGCCCTTGCTCAGGCAACTGGTCGTTAATAAAGCCCGGCAGGTTGCGGCTTATCAGCACTTCCGCCGCGCCGCTTTCCAGCGCCAATTGCTGCATATGCGCCAGTAGACTCTGGCCATTAAGGTGAAGTAGAGCTTTATCCCGGCCCATGCGGCTGGATTTTCCACCGGCTAAAATTAGTGCGCTAAAGGGCGTTGCACTACTCATCTCATCCACCTCTTTTATCCACCGATTTGTGCTAAATGCCGGGTGCTGCCGCTGTAATCCTGCGTCAACTGGTGGCTGAAAGCTTTGCCTTGCACCGCTTGCTGTAAAAATCGCATTAAGGTTGCGCTGTCATCAGTTTGCAGCAAGCTACGTAAGTCCTGATAAGTATCGGTAAACAGGCACAGATACAGTTGGCCGCTACTGGATACCCGAAGCCGGTTGCAATCAGCGCAAAAATCTTTGCTATAGGGCATGATCAGGCCAATTTTTCCTTGATAGTCGCTGTGAGAATACTCAAGCGCCGGGCCATCAGTACGGGCTTTGGGGTTTAACTGCCAACCGTCGGCTAACAATTGCTGCTGAATACTGGCACCGCTTAAGTGTTGGTGTTGATAAAAATTAGCATTGTCACCGGTGCGCATTAATTCGATAAAGCGCAGTGCAATGTCCTGTTGCTTTACAAAATTTAAGAAGTCCGGTAACGCCAGTGCGTTGTGTTGCTTTAACAGTACGGTGTTTATTTTGACTTGTTTTATGCCAATGGCTTTTGCGTAATGTATACCAGCTAAAATATCGGCAAGTTTGTCCTGGCCAGTAACCAGGTGAAACGTATCGGCATCTAAACTATCGACACTGACATTCACGGCGTCTAAACCGGCTTCCTGCCACGCCTGCGCATCGCGTTTTAAGCGATAACCATTGGTAGTCAGTGCGACCTTTTCTATGCCCGGTACCGCTTTGCAGGTGGCAATAATTTCCGTTAAGTCTTTGCGTAGAGAAGGTTCGCCACCGGTTATCCGTACTTTTCGGGTGCCAAGCTGTGCAAAGGCGGTAACCAAGCGCTTTATTTCAGCAATAGACAATTCACCAGCGCGTGAATCGCAGGTGTTGCCATCAGGCAGGCAATAGCTGCAACGAAAGTTACAGGTCTCCGTAATGGATAAGCGTAAATAACTAAAGCGGCGCGCATAGGCGTCAATTAACATAACTCACCTTTCCAAATGGGGAGGTGTGGCCGTTTCCAGTCATACCCGGTGGCGTTATTGCCACGGCTTACCGTTCCTAGCCTGGTTAAAGCCTTAGAGCCGGTAGCTCGGTGTTATGTCTGTAAGCTTAAGCAGTTTGCTGGCGTATTGTTATTGCCAAGAAGGGGCGTTTTACTACTACCTAGTGGGTAGATTGTTTTCATGTTATCTAAAGTCATATGAGGTGACGCACAACTCATTTTATCAGCTGATCTAATTCCGTATTCCATAAACTTTTAAGTATGCATGGCGAAAAAAAGCCACAAACGTTCCTTGAAAGAACATTTGTGGTGTGTATAATGTTCTTTGAGGGAACATTTTAAGGCTGTGTTTTCTCGTTCGTTCCATTCGCCTTGGAGAACGACATATGATCAAAATCAACCGCTGTATCGACACAGAGTGTTTAACACTGTCATTCCAATATCTGGGAGACGCTTTAACACTGCGTACAACACATCGTGATAGTAAGGCTAATCGTAAGATTGTTCGTGCGCTTGCTCGGCAAATTGCTGCTGATCTCATTTCAGGTAACTTTAATATTGACGATTACCTGAGCGCGCATTTAAAGGCTGAAGTGATACACAGGTTGCCATTAACGCGGCCATTAATCCCAACATTTGCCTCATATGTAGACAACTGGATTAATTCCCATTGCGCTTATTTTTCTCCAGCGACACTTACAATTGTAAGACGGATGCTGGAGCGTTATTTATTGCCAACACTTGGTATGCTTGAGGTCAACAAAATTTCTGAGCATGAATTGCTGCAGTTAAGGCTGAGCCTGTGCCAGCGCTTATTCAACGATAACATCATGTCGTCGGCCGTAAAGTTAAACAATGTGTTTCGGCTGGCCACAAAAATCTTAACGGATGCGTCTGCAGCTTATGGCTTTATGCCGCCAGCCAAACCACCACTGATAACAGGGCGCAAACAGGACGTGGATCCCTTTACCTCGTTGGAAGTGCATACCTTACTTCAACATGTGCCTGTGATCTTGTTGGAATTGTTTCAGTTTATGTTGTATTCGGGCATGCAATTATCTGAGATTTGTGCACTGCAATGGTCAGATGTGGACTTTGAACGCGGGTTTATTCGGGTACGCCATGTCATGGTTAATAGCCGAATGCATTTACTGCGAAAGCCCAAGCGGATGCGGGAAGTAAACCTAACTGAGCCAATACGGCAGGCGCTACGCAGACAGCAATTCAAAACCAGTCATTTAAACTGGGTATTTTCGAATGACAGCCGCCGACCTATTAGTGCGAAAGTCATCGCTAGTCGGGTCTGGCCAAGAGCTTTAAAGCACAGTGGTGTACGCACCAGAAGTGTCAGGCAGTGCCTATGGACCGCTGCATTAAGCTTGTTCACTAACGGCGCAAGTGTCCCTTATGTGGCGTCTCAGCTTGGCCTGATAAATTGGCGCTCTCTGTTCGTGCTTCAACAAAGCGCATTATTGTCAGGCCAACACAGCCAAACGTTAGACATGCCTTTCTTAACCCATCTGAACGACGACAGCCAATAAGGAACATTTTATGATCAGAATCGAAAATACTCATTCCTACAAAGCTTACATGGTAAAAAAACATTTTCATCAACGTGTTGGTGAGCTAACAACGTTTCTTATTACTGCTTTATACATTGACCCACATGCTAAAACACTGGTTGGCGCCTGCGGTGTCGGTACGGAGAAGGATAATGCAGCCGCCATTTACAATTGGGTGCGTCAGCAAGCATGTTGTGCCAGTTGCATACTTGAGCTTGACGTAAAAACCTTGCAGCGTCGTCTAGTGAGACACTTGCTGGATATAACGGCTCAGCAAGAATATATCGAGTAGGCCCCAAAAAATCGGTGAAAAATCGCAGCTTGAATGTTGCGATTTTTTATTCGGGAACATTTTGCAGAAAATCCGCTAATATCCCTCCGAGCCAAGTGGTAAAGGAGTGAAGCTTATGAGCAAAGTTAGCGGGGACGACAGAGTACAGCGTGACGTCATTGCTCTAAATGAAAATGTGCGTTGGGAGATCCTCGATATGGATCAAACTCCCTTAGTTTTAGATAACGTTTGCAAACAACTGCTAGAAGAAGCCAACTTTCTAGCAGCGTTCAAAACGCGTAGTGTTCAGAGCATCGGGCCCGTCAGATACAGCGAGTATGATTGGTTTCAACAGCCTATTGTTGGTTATTATGACAGCAAGAAAACCTTTCGTGTAGTGACAGGCCTGTTCTCTTTTCAACAAGCTTTAGCGCACAAACTAACTCATGTGCCGGTGTTCGTTTTATTCAAAGCACCACCCCCTAACCAGCGTCGTAGGGCAGTAATAGGGGAATTAACCAGAATACTCTTAGATCAACAGCCCAAAAGTGGCGTCGAGCAGCTACGCGACATTTTGTGTGCTTGGTTTAAAAGAGAAGCCGTCAAAAGTAAAAATCCGGATGATGCTGGGAAAGACCTTGCTACAAGCAATCAAGCGTCAAATAGCATGGCTTTTGACACGAATAGTTTGGCTGTGGAAAGTGCAGACAAAAAGCTAAGAACAGCCAGAACATCAGATATCTTTCATTCTAAAGAGTGGCAATCCCTCTATCCAGGTATAAAAAACAAAAGTCAGTTTTGTGCCTGGCAGGGTATTAGCAGCAAAACGTTCAGGGATATTCATAATGACCAGTGATATCTCAACAAATAGTGAAATAAAACATGCCTTGCTCGCTGAAACAATTAAAAGTGCTGTTTTTTTTAACAAGCACATAACTGAACATCAGGTAATAGCTGAGGTAGAGCAACTTTTAACTCAGATCCAGGCTCCTGAAGGGTTGAGAGGATTTTATTATGTTGGACAAACATTACTGCAGCTGTTCGATGCGCCCGATAGCACCTTGCAAAGGCAATTAGAAATAAGCGATTACATAGTCGATGCACTTCGACTCGATTTACAACTTGTTTTAAGTAAGCAAGCCTACAACCAATACATAAAAACGAGCATCGGTAACAACTGGGCAAATTCAAACCCACTGTATTTGATGCTCTTTTGTGCGTCTGGTTTCAAAAGTGCTGTTGAAGATGTGTTGTTCATGGACGCCTTTGTTGTTCACGCGATCAATAATAAATCGATCTTGGAAGATGAGAAGATACAACCCACTAAGCGCACTAGAACCGAAGAGGTATGCCGGGCGCTAAGAATTCTTCAAGATAAACGGCAAGTGTCTTTCAACGTGCTGTTGTTGGCTGAAAATATTACAAACTGGCGAGCTAACGAAATTGCCTGGGCACTAGAGCGTTTTACCCAGCAGGTTAGTACAGATAAAGATACAGTTCGTTATCTTAGAACCCTCACAAAGTTTTTTGCAAACGATTGGCCGAAGCCCAAGTTGCGCGGAAAACTCGGCCCGCAAAAGAAAGGCAGGCGAGGCAGTGGTAAAAAGGTTTCGGCCAGGCCGCAAAAAGTAATAAACAAAACATCTGTCACACCAGGACCAATTCAACTGGACGAGCAAGGTATAGATGAACATGATGTTGAAATTTTAAGGACACACCTGGCTGAAGAAATTGAGGAAGAAAGCGAAAGAGAAAACTACGAGCAAAACTCTATTGCCGCCATTTT
Organism: Chromatiaceae bacterium; assembly: GCA_033838465.1. Lineage (GTDB taxonomy): Bacteria > Pseudomonadota > Gammaproteobacteria > Enterobacterales > Alteromonadaceae > Alishewanella. The sequence goes on from JAJLKZ010000015.1 coordinate 271,379, forward strand.
TGACAACCAATTGCAAACGCTTGGCTCGTTAGATATTACCCGCAATCTGCGTCAGAAGAACAATCTCAATACATCTAATCGTTTACTATTGTCTGCGGCCAGTATGAGCTTACTTACAAGAACGTGTTTAAGCCGCATGCAAAAAGCTGAATCCAATGAAGCTGTTTTGGCCATTTACTGTATGCTCTCAACCGGCATTTCGCTATCGCAGCTTGTTAAATTGCATATTTATACTGATGAGGCTAGTGCGGAAAACGGTATTTGCCTCTTGGCGGGGCAATATTATTGGCGATTTAAACACCGAGTGAGTGCCACAACGCCGGCTGGCCGGCCGGAATACTTCCACCGTTCAGATCTCTGGGTTAATACACCGATCTCCGAGGTGCTAACCAGTTACCTGCAGACACATCGTATCAGCAACGAAACTAGTTTGTTTAAACAAACAGAGCAGCAGTTACGAAAGCGAATAGACAAGCTACTGCAACGCACAACAGAAAAGCTGAAAGTGCCAAATATCTCGATATCGATGATTGAGAGTTTCCTTTCCCGCTTTACCGAGGCTGCCGATACGGTCGATCCCGTTGTGCTCGATTTTAGTTATCAACAAGAGTTGTTTAGCACCCGGGTTAGCAGAAGTTATGTGAATTTAAGCTATGTTCAGCGTCTGAGCATGTTGCAAAAACTGTGGTCAGATATTGCTGCGTACGCTGATGATGATGCTGTATCAGAATGCTTTCGGCCACCACCGCCAGCTTCGGCTGAGCGGGCTGCTATCGACTACCTCAGGGTAGGGTCGCGTTTTGTTCCCACGGAATCATTTTGCCAACAGTTCACCCAGCAATTACGAGACGATTTAGACAAAACGGTACCCGGACCTACGCTTAAACAGGCTGAATTAGTGGCTTACCATAATGCTTATGTGCGCTACACAGCCTGGATGTTGGGATTTGGTTCCGGCTACAGGGCAGTATGCAACCCACTACCCACGTTTGCATCGCATGTGCCGGACTTGCAACTATTATCAATCAGCGATAAAGACGATGCAGTTTATAGTCATAGCCGAATAGTTGCTTTACCAGATTCACTAAATTTGCAACTTACTTATTTAAAATCCCATTTAATTAGATTGGCCCAGCTGCTCGCTTTGGCGTCACCAAAATTATTTCAGCAAATACGCAACGTTTTGGAAATGGAGCAGAAGCTGGAATATATGACCAATATGAAAATTGAAAAATGGTTCAAAGCGATACGTAATGCCAGAGATAATATCGGCCCACTGTTTTACATTGACGAGGCTCTGCAGGCTCAGCCAGTTACGCCGGCTTGGTTAAAAACCGGTAATGGGTCTTTTAACAGTTTGCCCGTAAACATGGGGCGACACTGGCTAAAAACCTCACTCGTTACCTCAGGTGTCGCCACTGAGTTAGTTAACTTCCAGATGGGGCATTGGCAAGAGGGGCAATCACCACTGTTTGAGCATTCATCTATCAGCGTTATCGACTGCATAGCAGAGTTAGCGCCACAAATTGAGCAGTTAATGGTAATGCAGGGATGGCGACCATGTCGATCGGCACTTTTGTAAACAGCCTTGTCAATACACCTGAACATCCTATATTGCTGGAAGTTCTTAAGTGCATAAATACTGATGAATCAGCAGCGTATACGACTGACTTTGCATTTGTCACGCAACTTTTAAAAAAGACCATTCAGGATGATTTTGACAAGTCAGCTTTTGAAAGCACTTATCTTAAAAGAGTAATTAAACACTTCTCTGACGAAATTGAAGAGCAATGTCGACAGCGACAGATCCTGGAAGCAATTTTGAGATACGCAGCGGTACATTGTAAATTTCAATCCGCAAAAATACCTCAGCTGATAAAACTAAACCGCGATACTCCTGTACTACCGCCAACTTCATTAATGTTTGCAAGGCATGCCAACACCTTATTTAACGAGATCAAAGCTGACCTGCTCAATCCAACCAAACTTAACAGTAAACAGCTAGAGATAGGGCGCTTACTAGCAGTGCTTTTTTTATTTGAAGGTATACCAGATTTAGCATCAAGTGCGTTGGTTCTTCGTTACTATAAACTGTTTTACGCCGGCAGCGTTATTTATCTTACTGATCCGGACGATGAAACCGGGCACAAACGTTATGTGATTCAGTTATACACGGCGCTGTTAATTCAGCGAGTTAAACGCTACGAACAAATTGACTATATTATCGAGCGAGCGTCCCGAAGCTCCAAAATGACTGCTGGCTATATTCAACAATATCTGCGTTTTATAACCAAACAATCAAAATTTAACATCACGGTTTCTCAACTCAGTTTTTACCGTAAAATTTACTGGACAAATCGGTACAGTCCAATTGAAACCCTGTTTTTCTTGCATCGCATGAAAAGTGCGTTGTTGCCAACACAGATCTTAATTAGAACGCTCACAGATAAAACCGTGTCACTGGTTAAAACTGAGCTGTCAATCAAGGCGGATCCCGTAAACCATAGTACGAGAAAAACCTTTATGCAGCATAAACGTCTGCATGACACTACTTACCAAAATGTAGAACAATCGGTAACATTAGTTAAATCATTAATTGCATACATAAAGCCCAGTTCAAGACAGGCTACTCATGTTGGACAGACTGAAAAAAGAAATGCTCAGGCACATTTTTCAAATGAGAAAAAACCGCATCAAGCCATTATAACCCTCATTACCAATCAGCTTAAAAATCCCGAATTCAGTCAAAACTTCTTTGTCTTACTTTTCGGACGTTACATTATTAATTTGTTAAAAAATGGCGGAAGTCGCAAAAAGTTACTAGCGCTGAGCACCATTCGTGACTATGTTTCAGCGCCGTTAAAAGCATTCATCAGCGTTTTTGCTGATACAGATTTATTAATGATGGATGAAGAGGCATTGACTGACAAATTCAACTGCGTTTCAGAGTTGATGGCACCAACAAAACGTAGCTGTCTTTATTATCTTGCTTATTACATTCAGCAGCTAGGCCTTGTAACAGACTTTATGGCGTCAAATCTCGATATCTCAGCTAAGTCTGGCAAAGTAAATGCAAACGTTATTAGCGTGCCACAAATTGAGTATTTACTGCAGTTTATCAAGAATACCGGTGATGCTTATAGCGATGCTATTTTATTGGTTTGTCTAGGTTTTTACAGTGGTACTCGGCGTAGTGAAGCAAAATATATTAGGGTTAGCGATTTTGAAATGTTGCAGTCTGCAAATGGCACTAAGGTATCACTGCGCATAGTTCCAACTAAGGCGCGCGCGATTAAGAGCCGTTCAGGTACACGTACTATTAATCTGAATGTATTTTGGCCAAAGCCATGGTTGGAATTACTTGTAGGTAAATTAACGGCGGCAAGAGCTGCCGGTGTGTCGAAAACAACCCTTTTATTCGATGACACAGCCGACAAGCATTTTTCAGTTATTAGCCAGTTGCTGCGAACGTATTTGGCAGATAACAGCTTTACCTATCACAATTTAAGGCATTCATTTGTCTGTTGGCAGTATTATCGGCTAGTACTACAGCCACGGCTAAAAGAGGTTAGGGCACAGAGTTTACATTGCTTTGATCATGATTATTTTTCAGATGAGGCATGCATAAAGGCGCGTAATCAATTGGGTTTGCCGGCGATTAGCAGAAAATCGGTTTTCACCTTGTGTTCGCTGGTTGGGCATCGAGAACCATCAGTTACCTTTGAATCTTATCTGCACTTAAAAGATGTCTATTGTTATTTACTCATGTCGTCAGACATTGTCCTGAAACAAAAAGCCTTGAGCCACTTGGTGCCCAGAGCCACGCTAAACCCTGAATTGCTCCAGTATTTTCCTGCGGGGGCTATTACTTTTGGTTCGTTGAGTGACGAGCAAACGCTGAGTATTTTGCCTGCGCCAGAATTTAAACACAGTAAGCCGCTTAACATAAAGCAACTGGAATTAAAACCGATCACCATGGTGCCATGCCTGCGTCAGATAGAGCACGGCCTGCAATTTATAGATAAAATTCGGCCAGATGAGATCACCACTGTTGAAAACGATACTTTGGTTATAACCATTGAGGGAAGTTGGCTGACGACGCTAAATGACGTGTGTAACGAAGTGCATCGGCATTACCCGGCCCGAGGTGCAAGGTTGCCCAAGATCCCCCAAATTGCTCGCTCCAAGGATCAGCTTCGCTCTGATAAACCGCTATCTCGCTCCAGAACCAATTTTGAGGGTCTTCAGGCCAAAACTCAGCTTCTGTTGGAGAGCAAGCGTTGGAGTGACAGTAAAATTTATAATACGCTCCAGGTATTAAAAGGTTTGCTTATTAAGCAGGAGTGGACAATTCAGTTTAGGGAACCTGGGCCCTTTGAGGATTTTCTGGCGCTTTGCCGAGAAATTCTACCGGAAAATATCCAACCCAGGGCTACATTTCATTTTACCGAATACGAGGCCAAAGATGTAAGTTGGTTTTTAACAAGTTGGGATAAATCATTTTCAAAGCACGACATAAAGCCTGAATTAGAGCCTAAGTACTGGGTTAACGCGCTTGAGCCAGGCGTGGTGTGGCTTTACTTCGAAGACACAATCGAAGATAAAGACACAGACCAAAACGGCAAGTCTCCGCTTCGCAAGGAAATAAAAAGAGCCAGTTCAGTCATGAAGTTCCTGCACTTTTTACTGGTGGCTACTAAAACCAGGTTGTACTTAACAGAGAACGACAAGCAGATAAACATGAAGGTGGATTAAGTAGACTTTAATTTAACCAAGAGTGTCGGTAGTGCATGGTGGTTAGACGAATCCTATAGTGGCAAAGCCGCCCCAAAATTATCATCGGTCATAACATTGTGCCCAGTCTTGTTACTATGCTGCACTATAAATACTTACCGCAAGAAAATGACAATCCGGTGTATATTGCGGGTTTAGCTAATGGGGTTGGTATTTTCGAGTGATGATACTGACAGCTCCGCTCACCCATATTCATGGTGGAAATGGATGAGCGGCGAAAGTTAAATTAATGCAAAACCGGCTTTGTTGCTGGCTTCTTGTCTACTAGCTCTGTTGGTGGTTCACCAAATGATCTAAAGCTTTCACTGCACTGACTATCTGTGTGTTTTAGCAGAAATTGATAGAGTGCTTGTGGTACATAATTTTGCCTTGAGCCAAGCGTTTCGATTTTAAATTCCCGCAACAATGCTTGAATGTGGGCAAATGTTTTTTGTGTTAACAGCTTTGCCAACGCGTCACATTCTTTCTGACAAAGGCCCAAAGCATACTTTTCGGACAGGTATGCAATAAAAGCCTTGCGAGCTGTAAAGTCGGGTAGGGTAAAGACAACTTCTTTGTCAAACCGACCATGGCGCATGACCGCCGGATCAAGCTTTTCTGCCATGTTGGTTGCCGCCAACACAAAAACGGGCTGAGCTTGTTTAGTAAAGCCATCCATACGGGTTAGCAGCGTATTCACCGCAAGGTGATTAAGCTGACTCTGGTGAGTGCGACTGAGTGCAATAGCGTCGAATTCATCCAAAAAAATAATACTTGGGGCGTATTGCTCTGCCACGTTGAAAAGATGATTAATATTTTCAACGACATTTCCTTGCATAAGGTCTGCTGCATTAACAGACAGAAACGGCACTGCGCATTCACCTGCAACGGCTCGGGCAAAATGGCTTTTTCCTGTTCCTGGCGGGCCGCTGAGTAAGATGCCGGCAGGGATATCGATCTCATGCTGGTGTTCTGTTCGCAGTAATTTAATGATGAAACTACATTGCTGCTTAAGGGGCTCCATCCCTAACACCTGGTTAAAATTCTGCTGAGGAATTTCAGGCACCTGCATAAAAGCCTGAGGAAAGTCTTTGTGGTTGAAGTGAATTGAGTAAATTGGTTTTATCAATTGCACCGTTACCCCCTTAGGCTCATGAATAATATGAAAGTCAAATTTCACTTGCATATTACGTCTACGATAGCTGTCAGCCATCGTCAGTAATCGTGTCCTTTTAGCCAACTTGTGCACCAGTGCTTGTAGCGTCTGTGTATTGATGTTATCGATAGTAAAACGTCTACTATGTTTTGTGGTGAGCGCACCGCTTTGTGCTGAATCGCTGCCAAACTGAAACACCCGTAGCGGTTGTTTTTGCGCAAACGTAACATCTTGGGGGAGTTCTATGTTATGCAGTAACAGGGCGTCGACCGAGGTATGTTGGTTATACTTTACAAAGCTTCGCACGTTGTAAAACACATCCATCGAAGGAAATACCGTTTTAAACTGTTTAGCCAGACTACTGTTGTCAGTTACCAACGCGAAGCGAAAGGTAGATATATCTTCAGGTACATCAATGAAGATGGGGGTGTTGTGCTCTATGTCAAAGCCTGAAGAGAATAGGTGCTGTAGAATTTGCTGTTGCAGTTTTCCTGCCTGACTTTTGATCATGCGCGGACTGATCTCTCCACCCAAAGTTTCAAGCAGAATTTCTGCCGTATTATCTGGCCAGATAATGGGCTGATTTACTTTTAGCTGTTGGCTTTGGATTTCTGCCACATCCAGCAGATGTTCAATCGTTAACGGCCGGAACAGCGCAATATAACTTTTACATAAACGACTGATGAGCTCAGGTGATAAAGAGTGTTCATTGGCTTCATTCATCAGTAGCGAGGGTAAACTAATATGTTTACTGTGCGGCAGCATGGCACTTTGGCTACCCAGGTTAGTTGTAAAAATGATAAAACAATGGCTGAAATCGACAGCGAGATTACTGGTTTGGTCTCGTACCACACCTTTTTCTAACAGGGTGAGCAAAGCTTGGCGCACGTGTGGGTGAGCTTTTTCAATTTCATCAAACAGAATAACGGTCTTCGGGTTAAGCAACACGGCTGTGGTCAGATCGCCCAGTGCCGAGTCGACATATTGTGAACCAGAACCAAACAGTTTTGCTACTGCCTCTTTATGGGAATATTGCTCCATATCGAGAGACAATAACTGATAGCCCGGTACAAAAAACTGGTTGAGTCCGTCCACAATTAACTCTGCCATTGATGTTTTACCGGTGCCGGGACTGCCCATGAAGGTCGCGACGCCAAGAGGGCCATTAGTGTTAGTGTTGGTGAAGGCACAGCCAAGCATTTCACACAGCTGTTCCATCGCTTCGGCTTGCCCAATAATTTTCTGCTGACAATATTGCCGAAATTGCAAGAGTTTTTTCTGCGGGCTTAACACAGTTAGAGGTTGGGTATTCATCTGGCAAAACGCTTTAAGCACATCGGAGCTGTATTTATGGTATGGCACTTTTCCCTGAAACAGCAGCCCAAGATTTTGGTAGTCCAATTGCACCTGTTTACCATCTGCTGTGGCTTTTAAAATACAGCTTAAGAGGTACTGGGCTTGAGGTGTCCAGTGAATAAGGCTGCGTAGTTTGCTGGCATAGTGGAACCAGCTTTGAGTAGCGGTTTTGGCATCTGCGGCAAAGGTCCGGTAATCAATGTGTGACATCATCACCTGACGGTACTGCATTGCCATGGGCGGGAATTGGAAAGCTGCACTGACACGATTAAGTTGTTTAGCAATGGTAGCAAGAATGGATGGAACACCTAATAGTGCCGCAAAAACCATAGCATCATTACAGGGCACCAGTTCTTGACTGCCAATTTGGCTATGAAATCTGGTTAGGGTGTTAGCGGCAAAACTTTCACTTACCACCAGATAGGCAAGCTGTTCAAAAAATTGTCTGGTTTGCTCGTCATGGGGTTGTAAGGAATGCGCTGTCACACCAGAGAAAATGTTATTTGTCAGCATCATATTACTCGCTGATGTGTTGGCAATTGGGAGCTGTGTTTCTGTTGCGTAAGTTGAGTAGCTGGTGATGTTGTGCATATAAACCTCTATACGACGTTGGTTTTGGTTGAATGGTTAAGACTGTTTTGGCGAATGTTTTCTGCTTAGCGGTGCGCTTAGCTTTGTTTTGTTTCAGGAAGAGTTGCTCTCCACCAGGCCAAGTAAGGCTTCAAAGGCGCTGCCATCTTGCCGGGTAATGTTGGGCACAAAGCGGCTATAGCGTTCAAACAGCATCTTGGTGGAGCTATGTCCAAGCTGTTTCGCGATCCATTCGGGGTTTTCTCCTGCAGCCAGCCACAAGGTTGCTGCGGTGTGACGCGTTTCATAAGCTCGTCTAGGGGGGAGACCCAGTAATTTGAGCGTAGGGTTCCAGACCCGCTTGGTAACATTGCGGTGATCCAGAGGATTCCCTGCACCATTGCAGAACACATACTCATGGTGACCGGTAACTTCTTTTTGCGCTAATAATGCTGAAATCACCGGTTTTGATAGTGCTACTGAGCGATATGAACTTTGGTTTTTGGGCTTTTCAGTGTTGCCATTGACGATCGTTTCTTGAACGTTGATCTGCTTTCTTTCAAAATCAACGTATTTCCACTTAAGTCCGTCGACTTCTGCGGTTCTTAAGCCGGTGAAAAATCGCACTGTGTAGTATGGCCTGAAATCAGATCTGACTCCTGCAAAGAAAATTCGCACTTCTTGCAGTGTTAGCGGATTAATAAGCGGTTTATCAATTTTCAAAGGCTGAATATCAACAAACGGATTCTCAAACTTGTAGCGTTTTGAGCCTTCAACCAATAAACGATGGAGTTGAACCATAATATGGTTTATCCAATCGTTAGATATGCGCTTGTTACCCAGTTGCGGCTTAGTGAGGCTGGCGCGAAACTTTAAAATATCCGCCCGGTTTATAGTGTCCAGCCTTACGTTTGCAAAGTTAGGCAGTAGGTACTTCTCATAAATAGCGCTGACATTGGCAAAGTGACTGGTTTTCCAGACACCTTCATGTTCGGCCAGCCATTCGGATGAGAAAGCGTCGAACATAGGGCAGTTGTGGTATAGCAACGCAGCGGTTGGTTGTTTTAGGCTACTTTGCTGTTTAATTTTGTTGTCGAGCACCGCAAATTTTTTTGCCCTGGGGCTACCGGGGAAAAATTCTGAGTATATAAATTGCTGCAAACGGATCGCAGCTTCAATATCGCTGGCAAGCTTTGCTAGCTTAGCGCGGTTTGTTTTGGAATCGGATAAGGCGGTTTGCTCGCGGCAGCGAATACCGTTGTAGCGAAAATCCAATACCAGTTTGTTACTTCTAACGCTGATACTAGCCATTACACACTCTCCCTGCTGCCATTGGGATGAGTTGCTTAGGTCGGACAGTATGGGCATACAGTTCAGCTTCTACTGCTTCCCAGATGTAGAAAATCTTCCGCCCACCAAAAGGCCTGATATAATGTATGCCTTCCAGAAATATGGTGTCTTTCAGAACACGATTAATGTAACCTGCACTAAACTGTATTTTGGCTGACAGCTCTCTGGTGGTAATAAGGGTTCGAGACATAACGTTCATCCTCACTTGTTCTTTCAGGGAACATTATTGCAGGTGATTAATGTTCTGTCAAAGAACATTTTTGTGTTTTTTGGGGGAAGCATGATCCTTTTTAGGATAAAAGAGTTAGTTGCTGAGAAAGAAAAGCGTGAAAACCGTAAAGTTACGCTGCAAGAAATATCCCAGCATACGGGCGTAAACCGTACCTCATTATCAAAAATGCAAAATCCGGATATGAAGCATTCAACCACAACCAGTGCCATTGATGCACTGTGCCGCTACTTTGACTGTAACGTCGAAGATATCATGGTGTATGTGAAGGAGCCTGAGTAAAACAGGATTTTTTCGGATAAAGTTAAAACGTGGCCACCCAATAGGGTGGTCATTTGTTTACGGTATATCAGTGGCTAAATAAACACGCGTGGTCACAAGATGGCCACAACGGTGGTTTCTGTAGTGAAATTAGAAAAAATCCACATGAGTCAGTTTAACTGTGGCTGTTTGAATCCAAATTGGATTAAAGTAAAAGCAGCTACTTTTCATTGGTTTAAAAACAAAAACGCCGCTCAGTGAGCGGCGTTTTTGTTTGAATTTGTTGGTGCGTCCTAGTGGACTCGAACCACCGACCCCCACCATGTCAAGGTGGTGCTCTAACCAGCTGAGCTAAGGACGCACGCTTTGTGTTGTTATGAACACTCAACAACGGCGGCTATGTTATTGCGCAGCTGCTGCCTTGGCAAGTGTTTTTGCTGCTGCGCTTGCAGTTTGCTGTATTTTTCACCGCTTTAGGCTGCGCCAGTAGAGGTTTTAAACAGCCAAAGGTTATTAACTGCTTGTGGTTAATTGCATTGGGCACTGGCTGTTAACGTCCTGCCACCATTTAACATGTATAGACAGCTCTCGGCGCATATTCTGGTAATTGCCTTCAAACCGCATAGTGAGTGCCTCTATCAGGGGTGTGTCGGCATATAGTTGTTGCAGCAGCGGCCACAACTGCTGCTGATATTGCTGCAGGTTTACTGTGTATTGTTGTACCTGCGCGATAAAAAATTTACTAAAAATGTTGGCTAGTATTTCCAGTTGCTGTTTATCCGGCCTGGGTTGGCAAAGGCTTTGCGGGGTAACAGCGGCTAACATCTGGTTAAGTTCAGATAGCTGATGGCTACTTTGACGCAGGCTGTATTGCAAACGCCCTGGCAGGTTAGCCTGATAGAGCAATTGTAATTGTTGCTCGATATCGATACTGCTCGCCGCTTGCCAGTTTTGCTGCTGAATAAACTGCTGCAGCTGGGTTAATGCTGTTAGCGCTTGCCAGCTTTCACTTAAGCCTGGTTTGTCGTTGTAGGGCAAGCTGTCGCGTACGCCCATTAATTGTTTACGTAGGGTGTCGTCGGTGAGCAGCATATTATGAAAAGCTAAGGTTGCGCTTTGCTGTTTAGTGTCGTACACCTGTTGTAACTGACGTTGCAGTTCAGTATTGTCCCACTGCTTTTGCAGGCAAATTGCTAATTGATGTAAAAACCGCAGCTCATAACTTAGCTGTTTGCTGGCGCTGTACACCCGTCCCAGGCTGGAGTTGCGCTCGCCGATTAAGGTGTCCAGCCCACAGTGGCGGGTAGCAAAGGTGTCGGTGAGATCCAGCCGCAGATCGGGCAGTGGCTGCTTAAGATCGCGCGGCTCGGTAAGTAAAGGTGCCGTTGGCAACGGCGTTTGTGGTAGCTCTTGCTCTAACACCCGAGCCAGGCGCTGCTGATAACTTTCAACGGCTTTTTCGCCACTGTCTTTCGAGCAACCCGTTAGACTTATCAGCAAACACAGCGGTAGTAGCCAGTATTTCATTGCTTTATGTGGCCTCGCGTTCAAACCTGTGCAAAGTGCGTTTTAAAATAATAGCCAGTAAGATAGCGGCGACGCTGAGCCCGGCAATAATGCCCACCCAAAAGCCGTGCGCGCCCATAGGTTCAACCAGCCAGTTTGTTAAACCTAGTACGGCGCCTAAACCAAAACCGATTGGCCAGTACGCAATAAAGGTAACGAAAAACACCGGCTTGGTCACTTTCATCCCGCGCAGCGCACAGGCTGACACCACCTGAATCGCATCTGACACCTGATAAAAACAGGCCAGTATCAGTAAAGAGCTGGCCAGTGCCACCACGGGCGCATCGGGCGAGTACAGTGATGCAATACTGCCGCGTAGCAAGTAGGTAAAACTTGCGATCACCAGCGACATCAGTACTGCCAGCACGATAGCGGTAGAAACGGCTTTTTTCAGCTCCAGTACACTTTGCTGGCCCACCAGATGGCCGACACGGATAGTAGCGGCCATACCCAGGCTTAATGGCAGCATAAATACTATGCCACTGTAGTTTTGTGCAATTTGGTGGCCGGCCACCATAATTGGGCCTAAATGTACGATAGCCAGCGGAATACAGGCAAACAGGGTGACTTCGAAAAAGATAGAAAAAGCAATGGGCGTACCGATGCAGATAATTTGCCAGATGTCTTTAAGGTTAACGCGGTAGCTGTCTGGGTGAGTACGATAGCGCGCGGTGCTGCGGCTAAACCAGCCATAAACCAGCATGGCGATAAACATGGCCAGAAACACCAGCGCCGTGGCGATACCACAACCGGCACCGCCCATTGCTGGCATACCAAGCTTACCGTATATAAACACATAGTTGGCCGGAATATTCACCAAAATGCCGACAAAGCTAATCCACATACTGGCTTTGGTGTTGCCAATACCTTCAAACATGCTGCGCAGCACCATATAGCCTGCAGCCGGAAACAGGCCAAAGCTGACGTAGTACAAGTAATCCAGCGTGATCAGCCTAAGCTGGGCATCCATGTTTAACAAATCGATGGGCACTTGCACGTATAACATCAGTACAAACAATGCTGCCGCCAGTGCCATGGCCAGATACATGGCCTGCAGCGTAAAATGGGTGACCGGTTTTACCTGCTTGCTGCCAAAATACTGTGCCACTATTGGCGTTAACGCCAGAAGCAAACCTTGCATGGTCATCACTACCGGAAACCATAAACCCGAGGCCACGGCAATAGCCGCCATATCGACCGCGCTGTAGCGACCAGCCATCACAGTATCGACAAAATACATCAGGGTTTGGGTAAGCTGAGCCAGTACAATAGGGCCACTAAGTTTTAAGATGGTTCTGGCTTCGAAGCGGGAAAACGGTAACATAGCGAGTGTCGTATCAACAGCGTGCAATGGCGCGCAATGTAGCACAGATGGGGGCTTATGTTTACCGGAATAGTACAAGCTAAAGTGCAGGTGACACAAATACGCGATAAAGCGCAGTTTCGTCAGTTAACCCTAAAAGTGCCGCCGCAAAATCTTAAACAGTTAGAGCGAGGCGCCAGTATTGCCATTAATGGTGTGTGTTTAACAGTCACTGAGTTTGACAGCGCAGCCGGTTGGGTCTGTTTTGATGTAATCGCCGAAACCTTAAGCAAAACCAATTTAGGTCAGTTAACACAGGGGGCAGAGGTTAACCTGGAGCGCTCGTTAAGCTTTGGCAGTGAGCTGGGCGGCCATATTGTGTCTGGCCATATTCAAACCACGGCGGTTATAACCGAGCTTAATAAAACGGCGGATAACTGCGCCATGCGCCTGAAACTGGCACCAGACTATATGCGCTTTATTCTAAGCAAAGGTTTTATTGCGGTAGAGGGTTGCAGCCTAACGGTGGGGGAAACCTACACAGATGGCTTTAGCCTGTATTTAATTCCGGAAACGCTATCTATTACCACCCTGGGGCAAAAGCAGGTGGATGACCTACTTAACATTGAACTTGACCAGCAAACGCAAACCATAGTGCAAACGGTTGAGCGCATTATGGCTGAGCGTTTTGCTAAGGTGTCGCAGTCGTAACGATAGCGCGTAAAGTCTTAGTAATACTGCTCGTCATCGGCATCAATAAACAGCTGCACGCTGTGGTGTAGCTCGTCTTTATGCACACGAATATGTATGGGGTTGCAGCAATTGCTGCAATCTTCTATGTATTCCTGATCTTCATCGGTCACCTCTACGGTTAGGTGCACCGGGTGGCCACAAAACGGGCAGTCGATCGTTTTACTCAGCATGCTCATAGTGCTCTCCCTGTAACCTGATAGAGCTTCAGGCTTTGGCGTTGCCGCTGATACTGCGCCCGCCATCAACAGTCAGAATATGGCCGTTAATGTAAGGCGATTGCAGCAAAAACAGCAGCGCTTGTGCGATGTCTTGCGGCGTACCCAGCTGCTGCAGCGGTATTTGCGCAAGTATAGCTGCCTTATCCTGCTCTTGCAGGCTAACCGATTGCGCCGGTGGCCAAAGTATAGCACCCGGTGCAATAGCGTTTACCCGCACCTGTGGTGCCAGCTCCTGTGCCAGCGCTTTGGTCATCATCAGCAGCGCTGCTTTGGCCATGCAGTAGATACTGTGCTGTGGCAGTGGCTTTTCAGCATGGATATCAACCATATTGACGATAACACCCCGCTGCTTGGCCAGCTCAGGCGCGAGGGCCTGGCTTAAAAAGTAGGGCGCTTTCACATTAGAGCCAAATAAATCCTGCCACTGCGTCATGCTGGCCGAGTAAATAGGCGTTGGATAAAAGCTGGACGCATTATTTACCAGCACATCTAAGCGGTTAAAGCAGCTCTTCACCGCGTCACACAATGCTGGCCAGCCAGCTTCATCCAGCAAATCGGCTTGCAATACTGCAGCACTTTGGCTGCGCTGCTGGTTTAACTGGTTTGCCAGGTTATCGGCCTCAGCACGTGACTGATTACAATGAATAATAACCTTGTAACCCTGCTGATGCAGGGTTTCAATCATGGCGCGGCCCAGGCGTTTAGCGCTGCCGGTAATAAAAGCTACAGGGGAAGTGCAAGACATAGATAATCCGGTATTGTTAACTATACGGCGCTATGATGTGGCCGAGTTAATAAAACAACTGTTTTATCAGCTCCTGGGCCTGCACCAGATAAGCGCCGCGGAATAAATAAGCATGGTTTAACACATGATACAGATTATAAAGATCTTTGCGTTCAGAATACGCCTTATCCAGCGGATAAAACTCTTCATAGGTTTGATAAAAGCTGTCGGGGAAGCGGCCAAACAAGGTGCTAAAAGCGATATCGGTCTCGCGATCGCCGTAGTAACAGGCTGGATCGAATACTGCCGGGCTGTCGATAACAAAACCCACGTTACCGCGCCATAAATCGCCATGTAGCAGGCTGGGCGCTGGTTGATAATGCGTTAGCCGCTGCCGGCACTGTTCAACCAGATAATCAATTTTGCCAAAGCCAAAGCCCTGCTCCAGAAGCAGTTGTAGTAACCAGCCAAGACGCTGCTCTGAAAAAAAGCTGCTCCAGTTTGCTTGCCACTTATTGGGCTGCACCGTGCTGCCGAGCATGTTGTCCCAGTCGAAACCGTACATCGCCTGCTCATGCTGGCGGTGCAACAGGGCCATTTGCTGTGCCAGATTGCGCCAGCCGGTTAAGGTTTCGCCGGCAAAGGGAAGATATTCCAGCACGAGAAAAGATTTATCCAGAGTTTGACCACTGCAAATAACTTCGGGTACCCGGATGCAATGTGCTTGTCTAAGTGCACTGAGGCTCAGTGCTTCTGTATCAAACTGCTCGGCTTGTTCGCGCTGATTAATTTTGACAAAAAACTGCTGGCCCATGCCTTTAATATGCCAGGCAAGGTTAATACTGCCACCACTGAGCTGGGTTTTCTGCTCAATCTGAAAGTGGGTGTCTAATTCATTGTTGATTTGCTCAGCAATCGCCTGCCACATAAGGTGCCTCCTGTGCCTGTGACACCTTAGTATGGTTGATATTACCAATTTTTCACTGATCGGGATCATGCTCCGGTTGCGTATTTTCGACTACACTTGGTAACAAGTCCCGCGATTTCAAAAGGTTGTCTATGCCACTTACGACTGCACGTTTTCGTTTGTCAGCATATAACATTATGCTGGTCATCAATATGTTACTTCTGGTTGCTGCGATTGGCCTTGCCAGCATGCAAAACAGTTGGCTGGCGGTAGCGTTGGTGGGGCTGCCCACCGCAATTATTCCGCCGCTGCTATACAAGCTACTGGGTGATCATAGCCTTAGCCGAATCAGTTACGGTGTTGGCTTTATGTTTTTCGCCGCGCTATTTATTCACGAAACTGGCGGTATGCTGGAAATGCACTTTGCAATTTTTGTGTTGCTGGCAATGTTAATCGCCTTTCGGGATTACCAGGTCATTATTGCCGCTGCACTCACTATAGCAGTACACCATTTGCTGTTTATGTACTTGCAAATGCAAGGTGTTGGCGTTTATCTGGTGCCGCAAGAGAGTTTGTCACTGGGTATTATTTTATTGCATGCCTTTTTTGTTGTAGTCGAATCTGCGGTGCTGGTGATTATTTCACGCCAGAGCCTGCGTGAGGCGATGGTGGGGCAGGCGCTGTTTGACGCCACCGATGCGCTGGTCACGGATGCGGGTAAAATAGTGCTAACCGGGCGTTGTGTTGATATTAAATCACGCGTCATCGACAGCTTTAATGCGGTCCTCACTACGCTGCAACACACCATTGGCACTATCGACAACGCAAGCGCTAACCTGAAGCAAGAGGCACGCCAGCTGCTGGAAAGTGGCAATGAACTGTCAAGCAGTATGGTGAAAAAGTTGGCCGAAGTGGACCGCATTGCGGCCGCGACAGAGCAAATGTCGTTAAGTATTCGTGAGGTTACTGAGTTATCAACACAGGTTTTGAAGGCCTCAACGCAGGCTGAGCGGGCAGCTTTGGATGGTAAGCAGTCTGTAGGTCAAACAATCAGCTCAGTCTCAGCGCTGGCAAGCCAGCTTGCTGAAACCGGCGATAAAGTGAACGATGTCGCCAGGGCAACGGCTGACATTCGCAAGGTATTAGATGTGATTGAATCAATAGCCGAACAAACTAACCTGCTTGCCTTAAACGCAGCTATTGAGGCGGCTAGGGCAGGTGAGCAAGGTAGGGGCTTTGCCGTAGTAGCGGATGAAGTTCGTACGCTGGCATCGCGAACCCGGGGTTCAACTGACGAAATTAAAGCCATGATCGAGCAACTGGTGTCCAACAGTAGCCAGTCTGTTGCAGTCGTACAGCGTAGCGTAGAGCAATTGCAAGATACCCGTCAACACGCTGAACAAAGCGGCAAAATGCTGGAGTTAATAGTGCAACACGCACAAGAGGTTGCCAAATCAGCGGGTGTCATGGCCGACGCACTTGGCCAACAAAGCACAGCCAGTGCTGAAGTGGCAGAAGGTGCCCAACACATTAGCGGCATGACCTCGGCACAGAGTGAACAAGGTCAACGCGTGCTAGAGAGCGCCGGGCGGGTTAACGAGATTACGCTGCAACTAGCCAGCGAGGCAAGCAAATTTACGGTATGAGGCCACAAGGCCGCCTGATAGCGGCGTTGCTGCTATTTGCCGGCTGGATTGCTCTGAGCTCTGCCGCATTGTTTTATCTGGGGCAGCGCCATTATGGCGAGTTTGCTGCTGCGCAGTTGTGGCACGCTGATCCTCTGTTACTGTCTGCATTGGCTTTACCCGTTGAAGACAGTGTAGTCTTACTGCATGTGATGCAGGAGGCTTGCCCCTGTAACTACCGTGCCCGCGTACATCAGCGGGCGCTTGCGCAAGATCCAAACCTTTCACAGGTGCAGCATCACGTTATTAATGCAGAGGTTCTGGCACAGTCAGGCTTTCAGCTGCCCGCAACCCCTGCTGTGCTGGTATTTATCAACGGCAAGCTGCACTATGCGGGTCCTTATGCCAGCGGGCCATTATGTGCACTGGACGATAGCTTTATTCTTCCTATACTTAAGCAACGGGTAATATTGCCCGGGTTGTGGTTAAATGGCGACGCAACTGCGTGTCGTTGCCTGCTAAAACCATCATAGTGGAGTAGTTATGCCAAAGGAAAAGAGCAGCGACGACTCTATGGTCCAACGCCCGCAAAGTTTATTTGCCGCTCAGCCAATTTTTGATGCCAACGAGCACCGTGTTGCCGTAGAGCTGTTATACCGCTCTGACAATGGTGTCAGTGCAATCGAGTTAGGTGACAATCATGCTACTACGGAGATTGTTTACAACCTGTGCAGTGGCATTTCAGAGCAAATTGCGCAATACAACGCGCCGGTATTTATTAATGTCTGCGCTGATTTCCTGTTATCGGGTAGCTTTTTGCCGCTCGAGCCAGACAAAGTGGTTATTGAACTGGTCGAGCGTATAGCGCCAAATCGTGAACTAGCCGCCAGTGTGGCTGAGCTTAAGCGCCGGGGGTTTCGTTTTGCGTTGGATGACTTTGACTTCACGCCAGCTTGGGAGCCGCTCGTTGCCCTTGTCGACATTATTAAAGTGGATATTTTAACCAGTGATGTTACCGCAGTGCAGCAACAGCGTCAGCGCTTACAACGCTATAATCTGCAATGGTTAGCTGAGCGGGTAGAAACAGTTGAGCAGTACCAGCATTACAAAAAACTGGGGTTTGATCTATTTCAGGGGTACTTCCTTGCCCGTCCTGAGTTGGTCACCGGTAAAAAAGTGCCGGCAGCCACGCTTCGCATCGCAGAACTGATTGAGAATTTATTTCAGTCAGAGCCAGACGTAGAGAGACTAACTCAGCAGCTGACCGACGAGCCCAATTTGGTGGTGGGTATGTTACGTATCGCTAACAGCCCCTTGTATCGCAAAACCCGCGAAATTAGCTCGGTAAAAGAGCTTATTGTCCGTTTAGGCCTGGACGTGATTAAAAAATGGGTATTGATGTTCAGTGTGCTGAACAACTGTCGGCCGGCAGCGGCTAATTTAGTGCTTACCCGGGCTTATTCGGCACAACAACTGGCGCAGTGCTGGAAGTTGGGCACAGTGCAACAAAACCAGTTTTTTCTCACCGGGCTTATCAGTGGCGTCGATGTATTATTTGGTGTACTGCCAACTGAGTTTATTCAGGGGCTGAATCTTGCCCCACAAATAACTCAGGCTATAGTCAATGGCTGCGGTGAAGCCGCTCGCGCGCTGGCGCTGGTAACGCGCATTGAACAGGCATATTCGATGAAATTGGCACCAGCGGATATCCCAGCAGACTATTTTAGTCTGTATAACCAACAACAGTTTGAGGTGCAGGAGAAATTTCGTCTGCTGAGTAGTTAATCATTATTACGGCTTTAAGCCCTTGCCAACAGCTGCTACTATAGCGACGTTTTGCGCTACTCAGCCCGACCTTATGCCTTTTCGTATAAGCCAATAACTGGTCGGGCTCCAGGCAAAGCGCTTCCTATTTAAATTAACAAGTGACCCTTGGTACGGGCCACCACTGTATAAGGATTTATCATGCCAGTTATTACTCTGCCCGATGGCAGCCAGCGCGCGTTTGATCATGCTGTTTCTGTAATGGATGTTGCCAAAGATATTGGCCCCGGTTTAGCCAAAGCGACGATTGCCGGTAAGGTGAATGGTCAGTTGGTTGATGCCTGTGACCCTATTGAAACTGACGCCACCTTAAGCATTATTACCAGCAAAGATCAGGAAGGTCTGGAAATTATCCGCCATTCCTGCGCGCACTTATTAGGCCACGCCATTAAGCAATTATGGCCAAATGTGAAAATGGCCATCGGTCCGGTAATTGATAACGGCTTTTACTATGACGTTGATTTAGACCAGCCCATCAGCAGCGATGACTTAGCTAAGCTTGAAACGCGTATGCTGGAACTGGCAAAAACCGAATACGACGTAATTAAGAAAAAAGTCAGCTGGCAAGAAGCGGTTGATACCTTCAAAGCGCGTGGCGAGAGCTACAAGCTGGAAATTTTAGAACAAAACGTCAGCCGTGATGACAAGCCAGGCTTATACCATCACGAAGAATACATTGATATGTGTCGTGGCCCGCACGTGCCAAATATGCGTTTTTGTCAGCACTTTAAAATTATGAAAGTGGCTGGTGCCTACTGGCGCGGCGACTCGAAAAACAAAATGCTGCAGCGCGTTTATGGCACCGCCTGGGCCGATAAAAAACAGCTGGCTGCCTATTTACTGCAGTTAGAAGAAGCAGAAAAGCGTGACCATCGTAAAATTGGTAAAGCGTTAGGCTTATTCCATTGGCAGGAAGAAGCGCCGGGCATGGTGTTCTGGCATAACGATGGCTGGACGATTTTCCGCGAACTGGAAAGCTTTGTACGCGAAAAGTTAGGCCAGTACGAGTACGACGAAGTAAAAGGCCCATTAATGATGGACCGCGTGCTGTGGGAAAAATCCGGCCACTGGGAAAAGTACGCCGACAACATGTTTACTACCCAGTCTGAACATCGCGAGTACGCCATCAAGCCGATGAACTGTCCGGGGCACGTACAAATTTTTAATCAGGGGTTAAAGTCTTACCGCGATTTACCCTTGCGCATGGCTGAGTTTGGCTGCTGCCACCGTAACGAGCCCTCTGGTGGCTTACATGGCTTAATGCGCGTGCGCGGTTTTACTCAGGATGATGCACACATTTTCTGTACGGAAGATCAGGTGCAGGCTGAAGTGACCAAGTGTATCCAGATGGTGTTTGACACCTACAGTACCTTTGGCTTTAAAAACGTGGCGGTAAAACTGTCGACCCGGCCAGCACAGCGTATCGGTAACGATGAAATGTGGGATCGCGCCGAGCAGGGCCTGATGGAAGCGTTAAAAGCCAATGACATCGCTTACGAGCTGCAACCGGGCGAAGGTGCCTTTTACGGCCCGAAAATTGAATTTACTCTGCATGACTGTTTAGGTCGTGCCTGGCAGTGCGGTACGGTGCAATTAGACTTTGCCTTACCGGGTCGTTTAGGTGCCAGTTTCGTGGCAGAAAGTGGCGATAAGCAAACACCGGTGATGATCCACCGCGCCATTTTGGGCTCAATCGAGCGTTTTATCGGTATTTTAATTGAAGAATACGCCGGTTTCTTCCCAGCCTGGTTAGCACCTACTCAGGTTGTGGTGATGAATATTACCGATAATCAGGCCGGATATGTGCAGGAATTGGTAAAAACTTTCAAATCTCACGGCATTCGCGTCATAAGTGACTTGAGAAATGAGAAGATAGGCTTTAAAATTCGCGAGCACACGCTTAAGCGCATTCCTTACCTTGTTGTCGTTGGTGATAAAGAAATGGAAGCCGGTGATATTGCACTGAGAACGCGCAAGGGTGAAGATTTGGGTAAAATGTCAGTAGCGGCTTTTGTTGAAAAGCTAACCACTGAAATTAAAAACCGCGTCTGAGCCGTTAAGCAACAAGAATAATTTTCGGAGGAACATACTATTAAAGTAGGAAAGAAGACATTACCTGCCAACCGTCCTAACAGGATAAATGAAGAAATTAACCTGCCAGAGGTACGGTTAATTGGTTTGGAAGGTGAGCAGCTGGGAGTAGTAAGTATTGCTGAAGCCAATCGTTTGGCTGAGGAAAGCGGCGCTGATTTAGTAGAGATTAGCCCGACTGCCGAACCGCCAGTTTGTAAGTTGATGGACTACGGTAAGTTCCTGTTCGAAAAGAGTAAAGCTCTGAAAGAGCAAAAGAAGAAGCAAAAACAGATCCAGATTAAGGAAATAAAATTCCGGCCTGGAACTGATGAAGGCGATTACCAGGTAAAACTACGCAACCTGCGTCGCTTCATTGAAGAGGGTGACAAAGCTAAAGTAACGCTGCGCTATCGCGGTCGTGAAATGGCGCATCTGGACATCGGTATTGATATGTTAAATCGGATTAAAGAAGATTTAGCGGACATTGCCGTGTGCGAATCTTTCCCTTCACGGGTGGAAGGTCGCCAGATGATCATGATGCTGGCCCCAAATAAGAAGTAATAAGTGCTTTCAAGTGTAACCCTGCGCTGCAAAGGGCAGGGTTGACGCCTTATTATTCGTTGTAATTTAACAATGCGAGTTTTTAACTATGCCAAAGATGAAAAACAATAAAGGTGCTATGAAGCGTTTCAAAAAGACCGCTTCTGGTAGCTTTAAACGTAAGCAATCACACCTTCGCCACATCCTGACGAAGAAGACCTCTAAGCGTAAGCGTCAGTTAGGTCCAAAAACCTTAGTCGCTAAAGTAGACATCGCCGGCTTAGTCCGTTGCATGCCGTACGCATAATTAATTAGGAGTCTGACATGCCAAGAGTTAAACGTGGTGTAACGGCGCGCGCGCGTCATAAGAAGGTGTTAAACCAGGCTAAAGGTTACTACGGTGCCCGCAGTCGTGTTTATCGTGTTGCTTTCCAGGCTGTAATTAAAGCCGGCCAATATGCTTACCGTGACCGTCGTCAGCGTAAGCGTCAGTTCCGTCAACTGTGGATCGCGCGTATCAACGCAGCATCACGTATGAACGGTTTATCATACAGCCGTTTCATTGATGGCCTGAAAAAAGCCTCAGTAGAAATCGACCGTAAGATTTTAGCTGACATCGCCGTATTCGACAAAGCAGCCTTTACTGCTTTAGTTGCTAAAGCGAAACAAGCCTTAGCTGCTTAATCTAAGCTTCTGATAGAAAAGCCACCCTTGGGTGGCTTTTTTTATGCGTTAAGCTCAA
The DNA here is from genome assembly GCA_033838465.1 of Chromatiaceae bacterium. Lineage (GTDB taxonomy): Bacteria > Pseudomonadota > Gammaproteobacteria > Enterobacterales > Alteromonadaceae > Alishewanella. The sequence continues at coordinate 293,349 of JAJLKZ010000015.1, forward strand.
TAACTGAGAAATGGTCGGGTGCCAAAGGCGCTGCGGTTAATTAACCGCAGGCTTAAATTGCAGAATAAGCTGGTTGTTTTTAAACAGTTGCAGCTTGTCGCCGTTCACTTCGGCCCGATCTGCCGATTGCAATGACTGAGTAAACTGCTGCTCCAGCTCGCTGCTGTCGGCACAAAATTTACGGGTGCTAACCAGAGGTTGTACGGTTAACTGATTTGCCCGTTGTTTGTACTGGCCGTTAAAGCTGTTACAACCAGCAAAGCCATAAAGCCGCTCATTTTGATCAAAAATAACCCGTACATTCAGTTGCTGTGGCACGTAGCGGTTCGTCAGTTTTTCGGCCCGCCAGACAATGCCCTGCATTTTGCCGGGCTGTTGCTGATCCGGGCAAATAGCGCCGGGCCAGAACTGTTCAAACTTATCAATAAACAAGGTGGTAGCCTGATCATCCTGACCGCGACGGCCGATTAAGGTGGCGACTACAGCCTGCCCACGAAAACGTTCATCCTGCTGATACTGGCGCATAACGGGTAAATGGTGCTGGGTATTGGCCACCGTTAATACGTCACCACTGCGACAGCTGGTAAAACTGGCCTGATTATCGCTTAATTTATATAACCCCAGCATGGCCTGACGGGTATCAAGTTTTTTAAACTCAGCTTCACGGTTTAATTGGTATTTTTGATTATGGCTAATGGGTTTACCGCTTAAATCCAACATCGCTAAGGTGTTGTTAGTTAAGAAGTGAAAACCGGGTAATGTCTGTTGCTGATTAACCAAATGCAGGCTGCGTTTTTCCAGCAACCAAATGCCTTTAACCAGATTCACCTGGTTACGGTCCAAATATTCCTGACGCACTTCAAAGCGGCCGTCCCGATATAAATTAATGTGGTAACTGATGCCTGGGCAATCTGCGCAGGGCAGGGTGCCGGTAAAGCTCATATCGGCATCAACAAAAATATGTTCAAAATCGGTGGCTACAGATTCTGTGGTATCAGAGTTTTCAATTACCACTTCCTCAGGCTCTGTAGGCTGTGCTACCTGGCTTGGGATAACCAGGGTTTCTACCTTTGCACTGCGCTCAGTGGGTAACTGACTGCAAGCCGACAACAGCAAGGCGGTAACAAGTAAACGCTTTTTCATCTGGGATCCCAGGTTAAAATTTTCGCCATTATAGCGGAATTACGTGGCCGCATTAACAGCTATTTAAGCGCCAGACGTAGCATTTTTTATGGCTTGGCGTACTTGCTGTGCAGCAAGTTCGGGCTGCTCTTGCATAAAACAGTGACCACCTTTGACAACCGACACCTGAACAGCCGGATTACGCTTTTGCCATTTAGTCAGTGCCTTACTTATAAAGTCATAACTGCTATCACCATAGATCACCTGCACCGGCGGACAGGGTTGGCTTAACTGCTGCCAAAGCTTATCGGGATAAGATGAGAAAATATCGGCCTCCCGCTCGGGCTGGCATTTTAAACTTAGTCCATGCTCAGTGGGCTTTAACGCATGGTCGATATAGGCGCCCAGCGCATCGGGGTGCCAGTTGGCAAACATGCCACGGTTAGTTAAATACGCTACAGCGCTATCCCGATCTGGCCAGTGTTGCCGGCGGCGCAGTGCCGCTTTTGCCATCGGGTTTTTATCATACAGCCGCACACCTTTAAGCGTACCCATTAAGGTGAGCATAGTGGGGGTAAACAGTACCGGATCGAGCAAAATTGCCGCCTGAAATGGACTGGGTGCAGTACTATGGATAAGTGCGGTTAACACACCTCCGAAGCTGTGGCCCAAACCATACACTGGCACATCAGCATAATGCGCTTTGTGCGCCAGCCAGGCTTGTGCAGCCAGTTCAGCACTTTTATTCCAGCCAACAAAGGCACCGCCATGGTCGCTGTCGCCGTGGCCCTGGGCGTCAGATAAAAACAAATCGAAATCGTCATATAGCTTACGCAGCATGGGCTGGTACATGCGGCTGCAAAAGCCGTTGCCATGCAGCATATGCAGCACCGGCTTGCCGCGTGCTTCTGTGCGGTAACCGCGCAGGGTAAACCCCAGCGGCGTATGAAAAGACCAGGGAACTAACTGCAAAAGAGGCTCCTAAACGTAGTGCTTTACCAAATACAACTTACTTAGTACCAAAAAGCTTATCACCGGCATCACCTAAACCCGGCAGAATATATCCGTGTTCATTCAGGCAGCGGTCAACGGCGGCGGTGTAAAGCTCAACATCAGGGTGAGCTTGTTGCAGCGCCGCAATGCCCTCGGGCGCGGCTACCAGAACCAGCGCTTTGATCCGTTTGGCTCCGTGCTGTTTTAACAAATTAATGGTGGCAATCAGTGAGCCGCCGGTGGCCAGCATCGGGTCGACCACCAATGCCAATCGCTGCTCCAGATCCGCCGCCAGCTTATGAAAATAGGGCACTGGCTTAAGGGTCTGTTCGTCGCGGTAAATACCGACCACACTGATGCGCGCACTGGGTAACAACTCCAGCACACCATCAAGCATACCAAGACCCGCGCGCAGTATTGGCACTATGGTCACTTTTTTGCCCTGAATTTGTTCAACGTCTACCGGGCCACTCCAGCTTTCGATCGTTGTCTGCTCGGTAAGCAGATCGCGGGTGGCCTCATAGGTGAGCAAACTGCCAAGCTCAGACGCTAACTGGCGAAATTGCTTGGTGCTGATGTCCGCCGCGCGCAATAAGCCAATTTTATGTTTCACCAGTGGGTGGTTAACTTCGGTCAGTGTCATAAGAAATCCTCTGTTTAGCGCAGCTAAGCATACCGCAATCGGCTTTTACTTGCAGTTTTGTGCGAAGCATTATACAAACAGCCGGGGTAAGTAGCGCCACGTTGCAGGAGCAATAATGCTAATTAAATTATCAGGTTTTTGGGCTGTAGTAAGTTTATTGTTGGTAGGAGGAAGCATGGCAAATGCGAAACAGTTGGAGCTGGAACGTTTATTTGCTGATCCGGCGCTCAGTGGCACCACGCCACGTGCGTTGACAATGGCACCGGATGGTAGCCGCGTCACGTATTTAAAAGGTAAGGCAGAAGATGCCAACCGGTTAGACTTATGGCAGTACCACATTAAAGACGGCAAGCACAGTTTATTGGTTGATGCCGACAGCCTGATCAGTGGCGCAGAAGTGTTATCAGATGAAGAAAAAGCCCGCCGCGAGCGTCTGCGCTTATTTGCTTCGGGTATTATCAGTTACAGTTGGTCGAAAAACAGCGATGCTTTGTTGTTTCCGTTAAACGGTGATTTGTATTACTACGAGTTGGCAGGCAAAAAGGCAAAAAAACTGACCAACACCAGCGAGTTTGAAACTGACGCTACCATTTCACCAAACGGGCGTTATATCGCTTTTATCCGTGCACAAAACCTGTTTGTAATGGAGATTGCCAGCGGTAAGGAAACGCAGCTTACCTTTGATGGCGGTGGTGAAATTAAAAACGGTATGGCCGAGTTTGTCGCGCAGGAAGAAATGGGCCGGATGACCGGTTATTGGTGGGCGCCGGATGACAGCAAAATAGCCTTTACCCGCACCGATGAAAGTGGCGTTGCCGAGGTAGTGCGTAACGAGATTTACGCCGATGAGATTAAGCTGTTTAACCAGCGCTATCCCTACACCGGCACGGCTAATGCGAAAATTCAGCTGGGGGTGGTTAACCTGGCCGATACTAAGGTGCAATGGATCCCGCTTGGCGATAACGACGATATTTACCTGCCCCGCGTGCAGTGGAGCAAAAATTCGCAGTTTTTAAGCTATCAGTGGCAAAGCCGTAACCAGCAAAAACTGGAGCTTAGACTCGTTGATCTGAGCGCGAACCAACAACGGCTGTTACTGACAGAAACCAGCAACACCTGGTTAAACCTGCATGACGATCTGCATTTTTTAAACAACGAGCAGGGCTTTATCTGGGCATCTGAGCGCAGTGGCTACAAGCACCTGTACTATTATGATTTTAGCGGCAAGCTGTTGCGTCAGCTGACCGCCGGTGATTGGGTAGTTGATGAGCTTGAGGCAGTCAATGAAGCCAGAGGTTTGGTGTTTTTTACCGGCCGCAAAGATACGCCGCTGGAGCGGCATTTGTACCAGGTCAGCTTAAAAGACGGCCAAGTACAGCGCTTAACTGAGCCCGGTTTTGATCATGCATTGGTGGTGGCAAAAGATGGCAGCAGCTTTATTGATCATTTTTCCAACGTTAGCACCCCCAACAAGGTAGCGCTGCGTGCCATCGACGGTAAGCTGCTTACCTGGCTTGAGCAAAATGCACTTGATGACCAACACCCGTTAGCACCTTACCACAGCGCGCTTAACGCACCGCGCTTTGGCACTTTAACGGCTGAAGACGGCCAGACGCTGCATTACCGTATATTTGAACCTGCAGTAATAGAACCGGGTAAAAAATACCCTGTCATTGTCAGTGTTTATGGCGGCCCGCATGCACAGCGGGTAACTAACAGCTATAGCCCGCGTGACTTGTATTTACATTACCTGGTGCAGCAAGGCTATCTGGTGTTTCAGCTGGATAATCGCGGTTCATACAATCGCGGTAAAGCCTTTGAAGATCCCATTTATAAAAAATTGGGTGAAGTAGAGCTGCAGGACCAAATCCGCGGCGTAGCGTACCTGCGAAGCCTGCCTTATGTCGCAGCTGATAAAGTTGCCATTTACGGCCACAGTTACGGTGGCTATATGGCGATTATGGCCATGTTTAAAGCAGCAGACTACTTTGCCGTCGGCGTGTCCGGTGCACCAGTTACCGATTGGGCCCTGTATGACACCCACTACACCGAACGTTATCTTGGCCACCCGGCTGATAATGCGCAGGGCTATACCGACAGTGCGGTATTTCCCTATATTGACGGCTTAAAAGGTGATCTGCTCATTTATCATGGCATGGCTGATGACAATGTGTTGTTTACCCACAGCACGAAGTTATACAAGCAGCTGCAGGACAAAGGCTTGTTGTTTGATATGCTCAACTACCCGGGCAGTAAACACTCGATGTTTGGCCAGCCGGTACAAACGCACTTGCATAAAAGCATTACGCAGTTTTTTGACCGGCACTTAAAGTAACCTCACGATAAACAAAGGCCGGCAAATATTGCCGGCCTTTGTATTGTTAGCTTTATCAATTTAGCGCTTAAGGCTTACCTTGCAAATGATAACTCACCTGGGCTCTGGGGTTTAAGTACTCTGCCACTTGTTGTGGTAATGCCTGGATTTTTATTACCTTACTAATACTGACTTTATTTTGCTCGAGCGTTATCACAGGTGCCTCCAGTCGTGGCACATCGGCATCGTAAATCATCACATTTGGACACAGCAGATTGTCACTGTTAACAGACATCACAATACCAATGCGCTGATCAGATAACTGTACTATGGTGCCTGGCGGATACACCCCCATCATTTTAATCATCACCCGCATTTCCACTTCCGGTAATTTACCTTTCATACTGCGGTACATGTAAGACAGCGCATGATGCGGGGAACGGGCTTTGCTTAACTCTAACGGATGACACAGGTTGTCAAAGGCATTAACGACACAGACTACACGTGCCAGTTTATCTATTTGAGCCTCTTTTAACCCCTTCGGATAGCCAGAGCCATCGATTAACTCGTGGTGTTGCTCAATAATAGGCCAGGCTTCGAGTGGAAAAGTATCAGTTAGCCCGACCAACTCAACGCCATACTTGGTATGCATTTTAAGCAGATTTAGCTCGGGCGTGGTCAGGTCGGTTGTTTTGCGTAAAATTTGCGAGGGGATTTTAAGCTTACCGATATCGTGAAACAACGCCCCCATACCGACGGCTTTTATTTCGGCAGCACTATACTTTAAGTTTTTTGCCAACATCATCGATAAAGTGGCAACGTTTAACGCGTGATAGTAAAGGCCCTCTTGCTCTTTATTAGCAGACGATATCAGGTGCAGTATCAGAGAGTCAGCGCCTAGCAGTACGTCGGCCATAGCGCCTATCAGGCTGCTCGCTTCGTCAATCGCATTAAGTGGCCGGCCTTTAATCTTATTCATCAGCGCTTTGACCTGAATAAGCGACTGTGCAAAGGCTTTTTCCGTTTTTTGGATATCGCGCCGGTTTGCCTTAGCTTCTTCGATGCGGCGCATTTTGTCTTGTTGTAATTTGAGTTGCTCTTCACTGACGGCCATGTTGAAGGACGCTTCTTCATCCTCAGTCAACTCTGCCGGTTGCTCCATTTTTTTACTTTTTTCCGGGAAAAAAAGCACGAACTCAAAATCCAACGAGCGGATTATTTGTAGCTGCTGCACCGTTTCTATAATCATTTCTCCTGACAAAAACGGATGTTTCATCCAGCTGCCAGGAAGACGGACAGCGTAGCCCAGTTTTAACTCGTCAGGTTTGATTTTTAATGCAGACAACAAACATACTCCGATAGCGTAAGCTTCTACTATTTTAAGCGGCTAAATCGACAATACCAATGTTATAGAACAAAAAAGGCCAGAATAATCTGGCCTTTTCACATTAATGACGATTAAAAGCGCACGGTGTAACGCACAGTCCACAAGCGGCCAATCCAGTCATGTACTGAGCTGGCGTAGCCATTTGTGGGAGAAGAGGCGTAAGGTGGCTTTTTGTCTGTCAGGTTACGCACACTTAACAGCAGAGACTGATTATCGGTTACATCGTATCCCAGACTGCCGCTAAACACTGTCCAGGCATCTACGGTCTCGTTGCCGCCAAATTTAAAATCGCCATCACCCAGTTCACTGATGTAATGCGCTGATAAACTGGCGGTCCAATTCGCCAGCTGCCAATCTACACCTGCATCAGCAACAAAGTCAGGCCGGGCAATTTCGTTTGCACCACTTAAGCGGCCGAGTAAATCTTCTGCTGGAGAGTCTACATTAACTTGCCGCTCGTAACTGAAGGTTTTGGTACCGGCAGCAAACAGTTTAAAGATGCCGAATTGGTCAGTTTCCAGACGATAGTTTACTTTAACATCAACACCATCCGTCTTCTGACTGCCCACGTTAAAGAAGCCGGTGCGTAAAAACACCAAATCGCCACCACCGTCTAACACACAACCAAACTCACCATTCAGTGCCGCTATGCTGTCTGTTAGCGGCGCACTGCCCGCGATACAGGCTTTTAGTGTCGTGTTGGCATCCACATCAACAATATCGGTATGTTCGTAGCGCCAGTAATCGGCGGTTAACTGCAGATTTTCTGTCAGGTTCCAGGAGAAGCCAAGGTTAATGGCTTCTGAGTTCTCTGCATCAAGGCCGCGATTACCAATGGTTTCCTGGTCAAGCTCCAGTTCACCAAACGAGGCGCCGAACTCGCCACACAGCGCATCAAAAGGTTGATTGGCACCACAATTGATGTAGGCCGTGCCTAAAGATTCACCCGCGCCAAGCTGAGACAGAGACGGGGCTCTAAAGCCGGTGCTCCAGGAAGCCCGCATAATTAAATCATCAGTAGCGCGATAGCGCAGTGACAATTTGGGGTTAACATCACCGCCAAAATCGCTGTAGTGGTCGTAGCGTAGGGCGGCAATTAAATCCAGGCTGTCGGCCAGTGGCACATTAAATTCCGCATAAGCGGCATATTGTGTGCGATCGGCTGCTGCATCGCTGGCACCCAGTGCAAATACACCACCTTCTTTGGCAATTTGTGCTGGCCGATCAAAAATATCTTCGCTTCTGAACTCACCACCAAACACGGCGCTGATATTACCGGCTGAGAGTTCCAGCGGTAAGTCGCCGGCGAAGTTAAAATCAACTGAAAGGACTTCCGATTCACCCACACGAGGAGCGAGTTCACGCACGGCAGCGCGCTCTGCTTCAGTGTTATCACGACCCAGATTAAACGGGTCAAAGCTGCCATTTTCAATGCCTGACAGTACTTTTTCTCTACCCATATAACCTTGTACATGGGTAATTTCATTGTCGGTCTTACCATAAGTCGCCGCGGTTTCCCATGACCAATCAGCAATCTCACCGCGCAGACCCGCTAATACCCGGTAGCTGGTTGTGTCATAGTCTTGAATTCGGGTTTCCGGGAAGCGCGAGCGCACGCGAATGTCGTTGACTTCACCGTCTAAGGCATCGATGTCACGGGCCCATTGCGGCACCAGAGTCGAGTCGCCAGCAACGTCGATATCAAATGCTGCTGCGGCGTCATAGGCTGAACCGGTATTATTTTGATACATGGCTTCGGCAAAGAACTCGCTGCCGTTACTCAAACGGTAATTGTGGTGCAGGGTGGCGCCGATGGCTTTGGTATCCGGCTGAATAGCGCGCTCTATGACATAATCGTAACGACAGCGGGTACCGCCGTTACTGACATCATCGCCACACCAGGGTTCAGCATAATCGGTGCCATCAATGGTGACGCGGGTACTGGATTTCAGCGTCACTTCAATCGGCCGGTCGCGGTTAAACAAGGCCTCACGATCGAAGTAGTCAATCACGACAGTGGTATTGCTGTTCGCGGTGCTAAAACCACCAACATAAGTCAGGTTAGTGCGGCCAAAGTCACTGCTTTTCGTGTCATCGCCATAAGACGCGGAAAACTCGTGGCCTTCGACATCTTTACGCAGAATAAAGTTGATAACGCCGGCAATGGCATCAGAGCCATAAACTGATGATGCGCCATCGGTCAGTACTTCTATCCGCTCCAGTGCCGACATCGGAATTGAGTTTACGTTAACAAAGGAATCAAAACCGTTGGTAAACGAATCGACTGCTACACGCCGGCCGTTGACCAGTACCAGGGTAGAACTGCTGCCCAGACCGCGTAGGCTGACACCAGACGAGCCGGCCGGTGCGCCATCGGCACCACCCACACCGCCATTTTCGGTAAAGGTACCGGCACTGGATGCTTGCGGTAGGTCACGCAGGAAGGACCCGACGCTGTCATAACCGCGGTTTGCCATGTCCTCCCGGCTGAAAATTTGTACCGGGTTGGCGCCTTCCATATCCACGCCTTTTAAGCGTGAACCGGTTACCTGAATTTTTTCAATTTTTTCCTGTTCAGCTTCAGCTGATTCGGCGGCTTGCACGGCATAACCGGACGTTGCCATCAGCATGGCCATACTTAAGGTAGATAGCTTCATTTTTGCTTTAATGTACATACACATTCCTCTGGATAATAAACGCCGCCTTTGAAGGCGATCTGATTAAAAAGCAGTAAAAATGCGTCTTAGCAGAGGGATCTCCAATACCATACCGGGCCAGTAATATGGCCAGCTGTAAAGGTTAGCAAGGGATTGTCAGCTTACCATCTGCCAGACGCAGAGGGAGAACTAATTATTGAACCACTCGGACAAGTAGTAAGGCGAGACGTAGTAGCCGTAATGGTTAACTGCACATTTTTGCATATTACGCCTCCTGTCTCTGAAGAAATGGGGAACTTTGATGTGTCCTAAACTCGCGGATCCGTCTTACGCTGTCAAGCTGTTTTTAACAATTGAAGAAAATGTCCCTAAATTTCCATGAATTTGGTTATTCAGGTTGGACCAGTAGCGCATTTGCCGCTTGACAGTTTAGATATTCAAACGTACATTTCAAACATGTGTTTAAATAATGGTTGGCTTATGTCGAACAAACTCAGTACGCAACACAAAATACTGGATGCTGCGCAAAGCCTGTTTGCCGAAACCGGCTTTAATGGCACGTCGCTTAGGCAAATTACCAGCCAGGCTGAGGTAAATCTGGCGTCAGTAAACTACCATTTTGGCTCGAAAAAAGAGCTGATCCAGGCGGTATTGCAACGTTATCTGGTGGTGTTAATGCCAAGGCTGGATCAGGAATTCACCCGCTTATTGGCATCACAACAACCTAATAGCCTAAACCAGGTACTGTCGGTGTTTGTCAGACCCTTGCTGGAGCTGAATAAAGTACACCCGCACGGCACGCGAATATTTTTACAGCTGCTAGGCCGCGGTTACACCGATGTGCAGGGACATTTACGCTGGTTTTTTAATCATCATTATGGCCGTGTGCTCGACAAGCTGGTATTGCTGGTTCAACAAGCCTGTCCTGATTTACCTGCCAGTGAACTGTTTTGGCGGCTGCATTTCTCATTGGGTACCGCGGTGTTTACCATGGCATCCAGTGAAGCGTTAGCAGAAATTGCAGAAGCTGATTTTAACGAAAAAGTGGATATTGAGGGCGTGATCCTGCGTCTATTGCCCTACCTGGCAGCGGCCATTGCTGCACCAATACCGCAAGTTGCACAACTTAGTAAAACTACAAGTCAAACCGCGCCATTAATGGCGAGTGAAGGAAGGTAATATGTTAGCTCTGTTAATATTGGTCGTTGCCCTGGCTGTGGTGTTTGGCGTTGCCGACATCCGCCGCAATCTGATAACCAAACCGGTATTTACCGTCTTTAAGAAAATCTTACCGCCGCTATCTGACACTGAGCGTGAGGCTATGGAAGCCGGCGATGTCTGGTGGGATGGCGACCTGTTCAAAGGTAAACCTGACTGGCAAAAGTTGCACAGTTTTCCCAAAGCAGAGTTAAACGCTGACGAACAGGCGTTTATGGATAATCAGGTTGAAACGCTGTTAAAAATGCTGGATGACTACAAAATCGTCCAGGAGCAGCGCGATCTGCCAGAAGAGGTGTGGGCTTACCTGAAGCGTGAAGGCTTTTTCGCCATGATTATCCCTAAAGCTTACGGTGGCCGCGAGTTTTCTGCTATTGCTAACTCAACTATCGTATCGCGTATTGCCACGCGCAGTCTGACTGCCGCAGTAACGGTAATGGTGCCAAATTCTCTGGGCCCGGGCGAGCTGCTGATGCACTACGGTACACAAGAGCAAAAGGACCGCTGGTTACCGTCTTTGGCTAATGGCACTGACGTACCGTGTTTTGCCTTGACAGGCCCTGAAGCAGGCTCTGATGCCGGTGGTATTCCTGATACCGGTGTGGTGTGTAAAGGTGAGTATGACGGTAAGGAAGTGGTGGGTATCCGTTTAAACTGGGATAAACGCTACATCACATTAGCGCCGGTGGCGACTGTGTTAGGTCTGGCATTTAAACTGTATGACCCTGAGAAACTGCTGGGTGACAAAGAAGAGCTGGGTATTACCTGTGCGCTTATCCCAACCAGTCATAAGGGCGTGCAGATTGGCGATCGTCACTTTCCGATGAACATGGCCTTTATGAATGGCACCACTTACGGCAAAGACGTGTTTATTCCGCTGGATTGGATTATTGGTGGCCCGGAGTATGCCGGTCGTGGATGGCGGATGCTGGTAGAGTGTTTATCCGCTGGCCGCGGCATCAGCTTGCCGGCACTGGCCACTGCAACCGGCCATTTAGCCGCCCGTATGACAGGTGCTTATGGTTATGTGCGCCAACAGTTTGGTATGTCTATTGGTAAGTTTGAAGGTGTGCAGGAGTCGTTGGCCCGTATTGGTGGCTTAACCTATAGCTTGGAGGCGATGCGCGTGATGACAGCTGGCGCAATCGATATGAAATTAAGCCCCAGCGTGGTCACCGCTATTGCAAAATACCATATGACAGAGATGTCACGCACGCTGTTAAACGATGCTTTTGATATTCATGCCGGCCGTGCTATTCAGGTAGGCCCGAAGAATTATCTGGCACACGGTTATATGGGTATGCCTATCTCTATTACGGTAGAGGGCGCTAATATTTTAACCCGCAATCTGATGATTTTTGGTCAGGGTGCTACCCGTTGCCACCCCTATGTGTTGGCAGAGTTAGAAGCCGCGGCTAACCCGGATGCAGAGCAGGGCTTAAAACAGTTCGATGGTCTGCTGTTAAAACACATTGGTTTTGCAATTGGCAATACCTTCGGTGCCTTGTGGCAGGGGCTAACCGCGGGCGCTTTCAACGGTGCGCCGGTATCAGGTGAAACAGCCCGTTACTACAAGCAGTTAAGCCGTATGAGCCGCGCTTTAGCCCTAAGCGCCGATTTTTCTATGCTGATGTTAGGTGGTGAGTTAAAGCGCCGTGAAATGCTGTCTGCCCGTTTAGGTGATGTGCTAAGCCAGCTGTATATTGCCTCGGCCGTACTGAAGTTCTATGAAGACAATGGCCGTCAGCAGTGCGATCTGCCGTTTGTGCACTACAGTGTGCAGCGCTCGTTGTTTGAAATTGGCCGTGCCTTTGATGGCTTTTTCGCTAACTTCCCAAGCCGGGTGGTGGCACGTGTGCTGAAGACGTTGGTGTTCCCATTTGGCATAGGTTACAAAATGCCAGATGATGCTACCGCAATTCAGATCTGCGAAGCTTTATCTAAGCCTGGAGTTGTGCGCGATCGTTTAACCCATCTGTGCTACATCGGCGCGGATGAGAACGACCCTACCGGTCTGATGGAAACGGCTTTTGTGACTATGCATGAAGCTCAGCCATTACTTAAGAAGATTTACCAGGCGCAGCGCGAGGGCAAAGTTGCCCGTAAACAACCAATGGACAAAACCATTACTCAGGCGCTACAAGCGGGGGTGCTGAATGATGCTGAAGCACAGCAGTTACAACGAATGAACACATTGCGCTTTAGTGCGATTAGCGTTGACAGTTTTAAGCCGGGTGCGCTTGAAGCACTGGCACCCAAAGCCAATGCCGCCTAAGGTGCTTGTAACTTAGTGAGCTGAATGATAAAAACGCCGGTTATAACACCGGCGTTTTTTATATGAGGATTAACTATGAGCGCTGATATTCGCTTACGTTTGGCAACACCGCAGGACATACCCACAATACTGGCGTTTATAAATGGCCTGGCCGAATATGAAAAACTGGCCGATCAGGTGGTCGCCACCGAGCAAAAGTTACAGGACACGCTGTTTGGTGATAAACGGTATGCCGAAGTGGTCATTGCTGACTATCAGCAACAACCGGCTGGCTTCGCATTGTTTTTTCACAACTACTCAACCTTTCTCGCTAAACCCGGTATTTATCTGGAAGACTTATTCGTGCTGCCACAGTTTCGTGGCCATGGTTTGGGTAAAACCTTGTTAAGTTATCTGGCTAAGCTTGCCGTAGAGCGTGATTGCGGCCGGCTGGAATGGTCGGTGCTTGACTGGAACCAAAGTGCTATCGATTTTTATCAGTCCCAAGGGGCCGTGCTGTTGCACGACTGGCGTATCAACAGGCTGACAGGGGATAGTCTTAAACAATTGGCAGCAAACCATAGCAGCCAGGTAGGCTAACAGGCAAAAATAGCGCGGCCAAATCTGGCAACTTATTTGCCAGCGTCTAAGCTATGTAAAGCCATACACAGTTGATGGTCTGAAGGAGCAGAGGGCTTTGCATGAAACGATTAAAAGCACTGGCTGATAAACCCATTATTGGCGGGGTAGTAAAAAAAGCAATGGCGTCTTTAGCCAGTAATGATGCCAAGACAATTTCAGAGCATTTTTCGCAATACCTGAAACCACAGCTGGCAGATACTGATCAGTTACGCCATGAAGTGTATAAATTACGACACAATGTGTATTGTGAAGAGCTGCACTTTGAAGACGTAAAAGAAACACATGAAGAATGTGATGATTTTGATGCCAGAGCCATACATTGCTTTGTTCGCCATTTAAGTTCGGGGGCAATGGCGGGTACCGTCAGGCTTATCACCTCGGCGGTTGACACTGAGTTATTGCCAATCGAGCAGTATTGCTCGCACGCCCTGACCGATGAACAGTTGCATCCGCGAGACTTTGGTCGACATGAAATTTGCGAGATTTCACGACTCGCCGTGCCTGCCGCTTTTAGAAAACGTGAAGTGGATAAATTCGCCGGTGCCGCCACCGGCGCGATCAACGAAAAACAGTATTCCGAGACCGAACTGCGCTGTTTTCCCTATATTGCCGTCTGCTTATACTTATCGGCTGCGGCCATGTCATTAAAAACCAAGCGCTTTCATGTGTTCGTGATGATGGAGCCGCGTTTGGCCCGCAGTTTATCTTTTGTCGGTATTATGTTTAGGCAACTGGGCGATACCATCGAGTTTCATGGCAAGAGAGCGCCTTATTACGTCGACTCACGAGAGCTGCGCCGAACATTAAGCCCAGGCTATCTGAGACTGCTTCAGGCAATAGAAAAATCGTTGTTTGATAGTAAGACACCAAACGCTACAACATCAGTAAAAATGCCATCAGGTAATGGGATATTGGTTAATTAACCTATGAAAAATGCTGTTTTGCAACAGCTTGCAGCGGTACTCAGCCCCAACAGCAAAGTGCTGACGGATGAGGTAGCGCTGGCAGCATATCGCAGTAACTGTGAAGGCTTTAGCAACGCTATTGATAGCGTCATTAAAATTGGTGCTGTTGAGGATATTCAGCGTGTACTGCACGTTGCTACCACCGCAGCAACTGACGGTACTTCGGCGTTAAAGGTGCATCCCATCAGTACCGGGCAGAACTGGGGCTATGGCTCTGCTGCGCCTAACGCTAACGATGCTATTTTGCTCGACTTGTCTGCGCTGACGCACATCAGCATAACCAGTGCTGAGCTAGGCTTAGTGACAGTGCAACCCGGTGTTACCCAGCAAATGCTCTATGACGAGCTGCAAAGACGTCGGCTTGATTTTATGGTGCCTGTTACTGGCGCAGGTCCCAGTTGTAGTATCCTGGCCAATGCGTTAGAACGAGGCTATGGCATTACGCCATTTACAGACCACTTCGCCGCTGTGAATAGCATCAAAGGTTATCTGGCCGATGGCAGCTTTTATCAGTCGCCGATCTCTGAGTTAGATAGCACCGGTGATGATTTTATCGATAAGACGTACAAATACGGTATTGGGCCTTATCTTGACGGGCTTTTTAGTCAATCAGGTTTTGCCATCGTTACTGAGATTACACTGAGGCTAAAACGCAGGCCAGAAGCTTTTGACTCTTTTTATATTCAGTTTGCTCATGACACTGACTTTGAACTGGCACAGCAGATCGCCTTTAGCATTTTACAGCACCTGGACGGCGTTGTTGGCTCGGTAAACTTAATGGATCAGCGCCGGTTATTATCGATGATGGCGCCAAATCCTAATGGTAAAGCCAAGCATGTCGCGATGTCGGCGCAGCAAGTTGCGCAATTAGCCAAACAATATGACACACCCGGCTGGATGCTAGTGGGTACCCTTTATGGCCAGCAGTCGGTCGTTAAAGCCGCGCGCAAAGAGGTGCGCCGTTTTGTGGCGGGCCGTGCGAAACGCCTGCTGTTTTCTGGCGGCGTACTATTACGTGTCGCACGTACAGTGTTGAATATCCTGCCGCAAAATCAGCTTGCCGGGGTTAGGGCGATGTTAGCGTCGCTCGATTTAGGGATAGAGATCATGCAGGGCAAACCCAATCAGGTGGCATTGCCATTGGCTTATTGGCGTAATCCAACGGCATTAAAGGACACCGTATTGCATCCTGCCCGTGATGGCTGCGGCTTACTCTGGTATGCCCCTCTGATCCCAATGCAAGCCGACAGCATGCGGCAGTTTATCAGCATGGTGCGTGAAGTGTGCCCTCGTTATGGTATTGAGCCGATGATAACCTTTACCAGCTTAAAATATGACACAGTAGACAGCACGGTACCTATAGTGTTTAACCGCCAGGATGAGGAGGCAACCCGTTTGGCGCAGCAATGTTTACAAGAGCTAGTCGCCCGGGGACTAAAATCTGGCTGGGTGCCATATCGGTTAAATTTACAACAGCAACGAGAGTTACTTGATGCCAACTCGCCATACTGGCAAATAGTCAATAAGTTAAAACAGGCGATAGATCCGCATAATATTATTAGTCCGGGTCGCTATGACCCTGGTTACTTTTCAATAAAGTAGCCTGGCGGCAGCTTTGTACATCGCTGGCTAAATTGCAGTAAATAAAAAGGCCCTGATTAACAGGGCCTTTTTCTGGTGTTACTTATTAAGCGGCTTTTTTACGCATTACGCCAAGGCCTATTAAACCCGCACCGAACAAGAATAAAATACCTGGTTCAGGAATTGAGTTACCCTCAAGCTGACCGTTGCTGTTGCTTGAATACAGTGCGGTTGGTCCACTGCTAAAAGATGAATTGCCAGTGTACAGGAAATCTGCAGGAACTCCCCCGTGTTCAGTTATTGTATCAGTGTCAAAATTTCCAAACGCTGCTCCACCGATTACGCTTAAAAAGACTTCAACAGAACCTGACAAAATACCACCGTCTAGGAAATTTACTGTAGTAGCCTCGCCAGCATTATTTAGGAATGATTCGGCAGTTGCAGATAACCATAGGTTGCCTGTCGCCGCTTCATCTGGATTGGTAAGATTAGGATCACCTACAAACGGCGCAGTATTATCAAGATAGAAATTAACCCAGCCACCGGCAAAAAGTGGTCGTGGTTGAGGTGCCAAAGGATCGCTTGTTACAGAGAGCCCTGTTATCGCAAAACCACCAAAGGTATAGGTTAAACGGCATGGATAATTAGTACAAAAGTCCACATCGTTACTGCCGTTTATCACGTCAATAAAACCATAGCCAACCAGGACATCGCCCACACCTGCTGCACCTACAGCGATAGCATCAGCCGGGTTTGGTACAACACCGATGTCACCAACGCCAAGTCCTGCGGTGTCAGAAGTGCTATCAACATACCACTGTAAAAACTTAGTTTGTGCGGTGAAGTCATCCAGAGGTGGGAATGCCTGACTAAAGTCCGGATCCCAGGTTACGCCGCCAACGGAAACGTTGCCAGCGATAGCGGGGGCTGCAGAACAGCTTAATGCAATCCCTGCCAGTAGTGCTTTGTAAATGTTTCTCATTTTCTGCTCCCTACGAGTTAATCGGGTTAGGTAATCATTACCTTGCCTTAAGTAAGCAGGATATATGCCATGGTGTGGGCTATTGTGTATATTGTTGAATATATTGCATTTTATTATTTTTAATTGGTTTTTTGCACCGACAAAAAAGGCCATGTGTAAAGTAACTTGACATGGCCTTTTGATAGGGGACTAAGGGTCAATTTAGCTGTTGTTGTAGCTCAGACACTGTGTTTTGCAATACGGCATCCTCGGTACGAACCTTCGCGAGTATCTCTTTAGCTGCAGTATTATTGCCGGACGCAATTAACGATTTTACGTAGTTAATTTGTACTTCTGCGTTATTTGGCCGTAATGTCAGAGACTGTTTAAATTGCGTATTGGCTTTGTCATATTGTTTTAAGGCAAAAAGCACCTTGCCATAGGTGTCAAGGACATCCGGATGCTTGTTGTTAAGGCTAACTGCCAGCTCGGCGTGTTGCAGGGCGGTTTGCACCTTTCCTGCCTGCAACAGTGCCCAGGCATAGTTATTCTGTGCAACAAAGTTTTCAGCGTGTTGGCTGATAATATCGGCATAAACATCACTGGCTTTTGCAGCATCCTCTTCAAGCAGTAAGTTAGCGTAATAAAACTTCAGCCCGGTATGGGTGTCGCCGTGCTTAGCGAAATGTTGCTCAATAAAATTAACCGCTTTGCGATATGACACATCTTTTGCGTAGGCTTCTGCTAATGCAATAGCCGTGATGGGGTCAGCCACCTTAGCATAGGATTGAGTCAGGCTATTAATGCCCGGTGTAATTTGCCCGTTGAGTAACTGAACCCTGCCGTAATGAAACAACACTTCTGCACTTTCTTGCATTTCTTTGGGCATTTTTTCATAAGCAGCAATAGCTGTCGGGTAACTGCCTTGCTCAATTGCGACAGCCATTTTTACTTTGAGCATGGCCGGTTGATTAGGGGTCAATGCTAAAGCTTCATCGATGACCTTGGCGGCTTGCGGATATTGCTTGTGATAGGCCAGCATATTGGCGTACATCAGCCCGGCTAACTGATTCTTCGGAAACTGTTTGTACCATCGTTCAGAGAGGGTTAGTGCTTCAGCACGGTTACTGGTTTGAATATACGCATTGGTTAACAATGTATACAGGTTTTGCGTTAACTCTTGATGTTGTTTGGCAATGGGCTCAAGTAACGTGATAACTTTATCGAACGTTTGTTGCCGCTGATACATCGCTGCCAATAATAAACGGATTTCGTTGTTGTCGGGATGTTCCCGTTGTGCTTTTTCGACAACGGCTAAGCCTTGCTCTGGCTTGCCCTGCCGATTTTGCGACTCCTGATACGTTACTAATGCTGGTAAAAAGTCGGGCTTTTGCGCGAGGGTGGCTAACAAGAGTTCATCAGCACGTTCCAGCTGGCCAAGCATTCGCGCTTGGGCAGAGCGCATAAACAGTGTTTGTGTATTGCCTGGCTCTGCCAAGTCTGCAGCATCAAGCATTTTCCCTGCATTATCCGCATCATTTTTCAGTAAATACGCGATGGCCTTAAGGTTATACCCTGCAGCTTTGGTCTGCTCATCAGCCAGCCACTCGTCAGCCAATTGCAATACTTTATCAAACTGCTTTTGTCTGATGTAACTGCTGGCCAGTACCATGCGTGTGTGGTGCTGCTTCGGGTCTAGTTGTAACGCATTTTCCAAATCTCTAAGGCCTGCCTGTTCCTGTCCGGCAATGCCTAACCTTACGTTCCCCATTAAACGCAGCGCTTCGGCATCGTTATCACCAACGGCATTCTGGTAGCGGCTAAGCATGTCGACAGCGGCAGATTGATCGCCATCCCTGAGCAGCTGAAACGCGGTACTTGCGACCAGCTTCAAATCATCCGCTGTCAACGTGCCTTGCGCCAAACTGGATGCGGCCTCGGAGGTTTCTCCTGCTTTAAGCTGCAGAGCAACGTATAGCTTGTTTACCTCTGGAATGGCTGGCAGCTGTTTCTTTACGCTGGAAAAATGGTTAAGTGCTTGTGCTTCGAGGCCAAGCTGGTAACTAATAAGACCGGCAAGAACACGACTTTGAAAAGTGGTTTGCCCGGCTTGCAGCGCTTTATCAATAGACTCTTTTGCTGCCTGATAATTTTGCCGCTGATATTCAACAACGGATTTAAGATAATTTGTCAGCCCATGCTCAGGCACGGCTTTGAGGACCTGAATCAAATGCGTATCGGCATCGTCAAAGGCACCTTTTTGCACCAGTATTTGCGCAGTCAGTAACTTCACCTTCAGCGCAGTGGGCATGTAGTCAAGGTAACTCGTTAGCTTCTCTAACGCTTTATCAGGTTGTTGTAATAGCAGGTCCAGGTGCGCATTCATCAACAACGCCTGGTAATATACCGGGCTATCTTTTGCGATTTGCTCCAATCGGGATTGCGCATTGTCATAATGTTTAGCATTAACAGACAGCGCCGCTTCAGCAAAGAGTTTGAGGTCCGCTTGGTCGGTCAATAGCAATGTATCGAAAATAGGAATGGCGGCACTGATACCGCTTAGTTCTGTTTCCGCCAGCGCCTGATATAGTTTGACATAATTTTGGGTTGCATCACTTAATACCACCTCATCGCCCAAACCGGCCAGTACCGCCTGGTAGTCTTCAGAGAGATAAAGTGCCTGCATCAGTGGTATTGCGATGGGTTCGGCTTCTGCACCTAAACTTATTGCCCGCGATAATTCTTTGCTGGCAGACACCGGATCAGACGTTTGTAGATATAGTAAACCCAGGGTTTGGCGATATTGCGCCTGCTCAGGCTTCTGTTGAATGGCAGATTTAAGCTCAATAACCGCAGCGTTAAATTTATTTTGTGCAATGTAAGTTTGCGCATCCTGATAATGCTCAGCGGCGTCTTTACCGCCGCAGCCGCTGAGCAAGGCCAGCATAACGGCACTGGCCAGTATGGTTGTTTTTTTCATCGTACACTCCCTGTAGCAAGTAAACCTAATTAACCAAAAATCCCCCTGGTGTCGATAACCACTTTAGTGGCTACATCGACAGGGTGTAGTGTTTTAAACTGTTTATGGTCGACCAGTACCACCAGCACGTTAGCCCGCTCCAGCGCCTGGGGCAGGGTAGTCAGCCTGGCGTTATGTTCGGCATATTTTTTCGGCAGCTGCTTAATATTGGGCTCTACCAGTAAAATATCGCCGACATTGTCCTGCAGTAATGCCATGGCAATATCCAGTGCCGGGCTTTCACGCAAGTCATCAATATCGGCTTTAAAGGCCAGACCAAGACAAGCAATCACCGGCTTTTTAAACTGATCAGCGGCCTGTTTAATTTTGTTGATGACATAGTGTGGCTTACTGTCGTTGATTTCGCGAGCTTTGCGGATAATCTGTGCTTGCTCTGGCGCTGAGTCGACAATAAACCAGGGATCTACCGCGATACAGTGGCCGCCAACACCGGGGCCGGGTGATAAAATATTGACCCTCGGGTGGCGGTTCGCCAGCTTGATCAGCTCCCAGACGTTAATTTTTAAATGGTCGCAAATCATCGACAATTCGTTGGCAAAAGCAATATTCACATCTCGGAAAGAGTTTTCCGTCAGTTTCGCCATCTCGGCGGTGCGGGCGTTGGTCAGCAGACATTCGCCGCGGACAAACAAGTTATACAAAGACACCGCTTTTTGCGCGCAGCGCTCAGTGATACCGCCGATAATACGATCATTACTGACCAGCTCCTGTAACACCCGGCCAGGCAGCACGCGCTCCGGGCAATGGGCAATATACACATCGGCTTTGTCAGGGTCCTGATGTGGCATGACAAGGTCGGGCCGCAGCTCACCAAGCCAGGCGGAAATTTTATCAGTGGTGCCAACCGGTGAGGTCGATTCCAGCACAATCAGATTACCCTTGGCGATGACTGGCGCAATATTCTCCAGCGCAGCGCGGATATAACTTAAGTCCGGGCTTTTGTTATCGGTAAAGGGCGTTGGTACCGCTATCATAAAGGCATCAGCCGGCTCGGGTGTCAGTGAGGCTTTTAACTTACCCGTGGTTACTGCGGCCTGTACCAGCATGTCCAGGTCTGGCTCCACGATATGGATCTTACCCTGATTGATGGTGTTAACAGCATGCTCTGACACGTCTACGCCCAGTACCTCAACGCCGCGCGATGCAATAACAGCGGCAGTAGGTAAACCGATATAACCAAGGCCAATTACAGAAACACGGGAAAAGCTATGCATAGCGCGTCCTTAAAACACTGAAAGTTGAGCTTAACAACGCTGTTAAGCTGCCTGTTTTTGTTCAACAAATTGACGTAACTGGCCGAAACTTTCAAACACTTCGGCAGAAATTTCGTCGTCGTTAATTTCAATACCCAGTTGGTCTTCCAATTGAGTGATCACCGCTATCACCGCCATTGAATCAAACTCAGCAATAGCGCCCAATAAGGGTGTGTTGTCAGTAAAATCTTTATCTATTTGTAATACGTTACGCAGAATATCGGCGAGGAGGTGGTGCTGTGACATCAGGCTTTCCTTAAAACAGTTGTCCAATGTTGCGTCCCTGTATGCTAAACCTTTGGTAACTTGTGCAACAGAACGCAAAATTCCAGTCGGTTTTTTTGCAAAACTGTTTTATTATTGCACACAAAGGGATTAAAAGTGAAAGGTCTGAAGGACGCCATGACCAAAAATATCCACCATCTCATCACCCAATCGGCTGCGCGTTATCCAGACCGACCTGGCTTATACTTTAAGCAGCAGGTGTTAACATACGCTGAATTAGCCCAAGCCATAACTGCCACCGCCGCGCTGTTTCAGCAGTGTGATGTGCAGCGCTTTGACCGCGTAGCCGTTTACCTGCCAAAACAATTCGAGACGGTTTATAGCCTGTTTGGTGCCTCTGAAGCGGGTGCCGTAGCGGTACCGGTTAATCCGGGGTTAAAAGCAGCGCAAGTTGCACATATTTTGCAAGACTGTAATGTGCGTTTGCTGGTCACCAGTAAAGAGCGCCTGGCTGCACTGGAAGCCGAATTACACCTGTGTAGTGATTTGCACACCGTGCTACTGACCGACGCAGAGCCTGGCGAGGTGATAAGCCTGGCGCATATTCAGGTAAAGCCACTGCGGTTAACGCACGAGACGCCGGTTAAGCATTATGCTCACAGTACCGACGCCGATATGGCTGCCATTCTTTACACCTCTGGCAGTACCGGCAAACCCAAAGGGGTGGTGTTGTCGCACCGTAATATGCTGGTAGGGGCACAAAGCGTCGCCAGCTATCTTAACAATACCCAGGATGATGTGCTGCTGGCACTGTTGCCACTGAGTTTTGACTATGGTTTAAGCCAGTTAACGACCGCCTTTCTTAGTGGTGCGGCGGTGGTACTGTTAGATTTTTTCCTGGTGCAGGACGTCGTGCGCACCGTACAGCAACATAAAGTGACCGGTATCGCTGCGGTGCCACCGCTTTGGGCGCAGTTGGCTAAGGCCAATTGGGCGCCCGGCAGCAGTGACACCGTGCGTTATCTGACCAATTCCGGCGGCGCTATGCCTCTGCCGTTGCTGGCGCAGCTGCGGCAAATCTTCAGTCAGGCGCAGCCTTATTTAATGTATGGCTTAACTGAGGCTTTCCGCTCAACTTATTTACCGCCGTCTGAGCTAGATAAACGGCCTGGCTCGATGGGCAAAGCCATCCCCAACGCCGAGATTGTCGTGGTGCGCGAAGATGGCAGCCTGTGCGGCCCGAATGAACCCGGTGAGTTAGTGCACAGGGGGCCTTTGGTCAGCCTGGGCTACTGGAATGCGCCAGAGAAAACCGCCGAGCGCTTTAAAGCCGATCCGGTGGCGCCCAAGGGCATACAGTTGCCGCAACTGGCGGTATGGTCGGGCGATACCGTGCGCTGTGATGAGGACGGCTTTTTGTATTTTATTGGCCGGCGCGACGAGATGATTAAAAGCTCGGGCTATCGTATTAGCCCAACCGAGGTAGAAGAGGCGGTGTATCAGCTAAGCCCGCTGCTACAGGATGTTGCCGCTATAGGCGTGCCGCATGCCGAGCTGGGGCAGGCCATTTTGGTGCTGTTTGCCTGTAAAGAGGGCGAGCAGCCAGACACCGAAAGCTGGGTGAATCAGCTTAAACGCAGCTTACCGAATTTTATGCAGCCCAAAGCGTTAATTGCCAAACCGGCATTGCCGAAAAACGCCAATGGCAAAATAGACCGCAAGCTGTTAGCAGAGCAATACCAGAATTATTTTGACGGGGCAGTAGGATGAGCCAGAGCAGTTCACCAACGCATGAGCAGATGTCACAGTTTAACCAGCATAGCAACGAATTGCTGATTGGCGGCTACAGATTAAACGAGCTGAGTACGCTACTGGCGAAAGACGTATTTTATGCCTACGACCGGACCGTTATTGACCAACAGGTGGCACGTTTTCGTGGTGCAGTGCCAGCTAGAATAAAACTGCATTATGCCATTAAAGCTAACCCCTATTGGCCGGTGGTGCAGCATTTAAAGCCTTTAGTAGACGGCTTTGATGTCGCCTCACAAAAAGAAATGCTGCTGGCGCTACAAGCCGGTATGGCAGCAAGGGATATTAGTTTTGCCGGGCCGGGTAAAACTGATGCCGAGCTTAGCGCGGCTATCTGTGCCGGTGTGACATTAAATGTCGAATCTGAAGGCGAGCTGCAGCGTTTGTGTGCACTGGGGCAACAGCTTAAGCGTATACCACAGGTTGCACTTAGGGTTAACCCGGCCTTTGAGCTAAAAGCCTCCGGCATGAAAATGGCCGGCGGCGCCAAGCCTTTTGGTATTGATGAAGAGCAGGTGCTGCAGCTACTGGCTAAATTAGCTGATATGCCGGTTAACTTGCGCGGTTTTCATATTTTTTGTGGCTCGCAAAATTTAAAACCTGAGGCGCTGATAGAAGCCCATCAGCTTACCTTTGCACTGGCAGCCAAACTGGTCGCGGCCAGCCCGTATAAGCCTGATTTAATTAACCTGGGCGGCGGTTTTGGTATTCCGTATTTTGCCGGCGAGAAACGACTTGATTTAACTGACGTATCAGCCTCGTTACAGCAATTGCTACAGCAATACGATGACGCCTTGCATGATATTGAGCTGGTGATCGAGTTGGGCCGCTTTCTGGTGGCGGAAGCCGGTGTCTATGCCTGCAAAGTAGTAGATAAAAAAGTCTCGCGCGGCACCACTTATTTAGTCTGTAACGGCGGTTTGCATCATCATTTGGCTAACTCGGGCAATTTTGGTCAGGTGATCCGCAAAAATTACCCGGTGGCTATCGGTAATAAGCTCAGCAGTGATACCACAGAGCTGGTGACTATCGTTGGGCCTTTATGCACGCCGCTGGATATCCTGGCCGACCGGGTTGAACTGCCCAAGGCCGAAGTAGGGGACTGGGTCGTGGTGTATCAGTCTGGCGCTTATGGCCCCACTGCTAGTCCGCAGGATTTTCTTGGCCATCCGGTGGTGGTGGAAATTTTAGTGTAATGTCATCACGTTAAAGCGGGTTGTGACTATGGACAGTCAACTTCGTAATACCTTAATTGCTGTGTTGCTGTTGTTTGTGCTGGCAGAAGTCGCCCTGCAGTGGCGTGCCGAGGTGAAATTTGGCAACAGTATTTTTAGTGCAGCGGCAGCTACTGACAACAGCACCAGCATGTTTGAAAGCCGCGATGGCTTTAAGGTACTCAGCGCCAACCAGCATTTTGCTGGCAGCAGTATCAGCGTGCAAAGCAATAGCCTGGGCTTACGCTCGCCAGAGCTGACAGAAAAAACACCAGGTAATAGCCGGCTTATCGTATTGGGCGCCTCCAGTACTTATGGGGCTTATGCCAAAACCAACGCAGAAACCTTTCCGGCGTTATTACAACAGCGGTTAGACGGACAGTTTGAGGTGATAAATGCCGGTATCCCCGGTAACGACTTAGACAGCCAGTATCAGTTGTATCGCCAGCAGCTCAGTGGCGTGAATGAAGATATGCTTATCATTTACTCTGGTCTGAGTAATGATATTGGCCGGTTATGCCGTACAAAGCCTAGTGGTAAAAGTTATTCCTTGCCGCAGCTTAGCGCGCCTAAATGGCTACTTAGTGTCGACTTGTTGCTAAAAAACACCACAGAACTGCGCTATGTACCCTACAAATATCAGCCGATGCCGGATCTTGGCAGTTTATTGGCACAATATCAGACAACCCTGCAGGCGATTATTCAGCTGGCAAAAGAACGTGGGGTGCAACATATCTTACTGGCCGAAAACTTAACCTCTTTTCGGCCAGAGCAGCCGCTCGCATTGCAACAAACGCTGGCCAGTTCAGCCATGTACTACACGCCTTGTCTGGATGTTCAGCAATTCTCTGAGGTGTTCAGGCAGTACAATCAGACCCTGGCTCAGGTAGCCGCGAAACAGCAGGGCGTACACTATTTGCCGTTGTCACATAAGGTGCCCGGCGGTAAGTCGTATTTTACTGATAGTGTGCACTTTTCTGCTAAAGGCGAGCACGCCATGGCAGATGCCTTAGCTGACGCGCTGCATAGCTTAGCGGAGGAGGCAAAATGAGTTTTACTTCACTGCATTTCTATGTGTTTTTGCTGGCGATATTGGCACTGCTCAGTGTGACTAACAGCAATCGGCAAAAGAAAATCATACTGCTGCTGGCCAGTTACTGGTTTTACATGAGTTGGGATTGGCGCTTTGGCGGCTTGTTGCTGCTGATGACGGTGGTCAACTTTTACTGTGGTCGCCAGATCAGAGTTTCACAGCAGCCTAAACTGTGGTTAACGGCATCCCTGGTGTTCAGCCTTGGCGTACTCGGCCTGTTTAAATACTTTAACTTTTTTCTTGATAACCTCGCGGCAGTGGCGGGCCTAATGGGTATGGCATCGCACATTAATCTGCTGCAAATTCTGCTGCCTGTGGGCATCTCGTTTTATACCTTTCAGGCGCTGTCGTACACCATCGACATTTACCGGCGCGAATTAGAGCCGGTTGATTCGTTGGCAGACTTTGCCTTGTTTGTGTCCTTTTTCCCGCAACTGGTGGCCGGCCCGATTGTTCGGGCCAGTTATTTTTTACCGCAACTGACCCAGTTAACCCTTGCCAGTGCTGCAGATCAGCGCGATGGTGTCTTGCTGATTATCCGTGGCCTGATCAAAAAAGTACTGTTGGCGGATGTGTTAGCACTGCATTTAGTTGATCCGGCTTTTGCCAGTTATCAGCAACAGTCATCGTGGTTTTTAATTCTTGCGCTCATCGGTTACAGCTTTCAGGTGTATCTGGATTTTTCAGCCTATACCGATATTGCCCGTGGCTGTGCCCGCTTGCTGGGGTATCAGCTGCCGGTCAACTTTAACCGGCCTTATCTGGCCGATACGATCTCTAACTTCTGGCAGCGTTGGCATATTTCGATGTCATCGTTTTTCCGTGATTACCTGTACTACGGCCTGGGCGGCAGTAAAAAGGGCAATGTCTACGCTAATCTGATCATTACCTTTGTTGCAATTGGTGTCTGGCATGGTGCCGGTTGGAATTTTGTGCTGTATGGCTTGTGCCACGGTATGCTGGTGGCACTGGAGCGCTGGTTGCGGCAAAAAGGCTGGTTGGTGCAACAAACAGGGTGGCGCTGGGCATTGGCCGTTGGCCGCACCTTTACGCTGGTTTGTTTGCTGAGGGTGATGTTTCGTGCTGAGGATTTACAAGAGGCCGGCGGCTATCTGCTGGCTATTTGGCAAAATACCGCTATACCGTTTCAGCTAACGGCGGTTGGGGCGGCTGCGCTGGTCATATCGGTGCTGCTGCATGGCATAACGCCACGCTATTTAGCGCATTGGCAGTTGCGGCTATATCACTGGCCTATACTGCTAAAAGCGCCGGCACTGGTAGCCTTGTTATATGGCTTAGTGGTTTTCGGCTCGGCTGAGGCGCCGTTTATCTATTTCCAGTTTTAACATGTTATGGTGTGCTCTAGCGCAAACAGAGCCTGGTGGATAAGGATGTTCAATGAATAAACAAAAACTGATCTTGTTATTTGGTATGCCGCGCTCGGGTACCACCTGGCTGGGCAAATTATTTGATGCACAGCGTCAAACTTATTACCTGCATGAGCCTGACAGCGTGGAGGCGAATATCCGCATCCCGTTATTACTGGATAAAGCACAGGCAGAGACATCTGAGCTGCCAGCACAGTTACCGCGCTGGTTAAGCAACAAAACCGAAAAGGTTATCGCCTCCCGCCCCTTTTTTAGCAAAGCCTATTTAAACCCCGTCAGCTGGGCGTTGTTTCTGGCGTCGGCTTATGCCACTAAACTGGCAGGACGCTTGGGGGGTAAAGGCTGGATAAAACCCGTGCGATTGCAACCAGAAGCCGCGCCAGTGGTAGTGTGGAAATCGATCGAGTCTTTAGGCCGCATGGCCGCCATTAGTCAGCTTACCGATGCGTACAGTATCCATATTCTGCGCCACCCCTGTGGTCATATTGCCTCTACGTTAAAAGGGCAGGATGGCGGCTTATTCGATGGCAGTATTCCAATCTGGCAAGACTGGGATTTATTTGACAAGCTGCTACAGCAAAGCGGCGAGCAGCGCTTTACGCTGGATGACATCAAGGCGATGAGCAAAGAGCAGCGGCTGGCGGTGCGCTGGGGATTAATTAACGACTTTGCCCTGGCACAAAATAGCGACACGCCACGCAATATGGTACTGGTGTACGAAGACTTATGCAAAAAGCCGCTGGAGGTGTTTAACACCTGTCTGGCATTTTGTCAGCTAGAGGCCGATGAGCAGTGTCTGGCCTATTTACACAGCTCAACACAAGGGGGCGAGGACAGTGCGTACTACAGTACCACCAAAGATCCACTGACCTCAGCGTATAAATGGCGTAAACAGCTCTCTGCCGACGTGCAAAAACAGATTTTTGATATTGTCATCCAGTTTAATGCCGGCCGTTATTATCAGGATGATTTTTAGTGTCTGGCGTTAGCGGGTAAAACGCAGCGGGTTGGTATAAAAGTAATAGCGTTGCCCCTGTGGGTTTTCAGTATAACCACGCAGGCGCAACACCGTATTATCCTGGTGTTTAACCTGGTACTGCAGCGTAAAACTGCCATCGGCTTGCTGCGTCGGTGTAATGCTTTGGCTTGTTATTGCGTCGGGTGTAATCATAATCAGCTCGGCTTTTGGCATACCCACCGCTAGCCCCTGCCAATCTGTCGGGTTAAGGCGCAGTGCCAGTGTTACCGTAACCCATGTCGCCGCTGTGTTAACGCGCTGTCCGGCATAAGCCCGCTCCCCCGTGGCGGTGTCGGCATAAAACTGCAGGCTATTGATGGTATTACCCTGCGAGCCCCAAAATTGCCCTTGTCGTAATGCGTCAAGCACCGCCGTTGTGGTATTAACGCTGGCATGAATATGGGTGCGGGAAAACTGGCAAGGCGGGTAGTCCAGGCTGTCGTTATGGTAATCTGAGCTGGCCAGTGCGCCCCAGATATCGATGTCTTGCTGTAACAGCTTATCCCACTGGCCACCAATAACCGCCACAGCTGGATCCCAACCATCAATTGTACGATAACGGTAGGTATAACTGGCGTTTTTGTTACCTTGCTGGCGCTGATGGCCGGGGCCACCTTCAAAACCGACTAAGTTACTATACTGACTGCGCCATAGTTTTACATCGAACAGGTTTTCGCCGGCGGACAAATCTTTGCGACTGGGGTGGTTATAAAACAGCACTGCTGGCTGCTGATTAAGCCCCGGTTGGCTGTTTAACCAGCTTAACGCCTGTTGGGCATTAAAGGGTGTCGTACTACCACTATCAAACTGCTGGCGAAATTGGTGCAGTAACTCAGCGGTATGGTCCAGGTCGGGCAGCAACACACCAACATGTTCGCGGCCGCGAAATGGCAGTACATTCCACTCCAGCCCGGTAATGATATTAAGCGGGGCGTGGCGGGCCCTGGCGCTGAAGATATCCTGCTGATAGCGCCCGGTATCAAACCGGGTTAAGCCGCGGTCTGAATGGTCCGTCAGCGCAATCACGTCGCAGCCATGTTGCTGCGCCATCTGCGCCAGTTCATCAATGCTGCGTGCGCCGTCAGAATAGCGGCTGTGCAGGTGTAAATCGGCAATCAGCGTGCGACTTGCCGGTGCCCCGTTGGCGCGGGATAACTGCGCCACACCGCTAAAAGAGACGGCTTGCTGGTACAGCGCCAGTTGGTCTAGCCTTATGGCGATTTCTTGCTCCAGCGCTTTAAAGCCTGCGCCCTGGTAGCCGCCTAATTGTGCAATAACCTGCTGCTCGGTTAACCCCTCGGGTAAATCATGCACGGCAGGCATCATCGCCATTTCCATCTCATCGGTATCAAACTGTGCCAGGCGGTTAGCGTCAATACGGCTTAGACGCTCGGCAAACAAAATGCCGGCTCTGTCAGCGCTAAGGTCGGCAAAACTAAAGCCAGAGCCGCCGCTGTCAGCGTCGAGTATTTCTTTTAAATTACCGATTTGACTGGAAATGCCGGCGCTGCCCAGCTGCTGAAACACCGCTGAATACAAAAAGTGCAGTGCCAAATCATGCCGGCCCATTAATGTCACTTTGGCCAGCGGTGGCACCTGGCCGGGTTCAGCATTATCGGTGGCATAGCGGATAAAATGACGGTTGCCGAAGCCCACTGCCAGGGCCCACATGGCCTGGCGATATTCATATTCAGGGTTATCGCCAGCGGCACGTTCAAAAGCAAATAACAGCAGCTCACGGCTGTAAAAAGCCAACCTGCGCTCGTCAGGGTGCTGTTGGTACAGAGCCTGTAACTGGTTAAGGTAAAGGGTAATATCGGGCGCAAAGCGGCTATCGCTTTGCAGCAGATCGCGCGCCATATTACGCGCCTGATACAACTGGGGGTTAAGTTTAAGCTTTAATGCACTGGCATTTTCATCGACAAAATACAGCTTGCCGTTAGCCAGCTCGCCCTTTTGCAGCAAGGATAGCAATTGCTCATCGGCCGGCGCGGCCAGCATCGTTTTCACTGCCGCTGACAGCAGGGCATTAGCGACGACACCCGGTAGCGGTATTTTACCCAGCCGGCAATGATCAATAGCAAAACCCGCATTGCCGGGTAACAACAGGCAATAGGCGCTCACTTTACGCTGCGCAAGAAACTGCCAGTCGGCACGCACCGCGACACCAAAATTAGATATCACGCCTGAGAACTGCACTGGCGCCAGGGTATAACTGGCCACATTCATCAGGGCGTCCAGCTGCGCCTGTTCAAAGCGCAGTTCAATACGATCATCGGCATGGCTTAGCTGGCGCAGGGTAGAACTTAATAGTTTACGCGCTGTAGTCACATCTTTGCTGCTGATATTGCTGCTACTGACTTGGCCGCTAGTGGTTAGGAGCCACCACAACACCACCAGCAGCGTAGCCAACAGCAACAGGGGTTTTACCCCGGCAGGCAGGCGTCTTGGTGTGTTGCTCTGTGACTTGGTATTGGCCATCGTCGGTATTTAGCTGCTTAAGGTGTGTTTAACCATTGCAGCGTAGCCTGTTCTACTTGCTCGCGCCATAGCTGACTGGAGAAGGTATGGTTAGCCTCACTTATGTGCCGATGTTGAGCCTTGGACAGACAGTCGGCCCAGGCACTGTCGTCGTTACAAAGCTGCAAAAACTCCTGCGCGGTTAAATCATTACCGCTGCTGATGATGAGCACCTTGCCGCTAAAGTGCTGCCAGCCACGCAGCATTAACTGCACATAATTTTGCGCATTAGCCTGCAGTGTAAGGCTGGCGGCAGGGCGGTTCGCCCGGCGCTGCTGCATTGTTTGCCACAGCCCTTTCACACTTTGCGTTAGCGCGACACCGCCACCGAGCAGCTTTTGCCAGAACTGGCGGCTGAGCAGCCGTTTTACATAGTAGTGTTTTAACATTACCTCGGCATGGCTATGTTGCTGGCGCACCCAGGGGTTTAACAATACGGCGCCACTTACTCGAGCATCAGGCTTATTCAGGTATAACAAGATAGCGCTGGCAGCGTCGCAAAGGCCCCACAGCACTACATGTTTCAGCTGTGGGCACTGTTGCATCAGTGCGGTTATTCCTGCATCTATATCAGCATCTTGCTGATAAAATTCGCTTTTTACGCCGCCGCTATCGCCCATGCCGGTGCTATCCAGACGCATCGTGACAATACCCTGCGCAGCTAACGCCCGGCTTAGCTTAACAAACTGACGGTGACTACCGACCCGATACTGTGGCCCGCCCACCAAAATGAGTACACCGGTGTCCTGCTTAAGGCTGTCTGGCCGGTGCAAAATGGCGCTAAGGCGCTCATCATTACAGGCTATGCTGATAAACTGCTCGTTCATGCATCACCCCGGCTAAATTGTGCAATGGTAAGCGCGATAAGCTCATCTGCGCGGGCAAGCTCAGTGGTTTGCCAATAAGGTTCCGCTTTTAGCTGGACAAAGTTTACCGCTGTAACCTGTTGTAACTGCTCAAGCTTCTTTTGTACCGGCAGGGCAATAGCGTCCAGCTGCGAGGTTTCAAACCAGCTAAGCTGGCACTGTGCCAACTGCGGTGGAATAGCTGACTGCAGCTCAGACAGGCATTGATAAAACGCCTGATTAATGGGATAACCGGCAATTTCCACAGTGTCACCGGCTAGCAGTTGTTGCTCCAGTTCAGCCTGGCTAAGCTTTACCCCGGTCGCCATCGCTTCAGCCACTTTAATGCGGGCAAATTGTTGCCAAAACTTGGCGCTGTCAAACATCGGCTGCCATAAAATCAGCCGGGTAACGGGCAAGGGTAACGCCGGCTGATTAAGTAGATCGAACAGCTGCAAAGCACCAAAACGCACCGCAATAAAGCTCAGCTGCTGATAGCCCTCAGCTTTTAGCACCTTAAGCAGCGCCAATAAATCCTCTCGCCAGATAACGGCTGAAGCGTTGTCCAAATCACCCTCGCTGTCGCCAGTGCCATAGTTATCCAGCATAAAGCAGCTCTGGCCGGTGGCCGCAAGCTCACGCATTGTTGCGCTGAGTAAATGCCGGGTTTTATTCATCTCCTCGGCAAACGGTGGCAAAAGTATTGTGGCAGAGGTTGTTTTAGCTACTTGGGTGTGAAGAAATACGTTACCCCGGCTTAGGGGTAAAAAGCCGGATTGAATAATACTGGCGGTTAAATCCGTTTGCATGCTGCATCCTGCATCTGTCGTGCTGGCCTGTTAATGGCCCCTACTGAGGGTAAATCATACCTCGTCTGCATCCGGCATCCAAGTCTGTTGCACGGGCATCTTGATTAGCACAGGTTGTACTGCCGTTTTAGTTAGTGTTAGCATGAGCGCATCTTCGTTTGGGGTTCAACACATGGATGTTAAATTTGCCCCTGTGATGGCAAATGCGGCAGATTTTCCCGAAGCAATCATCAGAGCAACGCCTGGTTTTGGCTTCAGTGATGTCGGTTTGCTATGGCAGAAACTTCAGCTTGGTCAGTGTACTTACACCCGCAATGGTCGGGCAGCGATCGCTATTGCTGCGCAGCAGCTTAAATTTCCAAACCAAACCAACACCGTATTGTTGCCGGCCTATCATTGCCCGGCGCTGGTAGAGCCTTTTCTCTGGCTGGGTTATCAGGTGCGGTTTTATCCGGTGCAGGCCGATTTATCGGTTGACGTTGGCGTATTTCAGCGCTTACTCACACCAGATGTCAGCCATTGTGTGGTAGTGCAGTTTTTTGGCTTTAAACAAAACGCAAATCAGCTTATTGAGCTTGCCCATGCTGCGGGGAAGCGGGTGCTGGAAGACTGTGCTCATGGTTTAGTCGACTTTGTTGCCTCACTGCAACAGGACGATCCGCGTGTGTCGGCGCGTATTTGCAGTATTAATAAGCTGCTGCCAACCATAGATGGTGGCTTACTGTACTTGCGCCAGCAGCAAAGTAGGCAACCTGGTTATTGTAGTTGGCTGGAAGAGCTAAAAGGCATCGCGTTTTTACTTAAAATTCCGCAGCGTTTAGAGCGCTTCAGGCAGCGGGCAAAGACTCGCAAATCTGTTGCGGTATCTGCTCAGGGCACGGCAACGGAGTTTAAATACTTCAAACCTGCTGATCTGAACTCTGCCAGTTTCCGCCATACCAAATGGATACTACAGTACAGCAATCTGGAGGCCATCAAAGCGAAGCGGCGGGCGAATTATCGTTATTTGGTGGCGGGGTTGTCTGGCGTAGCAGCGGGCTGTTGCCTGTATCCTGTTATTGCTGATGAAGCGCCTTATGTGCTGCCGTTTTTACTGCGCGACGGCCAACATTTTCAGCACCTGCGGCAACAAAAAATTCAGGTGCTGCGCTGGGAAGAAATGGCGCCCAGTGGCTGTGATATCACCGAGCAATATCGTAGCCGGTTAATTCAGTTGCCCTGTCATCATAAATTAACCCGGGCAGAGTTAGATTATATTATTAAGGCCATGGCAGGCCTGGCGGAGTTGTAATGGAAACAGGCGTATATCCGATAAGTTATTTTGACACCCTGCGGCCACAGTGGGACCTTCTGAATCAGCAGACACAGTGCCAGGCCATTTTAGATGCCGATTTTGTCAGGTGTTTAATTACGCATTTTTTTCGCGGCGACGAGCAGCTGGTCGTGCTGTATCAGGCGTCACAACTGCGTTTTATCGGTTTTTTTCAGCGCACCGGCTTTGGTTGCTGGCAAACGGTGATGCCATCGCAAGCGCCTGTCGGGCTTTGGCTGGCAAGCTCGCACAGTGTAGATGAAACCTTGTTGCAGGCGATTGCAAAAGTATTGCCAGGCCCGGTATTACAACTGGATTTACTGCAGGCTGACAGCCGTAACTTAACCGTAGCGCCGGCCATTTATCAGCAGTTTTATATTGAAACCGGCAACCGGCCGGTACCGGCACATTATGACGACTTTGCCAGCACCATAGGTAAGAATTTACGGCAAAACTGCAATAAGGCCTACAACCGCGCCGAGCGCGAGAAAGATAGCCTGAGTGCAGACGTTGTATGTTCGCCCGAGCAGGTAACGGCTGGCGTTATCCGCTATGGCGAGATTGAAAGCGCCAGCTGGAAAGCACAGGAGGGCACGGCGATTAGCCCGGATAATCAGCAAGGCCGGTTTTATCAGCAGATGATGACTACACTGGCACAGCGCGGCGCGGCCTGTGTGTGGTTTTTTAACGTGTCGGGCAACATCGCGGCTGTGGATCTGTGCGTAATAAAAAACGGTAACCTGATTATTCTTAAAACCACCTTTGATGAGCAATATGCCCGCTATTCTCCAGCCTTATTACTCAAGCTTGAAATGCTAAAATACTACGCGGCAAACCCTCAGTTGGGTATTAACAATATTGAGTTTTACGGCAAAGCCATGGACTGGCACAAACGTCTGAACTCTGAACTGCGACCAATTGTGCATCTTAGCTGGCAGCGCACCCGCTTGCTGCAGTGGCTGGTACGCCAGCTTAAACAATATCGCGCACGCCGGGGCGCAAGCAAGGCAGCGCCTGACGCTCAGGTTTAACTGAGCATGTTTTTTATTAAACGCAGATGAAACGCCAGCGGGGTTTTGTCCCAGGGCGTGAAACGTTTAAGCAAATAAGGTGGGGTGTGCTTGTCTGATACGCCCCAATTCGTCACAACGGCGCTGGCAAACCCCGCTTGCTCGACAAGTTGCACTGCCGTGTCGTCAAAGTCTGTACCCTGGCCGCCGTTAGGGTAAGCAAAATGCCTTACGCCCTGGCCCAGCCACTGCTCTAACTGCTGCTTCGACTGGCTTATTTCCGCCTGCTGCTGCCCGGCTGGCAGCACTTTTAAAATAGGGTGATGCACCGTATGGGCGCCAAGGGTAACGCCGCTGGCAGCCAGTTGCTGTAACTGGGCGGGGTTCATCATTAAAGGGGCCTGCTCAGTCGCCTGGTTTTGTGCGTAGTACTGGTTTACTTTGGCCAGGCGCTGCTCAAAAGGTAAATACTTCAGGCTTTTTAGCCACTGCTGGGCTTTGCTGCGCCTGTCTTGCCAGTCAGATAAACTGACCACTGTGTCATCCAGCTGCAGGGCGCTGCGTGTAGTGTCGGCAAATAAGTGGATAACACGGTCATTCCACATGTTTTGCCCTTCACTAAAGCCGGTAGCAATATACACCGTAGCCGGTATGCCATATTTGGCCAAAATGGGCTGTGCCACGGTGAGGTTATTCAGATAGCCATCATCAAAGGTAACGCACACCGCATTAGCAGGCAGGGTGTTGTGCTGCAAGTGTGCCAGTGCTTCATCCAAAGACAGCGGCGTAAAGTAATCGCGCAACAGGCGCATCTGCCAGTCAAACACCTCGGCGGTGGGCTCAGAGGGCCGCATTGGGTCAGCCGTATCCAGTACCTGATGATAAATTAAGATGCTAAGTTTATTGGCGCCGACAACCTTACCGGCGAGTTTGATGGCACTGTGAAGCATAATGGCTGTCCCTGTTGTTGTGCCCGCAGATCCTATCTGGTGCAATACCGCTGTTACTGGCTTATGCTAGCTTAACGATACCGGCTAAGTCTAGCGGCGAGTGTAAAGCGGTAAAGCCCGGTAATGTTATGCCGGCTAACTGGAAATAGCCCAAATAAATGAGTACACTTGGGCAAAATATCGACATGGAGTGTCTGTTATGATCCGGCTGTTAGCCTTTATAAGCCTGAGCTTTTTTGCTGCTGCAACGCCACTGGCGGCAGAGCCAACCGATTGCGAGCCGTTAAAGCTGTCAAAAAAAGGCCCCCCCTTTGATTACAATGACCCCTCTGATCTGGCCAGAGAGCGCTTAAGATTAGCCGAGGGCGCCCACTTTACGCAAAGCGTGCGCTCGGGCACTTCAGGTAATGCCGGCTCGTTAATTGGTGACCTGGACTTTGTACTGCGGGTTTTTCCCAATCATCCTTATGCCTTGTCGGTAATGGCCGACGTGCAGCAGCGCCCGGGGTTTAGCCGTCAGCATCCGCTGCGTAAAGACAAATACTACCCAACCTTAAACTGCTACTTTCAGCGTGCGCTACAAGTTGCCCCCAATGATGCTGCGGTTTATCTGGTGATGGCGATACATCAGCACAAATTAAAACGCTTTCAGCAAGCCAAAGGCCATTACGAACGCGCCATTAGGTTAAAACCGGATGCAGCCGAGGCACACTACAATTTAGGCTTGCTGCTGGTCTCGACCGGCGAGTTAGAGCAGGCGCTGGAGCATGCCCATACGGCGTATAACTTGGGATATCCGCTGCCGGGGCTAAAAGAAAAGTTACGCAGCCGGGGGGTATGGCGAGAGCCGGTGGCACCTGAGCCCGAGCCCGAACAGCCGTTAGCTGACGTCGGATTATAACAGTGCTGAAAAAACTTATGCGCTTGCTGCCCGAGCCGGTGCGCTGGGCTGGCTATGGGCTACTGCATCGGCTGTTGCACCGCAATGCCGTTATCATAACGCCTGCTGCACCTGCACAGACGCAACGTTATATCTGGATATTTTGCTCTACCATAGGCGAGTTAAACGCCTGTAAGCAGCTGATCGGGCATTATTGTGCGCAGGCAAAGGTGTTATTGCTGACCGATAGAGATATTTACCTTGCAAGCTATCAGCTACAGTTTCCTACCGCCGCCGTCGCGGTTGCCGCGCTGGATTTTCGCCATACGCAAAGCCTGATAAACCAATACCCACCCAAGCTTGCCATAGTGTGTGAAATTCCGCTGCTGTTACATGATGCGCCCTGCCGTTTGTCTTATGGTGTGCTGCGGTTATTGAAACAGCAGCAGGTTAGGATTTGTCTGGTCAATGGTTGGCTTTATGGTTACCAGCCTGCCTGTAAACAGGACAGCATTGAAAAATACTTATTTGAGCAAGATTATCTCAACTGTTTTGATGTGATGTCGGTGCAAACCGAAGACATAAAACAGCGTTTGATAGCGCAGGGCGCCAGGCCTGAGCGGCTTGTGGTCAGTGGTAATATGAAATACGACAACCTCGATGCCAGCCTTACCCTAAGCGAGCCAACACACGCTTTGCTAAACGTGCTGCGCCAGCAGCCACAATTATTTGTTGCCGGCTGTGTCACTGACGTGTGGGAATATGAGCTTGTTATAAATGCCTTTGCCAGTGCAAGTCAAAGTATGCCGGCGCTGAAACTGGTAATTGCGCCGCGCCACCCGGAAAAGCCGGAGCAGCTATCGGCACTGGAGAATTTGCTGCAACAACATCAGCTGGCTTACCAGTATCGCAGCCAGGTAACGGCACAAACACTGCAACTTAACGATGTGTTAATTGTTGATACCTTTGGTGAGTTAAAGGCGTTTTATGCTGCCGCGTATGCCTGCTATGTCGGTATTAACCACAATATTCTTGAACCGTTAAGTTTGGGTAAACCAGTTGCGGTACTGGGTAATTGGGAGCCAAGCTACCCCAGTTACCCGGTGTTTAGCATTGCCCGCAGCAAACAGCTGGTTACAGAGCTGAGTGATGCAGCGGGTCTGGCAACATTTTTAGCCACATCGGCAACCGAGACCGGCAACACTGAAAAGGCGCGGCAGGTTATTGAGCAGTTAACACAATTGTCCGGTGCTTTACCTCGAAATATTGCGCTTATCGACGCATCGTAACAGCGATTGTAAAAGGGAATTAACATGACCAACCGATTAAGTATCCTGTCTAATGCCAGTAAATTGGATGTTGTTACCGAGCCTTACCCGCATATTATTATTAGAAATGCGCTGGATCCGGAAGTGTTTCAGCAGCTGGCCGACGAATATCCTGATCCTGCCGTGGTGTTAAATGGCCGGGAGAAAAAAGATACCTGGTACGATTACCCGGCTTGCTTTGCGCTGCAAAATAGCAAGATAACACCACTATGGCAGGAATTTCTGGCGTACCACACCTCAGCGGCGTTTTATCAGGAGCTGATGCAACTGTTTGGCGATACGATCAGGCAATGGCACCCGCTGTTAGAGCAGAAGTTTGGCAAAAAACTGGAAGAGTTCTCTACCAGTATGCGGCAAAACGGTGCGGCCGATAACCAGCAAAATTATGCGACAGATGTGTCGTTAGAGTGCCAGTTTTATGTTAACTATACCGAGCAGCCACGCGCCGTGCGCGGCCCTCATGTCGACCGCCCAACCGAGTTATATGCCGCTTTGCTGTATTTTCGCCAGGATAATGATGACTCAACCGGCAGCAACCTGGAGGTGTGTCAGGCGCTAAACCCCGAGCAAATGCATCCGGGTAAAAAAATACTGGTAGACCATCTTCCAATGGAAGTTGAGCCTGACAAGGTAAAAGTGGTTAACAGTGCCACCTACGAGGCTAATACGCTAGTGCTGTTTATTAATTCAGAGAAATCCATCCACGCTGTGTCACCACGTACCGCCACACCGGTGCCACGTAAGCATATTAACTTTACGGCCGATTTGTTCTCGTTAGCCGATCAGGGGCTGTTTCAGGTGGTACATCGTACCGACAAAAAGTTAAAGCGCTGGTTGGCCGATAAGCCCGTGATTTGGCGCCTGGCTAAGTTTATCTCGAATTAATTTATTGTTTATCGTATTAAGGCGAAGTGATTAATGAAATCTGTTGTGTTAGTCAACGATACCACTACACAAATGCACCACGGTTGTGAGTTGGTAATGAGACAAATCCGGCTTTTGCTGGCCAAAAGAGGTATTAAAGTACTTGCTACCTCAGATGAAGGCACTGATTGGCGCAGCGACCAGGCATTTTTAGCTGCAGCCGCACGTTGTGATGCGATTATTGTTAATGGCGAGGGCACTATCCACCATAACAGGCCGGCAGGGCTAAAGTTACTTGAGGTAACTGAGCTTGCAGAGCAACATAGGATACCGGCTTTTCTTATCAATACCACTTATCAGGACAACCCACCGGAGTTTAAGCAGTATCTGGATAAGTTTTCCGCTATTTTTGTGCGTGAGGGTGAGAGCGCTAAAGAATTAGCGAAAATCGCAGTACCTTCGACTGTGGTGCCGGATATCACTTTAAGTTACGACTATCAAGCTCACTCAGAGCGGAAGAATATTGGTGTAAGTGATAGCTCTATCACGCCAATTTCAAAAAAGCTTTTCGCGCTGTGTCGGGAAAATGATGCACTATTTTTACCGGTGTTGCGAAGTAGTAAGTACGACGGTGTTTTTAATCTGACCGAGCGGCTGCGGGATCTAAAATTTGAACTGACTAAGCTAAAACTAAAATTATCAGGGTCTGAGGACTACTTACAGCTTAGAAATTTATATGTTAAAAAGTCCATCAAGCAGTTCTTTGATGCAGTGGCATCATGCCATGTTGTTGTCAGTGGCAGATTCCATGTGATTTGCTTCTGTCTTCTTACGGAAACACCTTTCCTCGGTATTGATGGCAATAGCCATAAAATACAGTCAATGCTGAACGATATTGGTCTATCACCAGACAGAATAATTGCTGAAAATGCGATTGCGTCGATTGCTATGACCAGCCATTACACCTACACGCAAGAAGAGCTGACGGCTCTTCGGGCGTTCAAACTTCAGGCAAGGGCGGGTATTAATAATATGTTTGATGTTATCGCACAAGCTATCAACGCCACACCTTTGTCAGTAGCACAATCAGCTTCAGCACTTAACCCTAATGGCTAAGTGCTGTGCTGTTGCAGCCACAACTCCAGCACGACAATAATCCATACCAGCTCACCGTAATAGCCGGCGTGGCCGTTTTCAAAAGTATCTATGGCATGGTCAATAAAGGCCGGCTGCAAAATATCACGCTGTTTAAAGCTTTGCAGTGCATTTAGTGCCAGGCTGTGCAAATCGGGCCTTTGTTTCATCCATACGCCAAACGGCAGGCCAAAGCCGTGTTTGCTCTTGCTCAGAGTGGCATCGGGCAAAAAGCCACGAAAGCTGTTTTTGTAAAAATCGCGCAGCTTTTGCCCGGGGGCTTTTAGCTCAGCCGACACGGTGCAGCTAAAATCGACCAGCTCTTTTTCAAACAGCGGAAAGCGCACCTCGACACCGGCCAGCTGACACATTTGGCTTACTTTGACTAAATCGTTGTCGGCCAGGGTGAACTTCCAATCCAGGTACATCATTTTATCTACCGCATCGCTTGACTGGCAGGCGTGGTAGCGCTCGCGCTTTTGCTGTGCTGGCAAGCCGGTATCAACCTGTTGTAGCAGCGTCGGGCTAAACATGTGCGTTAAATTAAAGCGGTTTAAAAAGTTGTAGCTGTCAAGCCGGTCAGGCAGTGGCACTTCGGCCTGTCGTACATAGCTGCTGGCTTTTTTAATTAGCGGCACCTTATCGGCCAAACGGTTATCTAACCCCAACTTTAACAAAGCCTGCAGCGGGCCGGGCAGGGCGCTGTAGCGCTGAAATACCTTTTGTTTAACGTAGCGCTCGTTGCCGGCAAAAATCTCATCACCGCCATCACCGGCTAGCATAACGGTAATACCATCTGCCCTAGCGGTTTTGGCGCAAATATAAGCCGCCATGGCAGACGAGTTGCCAAAAGGCTCGTTAAAATACCCGGCGACCTGGTTAAAGTGCTGGGCAATTTCATCAGGCTGTAAATAGTGAACCTTGTGCTCGGTGTTAAAGTGCTTGGCGGTGATAAGCGCATATTCGGTTTCATCATAGCCTTTGGCTTCAAAGCCAATAGAGTAGGTTTTCGCCGCTTTACCCATAGGCTGCTGATGTTTGGCTAACATACCGGCCACAGTTGAGCTGTCCAGGCCGCCGCTTAAAAACGCCGCACAGTTATCCGCCATATTGCGCTTAACAGCCACGGCGATCAGCTTTTTACACTGTGCCATCAGAGCTTCGGCGCTGTCGTTACTGGGCTTAAACACCGGCTGATAATAGTTGGTTTGTTGCACTGTCTGGTTGGCGTTAACGGTCGCAATAACGCCAGGCGTCAGTTTGATAATGCCCTGATAAATGCTCAGTGGTGAGGGAATGCAATGAAAAAACAAATAGTTAAACAGTGCCTGTGGCGCAAGTGAGGCATGGCTTTGCGCCCCGTGCAATGCGGGCATATTGTCACTGATGTGCAGGCTGCTGTTATCGCGCTGGTC
Source organism: Chromatiaceae bacterium (assembly GCA_033838465.1). Lineage (GTDB taxonomy): Bacteria > Pseudomonadota > Gammaproteobacteria > Enterobacterales > Alteromonadaceae > Alishewanella. The sequence continues at coordinate 334,193 of JAJLKZ010000015.1, forward strand.
GATATAACAGGGAATGCTGCCAACGTGGTCGTTGATAATACGTATCTGGCCGCTGTGTTTGTTGACCAGCAGTATCAGGAAAAAGCCGGCCAGGGCATTGGTCAGTGTTGCTGCGTCATTCAGCGGTTGTGTTAATAACCACAGCGCGTTGTCCTGGCTCAGGTAATCCTCGTCATAAGGCCTTACGCGGCCAATCACGGCGACAATGTGCTGGTCATTTTCTGCTATTGCGATCGGCTGGCGACTGCGGAGTGTCAGGGTAAAGGCCGTCTTGGCGTGGTTTAACTGTATTTGTCGCTCGGCGCTTTGCGCGATAGTCCATGACATGTCAGGCTTCCTTTCGTTTAACCAACACAGAAAAGGTGATCGGGTTGCTGCAGGCCAGCATTAATAAACCGGCTTTAAAGCGATTATGGCCGTACTTCAGGCTGTGGCGAAAGGCCTCAAAGGCCACTGTACGGTTGCGGTTTAACATGGCCTGATAACCATAAATAAAATGGCGCTGCCCCAGATAGCGGTTAGCTTGTTGCTGGCTGATGCTATTGCCTGACGGACAACGTAAACCAAACTGATTCAGGTTCGCTTCCAGTACCAGTAGGCTGTAGTTTTTTGCGTGTAGCTTTTTGGTAATACTGACCGGGTTATCACGGTATACCGAATAAGCCCGCTGTAACTTGGCGACCTGACAATGCTGGGATATACGCAGCCAATAGTCGTGATCTTCGCCAATCCGGTAATCTTCGTTAAAATAACCAACCTGCTGTAGCAGGCTTGTTCTGAGCACTGCCGTAGTGGTATGGATATAACACACTGCCAGTAATTTTAAGTACAGCCAGCCCGACAGCTCCGGCACCAATTGCTCTGGTGATACTTGTGGGCGTTTGGCTAAAATATCGGCCAAGGGTTGTTGTTGATCCCAGACTATCCAACCGGTGTAGCACAGGCCGATTTCTGGCCTTGATTCTAATAAAGCAATTTGCGCACTGAGTTTGCCTGGCAACCAGATATCGTCGCTGTCGTTAAAGGCAATGTAGTCGCCTGTTGCAGCGCGCATGCCGGTGTTTCTGGCGGCAGCAGGGCCACTGTTGGCCTGAAAAATCACCCGGATGTTATCGCCGTACTGGCGCAGGATCTCAGGGCTGCTATCAGTTGAGCCATCATCTACCACGATAAGCTCAATATTGGGGTAATCCTGTGATAATACACTGTCGATCGCTTCATTTAAGTGCGCGGCACTGTTGTAGCAGGGCATGATCACGCTAACAAGTGGCATCGACATGTCAAACTCCCTGCTCTTGTTTAAAGCGCGCCACCGTTGCCAGCAGCCGCTCGGTATTGGCGGCAAATACTGCATCAGTGCTTAAATATGTTTTGGCATGGCATAGCTGACGTAGCTCGCTGGCTGTTTGCTCTATCTGGCGCGGGGTTGAGGCTTTAGGCGGCGGATTACCCCAGCTTTTTTGCCACAACGGCGTATGACGCAAACCGCGTTTTAGCTGGTTTTTCAGCCGTGATGTGGTGTTTAGGTGATCATCGCCACGCCATACCGGTTTTAGCGCCTGAAACGGGCAGTTAAGCCCAACCGACATAAGCCAGTCTTGCCATTTATACTCGGAGATATGCCGGTAGGCTTTAACCGGTACCCAGGGTACGCGGAATGAGTCGGCTAAAATGGCACCGTGCATGGCTTCTGTCAGCAACCGCTCTGACTGACAAATGGCATCAAACACCTGTAAAAACGGTTGGCGAGGGTCAATATAATGTATGCCTGCCAGGGCACAAACTTTGGCCCAATCGCCCAGCCGTGCACTTTCGCAGTGCGGCATAAAACTAACTTTATGTAATTTGGGCCCGCGGTATTTGTGAAAGCGGGGCGCTAACGAGGCCGGATCGGTAATGGCCAGCTCGTCAGGCAAGCCAAAGGCTTTTGCTGTTAGCGGGCCGCGTACGGCATAGAATGTCCAGTCTTTGTGGTGTTTAGGTAACTCGCCATAGCCATGCCCAGAGCCGAATACGGTAACACCCGTGGCAGCGGGAATGCGGTGATTAAGCAAGGTACCAACGCCAACGAACAAGTCTGTGTCGTGCTCGTTAAAAATATCACCCCATAACTGCTGCCAGAGCCAGGGGTTTAAGTCGTCGCCAAAATTGCCATGGGGATCTTTAAAATAGTACAACTTCATGTATCGTCCTTGATTACAACCTGAATTTCAGCGCTTCGGTAAAGCGCTGACGAAACCCTATCCATAAGATTGCGCAGTACACTAACGCGCCCATTATCACAGTAATCAGTAAATTTAGCCAACGTGGTAATGCATCGCCGCTAAGGTGATTAAAGCCCAAGATCATGACAAACATCACTAACGAGGCCAATAGCGGTGGTGCCAGTGCAACAATAATAGTACCAAACGGAATTTTTGACCGGCGGGTGCACAGCTGCAGGGCGAACAAAAAGAATAACGGTGTACTGATTAACCAGGAGGCCGCCATCACATTTACGCCATAAGGTGCAGCAAGGTAAATAACGATAGCCGTAACCACTAAAGAGACACTGACGTGGATAAGCCCCGTTGACGGGTAGCCCAGCGCTTTCATCAGTGGCGTAAACAGGTTAGTGGCTAAACGTAGCGGTACGGTGAGTAAAATAAGCTGCAGCGGCACTATCGATTGCTGCCAGCTGTCGCCCAAAATTAGCAAAACGGCATCTTCAGCCACCGCTGCCAGGCCATAAAACAACGGGAAACTAAACACGGTAATAATGCGAAAAATATAACAAAACACCCGGGCATACTCGCCCTCCTGGTGGCGGATGGCCGCATACATCGGGTAGGCCACTTCGTTTACTAATGGCATGGCTTTGGCCAGCGGTAACAGGGCCAGGTGAAAGGCTACTGCGTATATACCCAACTGATTTTGTTGTAAAAACTGCCCGGCAATTAAAATGTCTATTTTCATAAACAGGGTAAACAGCAAGCCGGTGGCAGTAAGCGTTGCACCAAATTTAATCGCATCGCCCGTGCCGCTAAAATTAATGGCAGGTAAATACAGTGTTTTCATCACGGCGGTGTAGCCAATGGCCCGCATTATAGTGACAGCCAGATTAGCCAATATCAGTGACCAAAACCCCATACCGGTATAAGCCAGCGAGAGCGCTAACACACTACCTACAACACTGGCGCTGAGGTCTATTTTGGCGCGGCTTTTAAAATTAAGCTCACGGGCCAGTAAGTTCGATGCCAGCGTCGCCCAGGGGCTAAATAAAAACGCGATGGCAGTAATTTGTAACACCTGACCTAATTGTGGCTGCTGGTAAAATTCGGCAATTTTTTCTGCACTACACCACTGAATCAGCGCCAGTGTCAGATTAAACAGAATTAATAAACCCAGGATCTTGCGGATAAACAGCTTATCCAGATTGTCCTGGCGTATTAAGGCATTACCCAGACCGGCGCTGGCAAGTTGCAGCGCTAACATCGAAACAGTCTCGACAATGGCCACTATGCCGTAGTCGGCGGGGGTTAAAAAACGGATAACAAACAGCGACACAAACCAGGTGAAGAGCTGCGACATAATGCGAAGCGCCAGCGTCCAGCGAAATGCACTACGGGTGCGGGAGATAATGTCGTTCATGCTAGCTATTACCGCGGCTAAAATGCCCACCAGCCATTGAGGTTGGTGAGGCGGATTGTACCGGCGCCGGTTGATACAGTTTGTACACCGCAATGACGCTGATAATGCCGGCGATAGCGTAGAGTAAGTCAAAATAGGCCAGACTAACGTTGTTGCCGGTAACACCATAGCCCACCAGCGACAGCGTAATGGCATGCGATAATTTAATGCACCACAGCTGGTTATGCTGCTTGGCAAGCCTGCCATTACGGGCATTTAACAGCAACATGCTCAGTAAGGTCATACCGAAGAAAAACAAGCCGACATAACCATGATCGCCCAATACCTGCAGGTAAATATTGTGTGCCGCTTTGGGGTTAACACTTGGCGGGATGGGCGGGGTTTCAATTGGGCCAAAAAAGGGCGTGTAAGGTGCGTAACTGTACCAAAGCACCGGCTCTGTTACCGCTTTAAAGCCGCCACCGGTTAACGGGTTATCCCGCGCAATCATCACTGAGATTTTCCAGGCCCACAGCCGGCCGATAAACGAGGCATCATCGGTGCTGGCGGTTTGAATGGTGCTTTGCCGCTCACGCCAGTGCTCTGGCGTAAATTGGTAGGCAGTCGGCAGCACCAAAGCAGCCAACAGTAACCACACGAGCTTGCGTTTGGATGTCCACCAAAAGGCGATGGCCAAAATGGCCAGACCGATAAAGCCACCCCGTGAGCCGGTGCCGACGACGGCGACGATATTGCCAAAAAACAGCCCCCATAGCCCGAGCTTCAGATAATGATGTTTAGTCACATAAATTAGGTACAGAATAAGCGGCAAACACATATTAATGGCAACAGCGAAATCGTTACGGTCTCTAAGTGCGCCAGAGCGCCCGGTAACCATATGGCCGCCACCAGACAGCACCACTTTTACCGCTTCCATGGCGGCATAGGAGCACACCGCCAGTACGATAGCCCATATAAGGGTGTCGATATGCAGCTTTTTGCTGACAATAAAGGTGATAAAAAAGTACAGCAGCAGCACTTTAATAAACTGGTTCCAATAGCCCAGTGCGTAGTTCTTATCTACTGCATCTATCGATGAGATGAGCGTCCAGATAGCAAAGGCAAAGATCCAAAAACTGATGCCATTAAACGCCAATTTTTTTTGTTTTTGTACAAACAGATAAGACAGTGTGGTAACCAGCACTATGGTCAGGTTAAGGCGAAAATCATTAGAGAAACCAAAAGCCCAGTTAGCCGGTGCCAAAAGGGCAATAAAGGTCCAGGCGGCAATACCAATAAAGGGCCGTTTAAAGCAAAAGTACATAGCGACAAATAAAAAGCCGACCAGTAATAAATCACGCATCAGGGTTTATCCTGCTTGTCAGCCCAGTAAAACAAATAGCACACCGATACAATGACCGTGAGCAAATAAAGACTGTCTATCATGCGCTTACCTTACTCACCACATAACGATATTTACCGGATTTTTCCGGCGCTATCTCATCCAGCTGTTCTATCTCAACCGTTACAGACTCACCCAGGCGGGCTTTGATGCCAGCACAAATTTGCGCCCTGACATCTGCGGGTAGCTCGCCCTGTGGCCACACCAGTTGCACCCGCGTCAGATTCAGGCTTTCCTGCACGATTTTAAAGGCGCTTATGCCACTGATGTCACGCAGAATATAAATCAGTGCTAAGCCATGCATCATGGTGCCATCCGCGGCGATGACAAAATCCGTACTGCGCCCCTCAATAGCGTCCAGCAGCGGCAGGCTGCGCCCACAGCGACAAAGCGTGGTTGAGCGGGTGGCGATGTCGCCGGTGCGGTAGCGAATAAACGGAAATTCTGAGGTGGCCAGGTGTGTGACGACGATCTCACCAGACTGACCATCGGGCAATACTGCCCCTGTTGCCGGGTCGATAATTTCTACCACGATGTCTTCAAACGACAAATGCATACCACCGGCAGGGCACTGATGGGCAATAAAACCGGCGTCGCGCCCACCATAGCCATTGGCCACCGGTGCCGCAAAGACTTGTTCAATCAGTTCGCGCTGATAGGGGTAAAGCCGCTCTGAGGTAACAAACACCACTTTTATACCCAGCCTGGTCATATCGATGCCATGCTTCTGGGCGGTTTGTGCCAGCAGATGATAGACCGAGGGGTAGCCAAACAGCATTTTCGGCTTGTTGTCGATAATGCGCTGTAAAAACGCCAGTTGCTTCTGCTCGGTTAAATCAAAAGCCGGGATAAGCTGTGAGCGAAACAGCAAATCGCGCATCACACGGGCCCTATCTTGTGCGCCTAATTCAATCGGTGAGCCCCAGGCGACAATTTCTTTATCACCAATATCGACACCCCACCAGCGCGTTGCCCGCCATTTGGCGGCGACATCATGTGATACCCGCTCGTTACCCAGCAGAAATATCAGCGGCACGCCGCTGGAGCCACCGGTATTAAAGCGTTTTAACGGGCCGGCATCAGCCGCTTTTAGCCGGTCAAACTGCTGACGGATAATGTCTTTGGTCAGAAAGGGCAGTTTGGCCAGATCGGCGCTGCGTTGAATATCTGCCGGTGTCAGCTTTAGTTGCTGCAGCAATTCGCGGTAATAGGGTACCTGTTGATAAGCCTGGCTTACAAAACGCTGAAGTGCAGTGTTTTGTAACGCGGTTAACTGCTCAAGCCCCAGCCACTGGCTTTGCTCTAATGCACGGCGCCGGCGCACCGTGTCGTGCTTTTTCAGCCATTCTTGCAGTGGAAATACCCACTGCGCGATAAACCGGGTATACAACGATGTCATTTAATCGCTCTCCCTGTCAGCTATTATCGTGCGCTGCGTGTTAAGCACATCTTGATAGTGCTGGGCCAACTGTTTGCTGACATGGCGCCAGTGAAAGCGTTGGCTGTTCTGCAGGCCGTGCTGCACCAGGTGTTGGCGTAGCGTAAGCGAGGAGAGTAGCTTTATCGACGCGCTGGCCAGGGCCGCGACATCGCCGGGTTCACACAACAGGGCATCATGTTCATGGCGCACCAGATGGCTAATGCCACCCACGTGGGTTGATACCACAGGTACGGCACAGGCCATCGCCTCTATCAGCGAGTTGGGCGAGTTATCGACCAGGCTGGTATTTAGCAGCAAATGAGCACTTTGATATAACCCGGCCATTTGTTCAATGCTCAGCCGGCCGGTGAAATGCACGGCGTCGGTTAAATTAAGCTGTTGCACCTGTTGCTGCAGCGTGCTGAGCAGCGGGCCACTGCCGGCGATACTTAACTGCGCATTGGGATAGTGCTGGCGTACCCGGGCAAAGGCCGCTATCGCCGTGGCAACATCGTAAATCGCTTCCAGATTGCGCGTTACGATAAGGTGCACTTTGCTGGTAGTATCAATAGCGCTTAGCGCTATCGGGGTTGTCAGCGGCTTAAACAGTTGCTGATCAAGAATATTCGGCACTATGGCACTGGGATACTGATAATGCTGAAACACCTGCTGTAAAAATGCCGAGGGTACCAGCACCTTACTGACCCGGCGCAAAGAAAAATGCACCAGGCGCCAGCTTTTGGCAAAGAAGGTTTCTGCATGGCCACCGCGGTAGTTGATGATAACGGGCTTGTTTCTCAGCCAGCCCAGCCAGATAGCCGGGCAGGCGAACAAATGCCAGGACCAGCCAGAGTTCGCCATGACATGCACCACCTGAGCCCGGCCAATAGCGCGGTATAACTGCACCAGATAAGGTAACAGGCGAAACAGTGCCCGAATGCCGGGCAGGCCGCTTACCCAGGCCGGGCGATAGGGCGAGTTAACCGCTACCAGCTCTACCTGTGTGCCGGCTTGCACTAATAGTTGTTGTAGCTGACGGGTTTGATTAGCCATACCACCGGCCGGTGGTGGTATAGGCCCAACCAGACACAACTTTATACCCTTTAGCTCAGCTGTCATTTAACAGCCTTGCATACAGTTGCTGATAAGGCCGGGTGGTGGCTGCCCAATTACGCTCGTTGCTGACAAAGGCAAGGCCATTTTCAATGATCTGCTGGTGATCACCGATATTTTTCAGAATACGGATAGCTTGCTCGGCTAAATCATCAACATTATCGCGCTGGAACAACCAGCCGGTTTTACCATGTTCAATCAGCTCCAGATGGCCGCCAACATCAGATGCGAGTAGCGGCATGCCCTGGGCCATTGCTTCAAGCGGTTTAAGTGGCGTAACCAGCTCAGTCAGGCGCATGGCTTTACGCGGATACACCAGCAAGTCGACCAGGCTGTAATATTTCATCACCTCCTGATGTGGTACCCGGCCAGGCATAATCACCGCATCTTCAAGCTGCAGTTGCTGCACGAGCTGCTCCAGCGCCTGTTGTTGCGGCCCACCGCCTACCAGCAGCAAGCAGGTATCCGGCAGCGTTTGGCGAATTTGCTTAAGGGCTTTAATTAATAAGTCGAGGCCCTCATAGCCGTAAAAAGAGCCGAGAAAACCCAGCACTCTTTTGTTTTTTAGTTTAAGTTGCAGTTGTAGTTGCAGGTTTTTTTCGCTGATGCGGCTAAACTGGCCCGGGTCGACCGCGTTAGCAATAACGGTAATTTTCTCACTGTCGATACCGCGCTCAACCAGATCCTGCTTCAGGCCCTGACAAATGGTGGTAATGGCATCGGCGCGTTTGGCGACATAGGTTTCCAGCGCCCGGGTTAGCCGGTAACGCAGATCGCCCTCTTCGCAGCTACCATGATCAACGGCGGCATCTTCCCAGAAGGCGCGGATTTCATAGACGACAGGCAGTTTTGCTTGCTTGGCCGCCCAAAGTGCCGCCAGGCCATTTAATGCTGGCGAGTGAGCGTGCAGCACAGCCGGTTGCTCCAGCCGGATCACCTCTAAAATGCGCTGCTTTAAAGCGAGTACAACGGCCAGCTCTTTTAGCACCGGCAGGCGCCAGAACCAGCTGCTATAAGGTTTGGTGCGATAAAAGCTTAAACCATCGGCCTGTTCAATTGCATTGTCGCTGTGCGGATGCTTTGGGCTGGTGACATGACAGGTTTGATAGCCCATGTTGTGCTGTTGGGTTAATAAAGCACGTGAGCGAAAGGTGTAACCACTGTGTAGCGGCAGCGAATGATCGAAAATATGCAGGATTTTCATCAGCTGGCGCGCTCCAAAAAGGCAGAAAACATCAGCAAAGTCCACAGAATGGCGCTGTTGTCTTTTAAGCTGCGCTGATGATCACTCAGTAGCTGACGGATCTCAGTCATATTGAAGTAGCCGCTTTGCTGCATGGCCTCTGACAGCAATTTATCCTGTAACTTTTGCTGTAGCGGGCCGCGAAACCACTCAGCCAGTGGTACGGCAAAGCCCATTTTTTTGCGGTACAGCACATCTGTAGGTAAATAGGGTTCCAGTGCGCGTTTTAAGCTGTATTTACCAATGCCGTCACGCAGGTTAGCGTTTGATTCAGCGGTAAAGGCCCATTCGACAAATTTGTGATCTAAAAACGGCACCCTGACTTCTAACGAATGCGCCATCGAGGCGCGGTCAACCTTAGTGAGAATATCGCCGACCAGATAGGTTTTCATATCCAGATATTGGGCAATTTTCATCGGATCTAAATGCTGCACCTTGTCGCCATAACGGCGAAATACCTGTAACGAGTTATAGCCATTCAGCTGTTGTTTGAAGCGGGGGGAGAACAGCCGTTGGCGCTGATCATCGCGCATAATGGCAATAGAATTGTGATATGCCGCTACCGTGTCCAGTGCCAGTGACTGAAAGGTGGTTTTCGCCCGCAAAAAGCGGGGAGCCCAATCCAGCTTGGGATACACCTTGCCTAAAAAGCCAAAGAGCGGCCGGCGCAGCCACAGCGGCAGTGCACGGCGTAAACGCTCTTCATTCAGGTGTAATTTATAACGGCGATAACCGGCGAACAGCTCGTCCGCGCCGTCACCACTTAAGGCGACAGTCACGTGCTTACGCGCCATCTGACATACGCGGTAGGTTGGAATGGCTGAGCTGTCGGCGTAAGGCTCGTCGTATAAGTCGGCCAGTTTATCCAGCAGTTCAAAATCGTTCTGGCTGACAATATCTTCGTGATGGTTTGTCTGATAACGCGTGGCAACCTGACGGGCAAAGTCCGTTTCGTTAAATTCCGGGCTGTCAAAGCCAATAGAGCAGGTGTTGACGGGGTCGTCTTGCAGGCCGGCCATCATCGCGACCACGGCGCTGGAGTCGACACCGCCGGATAAAAACGCCCCCAGTGGCACTTCGGCTACCAGACGGATCTGCACGGCTTCGCGTAAACGGCGGATAATGTCCTCGCTCAGCTCCTGCTCGTTTAAACTGTGTTGCCATTGGCTTGGCACATCCCAATATTGTTTGGGCTCAGGCAGCTGTTTATCACCAAAGCGCAGCAGTAGCGTATGGCCTGGCGCCAATTTGTAACTGTGCTGATAAATGGTGTGTGGCTCTGGCACATAACCAAAGCTAAAATAGTCTTCGATGGCGCTGTCGCGCAGCTTATGGACAAAATCTGGGTGTTGGCGCAGCACTTTAAGCTCGGAGCCAAATAAAAACTGACCGTTATCCAGCAGGCTGTAAAACATTGGTTTTATACCCAACCTGTCGCGGGCTAAAAACAGACATTGCTGGGTTTTATCCCAAATGGCAAAAGCAAACATACCCCGTAAGTGCTGCACACAGTCTGGGCCCCATTCCAACCAGGCGTTGAGAATGGTTTCGGTGTCGCCTACGGTGGCAAACTGGTGGCCTTTTTCTTGCAACTGCTGGCGTAGTTCACGGTAGTTATATATTTCACCGTTAAACACGATCCAGGCTTGTTGATTGCTGCTTTGCATCGGCTGCGGGCTGCCGGCAATGTCGATAATGGATAAACGCCGGTGCGCCAGCCCAACCCCTGGTCCGTAAAAATAGTCGCCGGCATCGGGGCCCCGATGCCACTGGCTGTCATTCATTTTGCTGAGAATGGCGCTGTCAGGCTGCTGCTGACTGTTCAGCTGATAAATTCCTGCGATACCACACATGGTTAGCGTTGCGTCCTTGTTAAGTCGTAAATCCGTTTATAGCGGTTTACCATCGTATCTATACTAAAGTGCTGATGGCAATGGTTTTTTACCAACATTGCATCGGTTTTTAATGCTTGTGGCTGCTTAAGGTACCGACGCATTGCCTGCATTAAGGCCAAGGCGTCATTCGTGGGCACCAGATTGGTGGCGGTAAGCTGCTCTGGCAGTAAATCCGGGTTGCCGCCTACCGCAGTGGCAATAACGGGGGTGCCTGCAGCCATCGCCTCAAGCAAGGTGTTGGAAACGCCCTCAGCTAACGAGGGCAACACAAACACATCGGCAGCCTGCATGACACTGGCAATATCCTGACGTTCGCCGCTAAAGTGCACCTTATCGCTAATGCCAAGCGCCTGGCTTTGCTGCTCTAGTGCAGTACGGCACGGGCCATCGCCCACCAGCACCAGACGGGCTCTGTCACTGAGCTCTGGTGCCTGCTGTTGTAATAGCGCAAAGGCGTGCAGCAACAAAGCATGATTTTTTACCGTCGCCAGGCGGCCAACGCTAACAAATAGCACAGGCGAAATGCTTGTTGCGTGCGGCCAAAGCTGGATCGGTGTGGTGTTGGCGAAGCGCTTAACATCGACACCGTTGCAAATGCGGCTAAGCCTTGCTGCCGGGATGCCAATTTTACTGCGCAGATACTGCTCGGATTCCGCTGACAGGCAGATAACGTGGTTAACGAAGCGCTGAAACAGGCGCCTGATCAGCTGGTTTTTTTTGCTGCTGCCACCGATATCAGCACTGTCCCAACCATGCTCACCATGCAGGCGTAGCGGCACCTTGCGCCACCAGCCTACAGTTTGCAGCTCCAGCGTGGCCAGATTGCGGCTGTGCAATACGTCGGGCTTCAGGTGTTTTAGCAGCTGGTTTAACCGGCTAAAGGTACCCCAGTCATGGCCGGGCGCTTTATCTAAACAATAAAACTGGACATTGGTTGTGGCTATACGGGCGGCAAATATCGGGTCGTGACCGGTAAGCGTAATAATGCTGTGGCGATACTGGGCCTGGGGTAAATGATTAATTAAATTCACTACGCCATTTTCCAGCCCACCGGTGCTAAAGTGCCAGATGACATGAGCAATATGCACCGGTTGCTGCTCAGTCATCGTTAGCACTCTGATGCTGCACGTTGCTTTGGGTAAACTCAGCCAGGCGATTGGCGGCATTAAGTAGGGCGCTGATACTGTTCTGCGTCATTTTGCCCTGGCTTGAGGTGGCAATCAACGCTGCCGTTGAGCTGTCATCCGCCAAATAAGTGCTCGCCTGATAAAGCTTGGTGGTAAGCTCAGAGGCAGTGCGATGCTGCCCAACCTGATACCAATAGGCTACTGTTCTGTATTCGCCTGCAAGGTTACGCAGCTCAAGTACTGTGTAATCGCCGTAACTCGAGCGCTGCTTTATTTGCCAGGCTTGCTTGTCAAATAGCTGATTACTCCAGCTTATCAGCTCGCCTTGTGTCTGTTTGTTCGCATACTGCGCGTAATAATAGTCGATATTGTGCTCGTCCTGCGCGCTGATGTAACTTTGGCTGTTGTTAAAGTGGATCCCCCAGTCAGACGCTGCTGTGTTGAATGCCGCGAAGGGCAGGTTCAGCTGCACTGCCTGTAACGGTGCAGCACTGACATGAAGTGAGGCACGAAAGCTAAGGGTAAGTGCCAGTATGCCGATGGCTGCTATTAACGGAAATGACAGTTGCAACGGAGGTGTCTGAGTAGTTGGCAGCGGTTTTTTCGCCGCTGATGGTGTGCTGAGTGGATCAGCGAAACGCGCGCCAAACCAAAAACCGGCCAGCAGCACTAAACCAAAAAATAGCCAGCCGTACAGATAATGATCTGCACCAAACCCCAGCTGCATGTTGGACTTTTCACCAATAAACACCAGCATAAAGGCCCGCACGCCGTTCGCCAGTACTGACAATACGGCCATAAAGCCGACAAACAGCAGCTGCTTGTACCATTCGCGATAGTGTAGGTGAGCAAACAACACTGAAATGGCCAGCGCCGCAATTAAAAACCGTAAACCTGAACAGGCTTCGGCAACTTCAAATAGGCCAACCGGCGTGGCCAGATATAAGCCTTCACGGTAGACCGGAATATTGACCAGATGCAGCATCATCACCGTCAGATCAGCGGTGATATTTTGTAAAAAGGGTGACAGCTCCTCGCCAAATGGCAGCAGAAAAATCAGGTAAGCCAGCGCGAAACGATGCTGATAGCTGCGCTGATTGCCCAGCAGCAACCAAATCGCAGCTTGCAGACTTAACACAGCTGCACCATGCATCAGCAGCGCCAGGTCTGCCGCGTAGCCAAATAGCCAGATGGCTTGCAGTAGCACAATAGCCAGCAGGGGAAACCAGAGCCAGCGCGGGTTAATAGTGATCTGAGGCCGCTGATGCCGCTTTTGCCAAAAGAAATACAGGCTGATCGGTAAAATTAAATAGCAGTGATTATAGGTGGCAGAGCTGCGCCAAACCCGCTCCATATCTAGCCAAGTACTAGCATACAGTAAGCTGTAGATCACCAGCAGCAGTGCCATTGTGGCCAGCCAGAGCGTGCGCTGCATGCCGACTGTCATAGCGGGTACTCCGCTTCAATAAGACGGGGCAAAGCCGCCAGTGTGTGGGGCCAGGTGAAATGCTCCAGGATCCATTGCCGGTTTGTGGGTGCGGCTTGCTCAGACAGCAGCTGCAAGCAGGCTTTGCTAAATTGCTCGACGCCGTCGGCAACAATAGTGTTGGCATTGCGTGGGGCATTAATGCCTTCCATTGCCATAGCGCTGCAAACCACAGCTTTGTTCATAGCCATGGCCTCCAGCACTTTATTTTGAATACCGCGTGCAATTAACATCGGCGCTACCGCAAAGCGCGCTGCGGCCAGATAGGGCCGTACATCAGGCACTCTGCCGGTGACAACTACACCTGCTTGTTGGCTAAGGGCCTGGACATCAGCCGTGGGTTTACCCCCGACAATCCAAAATTGTAAATCGGGTTGATGCCGGCGTAACACCGGCCACACGTGTTGGCAAAACCAGCATACCGCGTCGACATTAGCCCAATAATCCATTGCGCCGGTAAAGACAATAAAATTTGCCGGCAAGGACGGCTCAGGCAGCGTTATAGACGCATCGGGGCTAAAGTAATCTGTATCAACGCCATTGAGTAAACTCAGTACCTTGGGCTGTAATTCGGGCGTTAGCAGGTTGCGAAAGGCGCTGGCTTCATCTTCCGATACAAACAAACTGCGGTTAAAGCGTTGGCAAATCGCCAGCTCATATTGCTGCAGCAAGTGTGCTTCGCGTTGGTAAAACCATTTTTTTATGCCGCTGGATTTACTGGCATATTGGCGCCATTTGTCTGAGTCAATATCAACAAAATCAATCACCCGGGTTAACGTGGCAAAATGGGTACTGTCAACGTACTGCGCCATGGCTGATGAATACACCAACACCTTTTCTATGCCATAACGCTGTTGAGTCGCTGCGACCCAGGCCGCCATTTGCCGTTGGTAGTAGTAGGGTAGTGTTACCGCTTTGGCGCTGAGAAAGCCCGTTAGGCCGGTTAACATTGCCCGCCATTTGGACAGTCTCAGACAACACACTGTTTCGCACCACTGCTGCAGGCTACTGATATATTGCTGGTCAAAGTCATCGTCATAAAAGCAGCCCAGGTGTACCTGATAACGCTCACTTAATGCCTTGAGTAAATGAAACGAGCGGATTTTATCGCCCTTATTCGGCGGATAAGGAATACGATGTACCAACAACAGTAACGGCGGTTTTGGCTGCTTCATCCCAGATACCTCGATAACTGAGGGCCAAGCCATTGGCTAACAGCTAACGGCAGCTTTTGCCACAGTTTTATAAAAAGCTGATATTTAGGGTTATTCGGGCTTAAATTAGGCAGCTCGCTGGCTGTAATCAGCTGGTATTGATAGGGCAATTCTACGGGCGTCATACCCCAATGTTTTTTATATTGGTAGGCGCCTGAGTCTATTTTGCTGCGACCAAAATCGTATCGGCTACAGCCCTTGTTTTCTTTGGCATGACACATCAGTTGGTAATACATGAAGTCGTTACTTTTCAGCGATTTTGCTTCGCTGATACCGCCGCCGTAATAAGGCAGGACTTCGCCCTTATAATAAAAACTCAGTACCGATGACACGGGATGTTGCTGCTTACGCACGGTTAAAATTTCACTCTGTGCCGGGAATGCCTGCAAAATACTGTTGAAAAACGTTTTGCTAAACACCGGAGTACCTAAGTTGCGTACACTTTCTGAATAGGTTTGGTAAAAATCTTCGCTTTGTTTATCAAGCGTAAAATTTAAAGATTCGTTCAGGGCGTGACGAATGACAGCACGCTGCTTCTTCTTGATGCCGGCTAAAATACTCTCCGGGCTGTCTGCCAGCTCGCAGGCGAAATAAGCATGCTGGCTGCGGGTAATAAACTGATTATCTTGTGCTGTTTTGTAGCGTAGCTCCAGATGTTGCACCTTAAGACGCTGTGCTAACTTCACGGCTTCTTGTTCCAAAAAGCGTTTGCCGGCCTCTTCACCTACGGCCCCGCCGTACACACAAAAGGGGGTTGAGACTAACGCATCGCCAAACAAGCGGCTTTTCACCCGGGCCAGAGGCAGCACGGCCTTGATATTGCCCGCGACAGTGGCATACAGGTAATAACATTGATGGCCCACCGCGCTAATCACATCTTGCCAGGCGGCTAAATGAAAAAAAGTACCGTCCTGCTGTGCGGTGACAAACTCATCCCATGCTGTGGCGTGCTCGTCCCTGAGCGACAATGTATTCAGCTGATACATCTTAATCCCTTACTACGTTATACAAAATATGGCTGATAAACTTCCCGCATACTGCGCCATTTATAATCTTGTAATAGCCGCACCAGTTTGCTTTCCATCCGCGTTAGATTGGTATAATGCCTGAACCGCGATTTGATTGGCGCCTGATTAAATCTGGGTTGTCCAGGGTCGATTTCCCATGGGTGGAAGTAAAACATATAAGGCGTGCTGCTATGTTTCAGGTAGCTGTCGATACACTTTTTACTTAACCAATAAGGCAGCAGACGAAAATAACCACCGCCGGCTATTGGCCATTGTTTGCCAGCCTTGTTAAGCACCGGCATCGGGCATTCCCAAATACCTTCATCACGTTTGTGAGGGTGCTGAGGCCAGTCCGGCGTGCCGTACAAATCGTGCACCACCGGATAGGTACTGGAGCTGTATAGGTAGCCTTCTTGTTTTAGCAGGGAAAAAGCCCACTCATTCGTTTTGTCGATAGAAAAGCTGGGGGCGCGGTACCCCAACACGGCTTCGCCGGTCAGATCTTCCAGTAGCGCTTTCGCGCGGCGAATATCCTGCTGAAATTCTGCGGCGCTTTGTACTGTGGCTTTAGCATGAGCATAACCATGACTGGCTACCTCATGACCGGCAGCATGAATTTTTTTTACCAATTGTGGGAAACGCTCGGCTACCCAACCCAGCACAAAAAAGGTGGCTGTTGCCTGATGGTCAGCAAATTGCTGCAATAAAATATCAGTATTACGCTCAACCCGTTGTGGCAGGTTATGCCACTGGGTTTGGCTTATGGTGGCATCAAAGGCCGCCACGTGAAAATAGTCTTCGACATCAACGGTCAGTGCATTACTTCTTGGCTCTGCTAACTGCATTATCACTAGCGCCCTTTGCCGAATAGTACAATTTCCACGGTTCTGACCAGGATCATCAAATCCAGCATCAGGCTGCGATGCTTGATGTAGTACAGATCAAATTTGAGCTTTTCCTGGGCGTCCTCTGCAGTGGCGCCGTAAGGATACTTCAGCTGTGCCCAACCAGTTAAGCCAGGTTTTACATTATGACGCTGATTGTAATAGGGGATGTCTTTTGCTAATTCATTAACAAACTCTGGACGTTCAGGCCGGGGACCAACAAAGCCCATGTCACCTGCTAATACATTTATCAGCTGGGGTAACTCATCAATGCGGTACTTACGAATAATACGGCCGACACGGGTGACCCTGTCGTCGTTTTCAGTTGCCCAGCGCGCGCCATTTTTTTCTGCGTCGGCACGCATACTGCGAAACTTAACGATATAAAAGGGTTTACCGTCATAACCAACCCGCAGTTGCCGATAAAAAATAGATGCGCCGGTTTTATAGCCATCTTCCAAATAAATACACAGCGCTGTTATCAACATAATTGGCCAGGTTACGGCCAGCATTAACACTGCCAGGACGACATTAAGCTTGTAATCCAGATTGGTTTTAAAGCCATGGTTTATTTCCAGGCCGTTGGCGTAGATCACCCAGCTTGGATATATCAGGTTGACCGCAATCTGGCCGGTTTCGCGCTCGATAAAGTCTAATATTTCAATCACATCAACGCCGCGGGTTTTGCACTTAAATAAATGCTCAACCGGTAACATGTTGCGCCGTTCATCACAGGCAATCACCAACTGGTCGATGCGGTGCTCCTGTACAAACTCAAACAGGTCATTCTTGTAGTCGAAATGTGCCAGGCGGTGAGCAGGAATTCCTGCGTCTTGATCACCCTCTATCGGCGCAAAACCAATAATATCAAAGTTGCGTTTGTCGACACTGCGACGCATGCGCCTTTCAATAATAGACGCGCGCTCGCCAGCGCCTAGCACTAACACGCGCCGGCGGCTGATGCGGGTAATGTCGTGGTAGTGGAAAAAAGCCCTGAAGCCTGACAGAAAGATCGCAGCCAGTGCCGACGCACCTGCCAAATAAGTGGTTCCAATGTGCAATGTCGGAAATAACTGAAAAACAATCAGCTCAAGTAAGATAGCGTTAAACAGTAGGGTTATGACTACGCGTTTTATTATGCCTTTGCGGCCTTCGCGTAGTTTTTGATCATACAAGCCGACTGACAGCGCGCACAGCATCACCGATGCAGAAAACAACACAGCGTTAAGCAGCTGGTGTTCAAGTGCGACGGCAAAGAGGTATTTATCATGGAGATAACTGGCAAGCAAACTGGCAGCTAAAAGTAAGGTTACTTCACCCAGTAAGAACAGCTTATCGGCAATCGTATTTCGTCCGTAACGACTTGCTTTACTCATAACGACATCCTTGTTGCATCCATTGCGTTCAGGCTGTTGCAGGACAGCAAAGCTACTATACTGCAAAAGTTAGCTGGTTAATTATACTATTTTAAAAAAAAAACAGAAATTAATTTTTCGTTTTTTGCAGCACAAGCGTAAATTTTTAAGTTATATTAGGTAAGCATCAGCATAAGGACGAGTATTATGATGGCAAGATCTGCTAAAGGAATGTGCGGTTTTTGGGTGTTATTCTGTTTATTTATCAGTGGTTGCAGTAGCAATACCTTGCCGGGCGCCACAGTGCAGAGTTCCCTTACCACTTCAGTTGAAAACTATCAGTATCTGGTAGGCCCCCGCGATAACGTTTCCATCTTTGTCTGGCGCAACCCTGAGTTGTCCGGCACCTTTATTGTCAGACCTGATGGCAAAATTTCAACGTCGTTGGTGGAGGACGTGCCTGTCAGCGGAAAAACGCCCACGCAAATCGCCCGCGACATGGAAGCCATTTTAAGTAAATACATCCGCGATCCGGTCGTTACGGTATCGGTGACTAATTTTGTTGGCCCCTACAGTGAGCAGGTGCGTGTTATTGGTGCTGCCACCAACCCCAGAGCGATTAATTACAATCAGTATATGACATTACTGGATTTGATGATTGAAGTGGGCGGCCTGACAGAATTTGCTGATGGTAACGGTGCCAAGCTTGTCAGAGTGGTTGATGGTAAACAGCAGACATTTGAATTACGGCTGGATGATCTGATCCGGGAGGGAGAGATCAGCGCGAATGTTGACGTGTTGCCAGGAGATGTCGTGATAATTCCTGAGGCTTGGTTTTAAAGGCTAAGTCACAGAAAAGCAGTAACAGTTCAGGGAGTGATAAATGAGAGAACTGCAGCAAGCCATAGAGCAGGTGCAAACTTATCTACAGGGAGTGTGGTTAAGACGCCGCTACATTGTCATAACCGCCTGGCTGGTATGTCCGGCCGGCTGGTTTTTTGTTTACAACATGCCACCTACCTTTGAAGCCAACGCCAAGTTATATGTTGAAACCAGTACGGTATTGCAACCTTTGCTGCAAGGTCTGGCGCTGCGAACCAACAGTGATGACGAAATTAAACTGATGGCTCGCACCTTACTTAGCAGGCCCAATCTGGAAAAAATTGCCCGCGCAACCGATTTAGATATCCAGGCCAAAGATGACAAGTCTTTTGAAAGCCTGATAGACAGCTTGCAGTCGCAGATAAAAATATCGGCATCGGGGCGCGAAAACATCTACGTTATTGCCTACAGCAACCCCCAACCTCAGTTAGCGCTGAAAGTGGTACAAGAGACGTTAAACAACTTTGTTGAAGGGCGGCTTGGTTCCAGCAGAGCGGACTCTCAGGCAGCAGAGCGCTTTTTAAATGAGCAGATCGCGGATTATGAGCGTCGCTTAATGGAAGCAGAAATCAGGCTTTCGGATTTTAAGAAGAACCGGTTAAGTTTACTGCCGGGTAATGAAAGTGATTACTACGGCCAGATTAGTAGCGAAAAAAGACGTCTTGAAGAGGCCCGCCTGGGATTGCGGGAGTTGGAGACGCGGCTAAGCTCTGCGCGTAGCCAGTTGGAGGGGGAAGAGCCGGTATTTGGCGTAATGCCATTTTCGTCTGGCAGTGCCTCGCGTCAACCCACACAGTTTGATGACCGGATCCGCAGTTTACAGTCACAGTTGGATAACTTGCTGATCCGTTATACCGAGTTTCATCCCGATGTGTTGGAAACTAAACGTTTGCTGGCGCAACTGGAGCAACAACGCGAGGAAGAATTGACCGCCATGGCGCAGTTTTCCTCAGAAAATCCGCAGCAAAGCGCAGGGTTAAATCAGAACGCGGTGTATCAGGAACTACGGATCAGTGTTGCCCGGCTGGAAACCGAGGTTGCTTCGGCGCGGGTGAGAGTTAAAGCCTTTGAAGACACTGTGGCGAACCTTGAGAGTAAGCTTAACCTTATTCCGGAGATTGAAGCCGAGTTTACCGGCCTTAACCGCGATTACGATATTACCAAGTCAAAATACGAGGCGTTGCTGGCCAGAAGAGAGTCAGCTGAGCTGTCGCGCCGTGCCGATGCGTCACAGCAGGATGTTCAGTTTAATATTATTGAACCGCCAAGGGTGCCATTAACGCCATCAGGGCCAAACCGGGGCTTGTTTTATACACTGGTATTGGTGGTCGGTATTGGTGCCGGCGTATTTATGGCGTTTTTGCGCAGTCTGATTTCGCCGGTTTTAACCCGCGCTTCGCAGCTGCACAGTATCACTGATCTACCTGTATTTGGCGTAGTTTCCCATACTGAGAAAGCGGCCATTTTGCGTCAGGTGCGAATGCATTTTGTCTATTTTGCCTTGTTAAGTGGCGGCTTGCTGCTGTGTTATGCCGCGCTGCTCAGTAATGAGGTGTTGTTTGGACGTTCAGCTGAACTGTTGTTGAGGGTGATCCGGTGAGTATTATTGAAAAAGCCATTAATAAACAGTCAGAATTCCCAGCCAAATCTCGCGAAACGTCGATTGAGCGTGCCCAACAGGAGCATAGCCCGGCACAGCAAGACGTATTTATTCAGCCATCAGCTGAAGTATCTGTAAAACCAGAGGTTTTAACTCAGACTGAAACTGTGTCACCGGTTCATGAACGGGTCGAGCCGGCACGAGAGCATAAAGCAACGGTAACGCTTAATTTACAACAACTAGAGCAACGTAACTTTGTTTCGCTGTCCAGCGAACGGCGGCTCATTAATGAAGAATACCGGGTAATAAAACGTAAGCTGATTAATAATGCTGTGGGCGCATTAAGTCAGACACTCAAACATCCCAACCTTATTTTGGTCACCAGTTCACGGCCAGGTGAAGGAAAAACCTTTTCTGCCATTAATCTGGCATTGAGTATTGCCCTGGAGCAGGATAAAACAGTGCTGCTGGTAGACAGTGACGTATTGCGGCCAAGTGTGTCTAAAACCTTGCAAATTCAGCATGATGTTGGTCTGACAGACTATTTGTTATCTGACAAAATTAGCGTGTCTGACATTATGTTGAGCACTAATGTTGAGCGGTTGAAAATTATCACGGCCGGGCGGCCACATCATTTATCCACTGAGTTACTAGCCAGTGAACGGATGGAAATGTTAGTGAACGAATTTGCCACCCGCTACCACGATCGTATTGTCATTTTCGATGCACCACCGCTATTGGGTGTTAACGAAACGGCTGTTATGGCGTCAATGTGTGGGCAAGCGGTTATCGTCGTCGAGGAAAACCATACTAAGCTCTCAGAAATTGAGCAGGCGGTAGCGTTACTACCAAAAGATATTGCGACCGGCTTTTTAATTAATAAAGCCCATCGTAATCAGGGTAAAGGCTATGGTTACGGCTATTATTATGGCGCCAACTAGAACGGAAAAAATGCAGCTGATCCCAAGAAGGGTACCCCTGTTGTTGTTGGCGCTAAATCTGACAGGCGTGGCCTCAGTAACGGCTGCAGAAGTAGAAATAAAGCCTGCTGTAACAGCCAGTGGCTATGGCTTCTGGTTGCGACAGGATGAAACCGGTGGCGGTTTGGATAAGGGGCTGGCAGCGCTGTTATCGCCAACATTGGGTATTAATGTTACGGGGCGGCAATTATCTTCTGCGCTTAGCCTGAAAAACGAATCTGTTTGGTACGACGATAGCCAGCGCTCACATAAAAGTTTGTCCAGCTATAACTGGCGTAGTCAACTTAGCGCCTTGGATGAGCGTTTCAGGGTAGGGCTTAGTGCCAGTTCGGCACACCGTATTCGCAATTCACAGGTTGGTGTGTTTTCCGACATTATTACCGGGTCTGATAATTTATCCAAAACATCCAGTATTGGCGCTAATATGAGTCTGTCTACCGGGGCGAATGCCGATGTGTATAGTCAGCTGGGGTTGGATTATCGCCGTTTGCGCTCAGATGCGCCGGATGTTGACGATGGCTTTGGCAATTTTGATAACGATGCTTATACCACAACCCTGGCCATGGGCAGTGCTGATCGCCAGTCTACGTTGTTTTGGCAGGCCAGTGGCAGCTATCGAAAGACAGATCGTGACAGTGGCGAAAGTTTCACGGCTAAACAAGCCGCAGCGACTGGGGGGGTGCCGCTGTATCGTAATCTCTCGGCGATAGTGCGCGGCAGTTATGACCAAAACGATGCCGGGCGCAGTTACAACAATAAGTTTGTCTCTTACGGTGCAGGGCTGGAATATAAATTTGGCAGGGCATCACGCCTCAGCGTCAGCCGAAACCGGGCGGTGATCACCCCTAATGATTCTCCTGATTTCAAAGTGCGTGAAACCTATACCGCGGCAGAAGTGTTTTTAGCGCCCAGCCGACGTACATCACTATCCTACACCTTGGATCGCCGCTATACCGGGCGCACTGCCGTGGTTCAGGGCAGTTATCAATTACGGTTTTTGTCATTACGTTTATCCTTGTCTGACACAGTACAAACCTTATCAACTCTAGATGAAGTAACAGAAGATCTGGGCATGTTCGTTTGTCCTGACACAGCTGCGCAGTTTAGTGATTGCTTTCGTCCGGCAACAAACAATTATCAGTTGCAAACTGGCGAAAGCTTTCGCCAGTTCTTTGGTACCGAATTAGAGTTATCTGAGCAAATTATTAATCGGCGGTCAGCGTCTTTTGCTGCCGGTTACAACCGCAACAGGCTGGCATTAAATTTATTGGTTAGCCGCAGCGAAGATGATTATGTTGAATCTGGCCGACAGAGTGAGCGAGATACTATCTCGTTACAATCCAGCTGGCGTTTAACGCCCCACGCCAGTTTGCTACTAAACGCACGTTACTACGATATTGATTACGGCACTGAACAACGAGCCGATAAAAATGTCTCGATAGAAGGTGGTATTAAGTATCAGTTGAACAGCAGGGCAGATGTCAGCGCAATGTTCCGTCGTATCGAACGGGATTCCACCCTGGCTAGTCGGGATATCTCAGAAGACCGCATCTGGCTGAGCCTGAATCAACGCTTTTAACAGCACCTTTAATCGGTGCTGTCATTGTTGTCGCGGCTATTTAGCAGTTGCTGTTGCCGTTTTAGCAGGGCGTCCAGCTCCTTGGCCATTTTCAGCTTTTGCTCCAGCTCATTGTCTAACATGGCGGTAAGCTCATGCAGCATGGTTTTAGAGGATGCTGAAGCGGCTGAGGCCGGCGATGGACTGGCCGCTGGCATGGCGGTGGCTGGCTGATTGGCAATTTCCTGCGCCAGTTCGTCCAATACCATTTGTACCGCATCGTCATTGATGACCGGCTGCTCTTCCAGGTAACCGAACAACAAAATACGATCCATCACTGTATTTATTTTGCGTGGTATACCGCGGCTGTATCGTTGTATCAGCGGGTAGCATGCCTCTGACAACAGGCTGCTTTGCCCACCAGCTTGTTGCAGCCGATACTGGATATAGGCTTTGGTGTCCTCTTCGGCAAAAGCCGATAAGTTGGAAGAGGCGATGATACGCTGACGAAATTGCTCCATGTTTGGCGCCTGAATAATGGCATTGAGCTCATTTTGCCCCAACAGAAAGCTTTGCAGCAGAGGTTTGCCGTTAAGCTGGAAGTTAGACAGCATTCTGAGCTCTTCAATCGCTGCTAAAGGCAGATTCTGAGCTTCATCCACTAATAACAAGGCACGACGGTGCTGGGCATGTAACCGTTTCAGGTAGCTGTAAATGGCGTCAAGATAACTGGCTTTATTGTGTTCCGTCACCACCAGATTAAAACTGGAGGCAATCATACGAATTAAATCATCCGGTTCAAGTTTTGAGGTGACAATTTGCTTGGCAATTATTTCGTCCTGGTTTAACTGCGCCAGTAATTGATTAGCAATAGTGGTTTTACCGGTGCCGACATCGCCGGTTATCACAATAAATCCCTCACCTTGTGATAAGCCATATTGCAGATAGGCCAGAGCCCGTTTGTGCAATTTACTGGCGTAGAACAAGTGTGGGCTGGGGGTAAGTTGGAATGGGCGATCCCTGAACCCATAGTACTTCTCGTACATAATGACGCTTCCTTTATAGTGACACTGAGTGCAAACCCACTCATTAGCCTGCCGTTAGTGTATACAAAAAACGCTGGAAACACGATCCCGCTGATAAAGGTAGCCAAGAGTTTTTAACGTTTACCGCAGATACTATTAATGGCTTGGCTTTACTATTTATTGGCTAAGTTGTTATAACTGCTGCAATTTCAGGCGAAAAACGTCGATTAATACAGCGTGGCGTTTAAAAAATGGCCGAACGAAAAAACCTGCAGAAAAAACTGTTGACACATTTTCAGTGGCACCCTAGAATGCGCCCCGTGTTCAGCGCTAATGCGAATTAGTAAAGAGCATAAAAGTGTGGGGCTATAGCTCAGCTGGGAGAGCGCTTGCATGGCATGCAAGAGGTCAGCGGTTCGATCCCGCTTAGCTCCACCAAGATTTTTTCGTGCGTCCCCTTCGTCTAGAGGCCTAGGACACCGCCCTTTCACGGCGGTAACAGGGGTTCGAATCCCCTAGGGGACGCCAATTAATCTGCACTTTTAGAATGAATGTCTTTGCGTCCCCTTCGTCTAGAGGCCTAGGACACCGCCCTTTCACGGCGGTAACAGGGGTTCGAATCCCCTAGGGGACGCCACTTCATTATTCTGCTTATCTGTTACAGTGTCCCCTTCGTCTAGAGGCCTAGGACACCGCCCTTTCACGGCGGTAACAGGGGTTCGAATCCCCTAGGGGACGCCACTTCGCGTCAAAAACATCTTGCGTTATCAGTTAATTTATCTCATCGTTCAACACTCAACACTCAACACTCAACACTCAACACTCAACACTCAACACTTTTCGGCTCATCCCTGAGCGTTATGCTTATGGCGTTGGTAATTCATCCAGTAATTTTTCGACAAACACACTGATCTGTGGTTGCGCCCTGGTGTTGGGGTGAATGCCATCTTGCATCATCA
The DNA here is from genome assembly GCA_033838465.1 of Chromatiaceae bacterium. Taxonomy (GTDB): domain Bacteria; phylum Pseudomonadota; class Gammaproteobacteria; order Enterobacterales; family Alteromonadaceae; genus Alishewanella. The sequence continues at coordinate 358,952 of JAJLKZ010000015.1, forward strand.
GGTCACTGTTGACCGCTATCTCGTCCATAAAAAATGGCCATAGGGTTATGGCAAATTTTTCCGCCAGCGTCGGATAGATTGCGCTGAATTGTTGTCCATAACGTGGTCCATAGTTCGGCGGTATGCGTATTTGCATTAGTATTGGCATGGCATTATGCTGCTGCACTAAGGTAATGATTTGGCTTAAATTTGAATTAATGGTGTCGATGGCAAAGCCGCGCAGACCGTCATTGCCTCCCAGTTCAATTAATACAGCGTCTGGCTGGTGTTGTTTTAACAGTTGGGGTAAACGGGCCAAACCGCCGGCGGTGGTTTCACCGCTGATACTGGCATTAACTAACTGCCAGTCGGTACGTTGCTGCAGCAGATGAGGCCAGCCCTCGTGCTGCTGCATGCCATAAGCTGCACTTAAACTGTCGCCCAGGATCAGCATTTTTTGCGCTAAGGCAGACTGGCTGAATAACACGATTAACAACAAGAAGATAATACGCATAATGAATACACCTGAAGTTCATATCAACGCGGTTCGGTTGGCTAAGAGTGTCAAACTGACCGAAGGTTCCTTAACTATCCTGCACGATATTAGCCTGACGATCAATCGTGGTGAGACGGTAGCTATTGTTGGCGCCTCAGGCTCGGGTAAATCAACGCTGCTCAGTTTACTGGCTGGGCTCGATGTCCCCAGCAGGGGGGAAGTGCACCTGGCAGGGCAAGCGCTGCACCGGTTATCAGAAGATGAACGCGCGGCCATCCGTGCTGAGCATGTCGGTTTTGTGTTTCAGTCGTTTTTGTTATTACCCAGCCTGACAGCACTTGAAAACATTACGCTACCCGCTGAGCTTGCTGGCGTGAAAGACGCGCGCGAGCGGGCAATGACATTATTAGCACAGGTTGGTCTGTCAGAGCGGGCCGATTTTTATCCGGCACAGTTATCCGGCGGCGAGCAGCAGCGGGTTGCTATAGCGCGCGCCTTTATTACCCGCCCGGCAGTGTTATTTGCTGATGAGCCCTCAGCCAACCTGGATGCGGCGACGGGGCAGAAAATTGAAGACTTGCTGTTCCGGCTAAATGCCGAGCAGGGCACAACCTTAGTATTAGTGACCCACAATGATGAACTGGCCCGTCGTTGTCAGCGCCAATACCGGATGCAGGCCGGTCGTTTTATCGACACAACAACACAGGATTTAGCAGATGTGGGCTAGTATCGCATGGCGCTTGTTCTGGCGTGAGCTTAGCCGTGGTGAGCTGTGGGTTATCGCTTTTGCGTTATTTTTAGCGGTTGGCTCTGTGGTCAGTTTAAGTGGCATCACCGAAGGGGTTAAAAGCGCCCTGTTGCAGCGCAGTGCCCAGTTTAACGCCGCCGATAAAGTGCTGCGCTCCAGCCAGCCGTTTGATGAGCAGTTGTTTACGCTTGCCGAGCAGCAATACCAGCTTAGTACAGCCAGACAAATGCAATTTGACTCTATGCTGTTTGCCGGTGATGCCATGCAACTGGCAACCATTAAAGCCGTCAGTAGCAGTTACCCACTGCGTGGAGATTTAGTGCTCTACCGCTCAGAGTTGGTAACAGCCGGCGAAACTGCTGAGTTAAAGCCTGGGCAGGTATTTTTTGAGGCGCGTCTATTCGACCTGCTGGGCGTTAACGTGGGCGATGAGGTGGAGCTTGGCCTGGCCAAATTACAGGTAGGAGGAGTTATTGTTAATGAGCCAGATGCGCCACTCAGTGTATTTGGTGGCTCGCCCCGGGTGATTATGCATCTGGATGATGTGCCGGCGACTGAAATAGTGCAACCCGGTAGCCGCATTGGTTATCGCTATCTGTTTGCTGGCGATACCACCAGCCTGGCGCAGTTTGAAGCTGAGGTTAACGATAAACTGACAGTGCATCAGCGCTGGCAAAAAATGGACCGTGAGTCGGCTATTGGCGGCGCTTTGGAGCGGGCAGAGCGGTTTTTATTGTTAGCGGGCTTGCTGGGCATTGTGCTGGCCGCGTGTGCTGCTGCAGTTGCAGCCAGTCGCTACAGTCAGCGCCATACGCAGGCAGTTGCCGTCATCAAAGCACTGGGCGCGACAACAGCGCAAATCAGACTGATCTACGGCAGCCATCTGCTGTTAGTGGTGCTGTTTAGCCTGCTGTGTGGCCTCGTTGCCGGACAACTGGCGATTGGTGCTGTGCAGTGGGGTATTAACCTCTATATGCCGGACTACCGGGCCGAATTCAGCATCCGGCCACTGTGGCTGGGCACGTTAACTTGTGTTATCTGTGCACTGCTATTTGCTGCACGGCCAATGTGGCGCTTATCAAATACGGCGGCAATAGAGGTATTAAAACAGCCGGCAGCACAATTTGTACTGGATAAACTGCAGTGGCTAACCGGCGCGGCGGCAATCTGGGCACTGATGTGGTTATTCAGTGGCGAGCTGGTGCTGAGTATCGGGCTATTTTTACTGTGTGCTGGCTTCGCTGCGTTGTTAATAGCAACAGCAGCAGTGATTGTCCGATTAGTGAAACCTGGTGCCGCGGGGCAGGCTAGTGCGCCAAAACTGGCGATTGCCAATCTACGCCGACGTTTATGGGCTAACAGCTTTCAGCTGATTACCTTTAGTCTGGCCATTTTTCTGGCATTATTGCTGTACTTTTTGCGCGCTGAGCTTATTGGTCAGTGGCAGCGGCAAATTCCACAAGGTGCCCCTAACCAGTTCTTGGTGAATATTAATCAGCAGCAGCGCACCGTGCTTAATAACTTTGCCGCTGAGCAGCAGCTGCAGCTGGATCAATATTATCCAGTCGTGCGCGGGCGCCTGATGTCGATTAACGATGAACAGTTACAGCAAGAGGCCACGAAAGAAGATCGCAGCCAGCAGCGGGTCGGTGTGGGGCGTGAGCTTAATTTAACCTGGCTGTCGGCGCTGCCAAAAAATAATCACATTTTACAGGGTGATTGGTTTGCTGAAGGTGCCACAGCACAAGTATCAGTAGAAGAGGAGATCGCTGAGCGACTGGAGCTTAAACTGGGCGACAGCCTAGCGTTTTCGATTGGCGGACAGCAGGTAAGTGCAGTAGTGAGCAGCATCCGTAAAGTAGATTGGAATAGCCTGCAGCCCAATTTTTACATGATTTTAAGCCCGGACCTGCTGGCGGAATTTCCGGCCACCTTTATCACAGCGTTTTATCTGCCACCTGAGCAAAATGCCTTATTGAACCAACTGGCGCGCTTGCTGCCGACGGTCAGTGTGATTAGCGTAGATAACATCATCGCACAGGTAAACGACATTATCGATCAGGTAACGGTAGCGCTGAGTTTTATTTTGCTGATCATTTGTCTGGCTGCTGCGCTGGTGTTGGTGGCTCAGGTGCAGGCAACGCTGGAGCAACGCGAGCAAGAGCTGGCAATCTTGCGCACGCTGGGCGCGCGCTATGCCCTGCTGCGTAATGCTTTGCTGTTGGAGTTTGCCTTGCTGGGCGCAATGGCGGGCGGTTTTGCCACCATTTTGGCAGAGCTCATGTTGCTGTTGGTGCAACAACGGGTGTTTGAATTGCCTTTTACACCACACTACAGTCTGTGGTGGATGGGGCCAACGCTGGGTATCGGCATGGTAACCTTGCTGGGTTGGTGGCAGCTGCGGCGTTTATTAAGCATTCCGGGCGCGCAGCTCATGCGCCGGGTTTTGCAAGGCTAGTTAAAAAGATAAGAAATGCAGGGCTTAGCCCTGCAAATCCCGTAGAGCGGGTTCAAGCGTTGTAAACTGAAACTCGAAGCCGGCTTTGAGCAAATTTGCCGGTAATACCCTTTGGCCGGTTAACAGTAAGTCGGCCATTTCACCTAATAACAACTTTAATACAAAGGCCGGTACAGGAAACACTGCAGGACGGTGTAACACCTTAGCCAGTGTCTGGCTAAATTCTGTGTTAGTCACCGGCGTAGGCGCCGCAGCATTAAAGGGGCCTGTTAGTGTAGGGTGCAGTAGTAAAAACTCGATTAATCGCACCATGTCGCCTAAATGGATCCACGACATATACTGCTCACCACTACCGATCCGGCCGCCCAGGCCTAGTTTAAACGCCGGCAACATCTTAGCCAGGGCGCCACCTTTAGCAGAGAGCACTATGCCGGTGCGAAGCAGGCAAACACGCGTTTTATCATTTTGTGCTTTAAGGGCAATATGCTCCCAACGCTGACAAAGCAAATGGGTAAACTCACTGTGATAATGCGTGAAATCTTCATTAATTAAACTGGCGTCCTGGCGGCCATAGATGCCAATAGCTGAGCCGCTGATCAGCACTGAAGGAGGGGTATCCGCAGCGTTAATGGCTTGCACCAGCTGCTCAGTTAACTGCCAGCGGCTATCACAAAGCCGCTGCTTTTGCTGCTCAGTCCAGCGTTTATCGGCAATAGGTTCCCCTGCCAGATTAATTACTGCATCAAGCTGGTTAAAATCTACCTCGTTAAGGCTGCTTATCAGCTTAACGTGCTGGCCGAGTAGTTTTGCCGCTTTGGCGCAATTGCGGCTTAGCACCCAAAGCTGATGCTGGTTAAGCCAGCGTTTTACTAACGCTGACCCTATCAGACCGGTACCGCCGGTGAGCAAAATATTCATTGTGGTTACCGTTTGCTGTCAGACGCCTAACTCAGTATAGAAGTTATTTGTGTACCGACAGTGTCAATGAAACTGAATCGGCAAAGCGCAGCGCATGCGGTTTATCTATCTCGACTTCGGCATAACGCACGCTGGGGTGCTCACTGGCAATAGCCAGTACTTCAGCAGTAAGTTTTTCCAGTAACGAAAAGCGCTGATGCTCTACCAGAGCAATAATTTTCTTGGTGATAGTACGGTAGTTCAATGCTTTATCCATATCATCGGTATTCGCCGCGTCAGCTGCGCTGTAGTGGATCCTGGCGTTTATCACCACATCTTGCTTGTTATTAATTTCATCTTCTTTAATACCAATAAAGGTACGCAGGCGCAGGTTTTTTATTCTGATAATGGCGGGGTTTTCCAATTGCATAAAGCAGATTCCAATTTAGTTAAGTTACAGCTAGATAATACGCCGCTTGCTGGGGCCAGGATCAATGGTCTTCTTTGCTCAGAACGATAATTGAAAACGGGCACCACCGAGTTCACTGGAGCCCAGATTGAGTTTGCCAGAGTATGATTGTACCAATTCAGCAACAATGGCCAGGCCAACGCCATGCCCATCTTTATAGGTGTCTAACCTGGCACCACGTTCAAACAGCTGCTGACGTTTTTCAGCTGGTACACCGGGGCCATCATCTTCAATACTAAGAAGTAAATGCTGATGCTCGGTTTGCACTGTCAGCTGTACCTGATGGTGACAGGCTTTACAGGCGTTATCCAATAAATTACCCAGTATTTCCATCAGATCCGTCTCATCACCACGAAACACGGCGCTGGCAGGGCAGTGTAATGTAATGCGCAGATCTTTATGGCGGTAAATTTTATTCAGCGCCGCGATCAATTTGTCTGCTACCGGCTTGATCTCAATTTGCTTCTTCCAGATATCCTGACCCGAGCTGGCCGCACGTTTTAACTGGTGCTCAATCATCGAGGTAATGCGATCAAGCTGTTCTTTTAACTCAGGCTGTTGGCTAAGTGCTGAGGTATTCAGCACAGCTACCGGCGTTTTTAACGCGTGTGCCAGGTCACTTAAATGATTGCGATAGCGCTGCTTTTGCCGATTCTGATTGGCGAGCAGGAGGTTCAGGTCTTCTTTGATAATACACAGCTCAGCAGGATAACGGCCGGTTAATTGTTCCTGACTACCATTTTCTACCCGGCGGATTTCATGGTCCAGCCGTGACAGTGGTTTGGTGGTCCAGTAGTACGCCAGTAACATAATCAGTAGTAATACCAGGCCTATACCAATAAACCATTGCAGCAGGGTGGCGCGAAACGCCAGCTGCGGCGCCATCAGTCGCTCGTTCGTTTGGACAATATGCAGGGTGAGCGGCCGGGTGTAATCTTCGGCATCGAATAGTAATGACAATGATAATACCCAAAACTCACCGCCGGTTTGGCTAAGCCGCCTAAACAGATGTTCGCCCGGCGGCAGATCTTCCCCAGGTGGGCTAAATAACTGGTTTAGTGAGGAGTCACTTTGCCAAACCAAATTTTGCTGATCGGTAATATAGGCACTTAAGCCAGAATCTGGTCGGTAGAAATCGGGCGCCAGTGCGTTATTGAGCAGTTCTACTTTGTCCTGCGACACGCTGAGCTCTGAAAGCACCGAATACAGATGCACCTCAAGCTTTTGCTCAGTGTTGGTAACAAGTTGCGTAAAAAAGGCTCTATCAATAGCCACAAAGGAGCTGGGCAACAGGAACAGTAGTAAAAATATACTGACCAAAAGTTGCCGCAGCTTTAGCGATAAGGACATATCAGGCGACGGTCAGGGTGAAACGATAACCGCGTCCGCGCAGCGTTTCGATAGGCTTAATGTCACCCTCCGGGTCCAATTTCTTTCTCAGCCGCAGGACAAATACCTCTATCACGTTGCTATCCAGATCAAAGTCCTGATCATAAATATGCTCGGTCAGCTCAGTTTTGGAAATCACTTTAGTGGGGTTCAACATAAAGTATTCCAGTACCTTGTACTCATATGCTGTCAGACTGACTTCTTCATCATGCAGCCATACCTGTTGTGTACGGCTATTGAGCGAAATAGGACCTGCAGCCAGGGTTGGCTCTGGTTGGCCAGCTGCACGGCGGATCAGGGCATTACAACGGGCCAGGAGCTCTTCAGTGTGAAAAGGTTTAGTTAAATAATCATCGGCGCCTGCGTCCAGGCCTTCTACCTTCTCTTGCCAGCTACCGCGCGCAGTTAACACAATAATCGGCGTTTTTAAGGCTTGCTGCCGGGCTTTTCTAATCAGCGTCAAGCCATCCATTTTCGGCAAGCCAATATCGATAATGGCTAAATCATAGGGGTACTCTGATAATTTAAACCAGCCATCATCTCCATCGCTTGCAACATCAACACTGAACTGCTGCTGTTGTAACTGTTCTTTTATCTGCTGCGCCAGCAGATGTTCATCTTCCACAACCAGTAGACGCATTAATTTCCATCCTTTTTGATACGGCCAGTCTTGCCATCGACCAAAACAGTAATGACCCGGCCGTCAGGTTGAACCAGTCTTATACGGTAAAATTCCCGCTCGGCTTTTACCTTAACAATACGTCCGGGATATTGCTGCTGGGCCAGTGCCGCAGCCTGTTCACGGCTTAGCTGCTTGCTATCCTGCAGGGTATTTGCAAAACAAGGGGCAGTGAGAACAAGTACAGCGGTTAGCAGTAATACTCGGGTGCCAAACATGGTTATCTCCATCGTTACAAGCGGTACTTTACCGGACAATTTTAGCAGCAGCAATGCTTTACATCGGCTACTACATAGCGCGGTAGGGCACGACATCTTGCTATTGGCAGTAAGAGTAGGCGGTAGTGTCTTAATTAACGCTGAATACTAATTGCATTTAAAATGTGTCAAAAGTTGCAAAAATATTGCAAAAGTAAATTATGTTGCTACTTTTATTGGGTTGGCAGTAAAACTTCCTAACACTGATAGTGTGACTTGCATTTTGGTTATCGCGCCAACCCAAAATTGCAGCTTGCAGTACAGCGTGTCGTCAGGGACCGGAAGCTACTTAAGGATGAAAGACCATGAGACCATTTTATTTTGCCGTTGGCATGACGTTGCTGAGTTTAACGGCCAATCTTTGTGCTGCTGAAACATCGTCAGATAAAATCACCAAGGCCAGTGCCCAAGCACATGCGGCACAGAAAATATCGATTAACAGTGCGTCGTTAGAGCAACTGGACGCTATACCGGGCTTAGGACAGAAAAAAGCGCAGGCCGTTTTGGATTATATTGCGGCCAATGGTCCGATCAAAGACGAGGCACAGCTGACCCAGGTAAAAGGCATTGGCGAGAAGTTGGCTGCGAAAATCAGCCCTTATCTGAGTTTTAATTAGGCGTTGGCCCTGGGTTAGTCACCCAGGGCTTTCATTTGCTCGTTAGCCCATTGCACTGCGGTATGATAAGCATCAGGCACTTTATCATTGGCTAATTGCAGCGTATTAATGGCTGTTGAGGCCTCTTGCCACTGGGCGGTTTCATAAAACTGAATTAACTTGATGTAATCTGCCAAAATGCCTTTTTTCTCTACCAGGGCTTCTTTAATCTCTTTTGCCAACGGCAGCTTACTCATAACGCTGTCGATAGGTTCATCTAAAATCGCGTCCATCAACGACATTAAACCGGTAAGAAAGGCTTTGTCGGTATCAACTTTACCATGCAGCTGTGCCAGGCCTTCAGCAAAGCGGGCCCGGGTCATGGACATACGCATAAGCTCAGCCGGTTTGTCACTACTGATTTGTGCAGTGAATAACAGCGATAGAAACTTCTTCAACTCAGCCTGACCAAGCACAATGAGCGCTTGTTTAATGGTTTCTATTTCGGTACGGCGTTTAAAAATGGCCGAGTTACTGTAGCGCAGCAGCTTATAAGACAAATGCACGTCGCGCTGAAACACTTGCGTTATTTTATTCAGATCCATGTCTGATTTAGACGTTTCGTATAACAGCTCCGCCAGTGTCATCTGCGCCGGAGACAAGGCTTTGGATTGCATCATCTCGGGCTTAGAGAAAAAGTAACCCTGAAAATAGCTAAAGCCTAAATCCATTGCTAACTGAAACTCTTCGTTAGTCTCAACTTTCTCGGCGAGCAACTTGATGTGAGTAAAATCGGCAATCGCCGCTTTTATCTGGTTAATGGTGTCAGTAGAGGTAGAGCGAAAGTCGATTTTAATAATATCGACAAAAGGGTAAAAATGGCGCCAAACCGGCTGATGAATATAATCATCCAGCGCTATGACATAACCTTTTTCTTTTAGCGCCTGACACTCAGCCAGCAAACGTTTGCCAGGCTGTATAGTTTCCAGTATTTCTACTACCACTTGCTCTTTCGGCAGCATAGTGGGGTATTTTTTGGTCAGGGTGTCTAAGGTGAAATTGATAAAACCAGGTTTGTCGCCCAGAAAGTCTTCCAGACCAAAGCTAAGCTGGCTGCCCTCTACCATACGTGACGTCGCCTCATCGCCGTCAATATCCGGGAAGGCATTTTCCAGGCCGTCACGAAACAGTAACTCGTAGGCATAAAGTTCTTTGTTACGATCCAGAATGGGTTGGCGCGCAGCGTAGAAATACATAAATCATCTATCTCGAAAAGGCACACTAAAACCGTAATTTAGCAAAGTTATTGCAATGGGGCACATAGTTTTTTATGCGCCCCAGCTAATTTTACGCAGGTACGAGCAGTCAGCTTTGTTTAAGCTGCTGCCGCATGTCGTCAAACAATGCCAAAACATCCTCTGCCGGGGCTTTGCTTAGCTTGCTCACCACAACGATGCACAGGGTACTGACAATCACGCCAGGCACAATCTCATACACCAGCGAGCTTAAACTCTGGCCATTGTCCAGCACGGGTGCATAGATCCAGAATAGCACTGTCGCCGCACCACTGATGATGCCACTTAAGGCGCCGGCAAACGTCATCCGTTTCCAGTACAGGCTTAGCACAATCAGTGGGCCAAAAGCGGCACCAAAACCGGCCCAGGCGTTACTGACTAAAGATAAGATGGTGCTGTTTCTGTCGTAGGCCAGTGCAATAGCTACCATTGCCACCACTAATACCGCTATGCGCCCGACCAATACCAGCTCTTTTTGGCTGGCATTACGTTTAACAAAGGCTTTATAGAAGTCTTCTGTCAGTGAGCTTGAGGTAACCAGCAGCTGAGATGAGATGGTACTCATGATGGCCGCTAAAATGGCCGCCAGCAAAAAGCCGGAGATCAGCGGATGAAATAAAAACTGTGAGAAGACAATAAAAATGGTTTCGGCATCGTTCAGTGTCATTTTAGTATTTGCCACGTAGGCAATGCCCACCAGGCCGGTCATTACCGCACCAATAATGGTAACCAGCATCCAGCTCATACCAATACGGCGTGCGGTTTTAATATCTGCCACCGAGCGGATTGCCATAAAGCGCACAATAATATGTGGCTGGCCAAAGTAGCCAAAACCCCAGGATAACAACGAGATAATGCCCAGTACTGACATGGCTTGCGCCGTATTAGCGTCGGTAAAAGGATCGATAAAGTTGCTGTCTATCGCTTTTACCTGCTCAAATACTGAGCCTAAGCCACCCAGATGATCAATGGCTACCACTGGTACCAACACCAGGGCGACAAACATAATACACCCCTGTACAAAGTCGGTGATGCTTACCGCCATAAAGCCGCCAAACAGGGTATAAGCCACCACCACACCGGCGGTAACATACAAGCCCAATTCGTAACTTAAACCAAACGAGCTTTCGAACAACTTGCCGCCACCGACCACGCCAGAGGAGGTGTAAAGCGTGAAGAAAATCACAATAACAATTGACGACACCACCCGCAGTAATCGTGTTTTATCGGCAAAGCGTTTTTCAAAGTAATCCGGAATGGTAATCGCATCATGTGCGACTTCGGTGTATACCCGTAATCTGGGCGCGACAATCAGATAGTTGACGTAAGCACCAATCAGCAAGCCAACAGCTATCCAGGCACTGCTAAGCCCTGATAAATACATGGCGCCCGGCACACCTAATAACATCCAGCCGCTCATATCAGATGCGCCGGCCGAGAGTGCAGTAACGCCCGGGCCTAGCTTACGCCCGCCCAGCATATAACCCGATACATCGTCAGTAGAGGTTTTATAGCCGTAAAGACCAATGGCCAACATAACGAGAAAATACACAGCCAGCGAGATAATGGTACCTGTTTCCAAACGTGTTTCTCCTTTAGCAGATGTCGCTGTGCTTTGCTTAAGCCTGTCCTAAGCAAAACACAGGATAAAAAAATACCTGATGTGACATCAGGTTACAAAACAGGGTTATGCTAACAATTTGCAGCAATTGATACCAGTGCTTCGCGCTGGTTCGTCTTTGGGAGGGGATAGCCAGCGACAACGCTAGGTGTTGGCTGGCTCGAGCTTTAGTTGGGGTAGAGTGGTTTTAACGTGCCAGCCGTGGCATCTTCAGGTTGGTTTTTCCGGTATTGCTGCCAGCATTGCCACAAGGCTTGTCCTTGCCAGCCAGATGTCGCTGTGCCATACAACGCCTGGTTTAGCTGCATAATTTCATGGCTAAGTGCGGTATCGTTAATTAGCTTGCTTAGCGGCGTTAACGCCGATAAACGCTGATCCAGCTGTTGATGAGCAAAGCGCAGCAGCTCCGCTTTGGCTGCCCGGGCATCATTTTGCTGACAGGCCTGTTGCAGCTTACTGGCATTAAACCGCACCCTGCTGGGTGCAGTGACTGCAGGTTCATTGTGTTTGCTACGCTGCCACAATAAAAGCAGCAGCACGCTGCTGCATAGCCATAGCGCTAACAACACACTGCTAAGGTAATTCCATGCCCAGGGCGAGGAGGCATCTGCGTTGCCAGTGCTAACTGGGGCTACAACCTTATTACCGGCAGCAATCGTTGCCGGGCTGGCAGGCGCCGTGATAGAAGCCTCCTGCGCACCAGCGACTTTCAGCGTGCGGGCTGGTAGCGTGGCATAATCCAGCTGATTGGTTTGGCTGTTCCACCAGGGTAGGCGCACTTCGGGGAGCTCCAGCTCACCGGCTTTATTGGCCACCACCGCGCTGGTAAAGATTTTTTGTGCTACTAAGCGGCCATTACGCTCAGCGCTTTTGCTTTGTGGTTGTTCCTGATACAAGCGTAAGCCGTCAGGGAATTGCTGATTAAGCTCTGGCAATTGGTTCTCGGCCACATCAACGGCTGAAAGCGTAATGGTACGGGTGACTGGCTCGCCTTGTTTTAGCTCACTTAGCTCTGGTGTCCATTCTTCTGTTAATGTCACCAGGCCGGCTACCAGCCAGCTGCCAGGAAAGTTAGCGGGTATGGCATTAACGCTAATATCAAGCGGCTGACCTTGCGCTACCACGGTTTTCGTGCGGGCAAAGTAGTTATAGCGGGCGCTATCGCGGTCAACCATTTCGCCGTTAAAGGTTGGCGGACTGATGCTAAAGTTGCCGCTACGCTGTGGGGTAATGGCATAACGGCGGGTGATGGTGCGATAGCGTATACCATTTACCAGCGCTGTGCCCTCAACATCCTGTCCCACCTGGCTGATACTGGCGCCCTCTAATTGTGGCTCCGACAATGAGCCGCGCTGTAAGTCGCCGTTAAAGTAAATAGTGACCTGATAATACGTCAGTTGCTGCACGTACAGTTGTTGCTGGTCGATACTGGCTTGTAAAAATAGCTCCTGGTTCTGTCCTCTGTTTGCCGGGGCTTCATCCAGCACCTCGAGCGTAATCGGTTCAGTTGACAGCCCCTGCACACTAAATGCCGGTATGTTCAGGTTGCCAGTTTTTTTGGGTAATAGCACCACGTTCCAGCGTGTACTTTGGCTGGCCTGGCCATTAATCACCTGCGTTGAGGTGCTGACGGAGGGCAGCATCACGGTAAAGTCCGCTTCGAGCACACGAAAATTAATGGCATCTGCAGGCAGGCGCGCATCGGCTGTAACCTGCAGGGTGACCGATTCACCCCGCAGCGCCGGGTTTTTATCTAATTGTGCGGTTAACTGGCTTAAGGCGAAAACCGGCAAACTTGTCAGTAGCACTGTAAAAAACACAGCAGCTTTTACCATTGTTCATCAACTCCTACAGGCAAACGTTGTTGCTGGCGTTTTAAATATTCAAGATACATTTTATTGCGTAGCAGCAGGGCCGGGTCATCCTGCACTTTGCGTAGCAGGTTATCCAACTGCTGCTGCTCTTCCGGTGTTGCATTTGGCCAGGCTTCACGAATGGCCTGTTGTTCCGCCTCGGTTTGTTCAACTTGCTGCTCTTCACCAGCGGCAGATTGGCGTTCTTCCTCTTGCGGCGTGTCCTGCGCTTCACTTTGCTGCTGTGCATCCTCTGGCTGTGCGGATGCGTCATTATCGCTTGATTGCTGGTTATCGCCTTGCTCGGATTGACTGTCCGACTGCTGCTGTTCACCCTCTTGCTGCGGGTTGTTCTGCTGATCCTTGTTTTGCTGATCTTTGCTTTGCTGATTTTGCTGCTGATTTTGTTGCTGCTGCTGTTGTAGCAGCTGCTGCATTAATTCGGCATTTTTTTGTGCTGGGGTAAAGTCTGGTGTATGTTGCAGCGCCTGATTATAGGCATTGAGCGCTTCCTGATAACGGCCCTGCTGCGCCAGGCTGTTGCCCAGGTTATGCCAGCTGTGCTGATTAGGCGCAGCCTCAACAGCGCGGCGAAAATCCTGCTCGGCGCCGGCATAATCGCCACTGCGATAGGCCGCATTACCCTGCCATAATGGTTGGCTGAATTTTTGCCGGGCGCTGTCAAACTCACCGTTGGCATAGTCTTGCCGCGCCTGTTGTTGCTTACTTTGCCACAGATCACGCCATTCAATGGCGTCAGCCTGATAGGGCAGCATCAGTACCAATCCAAGGCCAAGCAGCTGGCCGAACTTACGTTGTAGCAGCACCAGCGGCAGTAGCAGCCATACCAGATACACAGCGTTGTCTTGCCACTGATCGCCCTGAATTTGCCGGCCGGCATCGGCTTTATCCAATGCGCTCAGCGCCGGTTGCGCTATCAGGCTGGCGACGGCGTTGGGGTTGTTGTGCGCGTCCAGATAGACACCGCCACTCTGGCGCGCCAGTTGGGCTAATTGTGCTTTGGGTAGACGGGGTAATACCACAGCGCCGGTTGCAGATTTTAACAGCTCACCGTTTTCCAGCTGTACCGGAGCACCGTCACTGCTGCCAAAGCCTAAAATAGATAACCGGTGTGGCCAGTTATTTAGTTTATCCTGAATGTCGCGCAGGCTGTTGTTGTCAAAGCCATCGGTAAATAGCACCACATCGCCCCGCGGGTAACCGGCCTGACGCAGCAAATTATCAGCCTGCTGCAGCGCCGCCAGCATATTTGAGCCTTGCGCCGGCATAATTTCGGGCTTCAAATCCGGTATCAGCAGGCGGATATTGTTATGATCCGGCGTTAGCGGCGATATAACAAAAGCATCGCCGGCAAAGCTAAGCAGCGCCAGCTCGCCTTCTTTTAATTGCTCGGTAAAATCCAGTGCGGCAAAACGCTGCTGCGTCAGCCGGTTCGGCGCCATATCGGTCGCGCGCATCGACATCGACATATCCAGCACCAGCACAGTAGCTTTTTTCAGCGCAAACGCCGGTTGTGGTAACTTCTGCCAGGTGGGACCTGCCAGTGCCAGCGTGGTTAACAGCCAGCACAGTGCTAACAGTGGTAGCGCCAGTGGCTGTTTTTTACGTAGTAAACGAGCGCCTAATAAGACCGGTTGCAGATGACTGGCAATAAGCTGGTGCCAGGGGCTGTTAGCCTTACGATGCAGAAACAGTAGCACTAATAACAATGCCACCGGCACCAGCGCCAGTAGCCACCAGGGGCGAAGAAAATGAAAATCAGTCAGCATTAATTCGCACTCCGCGCCAGTGAATGTTAGATGCTGCCAGCACAAACGACAGTAGCAGAGCCAAACCCAGCGGCCAGTGTAACAAGCTGCGCTGCGGCCGGTAGCTAAGGGCATCGCGCTCAATTGGCTCTAACTGATCAATCAGCTGATAAATTTGGTTTAATTCGTTTAAATCGCGGGCACGGAAATAGCGGCCGCCGGTATCTTCGGCCAGTTGGGTTAGCAGACGCTCGTCCAGATCCTGTGACGGGTTTACCATGCGCCGGCCAAACACGCTTTGTTGCAGCATTTGCTCAGCGCCTACGCCGACAGTATGTATTTTCACGCCGGCCGCTTTGGCCAGTTGCAGCGCTTCAAGCGGCTGAATATTACCGGCAGTATTGGCGCCGTCACTAAGTAGAATCAATACCTTATTAGAGCTGTCATAGGTGTTAAGCCGTTTTACCGCCAGGCCAATAGCTTCGCCTATTGCAGTGCGGGTGCCGACTAAGCGCAGTACACTGTCATCCAACATTTTTTGTACAGTGACCAAGTCGAAAGTCAGTGGAGTTTGCTGATAGGCTGCATCGGCAAACAGGATCAGGCCAATACGGTCGCCCTGACGGCGCTTAATAAAATCACTGACCACCAGTTTCACCGCATCCAGCCGGTTTATGCTCTGACCCTGATACTGCATGTCGGCAATTTCCATTGAGCCGGATAAATCCAGCGCCAGCATCAGATCGCGGCCTTGCTGCGGCAGATTAACCGGCTCTCCCAGCCAGCGTGGTTGGGTAGCACTTAACACCAACAGTAGCCAAATAAGTAGCGCCAGCAAGGAGGGCAGGGTGAACTTGCGCCCTGGCTGCTGCTCGGTTTGCTGCGCCAGTTTTGCCAGGGCCGGTAAGGTTAGGGCGCTGTCAGACGGTGCCTGGCGTTTTAACCTCAGTAACAACGGCGCCAGAGCCAGCAAGCCAAGCCAGGGATAACTAAACTCCAGCATGCGTGCCCTCCGGCCAGCTGTTGATAGCGGCTTTACCCTTATAGGCCTTAAGCCAACCACGGGCGAACTGATAAAATTGCTCGCGCAGTGCGCTGTCTATATTGCTATCAGGCGTATTGCCATACAACAGCGTGGTTAAATCAGGCAGTGGCAGGCTGTGTTGCTGAGACAGCCAGTGCTGCCAGTCGCGGCTGTTGTAACTAAGCGCCGGGTGAGTACTTTGATAGTGTTGCAGCACCTGCTTAATCAGTTGGTTAATTCGCGCCGGCGCATCCTGTTCAGTAGATACTGCTTCCAGTATACGCAAAGCCTGGCGTTTGGCGGCAAAGCGGCGCCAGTGCAGATAGGCTTTTATCAGGAAGAATATCGCAGCGCCCAGTAACATCAGCAGTAATCCAGCCATCGCCGGTGTAAAAGCAAACGTAGCGGGTTGCAGCGGTTCACTGATATCAGCAAGCTGCGCTAAGGATGCGGTGGTTTGCTGCTGCGGTGTTGTCATAGTCCGCGCTCCTTCACGGTGCGGGCGAGTTGATTAAGCACCGGCTCTGCCGCGCTGACACTCAGCCATTTGCAACCGAGCTGACTAACTAATTGCTGTTTTTGCTGCAAGCTGTCACTTTGTTGCCGGGCATAGCGCTGCTGCAGGCTGCGGCTACCCAGTTCAATATAACCTGTACGGTTGCCATCACTGACCGCGGCACTGCCGTGGCCATTGGCCGGTAAGGCCAGATCCAGCGGATCGGTAACACAGCAACAGGTCACTTCGTTATGCTGGCGTATCGCGCGAATATGACGCAGACCATGCTCATCAAAATCACTAAAGTCAGACAGGATATACACCAGACTACCGGGACGTACCAAGCGGCGTAACTGGCTTAGCGCTTCGGTTAAACTCAGGCCGCGCTGAGAATCGCTAGCCTGATGCACACTGGTGAGCGCATGGAAATAACGCAGCACGCCGTGGCTGCGGCTTTGTGGTTTAAGTTCCAGATGTTGCTGTTGGCTAAACACCAGGCCACCCAGTTTGTCACCGCGCTGTTTTACATGCCAGGCAATGAGCGCGGCTAAATGCGCCGCCTGTACCGACTTAAACAGCAGTGCCGAGCCAAAGCGCATACTGTTGCCCAGATCGGTTAAAATAAACACCGGCCGCTCTTTTTCTTCGCGAAACAACTTGGTGTGCACCTTGCCGCTACGCGCGGTAACGCGCCAGTCGATGGTTCGCACGTCATCACCGCTTTGGTAATGGCGCACTTCATCAAACTCCATACCACGGCCTTTACTTTTTGCCAGGTAAGTACCCGCCAGTTTGCTGTGTATAGCCATAGTGGGGGTTAAGTCCAGCACCTTGGTGTAGCGCTGATACCACAATAGTTCGCTAAGCCCCGGGCTTATACCATTGCTGCCGTTTTGTGCCAGCCAGTCACTGGCGCTAAAGCCCTGGCTCATATCAGGCAGCAGGTACCAGGCGCAGGATCTCGGCCAGCACATCATCAGTGCTGATGCCTTCAGCTTCGGCGGCGTAGGTTAAAATTAAGCGGTGGCGCAGCGCATTATGAAACACCGCCTGCACATCATCTGGTGTAACAAAATCACGGCCGTCCAGCCAGGCTTTGGCTCTGGCACAGCGCTCTACTGCTATGGTGGCGCGCGGGCTGGCGCCGTAACCAATCCAGCTGGCGAGCTTGTCGCTGTAGGCTTTGGCGTTACGGGTCGCCATAATAAGCTGCACAATGTACTGCTCCACGCTGGGGGCCATATGCAGCGCCAGAATGGCTTTGCGTGCTGCAAAAATATCGCTCTGGCTAATCGGTGTCACGTCGACTTTGGCATCGCTTAAGGCTTCGCCACGGGTTAATCTGAGAATTTGCAGTTCGGTTTCAGCGCTGGGGTAATCTACCTTTAAATGCAATAAAAACCGGTCTAACTGAGCTTCGGGCAGTGGATAAGTGCCTTCCTGCTCTAACGGGTTTTGTGTTGCCATCACCAAAAACAGCTCTGGCAGAGGGTAAGTATGGCGGCCTACCGTCACTTGTTTTTCTGCCATGGCTTCAAGCAGCGCCGATTGCACCTTGGCCGGCGCGCGGTTTATTTCATCCGCCAGAATAATATGATGAAACAGTGGCCCGCTTTGAAATTCAAACTGGCCGGTCTCGGGCCGGTAAATGTCGGTGCCGGTTAAATCGGCTGGCAGTAAATCGGGCGTAAACTGAATACGATGAAAACGGCCTTCCACACCCTGGGCTAGGGCATTAACCGCACGGGTCTTCGCCAGCCCCGGAGGGCCTTCTACTAACAAGTGGCCATTAGCCAGCAGCGCTAGCAAAATACCTTCGGTCAGTGCTGCCTGGCCTAACACCTGGCTGTCGAGATAGGCTTTTAAAGCAGAAAACGCGTTTACCATCATGTTATCAGTCTTAATTAATTGGATTTATTGATTGTTTTATCGCCATTTGCCACTAAAACGGGCTAGGCTAAGACGTTATAACCTAAATATGGTTCCGTTTGCATTAAAACAAGTGTTTTAATTTTCAACGACTGTCGTTACAATCGGGCGCACTGATACAGGTCAGACCTGTAATTTTAACAAGAGGAACGCTATGAGCTCGCCAATTAATCTTACTACCCGCAGCGGTGATCGCATCGCCATTGTTTCCGGATTGCGTACGCCTTTTGCCAAGCAGGCCACTGAGTTTCATGGCGTATCAGCGCTGGATTTGGGCAAGTTGGTGGTCAATGAGCTGCTTATCCGCAGTGAGCTGGACCCCAAATTAGTTGAGCAAGTGGTATATGGCCAGGTTGTGCAAATGCCAGAAGCGCCGAATATTGCCCGCGAAATTGTGCTGGGTACCGGTATGAACGTACATACCGATGCGTACAGTGTTACCCGCGCCTGTGCTACCAGTTTTCAGTCTGTGGTCAGTGTGGCTGAATCTATGATGGCCGGTATTACCCAAATTGGTATTGCCGGTGGTGCCGACTCCAGCTCAGTGTTGCCGATTGGCGTAAGCAAAAAACTGGCCCGTGCTTTGGTTGATTTAAACAAGGCCCGTACTTTTGGCCAGAAGCTGGCAATATTCCGTCGGCTGGGGCTAAAAGATTTATTGCCGGTACCGCCGGCAGTGGCAGAGTACAGCACCGGCTTGTCGATGGGCGATACCGCCGAGCAAATGGCGAAAACGCATAGCATCAGCCGTGCCGATCAGGATGCGCTGGCGCACCGCTCGCACACGCTGGCCACCCAGGCGTGGCAAAGCGGCGTAATGAAACAGGAAGTGATGACTGCGCACGTCGAGCCGTATTCACGCTATCTGGATATCGATAACAATATCCGTCAGGATTCAAAGCTTGAGTCTTACGCTAAATTAAAACCGGTATTTGACCGCGTGCACGGCTCGGTGACTGCAGCTAACGCAACACCGCTGACCGACGGTGCCTCTGCCGTGTTGATGATGACGGAAAGCCGTGCTAAGGCACTGGGTTATGAAGTGTTAGGCTATATTCGCAGTTACGCTTTTGCCGCTATTGATGTCTATGACGATATGTTGATGGGGCCGTCTTATGCCACCCCAATTGCACTGGATCGCGCGGGCATGACGCTAAACGATCTTACCCTGATCGAAATGCACGAAGCTTTTGCGGCGCAAACCCTGGCCAACGTAAAAATGTTTGCCAGCAAAAAGTTTGCTGAAGAAAAACTGGGTCGCTCAGCCGCGATTGGCGACATTGATATGAGCAAATTTAACGTACAGGGTGGCTCTTTGGCTTATGGTCACCCGTTTGCCGCTACCGGTACCCGCTTAATTGTACAAACGCTGAATGAATTGAAACGTCGTGGTGGTGGTGTAGGCCTGACTACCGCCTGTGCTGCCGGTGGCTTAGGCGCAGCGATGATCCTGGAGACCGAATAATGACAACAACGAATAGTTTCAGCCTGCAAATCCGTGACGACAATGTTGGTGTTATCACCATGGACATCGCCGGCGAGTCGATGAATGTGTTAAAAGCTGCCTTCGCTGATGAAATCAGCCAGCTGTTAAGCGAGATAAAGGCCAACAACCAGCTGAAAGGTTTGGTGTTTATTAGCGGCAAGCCAGACTCTTTTATTGCCGGTGCTGACATCACTATGCTGGATGGCTGCAAAACGGCAGAAGAAGCGCAAGCCATTGGCCGTATGGGCCAGCAAATGTTCGACCAGCTGGAGCAGTTGCCTATTCCGTTAGTCGCAGCTATTCATGGCCCATGCTTAGGCGGTGGTTTAGAGTTAGCCATGGCATGTCATGCCCGTATTGCTACCTCAGATAATAAGACCGTACTGGGCTTGCCCGAGGTACAGCTTGGCTTACTGCCAGGCAGTGGTGGCACGCAGCGTTTGCCTAAACTGGTTGGCCTGCAAAAAGCGCTGGATATGATATTAACCGGCAAGCAACTGCGCGCCAAACAGGCGAAAAAAGCCGGCTTGGTTGATGATGTGGTACCCAGCAGTATTTTACTCGAAGCGGCCGTAAAGCTGGCACTGAAAGGCAAGCCTAAGCGCGACCCGATAAAACTCAATCTGGTCGGTAAGGTGCTGGAACGCACGCCATTTGGCCGCAATATTCTGTTTAGCCAGGCGCGCAAACAAACGCTGAGCAAAACTCAGGGCAATTACCCGGCACCACTGAAAATTCTCGATGTGATTAAAACCGGTGTCGACAGTGGTATGCAGGCGGGCCTTGCAGCTGAAGCAAAAGCCTTTGGTGAGCTGTGTATGACAAAAGAGTCGGCTGCACTGCGTAGCCTGTTTTTTGCCACTACCCAGATGAAAAAGGAAACCGGTGCCGGTGAGACCAAACCTAATAAGGTGCGTAAAGCGGCGGTATTAGGTGGCGGCCTAATGGGCGGCGGTATTGCCAATGTTACTGCGACAAAAGCAGGCATCGCCGTGCGCATTAAAGATATCAACGAGCAGGGCATTAGTAACGCGCTGAAATACAGCTACTCGTTGCTGGAGAAAAAGTTTAAACGCCGCTTTATCAGCAAAGCAGAAATGCAAAAACAATTGCTGCTTATTACCGGTACCACCGATTACAGTGGCTTTCATGATGCTGATATCGTGGTGGAAGCGGTGTTTGAAGATTTAGCGCTCAAGCAGCAGATGGTCGCTGATATCGAGCAGTATTGTAGCGAAAATACTATTTTTGCCAGCAACACCAGCTCATTACCGATTAAGCAAATCGCTGCTAAAGCACAGCGACCAGAGAACGTGATTGGCCTGCACTATTTCTCACCTGTGGATAAAATGCCGCTGGTGGAGGTCATTGCCCATGAAGGCACATCAGCGCAAACCATCGCAACCACAGTGGCCTTTGCCCGTAAACAAGGTAAAACACCGATAGTGGTTAAAGATGGCGCGGGTTTTTACGTCAACCGTATTTTGGCGCTTTACATGAATGAGGCGGCTAACGTGTTGCTGGAAGGCGAACCGGTGGAAAAAATTGACAAAGCTTTAGTTAAGTTTGGCTTCCCGGTAGGCCCGGTTACCTTACTGGATGAAGTGGGGATTGATGTGGGGGCTAAAATTTCACCCATTTTAACCCAGGAGTTGGGCGAGCGGTTTGCCGCCCCGGCTGCCTTTGACAAGCTGTTGGCAGATGGCCGTAAGGGCAAGAAAACCGAAAAAGGCTTTTACCTTTATGGCAAGACAGCGAAAAAAGGCAAAAAGCAGGTGGATGACAGCGTGTATAACGTGCTGGGCGTAACCCCGGCACCACGGCTAAACAGTGATGAAATCAGCAGTCGCTGCGTGGTGCAAATGTTGAACGAGGCGGTGCGCTGTCTGGAAGAGGGTATTATTGCCAGCGCCCGTGATGGTGACATTGGTGCTATCTTCGGTATCGGTTTCCCACCATTTTTGGGTGGTCCTTTCCGTTATATCGATCAACTGGGTGCCGATAAGCTGGTTGCACAGCTGCGCAATCTGGAAAGCCGATTTGGCAAACGCTTTGCACCAGCGGATTTGTTACTGCAAATGGCGGAGCAACAGCAACGGTTCTATCCCTGATTGCACTAACATTAGGTAGTTAATTAACCTTGGGTGGTTAAAATACAACCAAAGGTTAACAGTAATCTGCTTGTCAGGCCGGTATAATAGTCGGCCTGATGTTTTGATAAGCGTTGTAAAGAGGATAGTACGTGGTCGTATTACCGCTGATTTGGTTAGTTACTGCAATTGGTGTCTACATTGCCGCACTGCGCAGCGGTATGACAGCCGTGAAATGGGCGTTGGCGGCGGTGTTTACCGGCCCGCTGGTGTTGCCGCTGTTTAGCAGCCATAAACGGCTGACGCTACACAAAGCGCATGGCCGTGCTGCGGTGCTGTTCCGTCCCTGAGCAGTCACCGGTAGCAGGGTTTAGTTATGCGCCGTCTTAAGTATTTGGCTAAGCTGGGTAATCATGTCATTTAACTGCTGGCGCTGTGCCGATTTTGGCAGCGACACTGCAAACACCTCCCGGCTCATTACCGGTGCATCCGCCATTAACTGCAAGCGTTGGCTGGCCAACAACTCTTTCACCATAGTATCCGGCAAGTACGCCGAGCCGCCGCATTGCTGAATAAGTTCCAGCGCAATACGCGCACTGCCGGTACGCAACTGTGGCGGCGGTAAGTCACTAAAGCAGCGCGCGTGCTGCATATCAAAGGCCGTGCCCCAATCAACCAGAATATACTGTTGCTGCATCGCTTCGAGCGCCGTCTTGCCGCTAAAACTGGTCACCGGTAGCAGTCTGATATCGCCAAGTTTGTCTATTTGCATATCATCTATTTTAGGCGCATCAAATAAGATGGCTAAATCGACGTAGCGCTCCATGACCTGACGGGCTAACTGATCTTTGCCCAGCGATTCGGCGCGCCAGGAAAGGCCTGGCAGTGCTTGCTGCACATTAATAAAACCTTGCAGTAAAAACGCATCCCAAATATTGGCGGTAGCCGCGACAGACAGTTGTAACGCCTGCTCGGCGCTGACCGCAACATCCTGCCGGGCACGCTGCAGGGCTAATAACATCGCCTCGGCATGCGGCAACAAGCGCTCACCGGCAGCCGTTAGCTGAATGTTGTTGCGATATCGGCTAAATAAGTTAACACCAAGTTGCTGCTCTAGCTGGCGAATGCGGAAACTGACCGCAGACTGGGTAAGGTAGAGATTTTCGGCCGCTTTACCAAAATGCCTCGTACGCTGAACTTCAAGAAAGGTTTTGAGCAGTTCGGTATCCAAATTGAATCCTTTAGTATTTTTATGGTCACGATAAAAAATATTTGTTTTACGACAGTAATTTTGTTAACCATACTCCGCACAGTTTAAACAGGCTGGCTTGATATTCAACGAGATTAGAGGAAAAAAGTGATGCAGCAAAGTTTTGTCGCTAACCGTCGCTTTTTCGATGACCGTAACTTCCCCAAGGGTTTTACGCGGTCCGGGCGCTTTACTCTGGCAGAAGGTAATATGCTGGAGAAACATGGGGTGGCAATGCAGGAACTGGAGCAGGGTAGTCGTGCCCCGGTGAATGATGAAGAAACTCGCTTTGTGCAGGTGTGTAAAGGCGAAGCAGAAGCTTCGACTGTGTACGAAAAAACCTGGCTCAAATATAAACAGCGACTGGCGGAGAAACGTAAGTTTCATACCGTATTTGGTAAGAAGCGTATTGCTGATGGCAGTGATGACTTCTCGTATGTCGAGACCGACGCTGACTAGTTGCTAAGCCCCGTTGCCGGGGCTTTTTTCTGCCTGTGCTACAGCAAAGCAGGTCATGTTTTGCGACAGTCTAGTTAAGATTGATTAGTGTGGGGGTGTTGCGCAGTTTTTGTTGTTGTAAAAATTGCGTCAGCTCCTGTGCTGACAGTGGCTTACTGTAGTAGTAGCCTTGCATTACATCACAGCGCAACTTGCTTAATTGTTGCAGCTGCTCCTGGTGCTCTACACCCTCAGCAACAACTGACAAGCTCAGGTTGTGCGCTATGGTCATAATGGTATCAACCATATTACGGCCACGGGCACTTTTCATGTCGTCAATAAAAGCTTTGTCAATTTTAAGCGTGTTCAGCGGAAACTGCTTTAAATACGCCAGCGACGAATAGCCAGTGCCAAAATCGTCCATCGCCAGGTGGATGCCACGGGCGCGCAGCTTTTTCATGGTTTCTATCGCCTGCGGTGGCGATTGCATTACGGTACCTTCGGTAATTTCCAGCTCTAAATGGTAGGAGGGTAGCTCTGTCTGCTGCAAAATATCGTCTATCTGCTCACACAAGAACGGCAGGCTAAATTGGCGTGATGACAGGTTTACCGCCACCCGGCCATGAAACAGGCCCTGATCAATCCAGCTTTTCACCGCCTGACAGGCTTTGCGCAGTACCACTTCACCAATTTCGATAATTTGGCCGGTTTCTTCCGCCACGGGAATAAAACTGGCCGGGCTTATCACGCCGCCTTTAGGGGTAATAAAGCGCACCAGTGCCTCAACACCGGCTAACTGACCGCTAACAATATTCATCTTCGGCTGATAGTACACGACAAAATAGTCTTCCTTTAAGCCATGGCGGATAAGGTTCTCCAGCTGCAGCCGCTTTACCGCCTGTTTGTTCATTGAATCATTGAAAAACAAATAGCGGTTGGCACCCTGGCTCTTGGCATGATACATGGCCGTGTCGGCGTTACGCAGCAGTGCCTGTGGATCGGCGCCGTCATCCGGAAACAACACTATACCCACGCTGCTGGTAATCGCCAGTTCCTGTTGTTCAACCATAATTGGCTGGTTTATCAGGTTAAGTAATTCTTTTGCTACCGAAGTGATATGCAACACATCGTTGGTGTTGTCCAACAACAGCGCAAATTCATCGCCGCCTAAACGATATAGCCGGTTGGCATATTGGGTATAACCGCTCAGGCGCTGCGCCAGTTTACACAGCAAAATATCGCCCAGCTCGTGGCCCAGCGAGTCATTAATTTTTTTAAAGTTGTCCAAATCAAACACCAGTAACGCATGTTCAGTTCTGGCGTTAACCAGTTCGCCCAGGCGCTGCATAAACACGGCCCTGTTAGGCAGCCCCGTCAGGGTGTCGCTGTTGGCAAGGCGGCTCAGCTGCGCTTCACGCAGCTTACGCTCGGTAATGTCGGAGAACACTGCAACATATTGCGTTACCTGGCCCTGCTCATCCTTAATCTGGTCGAAGGTCAGTTCAGCCTGGTATATCTCGCCATTGTGACGCTGCTCTTCTATTTCGTCGTGCCAGCTGCCATGCTCTGCCAGTGCCAGGCGAATATCATGCATCAAGCGGCTGGGGTAAAGCGATAGCTCAAAGCGTTGCTGTAAACATTGTTCGCGGCTTTTACCGGTAATGCGGGTGAAGGAGGGGTTAACCTCTAAAATGGTGAATTGGGTGTCACAGATCACTACTGCATCGGAAATGGTTTGCAGACAGCGGGCAAACAACTGTAGCTGCTCTTCGGTTTGTTTCAGTTGATGAATGTTTTTTAAGGTGCCGGTCATGCGGCTGGGTTTACCGTTAGCGGAAAACGATACCGCCTTGCCACGATCGAGCACCCAGGTCCAATTGTCGTCACTGGTTTTTATACGGTAGGTTGCCTCAAAGTGCGCTGTTTTGCCGCTTAAGTGATCCTGGAGTAACTGGTCAACGCGCTCCACATCCTGCGGGTGAATTTGTGCTTTATTGGGCGGTACATCGGCCGTTTTCGGCTGCAGTACCACAGGGTGTAACCAGGAGCTGGAGCGATACAGCTCGCCACTTTCAATGTTCCAGTCCCACAGCTCATCACCACTGCCCCAAAGAGATAACCTCAGCCGCTCTTCACTGTGCTCCAGTTTCAGCTGATAACGCCGCATTCTGACAATACTCAGGTGCGCCAGCAATAACGCAGCGAATGAGCATAATAGTACGGCACTTAAGGTGTAGGGCTGTAGGGTGTGCCAGCCTATTGCAAACAGGCTAAAAGGCAAAATAGCCAGCAAAAAAGCGCTGATTATTATAATTATTTTTAGTTTTAGTGGCACTTATGGCAGCGTGTTAACAAGACCGGACACCACGTTATATAACTTTAGTTGAGCTGTCAAAAGCATTTTGGCTAACAAGCAGGTGCTGCTTAATGTCCCCGCGACTAACAAAGCGCAAATGGCTATGCTGTGGCCTGCTGTCGGTGGCCAGAAATATGGCATCGTAGCTGGGCAGTAATAACTGCTGTAAAAAGGCAATAAACTGTTCAAGCTGCAGTGTGCTCAGTGCCGCTATAATGTTTTCGGTCAGGTTAAACCCGGTGTCCTGTTGCCCCAATGCCAGCCACAACCGTTTTGCTCTGGCGCCCAGGCTGTTGTCCCGTTCATAAAGCTGCGCTAACAAACCTTGTCTGGCTTCAGCAAATTCGTCCTCGGTCAGGTCGATGGTATCAGCAAGAAAGCCGCGGAAGAACATCACCGTGGCCTGATACAGCACCTCACAGTCAGCTTTAGGCGACTGAATATAAAAAGCGATGCCGGGTAGGGTGTTAATGGGCACGTAACCGGTACCCACCAGATAACCCAGCTGCTGTTCGGTGCGCAACTGATGAAAATACTCCGGTGAGAGTAAATGGTTGGCCAGCATAAACAGCGCAATCTGCAGCGGACTGGTTTGTTGCGCCGGCAGGTAAATAACCAGCGCGTGATCATTATGCTCTACCTCTTGCTGTAACCATACCGGGCCTAAGCCTTGCGGCCGGCATACCGGATTTGCAGGGCGCTGGCCCAGGCTGGGTAATTGCTGCTGCCACTGTTGTAGCAGGTGTTGTAGCTCGGTGGCTTGCTCGCTCGTCCAATTGCCGAGCAACAGGCTTTCGATATGCACCTGTTGAAACAAGCCTTTGTCAAACTGACAAAAGGTCGCAAAATCGAGTTGGTCGAGTGCATCGGCTAATTGGTCAATTTCGGGGTTTAACGGTTGTAGTAGCGCCGATAATTGGCTGAACAACCGAGCTACAGGTTTGTTTTTGCTACTGTTACGCCAGTGCCGGCTCAGTTGGCGTTTAAGCTCTTCAAAACGTTGTAGGGCAAAATCTTGCTCTAACAGCGCCTGTAGCATGTCGCTGAGCAGGCGTAGCTGGTTATTGGTCAGGCCGGTCGTATGAATGCTGATACCCTGGCGCTGCACATGCACATGATACACCAGCCCTATGGTGGTCGCGGCGTAAAACTGCTGGTTAATATTATCCAGAAATAGCTCAACCCATAGCCGGGTTGCGGCCAGTTGCTGACAGCTGCCTATGCTGTTTGGCAGGCTTAGCTGCACGAATACATGCCCTTTGGGGCTATTAAAGTCAGTATCAGCTTTGTACCACAGGCTTAAATGCCGATCCTGATAGCAGGAATGTGGTTTATCCATGTGAGCACTGCTATCCAGCAGTATAATATCGCCTTTCAGATACGGATTAGGCTCAGGCAGCCAGATGTCTGGCAATGGCTGACACAGCTGCAACTGCTGCAGCAAGGCAGCAGGCAAAGGCTCCACGCTATAAGGTGTCTGATACCAGCGCGCTTCCCGATTGGTGGCAACATCAGGCGCTATTAGCATCAGGCGCATGTTTGTGCTGTTAAAGTAGCTAAGTACCTGCTGGTATAGCGCGGCTGTTGGCGGCTCCATCCGGTAATCACCAAAAATAATATCTTCTACCGGATAATGCTGCATGCTGACCGACAAATGGTTAGCCGTTTGCTGCGCTGTCGCTGGCTCCTGGTACAAATAGGCCCAGTGCAGCAGTTTCTGCCGCTCGGCAAATAGCTGCGCTGGAAAAGGCTGCTCACGTAAGTTGGCAATGGCACTAAACAAGGCCTGAAGAATGTGATCGCGCGCGGTTAGCCCCGCATCGGTAAGCTCAAAGGCGACAGTAAAATCTTTGTAATTGCTGCCATCTATGCCGCCACCAGCGCTAAGCTGATTGACCAGCCCCTGTTGTTTCAGGTAGCTGAGTAACGAGCCTGGCCCCTCATCGCCGAGTAAATGGGCAATAAAGCTAATCAGTTTATGCCGGTACCAGCGCTGAATATCGGGCAGGGCAAAGCTTACCACCAGTTTCTGGCTGTGCCGGTGTGGCTGAATATTCAGCTGAATGGCCTGGTGCTCGGGCAAATACAGCGGCACGCTAAGCGGCGGCTTGGGCGGAAGCTGCGATGGGATAGCGCTGAAATATTGCCGTACCAATGTTGCCTGCGCGCTCAGGTCCAGCGGCGACACCAACGCCAGTGTCATACGGCGGGCACTGTATTGCTGCTGAAAAAAAGTGCGCAGGGCGTGTTGCAGGCTGGCATCGACGGTGTCGGCAAGCGTGCTTAAATTGCCAACCGAGAATTTGGCGAACGGGTGCGCCGGGTTAATGGTTTCTTTATGTACCTGATAAATCCGCCGGCCATCGTCTTTTAGCTTCAGCGAAAACTCCGCCTCTATGGCGTGGCGTTCTTTTTCAACATAATCAGCGCTAAACAGTGGCTGCACAAACATATCGGCAAAACGCTCCAGCGCCTGAGCAAAGCTGCTGCTGTCGATATCAAAGAAAAAGCTGCTGTGCTCAGTGCCGGTCCAGGCGTTATGACTGCCGCCATGATGATTGATGAACTGCTGATAATCGCCGGCGCCGGGAAATTTTACCGAGCCAAGAAACAACATATGTTCTAGAAAGTGTGCCAGCCCCTCGCGGTCGGCCGGATCATCAAAATGGCCAACGTTCACGGTCAGCGCCGCCGCGCTTTTTTCGGCATCAGTTTGCTGCACCAGTAACACGGCCAGGCCATTATCCAGCGTCAGATACTGATAATGGCGTGGATCGTTCGGGCTTTGCAAAATGTGGTTATATTCCAATCTGGCTACCTTCTTAAGCAGGCTATCAGGGCAGACAACGGCCTTATCATAGCGATAAGTAATAAACAGCTTATACGTTATGCGTTATTGGCAGTTACTCTTGGCGACAACTTTCATTATCATAGCGCACAATTTTTACCCGGCGTAGGCTTATCTGCCGTTGGCAAGTTAAGCTCCACCCCGAAGCAGTATGGTGTCAAGTACATGGTAAATCTCGTTATTATGCGTCACGGTGAGGCAGAGCCTGTGTCCGTACAGGACAGTCAGCGTCAGCTTACCGTAAGAGGCCAGCACGAAGTGAACCAGATGGCGCTGTGGTTGCAACAGCATTATGCTGCTTTTGACTGGATCTGGGCCAGTCCTTATACCCGTACCCGCCAAACTGCAGAGCTAATGTTAGCCAAGCAAGCGCCGTTTAGCCAGTTAGAGATTGTGCCTGAACTGGTTCCGGATGGTGATGCTGGGTTATTTAAAAGCTATTTAGATGCCCGCTTAACTGATAAGCCGGATGCACGGGTGCTGCTGGTATCGCATATGCCGCTGGTCAGTTTTCTGGTAGAGGCCTTTAGCCAGCCGGGTCAGGCGCCCATTTTCAGCACGGCGCAACTGGCGTGTATCGACTACCGGCCAGAGCAGGGCGGGCGTTTACTCGAGCGGTTATCGCCACAAGAATTGGCGCTGTTAAGTGTGTAAACCTGACTCAATACTGGCACAATCAGCGCCAGTGTTCATCCTGCTGCTGATCGGTTTTGAGCAGCAGTAACAGGGCGCCATGTTTACCCCAGCTTCTCGGCGCAGTGTGAAAGGCGCGCACATTGGGATGCTGAATCAGCCAGTTCGGTACTTTTTGCGCCAAAATACCTAACCCCTTACCATGCACCACACAAGCACAGTTAAACTGCTGTTGCTGACAATAGGCCAACAAACCGGCCAGCTCTGTCTTCGCCTGTAAGGTTGTCATGCCATGTAAATCCAGCACCACTTGCGGCTGACATTCTCCGCGGCGTAAGCGGCCGGCCAAATGCGGATCTTCGCCCGGCTGTACCCAGCTTAAACTGGCGCCGTCGGCAACAAAACCTTCAAACTCGTCAGAAAACCAGAACAAATTTTCAGCAGAGTTTTGGCTTGAGACGTCTGTACGTCTTTTTTGCTTGCGGGGGGCGGCAACAGGCGGTATCTTGTCCTGCGCTATGGGCTTAGCGCCTGTTATCGACTGGCGAAACAGCTGGCTGTCTTCAATACTGATGCCAGTGCTGGCGGGGGCTTTCTTTTGCATGGCGCAAGTCTACTCAAACTAACCGGTTTTTACAAAAAGAGCTTACATTTATCATGTCTGATACTGGCGAGATGCTGTTTACCCCGCAACTGATTGACGATGCGGTTGCCGAACTTTATACCGTGCATGACTGGCTGCGTTTTGCCGTCAGCAAAATGCATCAGGCTGATGTGTATCTGGGCCACGGCACTGATAATCCCTGGGATGAAGCGGCCATCCTGCTGGCTTATGTGCTGCACTTGCCACCCCTGACCGATGATAAGCTGTTGCATGTGCGGCTGACCCGCGCCGAGCGCGAGCAGTTTATTGCGCTGTTACAACAACGTATTGAACAGCGCATACCGGCGGCTTATTTAACCCATCAAGCGTACTTTGCTGGCTTACCGTTTTATGTTGACGAGCGGGTGCTGGTGCCACGCTCGCCCATTGCTGAGCTGATTAACGATAAATTCAGCCGCTTACTTAAGGGGAAAACGGTAAACCACATTCTTGATTTGTGCACCGGCTCGGGCTGTATTGCCATTGCCTGTGCTTATGCCTTTGACGAAGCGCTGGTAGATGCGGTGGATATCAGCCCCGATGCGTTAGATGTGGCACAGCTGAATATTGAGCAGCATGGCATGGAGCAGCGGGTCTTTCCCATTTTGTCAGATGGTTACACTGAGCTAAGCGGCGCGCAGTACGATTTAATTGTCACTAACCCGCCTTATGTCGATGCCGAAGACATGGCCGATTTACCAGACGAATACCGCCATGAGCCCGAACTGGGCCTGGCATCGGGCGAAGATGGCCTGGCACTGACCCGGCGTATTTTACGCGATGCGGCCGCCCATTTAACCGAGGGCGGTGTACTGATATGCGAAGTGGGTAACAGTATGGTGCAACTGCAACAGGATTACCCGGATGTCGGCTTTGACTGGCTGGAATTTAGCCACGGCGGCTTGGGGGTATTTGCCATTAGCAAAGCAGAACTGCTGCGCTGTCAGCACCTGTTTGAACAAGAAAACTGGTAACACCTTGTCATAATTAAAGTGGTAATAAAACAGCGGTAATAAAAATAGCGGTAAGGAGAAGCAATGGCCGGTAACAGCATAGGGCAATTATTTAGGGTCACTACCTTTGGCGAAAGCCACGGCCCGGCAATAGGCGGAATTGTCGATGGTTGTCCACCGGGTATGCAGCTAACCAGCGAAGATTTACAGCATGATTTAGATCGGCGCAAGCCCGGTACATCACGTTACACCACGGCGCGGCGCGAAGAGGATGCGGTGAAGATCCTCTCCGGTGTGTTTGAAGATACCACCACCGGCGCCAGCATTGGTTTGCTGATTGAAAACACCGATCAGCGCTCGCAAGACTATTCCAACATTAAAGAGCAGTTTCGCCCGGGTCACGCCGATTATACCTACTGGCATAAATTCGGTATTCGTGATTACCGCGGCGGTGGCCGCTCATCGGCGCGCGAAACCGCTATCCGGGTGGCTGCAGGCGCTATTGCGAAAAAATACCTGCGGGAGCATTGTGGTATAGAAATTCGTGGCTACCTGGCCCAGTTAGGCCCGGTCAAGATCGACAGTATTAACTGGGATGAAGTGCACAATAACCCGTTTTTTTGCCCGGATCCGTCCAAGCTGGAAGCCTTAGATGAGTATATGCGCCAGCTGAAAAAAGACGGCGACTCTGTCGGTGCCCGTATCAATGTGGTGGCCAGCAATGTGCCGGTGGGCTGGGGTGAGCCAGTGTTTGACCGCTTAGATGCCGATATTGCCCACGCCATGATGAGTATCAACGCAGTAAAAGCAGTGGAAATAGGCGATGGTTTTGCGGTGGTAGAGCAGCGCGGCTCCACCCATCGTGACGAGCTAACGCCACAGGGCTTTAGTGCCAACCATGCCGGTGGCGTGTTGGGGGGCATTTCTTCAGGGCAGGATTTGCTGGTCAGTATGGCGCTTAAGCCTACCTCCAGCATCAGCATTCCGGGTAAGAGTATCAACATTCATGGCGAGGTGATTGATATTGTCACCAAAGGCCGGCATGACCCCTGTGTTGGCATTCGGGCGGTACCGATAGCCGAAGCTATGCTGGCGATAGTGCTGATGGACCATTATCTGCGCCACCGCGCGCAAAACAGTGATGTTAAGGTGGCAACACCGGATATCGCCCGCCTGAGCCGGGGCTAAGCTAAAGCCTATGGCGCTGCTCTCTGCCAGGCCAGCCTTAGTGCTGGCCTATTTTACTTATTTTGGTGTACTGGGCATCTTTGTGCCTTATCTGGGCCTGTTTCTCGATGGCCGTGGCTTAAGCTCGGCCGATATCGGGTTATTGCTGGCGATAGTGACTGCCAGCCGCATTGTTGGCCCTAATATCTGGGCCTGGGTCGCGGATAAAACCGCCAGGCCGCTGCGTGTAATGCAAACCGGTGCGCTACTTGCCACACTGGGTTGGCTGAGCAGTTTTGCTGATCTTGGTTTTTGGCCCTTGCTGGCCGGTTTTGTCCTGTTTAGCTTTTTCTGGACAGCTATTTTGCCGCAGCTGGAGCTAACTACCCTTAATTACCTTAACGACGATACCCGTGAGTACAGCCGCATCCGTACCGCGGGCAGTGTGGGTTATATTGTGCTGGTGATGCTCGGCGGCTGGCTGTTTGAGCGCTATGGCAGCGAGTTTTTGCCACTGTCGGCGTTACTGTTTTTACTCTTGCTGGTGCTCACTCTGTTTATGCTTCCTAAAGTGACGCTGGCTACGGCAACGTCAGATCACAGTGTGCGTTTTAGTCAGCTGTTGAAAAACAGCACACTGCTGCGCTTTATGGCGGCGGCCTTATTACTGCAAATGAGCTTTGCGCCATTTTATGGCTTTTTTACCCTGTATAGCCGTGATTTAGGCTACAGCGGCAGCCAGACGGGACTTTTTATCGCCCTTGCTATTGCCGCCGAAATTGTGGCGTTTTACTTTGCCGGTAGCCTGATGCGTAACCGTAGTTACGCTAAGCTGCTGGGTATTTGCTACGGTGTCACCGTACTGCGCTGGCTGTTACTGGCCGAATTGGCCGATAACCTGTGGTGGCTCAGTTTCAGTATGTTGCTGCATGCCGGCAGCTTTGCTATTGCCCATAGCTGCGCCATGCAGTTTATCCAGCAGTTTTTCCCCAAACATCTGCGCAGCCGCGGTCAGGCGCTGTATGCCGGTGTGATATTTGGCGGCGGTGGTGCTATAGGCGCCTATGCTTCGGGCCTATTGTGGCAAGACGGTGCCGGTGCCAGCCTGACGTTTTATTTGGCCGCGGCGCTGGCATTATTTGCCACCTTACTGGCCATCAGTTTGCCAGGTAGCCAACACCAGACTAAGGCTTTACAATAGCCGCCATTTTTAATCGGTGTAGGGTAGTTGTATGGCGAATCGGTTTCGGCTGGGGCTTATTATTAACCCGTTGGCGGGGCTTGGTGGCAGTGTTGGCTTAAAAGGCTCTGACGGTCAGGCTGATCAGGCACTGGCGCTGGGCGCCACCCCACAGGCAATGAACCGCGCCAGTACAGCACTTAACGAGCTTGCCGCCGTAGCGGACAAGTTCGAGGTGCTTACCGTAGCCGGCGATATGGGCGAGCAGCTTTGTCAGGCGCTAAACCTTAACTATCAGGTACTGTATAGCCCACCGCAGTGGCCATCGACCGCTGAGGATACCGAAACAGCCGCCAGGCTGATGGCAGAGCAGGGCGTAGATTTGCTGCTGTTTGCCGGCGGCGATGGCACCGCGCGCAATATCTGTGCCGTGGTGGGCGATAGCACTACGGTGCTGGGTATTCCGGCCGGAGTAAAAATTCACTCCGGTGTGTATGCCATCTCACCTCAGGCTGCCGGTAAGCTGGTAGCCAAACTCATTGCTGGTGAGCTGGTGTCGCTTAGCGAAGCGCCGGTGATGGATATCGACGAGCAGGCATTTCGCCAGGGTGTGGTTAAAGCGCGCCGCTATGGTGAAATGCGCATACCAGCACAGCTGCGCTATGTGCAAAGCGTAAAAATGGGCGGGCGCGAGAGTGAAGAGCTGGTGCTGGCTGATTTAGCCGCTTATGTCGTAGCTCAGCTTGAAGATAATGTGCGCTATGTGATGGGCTCGGGCTCTACCGTGGCGGCAGTGATGGCCGAACTGGGTCTGGATAACACCTTGCTGGGTGTTGATGTGGTGGAAAATGGCCAGCTTATCGCAAAAGATGTCAGCGCCGCACAGCTACTTGAGCTGGTGCAGGGCTATCCAAGTAAACTGATTATTACCTTAATTGGTGGCCAGGGCCATGTATTTGGCCGGGGTAACCAGCAGCTGTCACCGGCGGTGATCCGGGCCATTGGCCGCGACAATATGTTACTTATTGCCAGCAAAACTAAGTTGCAGCAATTAGATGGCCGGCCACTGCTGGCCGATACCGGTGATGCCGAGCTTGACCAGCAACTTACCGGTTTAATCAATGTATTAACCGGTTACAACGACTATGTCATTTACCGTTTAGGCTATGAGGATGAGCTATAACATGACAACACTAACGATGCCTGAGCAGTTTATCGACGCCGTTGCTAACCTGTTTGACGCCCTGGTACCGGTGGCCACCGATGATGAATTATTTGCCTCCGGCTACCTGCGCGGCCATTTTGACTTAGCGGTTGGTACTTTGCAGGTGGCCGATGAGCCTTTTGCCGCCGCCGATGTGGTAACGCAGGTAAATGCTACGCTTGAGCAAGCCATTACCAACGGTGAGCTAAGCGAGCAAGACCAGCAGCATGTGGCCGCTATCTGGCAGCGTATTCAGCAGTTGGCCGACTAAAGCAGCAGCTTAGCCGGCAAGACTTTCGTGCGCTAATGCGCTAGTATAGGCGCACTTTTAACCCCAAAGCCGTAAGGCTTTTCCAGCATAAGTGGAACTCATGTCAAAATATACAACGCTTGAACAGCACGCCAGCTATGGTATTGGTTTACAAATGGGCCAGCAACTGGCCGACAACCCGTTTGACGGCTTAGATATCGACGCCGTTGCCGCTGGCGTTATCGCCGCCTTCACTGAACAGGCACCTGAAGTCAGCGACGAGCAAATTCGTGCGGCTTTTACCGTGATCAGTGAGCGTATGCAGGCAGAACAAGCAGAAAAAGCCCAGTTACTGGCCGAAGCCGGCGAAGCCTTCCTGGCTGAAAACGCCAAGCGCCCTGAAATCACGGTAACCGCTTCAGGTTTACAGTACGAAGTACTGGTTGCCGCAGAAGGCGAAAAGCCAACGCGTAATTCAACCGTACGTACGCATTATCACGGTACCTTAATTGACGGCACTGTGTTTGACAGCTCTTATCAGCGTGGCGAGCCGGCCGAATTTCCGGTATCAGGTGTTATCGCCGGCTGGACTGAAGCCCTGCAACTGATGTCACCAGGCAGCAAACTGCGTTTATATATCCCGCACAACCTGGCCTACGGCGAGCGCGGCGCGGGTAATGCGATTGCGCCTTTTAGCGCACTGATTTTTGACGTTGAGCTGTTGGCTATTCTGTAATAGCTGGCTGGTTAAATGCGAAAACCCTGCGCTGCAGGGTTTTTTTATGGCTGTAGTTTCAAGCGGTAACCAACACCCGGTTCGGTTTTCAGATACACCGGCGCGGCGGGGGTATCTTCTAGTTTTTGTCGCAGTTGCGCCATATGCACACGGACATATTCCGGCCGGCCGGTATACGCATCGCCCCAAACCTGGCTTAAAATCTGGTTATGTGTGAGTACCTTATCGGCGTGGCGCAGTAGCAGCAGCAAAATATCATATTCGGTTTTGGTTAGATGTACGTCAGCACCGTCGCGACTGACTTTGCGTTGCACTGGATCTAACCGCACTGTGCCAAAACAGAATACCTGCTGCTGCACGTTAGTCTGGCGTAAATTAGCCCGGATGCGGGCTAACAGCTCTGCTGCACTAAACGGCTTGGTGACATAATCATTGGCGCCGTGATCCAGCGCCTGCACTTTATCCTGCTCAGTCTGGCGGGCTGAGATCACAATAACCGGCGTATCACACCAGCCGCGCAGCTGCTGCAGCCAGTGCTGGCCGTCCATATCGGCCAGGCCCAAATCGAGCAAGATTAAATCGACCGCTTGTTCGGTTAAATGCTGCAGCGCACTGATGCCATGCGCGAAACTGTGGGTGTTGTATTGTTTACTTTTTAGCAGTGTCGTTAAGAAGCTTTGCATGGCCGGATCATCTTCCAGCACCAGTATGGTTTCAGCCACGTTTTGCTCCTGCAGTAGTGGTGTGCGGCCAGCTTAAGCGGGCGATAAAGTGCTCTGATGCAGCATTAGTTTCGGTAGTAAACTGGCCAGCGTGTAAATGCATCACCGCCTGACATATCGCAGTGCCCAGCCCGGTACCGCTGTCGCGCTGTGCGGTGGCCTTAGTTGTTGTGGCATTATTGACGCTTAAACTACATTGGCCATTGCCGTTGGTAAATGTAATGTACACAGGTTGCTCGCCATGTTTCACGGCGTTTTCCAGCATATTGGCTACTGCTATTTCCAGTAAAGTTGCATCAGCAACACAGGTGCAATCAGCAAGGTCAATGTAAAAGTTCTGGTTGGCCAACACTGATGTACGTCGTGCGATCGCCGCGGAGATGACATCAGACACGGCCACCGGTTCAATTGTCATCGAGTTTTGCATTTGCTGCACCTTGCTTAATTCCATCACTTTATCGAAATGCTGGCTTAATAAACTGCTTTGCTGGTAAATGTTATTGGCTTGCTCGCGGATCTGCGTTTCATTAAGGCACAAATCTTTATCAGCCAACATGCTAGAAGCGCCCATAATGGTGGCGAGCGGGGTGCGTAAATCATGTGACAATGAGCGCAACATCATCGCACGGCTGTGCTCCAATTCTGCCCGAAGTTTTGCCTGTCGGGTTTTATTAGTTAATGACTGGCGCTGGCGCATATGTTTTTTTGCCCGAGCCAGCTCAAGACGCAAGCGTCCGGACAGGTGCGCAATAAAAATGCCCAGCACCAGCATAACCACAAAGGTAATAACATATTCGCCCTGATTGACGAGCAGCGTGTAATAAGGCTTAACAAACATAAAGTTAAGCAGTAATACGCTAAATAAAGTACATACAATAGCCCAGCGCTGGCCGGCATATTGTGCCACCAGCGTAACCCATAGTAACTGCAACATCGCAACATCGGTAGTGGTGGCAATGGCCCTCGCTGGCAGTAACAACAGCGCCAGCAGCACAGGCGCAACAACCGACAACAGCAATAGTTGCCAAATGCCAAGATGTTTATGGTGACGTAATCTCATTACCGGGTTTGCTCAGTAGCGCCAGTACATGGGGGTAAATAACAATAACATGGTTAAAATTTCCCGTCGTCCCAACAGCATAGTTAAAGTTTAACGTTAAATTATGTCTAACATCAGCTCGCTGATTTAGCATAATCAATAGCCTACCGCTTTTAGCCAGCAACTGGCGTAAAGTTTTTCTAAAGATTAGGCGAGCGGGTATAAAGATTGTATAAAGTTTCAATGCCTTGGGCTGACAGCCGTTGTAATAAGGTCTTTAATGCAAGCCATTTAAAGCGTCGACGGATAATGGCATGGCACAATTTGCAGTAATAGGGCTGGGGCGGTTTGGTTCAGCGGCATCGCTGGAGTTGATGCGTTTGGGGCATCAGGTTATCGGCATTGATAGCAATACAAAATTTATTAACCGCTTAGCAGATCAGCTAAGCCACGCGGTGATTGCTGATGCGACCGATGAGCAGGCGTTGCAGGAGTTGGACATTGCGTCGTGTGACGCTGCTTTGGTTGCGATTGGCGAAAACCTCGAAGCCAGTATTCTTTGCGTACTTAACCTGAAAAACATCGGTGTTAAGCAGATTTGGGTCAAGGCGACATCTAAAGCGCACCATATGATTTTGTCTCGCTTGGGCGTTAGCCGCATTATACACCCGGAAGAGGAGATGGGCGTAAAGGTCGCTCAGGCGTTAAATTACCCTATGGTTAACCAGTATCTGGCACTGGGACACAACCAATATTTAGTCGAGATTGATATCACTCCACAGTTACAAGGTAGTTCGATATCGGGACTGCTGTCTGATGGTAATGCTTTTGTCTACGCTGTGCTGGTTAAGCGTCGCGACAAGCTGTTTTCGCACCCTTCAGCTGATTTTGTGCTGGAAAGCCATGATAGCTTGGTGTTAGCCGGCAGTTTAGAGGTGCTTAAAACACTGGCGTCTAAGCTAAGCTGATGAAAACCTGGTTACCACAATACTTACCCTATAAGCGGCTTAAGCCCTTATCATCACGCACGCTCAAGCTTAGCCCGCCGGCTGTGTTGGCACTGGGCTTTGTTGCACTGATAGTGCTGGGTGCAGTGTTATTGTTGTTACCAATTGCGACGACGGCACCGCTTAGCGTGCTGCAGGCGCTGTTTACGGCAACCTCTGCGGTCACCGTTACCGGCTTAGTAGTGGTTGATACCGGCAGCCATTTTACGGTTTTCGGCCAGGTGATTATTGCCATGCTGATCCAGGCTGGCGGCCTGGGGTTTATGACCTTTGCCGTGGTAGCAGCGATAAGCCTGGGGGCGAAAATTGGTCTTATGCAGCAAAAAGTTGCGCAAGAAGCCATGAATCAAACCAGCCTGGCGCATGTTGTAAACACGGCCAAAGCGGTGTTGATGTACTCGCTGGTAATTGAATTAATTGGCGTTGTGCTGCTAACCCTGGTGTGGCAGCAAGAACTGGGTATAGCTGCCGCACTTTATCATGCGTTTTTCTATACTATTTCAGCCTTTAACAATGCCGGTTTTGCACTGGATAGTGCCAGTTTAATGCCTTATGCCGGCAGTGTGTCGGTAAACCTGATTATCACCAGCCTGTTTATTATCGGTGGCATCGGTTTTACGGTGCTTATGGATCTGAAAAAGCAACGGCGGTGGCAGCTGCTTAGCGTTAACACCCGCATTGTCTTGCTGGCTACTTTGGTTATCAATGTTATTGCCTTTGTGTTGATTTGGTTGCTGGAAGCCAATAACCCGGCAACGCTGGCGAATTTGTCCATAAAAGATCAGGCTTTGGCAGCCTGGTTTCAGGCAGTTACACCGCGCACCGCCGGTTTTAATACGCTGGATTACAGCCAAGTGACTGATGCCAGCAATGTACTAACGCTGCTGCTGATGTTTATCGGTGGCGGGTCACTCAGTACCGCCAGTGGTATTAAGCTTGGTACCTTTGCCGTGCTGATTATGGCCACTTACGCTTTTTTACGCCGCCGTGACGACGTTACCCTGTTTAAACGTAACATACCCCAGGCTTTGGTGTTAAAAGCGCTGGCACTCACTTTTGTTTCAATGGCTTTGGTGTTTATCGCTATTTTTGTACTTACCGCATTGGAAGATGCACCTTTTCTTGATATTGCATTTGAGGCGGTATCGGCACTCAGTACAGTGGGGTTATCCAGGGGCTTAACCGGTAATTTAACTGTGCCAGGCCAGTGCGTGCTGATCTTTCTAATGTTTGCCGGCCGGGTAGGCCCGCTTACGCTGGCGTATTTTCTGGCAACGCCGAAAAAGCGTAAAACCCGCTTCGCTGATACCAAAATTCAGGTAGGTTAAGCCGGTTAGACTCAGCAATAACGCACCCGAGCATAGGCTGGGGCGATTAGCTCTGATATGCTGCAGGCGGTTCTTATCAGAGGCTAATCCATGTATCACATTCGTCCTTATCAATTTGGTGAAGAGCCGCTACTGCGTGAGCTGTTTTATAGCACCGTACATAACGTTAACCAGCGCGATTATGATGAAGCGCAGCGTAATGCCTGGGCGCCGGCGCAGTATGATGAAAACGCCTGGGCGATGCGTATTTTGCAAAGCGAGCCTTTTGTCGCGCTACATAACGACACTATTGTCGGCTTTGCCGATGTACAACCGGATGGCTACATCGACTTCTTCTTTTGTCATCATGCCTATCAGGGCAAGGGCGTAGGCAAAGCTTTAATGCAGCATCTTTTAAAAGCCGGCAAACGCTATGGAATTAAACGCTTTTACGCCGACGTCAGCCTAACCGCTAAACCGTTTTTTCAACTCTATGGTTTTGTTGTAGTAAAACAGCAGCAAAAAGAAGTGCGCGGGGTAGTACTAACCAATTTTTTGATGGAAAAGAAGTCGTAATCAGCACATTTTTTGGTTGAGGCCAGTTAAGGGTTATTGCCAAACCTTTCTTTGGCAATGGCTAATGTGTTGGGTGAGATTAAATCACCTTTATCAATTCGATAGTCATTCATGGCTCTTATTTTATCTATCGACTTTCTATCTAACGGATAATTTAAACCATTAAAAATTAGGTGATTATCTTTGATGAGGACTTCTAACAGATTTTTCTGCTCTGGCATCATCAGCAGCAGTTTATCTGCTGCATCTGTGTTTACATCCACTGCCGGTGAGATATTGCCAGCTAAAAGTGTCTGGTCAATTAAATCTCTAAGCGCGTAAAAACCCTCAAATCGCGCGTACACAATAGCGCTATCTTCGGCTTTGGTAAGCCAATAGATAGACTGTATGGTCTCCGCCGTGCTCGAATCATAACTATGTTGGCTGTTGGCAAATACGCCATTTGCAAAAAGGATTGTTAAAGCAAAAATCCAGTTTTTAATCATTTAATTGGTTCCTTTTGCTGGCTGTAACTCCGCCATAAGTGGCAGCAGGAGCATATCTTGGGCTGTTTAGCGCATAGAGGCGCTAACCTGATTAATTCGTCAATAATTTTGATTAAATTTAACTTGTTATTTACCTGCTTGGCGAATTACTACGGTGCCGGCCAACTTGTCGTGAAGACCCTGTTTTCGTTTGTCTATTCCGACCCAGATATAGCCCAACAAAAATGGAATGGCTGCGACGATATATGCGAAATATCTACCAATAGCCTGACCAACTGATAGCTTACTGCCAGTGTTTGCATCAACTATTTTCAGACCCAATGCCATTTTCCCTGGAGTTCCAAAAAAACGAAGCCAAAAGTAAATAGTAGTTACAAAGGGCAAGATATAGCTAAATATCAAGTCCCAAAACCCATGATAAAACTGGTCTCCAAGCCAATATTCCTCACCATAAATAAGAGTTAAAGGAACCCAGAAGACGATTGCTATAACGATCAGATCGATTAGCACAGCCCCGAAACGAACCCAGAAACCAGCGTACTCTTGATTTTCCATTTATTTAATACTCGATAATTTAATTGATAGGATACTTAACATTTTATTATTGCGCATGCTCGTTATCTCAGTACCTATAGACGAAAATGTCGTTAGCATGTCCATGTAAAGTAAAACAAACTCCCAAACTATACTTTCAACTTCCGGGCAAAGGAGCGTGCATTATATTTAAAACCCGTGTGTTATATATGGTTACTTCGTGTTGCTACTTACCGAATTTATAGCATGTAAATAAAAACAGCAAATTTATAGTATGCAATGTTAACAGGATAGTTGACCTGAACTGCCTGATATCCCAACTCACACTTTATAAAAGTAGCGTTATACCTTAGCGCTTAACCAAGCCCTTTAACCACTTAACGCCGGTATACAGCAGCTGTTTTAGGTTTACCGGTATTAACACCATTAGCGCTGTGCCGTTATCGAAGTTCGGGTTTAGC
This sequence comes from Chromatiaceae bacterium, assembly GCA_033838465.1. Taxonomy (GTDB): domain Bacteria; phylum Pseudomonadota; class Gammaproteobacteria; order Enterobacterales; family Alteromonadaceae; genus Alishewanella. The sequence goes on from JAJLKZ010000015.1 coordinate 400,271, forward strand.
TGGCAGTAAAAGGCTATTTCGGCTTTGTTACTGGCTTTTAACCGCGCTATGTCGTCTTTGCTGTAATTGGTGGCGCGGCCGACGGTTTTTAGGCAGTTAAGCCCGTGCCAGGTACTGGGTTCGGCATCGGGTACCAGGGCGTGGTAGCGGTTAATGTCGGCTGTGTTCATGCCGGGGGTGGGGTAGATAAAGGCGACTTTTTTGCCGATTGCCCGGTACATGGCCGGGCTTAGCATGGTATCCAGGTAATACACCTTATGCGTCGGGTGGCGCAGCCAGGTGCTAACGGCGGCGAAAAACGAAAAGCCAAAGGTGCTGTTGTTGCCGCGATAACCCGGCGTGAACGCCGCTGAGGCGCCCATTATGATGCTGTTGTTGGCCACTTTACGAAAGGTCAGTAAACAGTAGCCCAGCAAAATATCGTCTTGATAAAACAGTCGCACCCGGCGCTGGTAATGCTGTGGGTTGGTAAAGTAACGGTTGAAATAGTCACGGATGTCGACGCCGTTAAAGCTGGCGGCAATTAACGCGATGATCTGCTCTGTCTCTGTGGCCGTAAGCCAGTCATCATCGCTGATTTTATCTAACTGATAGCGCTGCATAAAAGGTAACACCACGGGAACTTGGCGTAATCAGGCCAGCTTTTGCCCTTAAGCGCAATTATTTTTTGCCGGCACTTGTTATTGTACTGCTTGGTACATATATAGGTTTCAGCCGCAGCCTGAGCTGCGATCACCACCATGCTGCTGTGCAGTAAAAGTTAATGTTAACCACAGGACTCACTATGCCAACGTTATTCGATCCTATTCAGGTAGGCGATATTCAACTTGCTAACCGTATTATTATGGCGCCACTAACCCGTTGCCGCGCCAGCGAGGGCAGGGTGCCGAACGATTTAATGCGCGAATACTACGTGCAGCGCGCCAGTGCCGGCCTTATTTTAACGGAAGCCACTTCAGTTACACCGATGGGCGTCGGTTACCCTGACACACCAGGTATTTGGTCAGACGAGCAGGTTGCTGGCTGGCGTAACATCACTGATGCGGTGCATCAGGCAGGTGGCAAAATTATGCTGCAACTGTGGCATGTTGGCCGGGTGTCAGATCCCTTTTATTTAAACGGCGAGCTGCCGGTGGCGCCAAGCGCTATTGCACCTGCAGGCCATGTTAGCTTAATGCGACCGAAAAAGCCCTTTGTTACCCCGCGTGCGCTGGAAACTGAAGAAATAGCCGGTATTGTCGAGGCGTATCGTAAGGGTGCAGAGAATGCCAAACTGGCCGGTTTTGACGGTGTGGAAATTCACGGTGCTAACGGTTATTTGCTTGACCAATTCCTGCAAGACAGCAGCAATAAGCGCACCGATAACTACGGCGGCAGCATTGAATACCGTGCCCGTTTACTGCTCGAAGTGACCGATGCCGTGATCTCGGTATGGGGCGCCGGCCGGGTAGGCATGCATTTAGCACCACGCGCCGATGCGCACGATGTTGGCGACTCGCAACGTGCTGATACCTTTGGCTATGTTGCCACCGAGCTGGGTAAACGCGGCATTGCCTTTATTTGTGCCCGCGAAGCACAAGCTGATGACAGCTTAGGGCCGCAATTAAAACGCCTGTTTGGCGGTGTGTATATTGCCAATGAACAGTTTAGTCAGCAGTCTGCGACCAAGGCGCTGGCAGAGGGTGTGGCAGACGCGGTAGCCTTTGGTGTGCCCTATATTGCTAACCCGGATCTGGTAGCACGCTTTAAGCACAATGCGCCATTAAATGAGGCTAAGCCAGAGCAGTTTTATGGTAATGGCGCAGAGGGCTATACCGATTACCCGTTTTTAAACCAGTAACACGGTTATAAACCTGAGCTTAAACGAAAAACACCGGTTTTTAACCGGTGTTTTTTATGTGAACAGCTTAACTATGGGGTTTAACCGCAGCTTCTAACCACGCCTTTTAACCACGATAGGGGTTATTACTAATGCGCGCCAGCTGCGCCAGTAGCAATACGGCCGCTGTTGCGGTATAGCCCCACAGCGCAAAGGCACTCCAAAACGCCATACTTTGGCCCATAAACTGCCAGCTGGTATCGCCACAGCTGCCGGTAGGTTCAAATACCGCCGGTAACCATTTATCCAGCGCCAGCCAACTTGGAAACTCGGCAAACAGTGCGCAGCTAAAAAAGCCGCCTTCAGCCAGTAGCTGTTCAATTTCAAGTAATTCATAGGCCTGCATTATGCCAAATACGCCACTGGCAAACATGCCTACGAGCGCAACGAACCTGAGCAGAGCCGTTTTTGGTGAGAGCAGGCCAATAACCCCAGCCACTAAGATACCGGTAAACGCTGCGCGCACATAAATACACTTGATACAGGGCTGCATATTCAGGCCATATTGAAAATACAGCGCCAATGCCAGCAAGGCGGTACTGGATAACACCACCAGGCCCCAGCCCCAGTGCTGCATAGATAACCTTTTGATTTTTTGAAGCATTTTTTATCCTTCTACACGGGATTTTTCTACTGCCTGGGCTAATCTACGGCATTTAGCCTGAATGTACAATCACTGGGCTATTTTGGGGCGGTGACTTGTTAACTGTTGGCGCTCTGGTACAATCAGTGCAATTTTGTAAACAAGAAGACGGACAGATCCGCATGACTAATCTGATTAAAGCGCAAAGCCCGGCCGGGTTTGCTGAAGAGTACATTGTTGACTCGATCTGGAACGGAAAATTTGCGCCAGGCAGTATTCTGCCGGCAGAGCGCGAGTTATCTGAGCTGATTGGGGTAACCCGTACCACTTTGCGCGAAGTATTACAGCGTTTAGCGCGTGATGGCTGGCTGACCATACAGCACGGCAAGCCAACTAAAGTGAACAACTTTTGGGAGACGTCCGGTTTAAATATTCTGGAAACCCTGGCACGGCTGGATGAAGAGCGTATGCCGGAGCTGGTTGATGAGCTGTTATCGGCCCGCACAAACATCAGTGCCATTTATATTCGTGGCGCTATTAAAAACCACGCTGCGCAGGTAGTGGATATTTTTGCCGGTGCTGAAGCACTGGACGATACCGCCGAAGCCTTTGCTGAGTTTGACTATAACCTGAACCATGAACTGGCACTGCATTCGTCTAACCGTATCTATGTGCTGATTTTAAATGGCTTCCGTGGCCTGTATAACAAAATTGCCCGCTTTTATTTTTCACACCCCAAAGCACGCGAATTGGCACGTAAGTACTATCATCAGATAAAGCTATACGCTGAAAACGGTAAATTTGATGAAGTGGTGTTTGCCGTGCGTAAATACGGTAAAGAAAGTGGTTTGGTCTGGTCGGAGTTACGGCCGCAGATCCCTAAAGATCTGGTTGAATAACACCAACACAAACCGCCTTCGGGCGGTTTGTTTTTTTCTGTATCAGAGGGTGCTTGAGACAGGATCCGTTAGTCGTTATCATTAGCCGGAATAATATATATCTTTTGGTTATAACCGGGTGAGCCATGCGAAGCGCGAAACAGGAAATTTATCTGGATAACAATGCCACCACGCCGGTGTTACCACAGGCAGCACAGGCGGCAATGCATGTGATGCAATATGGCTTTGGTAACCCCAGTAGCAGCCACGCCGCAGGTATTAAAGCCAAAGCGGAGCTGGAAAGCACCCGTGCATTAGCCCGTCAGCTAATTGGCGCTAGCAGTGGCGATATTTTGTTTACCTCTGGTGCCACTGAGGGCATTCAGGCGGCTGTAGTGTCGGCGTTATTAGCGGCCCGCGAGCGTGGCCTGACCGGGCCTAACACCTTGCTGCTTTACGGCGCGACCGAGCATAAAGCGGTGCCGGAGAGTTTAAAGCACTGGAACAAGGTATTGGGCCTAAATGCCAGTGTGATGGCGATCCCGGTTAACCGCGATGGCCTGTTAGACCAGGCCTTTATGCGCCAGCATTTGCCGGCCGCTGCCATAATTTGCACCATGGCCGCTAATAATGAAACCGGGGTAAAACAAGATTTAGCCGCACTGGAGCAGCTTATCCGGACGGTCAACCCAGACGTGTACTGGCTGGTAGATTGTGTACAGGCGCTGGGTAAAATGGCGCTGAATATCGCGCAAACCAGTATCGACTATGCGCCTTTTAGTGGGCATAAACTCTATGCGCCCAAAGGCATCGGCTTTTTATATGTGCGCAAAGGCGCACCTTATCAGCCATTTATTGCCGGTGGCGGCCAGGAAAGTGGCCTGCGCTCAGGCACCGAGAACCTGCCGGGTATCGCCGCACTGCATGCAGTGTTTGCTGAGCTGGCCAAAAAAAGTGGCTCTGCTTTTGTCGCCGAACCTGTGCTGTGGCAGTACCGGGCTCAGCTAATTAAGGCGTTAAAGCAGGTATTTCCGGCGCTGGTGCTAAACAGTGATGCACCTTATGTGGTGCCGACCACCATTAATTTTTCCGTGCCGGGCTTTTACAGCAAAGACATTATGGATTTGTTTGATGCTGCCGGTATCCGGGTTAGCTCAGGCTCTGCTTGTAGCTCCAAAGTACCCAGTAGCTTTGTGCTCGATGCCATGGGGCTGGAAAGCTGGCGCTCACAGGGGGCCATTCGTTTGTCATTTGGCCCGGCGATGACGCAGGCAGAATGTGACCGCGCCTGCGCTGCGATTACACATCTGAGTGAAGTGGTATGTAAACACTGCCTGGTGTTAACCGATGCCACCCCAACGCTGGAGCTGCATGCACACGGCTTGGTGCAATTAAAACATGACGCTTTATGCAGTTATTTACTGATTTGCCCGGACACACGCCGCGCCGTGGTGATAGATCCTGTACTACCGCTGGCGCTGCGTATTGCCAATATTATTCAGGGGCAGGGGCTTAGCGTTGCAGCGATTTTGGATACGCATGTACACCGTGACCATCAATCTGCCCGTCAGGAGCTACTGACCTTGTTGGGCGAGCCTTGCTCTGCTGTCGCTTGTGATGTTTTGGGCTGGCCACAGGGCTGCAGCACACTGGAATTTGGCCGGTTTAGCTTAAGCCGCCTGCCCACGCCGGGCCATACACCTGAAGCTGTAAGCCTATTGCTGACATTGAATAAGCAACTGGCCGCTGTGTTTTGTGGGGATGTTATGCTGCCAGGCGGCGTAGGCCGTACCGATTTACCCGGTGGTGACATCAGTGCACTGGCCGACAGCATCCGGTTGTTAGCCGCTAATGTGGCGCCTGACACCTTGCTGCTATCAAGCCATGACTATGCGCAGCGCTTTTTTACCTGCTTTAACCTGGCGATTGCTGAGCAGCCGTTGCTGCAGGATCTGTTAGATAAACGCCGCAGTGACTGGCAACAACAACTGCAACAACAGGCGCTGAGCTTACAACAGCGCAGCCAGCATCTGTGTGGCTTGGTTGAAGTCAGCTTCTCTGATGCGACGGATGTCATTGCACCAGAGCAGTTACATGCGTTTATGCAGCAGCAACCAGAGCTGGTGCTGGTCGATGTGCGCGAGCCGCATGAGCAAAGTGCTGGCGCGCTAAGTGGCTATTTGCCCCGGCCTTACCCGGCACTGGAAATTCCGCTGTCTAAGCTGGCCGACGCGCTGATAAGCGGCCGTCTAACGCCAGAGCAGCCGCTGTTATTGGTGTGCCGCTCGGGCAATCGCAGCCTGGTGGCGTGCAAAGTGCTGGGGCGGTTTGGCTTTAATAACGTGTACAACCTTAAAGGTGGCATGGCGCTGTTACAATAACCAGCGGTAATAGATGCAAAAAAAATCGCCGCAGCGAATTGTCGCATGCGGCGTCAGGTACTTCCTGCCAGCTTAGAGAGAAACTGTTAGTAGAAAAACTGCTGCAGCGGGTTTAACAACCGCGTTAAGCCCTTTTTAAACTGCAGTGGTGCGCTTAATACCGATAAACACAGGCAATCTTCGTTCGCCAGCGTGCGCGGTGTATGCGTATCATCCGGTGAATTAATCAGTAAATCACCGGCGCAATATTCGCCGTTTTCGTCGGCAATTTTGCCTGATAACACCAGCGTCATTTCAAGGCCTAAGTGGGTGTGCTGCGGTACTTCAGTGTCTTTGTCGATATACAACAGCGAAACATGATGCTCACCACCCGCCGGCAACTTCGCCGTGGCAATACCGCCCAGCGTTAACCATTTACCATGGTTGCTCGCTAGTCGTTGCAGCGCACGTGGCACTACAAACTCCCGCTGATTGACCACAATTGGCTCATAAGCGGCGCGTTGTGCGTCGCTTTGCTCTTGCTGTAATTCCGCTTTGGCCAGTGCAGGCTGCGCCATAATGCCGGCTAGCATCTGGCTCCAATCGTCAGTGTCTTTTTTTACGCTTTGCTGTGCCAGCTGGCCAGCTAAATCTGTGGTGATATCCTGGGTTAACCGCTGACAGTGTGGGCACAAATCAATATGCGCAGCAACCGCCAGTGCAACATCGGCACTTAAGGTACCTTCGGCGTATTGTTCCAGCAACACCATGCCGGGATGAAACTTAATTGCGTGCGCCATCTAATGCCTCTCTTAATCTGTCCAGCGCTAAGCGGATCCGCGACTTTACCGTACCAAGCGGAATACCTAGCTCGTCTGATACTTCCTGATGTGATTTTTCCTGTAAATACACTTTTTCCATCACCTCCCGCTGGGCAGGTGGTAATTGCGCAAAGTGCGGCGCTAATTTTTCACTAAGTAGTTGGTTATCCCACTGCGCCGCGTCATCATCGGCCTGTGGCTCCGGGTACTCGCCGTTTAACCATAAATCGTCCGCGCTGATATCGTCTTTGCGGCTCTGCTTTTTACGTAACATGTCAAAACGTACATTGCGCGCTATGGTAAAGATCCAGGTAGATGCACAACCGCGGGACGCATCGAACAGGGCGGCTTTCTTCCACACATTGAGCATAGTGTCTTGCACCATCTCCAACGCTTGTTGTTCGTTGCCAAACATCTTCATACCGAAGGCTTTTAGCCTGGGCGCGAAATAACTAAACAATTCGGCGTAAGCCGTTTTATCGCGCTGTAGCGCAACAAAAGTAAGTGCATCTTCCCACTGGCTAGGAGTGGCATTTTCTTGCCCTGACATAGGATCGTTGGTGTCCGTAATGGCTTGGGGGACCCTATCATGCCTTGGTACGCTGACTGACTTCAACATCTTTGCTGTTCCCGGTTAGGTCGCTTACCGACGTTTTAATTGCTTTAGCCGTTTTACGCCCGGTTCAAGCTGCTGGTTTGGTTTTTTTGTGTTTAAAAAATAGAAAGGTATGTGCGTTTTATTCTGCTTTTTGTCCTATTTAATTGTTGTATCATGCCGCCATACCTAACCGGAGATGCACTATGAAAAATATCTTACTGATTAACAGCTCTATTAACGGTGATAAAGGCCAATCAGTTCAGTTGGCGCAGCAATTTCTAGCGCAGCTGCCAGAGGGCAGCTTTAAGCTGGACACGCTGGATTTAAACACGGATCCGGTTGGACATTTGGAGATGGCAGAAATAGCTGCCTGGATGACGCCAAGCGAGCAGCGTAGCAGCGAACAGCAACAGCTGGCAGCGATTTCTGACAGCTTAATCGAACGCATTAAAGCGGCTGATGTGATTTTATTGGGAGCGCCGATGTACAACTTTGGCGTGCCATCACAATTAAAAGCGCTGCTCGACCGGGTGGCCCGCGCTGGTGTTACCTTCAAATACACTGAACAAGGCCCGGTGGGCTTGCTGGAAGATAAGCCTGTGGTGGTATTCGCTACCCGTGGTGGCGTTTATCAGGGCACGGCGCTGGATAGCCAAACGCCATTTTTACACACCTTTTTAAACTTTGTCGGCTTAAAAGATGTGCATTTTATCTATGCCGAGGGCCTGAATATGGGACCGGACGCACAAGAAACGGCGCTGAGCGCAGCCAAGGCGCGTTTAGCTGAACTAAGCGCTAAAATTGCGGCCTAGCGTTAACACTTACTTCTCCACAGCTGTTCGAATATCTGATATTCACGCTGTTTTCTGCCGGCCCGGAGTGGGCCGGTTTTTTTTCGCTTAATCTTATCATGTCCGCGTTCAGCCGCATTCGCCGCTATGGCGGTTGCACAAAGCGGGCGCTCTTTGTATAACAGGGCGTCTTTTATCATGATAAGAACAGGTTTATGACACAACATCACTCTACTTTACTGGCGCTTACGCTGTGCAGCGCCTTGTTAAGCAGCCCGCTGGCGGCGAAAAAAGCCGAACCCTTAAGCTATCAGACCACAGCTGTGAGTGTGCCGGCAGTACATACCGCTGACACCAGCCTGGTACTGACGATGGAGCAAATTATGGCCGATCCGGATTGGATAGGCCGTCAGCCCGAAGCCGCTTACTGGAGCGCAGATAGCAGCCAGGTGTTTTATCAGCAAAAGCGTGAGGGCAGTGAGCTACGAGACTGGTATGCCCGGCCACTGAATGCACAGGGTAATGGCGATCTGGTGCCGTTAGCACAGCTGCATACGCTGGGCAGTGAGACTGCTGTTTATAACCGTGATCGCAGCCTGCAAGCCTGGCTGTTTGAAGGTGATGTGTTTGTGCGTTTGCTGCCAAACGGCGCAATAACTCAGTTAACCCGCGATAATGCAGTACAAAGTGACCTGCAGTTTCTGCTCGATGGCCGTCTGGCATACCGCGAAGGCTGGAGTTATTACGCCCATGATCTGCTAAGCGGGCAGCGCACTGAGCTGGTCAGCCTGAAAATCGAAGACAGCCCGAAAGCGCCCGCTGCCCCTGCTGGTTATCTGGCGCAGGAGCAACATAAGCTGATTGCCTTCATTGCTAAAGAGCAGCAGGCTGCCGAGCAGCGTTATCAGGCCAAACAGCAATTAAAACAACAGAATAACAGCCTGGCGCCGGGCGCTTTTTACCTGGGTAAAGGCATGCAGGTTGTAGGCGCCAGTTTGTCACCCAAGGCTGATTACCTGCTGGTGTCGGTACGTAAAGCCAGCAAGCGTAACGAAAACGACATTATGCCCAACTACATTACCGCCAATGGCGACATCGCTGCACAGCCGGTGCGGGGCCGCGTTAATGACGTAGTGCCAGCGCCACAGCGTTTGCTGCTGTTAAACCTGCAGGACGGCAGCAGCAGTGAGCTAAGCTACAGCAGCCTGCCAGGGTATAACGAAGATGTATTGGCTGAGGTAAAAGCGGAAAACGCCAAAGCCCGAGGTGAGAAATACAAAAGCGAAAAGGTGATCCGCGATATTGGCTTAATGACCGACTGGTACTGGAGCCAAAGCGCGATACGCTGGCACAGCAATGGCCAGCAGGTAGCACTGATGTTAAAAGCGCTGGATAACAAAGACCGCTGGATAGCGACGCTGGATTTTGTCGCTAAAAAGCTGGTGCCGCAGCACCGGCTGCACGATAAAGCCTGGGTTAACTATGCCTTTAATGATTTTGGTTGGTTAAACAACAGTGAAACGCTGTATTACTTATCAGAAGAAACCGGCTACGCCCACTTGTATGTTAAACCGCTAAAAGGCAAGGCGAAAAAACTGACCAGCGGCACTTTTGAAGTGGCAAACCCGGTACTGACACAAGATGATAGCTACATTTATTTTCAGGCTAACCAAAGCCACCCCGGCAATTACGAAATTTACCGTGTGGCACTTGCCAGCGCTGACGTAGAGCAGCTGACGAAACTGGGCGGTAGTACCAGCTTTACCTTGTCGCCGGATGAACAAAAGCTGCTGCTGAATTTCTCCACCAATCTGTTACCCAACGAACTCTATGTGGCTGAAGCTAAACCCGGCGCCGCTGTCACGCGGCTGACGAATACCGTGTCAGCACAGTTTAGACAAATGCCGTTTAAAGCGCCGCAAATTGTGGCTGTGCCCTCCAGTCACGGTGAGCAGCCGGTGTTTGCCAAGGTGTATTACCCGGAGAATTACCAGCAGGGCGAGAAGCGCCGGGCGGTTATTTTTAACCATGGCGCTGGCTATCTGCAAAACAGCGACCTGGGCTGGTCGGGTTATTTCCGTGAGTTTTTCTTCCATAACCTGTTAACCCAGCAAGGTTACGTGGTAATGGATATGGATTACCGGGCATCAAAAGGTTATGGCCGCGACTGGCGTACTGCCATTTACCGCCGTATGGGTACACCAGAAATTGAAGATCTCGCCGATGGCGTCAACTGGCTGGTGGAAAATGCCAATGTCGATCGTAACCGTATTGGTACTTACGGTGGCTCTTACGGTGGTTTTATGACCTTTATGGCGCTGTTCACCCAGCCGGATTTATTCCAGGCCGGTGCGGCACTGCGTCCGGTGAGTGACTGGGCCTACTACAACCACCCGTACACCTCTAATATTTTAAATACACCGGCGATTGACCCTATTGCTTATCAGCGTAGCTCGCCGATTTACTTTACCCAGGGCCTGAAAAAGCCGCTGCTGATTAATGCGCCTATGGTAGACGATAACGTGTTTTTCCAGGATGTGGTGCGTTTGGTGCAGCGCTTAATTGAGCAGGAAAATATCAATTTTGAAACGGCCATTTATCCGGTAGAGCCGCATGGTTTCCGTCAGCCCAGCAGCTGGCTGGATGAGTATCGCCGTATCTATAAGTTGTTTGAGCAAAACCTGTAACAGATAAAAACGCCTCAGCTGAGGCGTTTTTTTATTGCTGGGTTAACTGGCCGGCGGCGGTAACAAAATCGGTATCGGCAGTAAAGGTCAGCGGTGTGCCATGAAAAGGCTGTAACACCTGCAGTGTGGCGGCATGCAGCATCAGTCTGGGTGCGGCCTTTAGCGCCTCAGAATGGGCATAAAAGGCATCGCCTAAAATAGGGTGGCCCAAATGCAGCATATGCACACGCAGCTGATGCGAGCGGCCGGTAACGGGCTTAAGCTCGACCAGGGCGCGGTCTGCAAGTTGTTGCAGTACCCGGTAGTGGGTAGTCGCCGGTTTTCCGTTTTCATAACAAACTTTTTGCTTTGGTGGTTTAGCGCTGTCGGCCATCAGCGACAGCTCAATAACGCCTTCTGTCGGGGTAACTTGACCCCACACCAGCGCCAGATAGCGTTTTTTCACCAAACGGTCAGCAAATTGCTGCTTCAGCGCGGCTTCGGCTTTACGGCGAAGTGCCATCACCACCACGCCAGAGGTCGCCAGATCCAACCGGTGTACCAACTGCGCCAGCGGAAATTGCTGCTGTACCCGGCTTAACAGGCTGTCGGCTAAATGCGCGCCGCGTCCGGGGTTGGTCAGTAACCCGCTGGGTTTATTCAGCACAATAAGATCTTTGTCCTGATACAGAATATCGAGCCAGGGCTCGGTTGGCGGATGATAGTTAAACTCAGAATTCATACACAGGCCCGGCGTGAAAATGCGTTTAGCTTAGCCGAATTTATGCCGCGGACGAAGCGCTTTTACGGCATAATAACGGCCGATTTAACAGCGGAGTGCAGCATGACAGCGAACCTTAACGACCTGACGGTATTACCGGCTACCACTGAGCCATACCAGGTGGTGTATGCCGATGATGTATTGTTGGTAGTGAACAAACCGGCCAGGTTGTTAACCGTACCGGGGCGCCACCCGCAAAATCAGGACTGTCTGATAACCCGGGTACAGCGTGAATTCCCAGGTGCCCAGGTAGTGCACCGGCTGGATTATGACACCTCAGGTTTGGTCGTGTTACCGCTGACCAAAAGGGTGTTATCCGATATCAGCAAGCAGTTTCAGGCGCGCACCGTACACAAACACTATATCGCGCTGGTCGATGGACAGTTGTCGCCAGCCGCAGGGGAAATTGATTTGCCGCTGGCGGCAGATCAAGATAACCGGCCTTTGTATAAAGTGTGCCGGCAAACGGGCAAGCCGGCGCTGACGCGTTATAAGGTGTTGCAGTATGACAGTGCGACAAAGCAAAGCCGGGTACAGTTAGAGCCGGTGACAGGGCGCTCACATCAGCTAAGGTTACATATGCAGGCGCTGGGCCACGCCATAGTAGGCGATAGCTTATACGCTAAGGCCGATATTGCTGGCAAAAGCCCGCGTTTATTACTGCATGCTGCCAATATTCGCTTTGAGCACCCGCTGTCGGGCGGTACGCTGAATTTTAGCGCTGAGCCCGATTTTTGATATAAAGCAGAATGGCCACTAACACGCCGGATATCACACCATATAAGTGCGCATCTATCGCCACATCGGCGCCTATCAGACTGGCAAGCTCGGCATCCGGGCCTTGCCACTGCTCATAAGCGACTTTGGCTAAAAGACCCGCCAGCAGCAAATAGCCGCTGTGATCGCGCTGCTGCACATCTTTTATTGCCCCCAGCGTTAACATGGCATGCAGCACACCGGATAAACCGACATAACTGTAAATGTTGGTAGAAAAAAGATACAGCAAGGCGCTGATGGCCAGGGCATAGACTAGCCACTGGGCCAGCAGCTGGCGCGCTAAGAAGTAGCGGCCATGCAGTAACAAGACCAGTAGTAAGCCGGCCAGATTGAGCAGCAAATGCCAGTGATTAGCATGCAGCAAATGGCCGCTGATGGTGCGCCACAGCTGGCCCTGCTCAAGGGCGCTGCGCTGATACTGTAACACCAGCTGCCAGTTGTCTGGTATAAGCGCCAGCAATAGCATACAGATAGCTAAAGCAGCATAAACTTTGGTGTTAGGCGCTAAAGAAAACGGCACTGCAATATCCAAATAAATCAAAATTGCCGCTATACAAAGCCATCTTCAGCTTAACGTCAAGCATAATTAGTGCTGTGGTAATGGTGTTGCAAAAGAGCTGGGGCGGTGGAAGGTTAATGACCGGCGGCTAGCTGCAGCGGCAAATATTGAATTTGCCGGTTTAACTGGGTAGGGTGTAGCTATCTGCTGTTGTCGGAACAAAATCGTATGTCTGTTGTATGTCTAGCTCGTTGGTCAGTGGCTGCTGTTATCAGTAGTCTGTTTGTTTTTCCGCTGCTGGCGCAGCAGGAAACCCGTGAGCCGGAGGCGGCTACCGGCAGGTATCAGCAGCAACTGGTTAGTGCAAAACACTATATGGTGTCGGCAGCACACCCAATGGCCACCGAAGCAGGGCGCGCAGTATTGGCTAAAGGCGGTAGTGCGGTAGACGCAGCCATTGCAGTGCAACTGATGTTGGGCCTGGTCGAGCCGCAAAGCTCGGGGATTGGCGGTGGGGCTTTTATGCTGCACTGGCAAGCCAAACAGCAAAAGCTCAGTAGTTTTGATGGCCGCGAAACCGCACCTAAAGCGGCAACGCCGGCGTTATTTCAGCCTGACGGTGTGACGATGTCCTGGCGCGATGCCTATGTTGGCGGTAAGTCGGTGGGCGTGCCAGGCGTAATTGCTATGCTGTACGACGCCCATCAGCAGCACGGTAAGTTGCCCTGGGCGGATTTATTTACCGATACCATTACCGCGGCAGAGCGGGGCTTTACGGTGTCCAGCCGCACGGCGCGCCAATTGGCGATGGGCTGGAATAAAGGTATTTCTGAGTTTTATGACAGCAAAGCCTATTTTTTTCCACAGGGTAAGCCGGTAGCAGAGGGCAGCCTGCTGAAAAACCCGGCCTACGCCGCCACCCTTAAAGCCATTGCCGCCAAGGGCCCTGCAGCGTTTTATCAGGGCGAGCTGGCAAAAGCCATTAGCGAGCGGGTACAAACGGCGCCGGTAAACCCGGGCAAACTCAGTGTAGATGATTTAGCCGGTTACCAGGCGATAGCACGTGAACCTATATGCATACCTTACCGGCTGTATAAAGTGTGTGGTATGGCGCCGCCCAGCTCTGGTGGGGTAGCGGTGCTGCAAATTCTGGGTATTCTGGCCCAGTTTGACTTAAGCAAAGTGGCGCCAGACAGTGTGCAGGCCACGCACTTGCTGGCGCAGGCTGCCAAACTGGCGTTTGCCGATCGTGAGCGTTATCTGGCTGATCCGGCCTTTGTGCCGGTACCGGTTGAGGGGATGCTGGCCAGTGATTATTTAGCCAGCCGTGCTGCGCTTATTAATGTCAGCAAAGACAGTGCAACTGCAGAGGCTGGCTTGCCAGCAGGCGCTCCGCCACTGCAGAGCGCTATTTCACCTGAGTTTAGCAACACCAGCCATTTCTCTATTGTCGACAGTGATGGCAATGCGGTGAGTATGACCACCAGCATTGAGAATGTATTTGGCTCTGGCCTGATGGTCGGCGGCTTTATTTTAAATAACCAACTGACCGACTTTAGCTTAAGCCCGGCGCACAATGGCCACCTGGTGGCTAACCGGGTTGAAGGCGGTAAAAGGCCGCGCTCGTCCATGGCACCCATGATGGTGTTTGACAAAGACGGCAAACTGCTGCTGGTAATAGGTTCACCCGGCGGTAGCCGTATTATCAATTATGTGGCGCAAAGTATTGTCGCCGTGCTGGATTGGCAGTTAGATGTACAACAAGCGTTGAATTTGCCGCGGCTAACCCACCGTAACGATTACCTGGCGCTGGAAAAAGGCACTGCTCTGGCAAAGCAGCAGGCGATACTGGAAGATATGGGCTACAAAGTACAGCTGCAGGATTTGAACAGTGGTCTGCATGCCATTATGATAACGCCCTCAGGTCTGCAAGGTGGTGCCGATCCGCGCCGTGAAGGCAGCGTCGCCGGCCAATAACAGGATTACAGTAAAGCGCTATGACATCGCATATATCGACAGACATCGCACAGGGTGTGATGCAAATCAGCATTAACCGGCCGGAAAAAAAGAATGCGCTAAGCCAGCAGATGTACCGTGAGTTGACTCAGGCGCTGGAGCAGGCACAGCAAGAGGACGAGATCAGGGTAGTGTTGCTTACCGGTACCGACAGTTGTTTCAGCGCCGGTAATGATTTACAGGATTTTCTCGGCGCCGGGGAGCTTAACGAGCAACACCCTACAGTACAGTTTTTGTATAAGTTGGCACAGTTTAATAAGCCACTGGTAGCTGCCGTGGCGGGTTTGGCTATTGGCATCGGCACCACCGCATTGCTGCACTGCGATTTAGTGTATGCAGCAGACAATGCCCGTTTTCAGTTGCCGTTTACGCAGCTGGGGCTGTGCCCGGAGGCAGCATCCAGCGTGCTGTTGCCGAATGTTGCTGGTTATCAGCGCGCTGCACAATACTTGCTCCTGGGTGAGGCCTTTGATGCCGTTGCGGCGTTGTCGATGGGCATGGTAAATCAGGTGGTAAGCCCGGCACAGTTGATGCCGCTTGCGCGGCAGAAGGCTGAGCAATTAGCCGCCTTGCCTGCTGACGCCGTGCAAAGCAGTAAAGCATTACTGAAGCGGGCACAGATAACCCATACCACTGAAACTATTGCGGCTGAGCTGGTGCAGTTTCAGCGCTTGTTGCATAGCAGTGAGTCTCAGGCCAGGATAGCCGCGTTTTTTAAGCGTTAGCGGGCGCTGCTGCTAAATTTATCTACCTGTACGGTTTTTACTACCCAGCGGTTGCCCGAGCGCACCAACTCAACGGTGCGCAGTTCGTCAACCTGCTTACCGTCGTGTGGTCCGGTAAGCAGGATATCGATGGCAGCAACATCTTCGTACTGTTCGCGTAAATTACCGCCACTGCGATTTACTCTGATATCCACCGAATCAAACGACATGTTCATCAGGGTGCGGCCAACCTGGCGCACAGTGCCATACGAGTCCATTAGCGCCGCATATTCAGCGGTGCTGAGCGCTTTAGCCTGCTCCAGATCTTTCTCGTTGTACAGGGCATGAAAAAACTGTGTCGCGATATATTCCGGTGTGCCCCACTGCGCGTTTACTTTAGGTGTGTCTTCAGTACAGGCAGTCAACAATAGCAATAACGGCAACAGCCAGCGTAATGTCATAACAAAGTTCCGGTTAGAAATACCGGTACAGTGTGGCGCGTTTTTCGACTGCTGTAAAGCATGGGTGCTTACCGGCAGTTGGCAGATACCGTGAAAACAAAAAGGGCAGCCCGAGCTGCCCTTTGAACAGTGTAAGTTACTGATTAAGCTTGTAACTCTTGCTCAGTGAATACATCAGCAAACAGCGGGCTGGTTAAATAGCGCTCTGCTGCACTGGCCAGTATCACTACGATGTTTTTACCGGCGTTTTCTGGCTTTGCTGCCAGCCGCTGCGCGGCCACTAAGGCTGCACCTGACGAAATACCGGCCAGAATGCCTTCTTCACGCATTAAACGGTGTGCGCCGGCGATGGCTTCGTCACTGGTGATCCGCTCAACGCTGTCTACCAGCTCAAGATCCAGGTTACCCGGAATAAAACCAGCACCAATGCCCTGGATTTTGTGCGGGCCTGGTTTTAACTCTTCACCGGCTTTGGCCTGGGTAATGACCGGTGATTCTGCCGGCTCTACCGCGACAGTTGTCAGTGGCAGTTTTTTCTCCTGCTTTAAATAGCGGCTAACGCCGGTAATGGTGCCGCCGGTGCCAACACCCGCCACGAAAATATCCACCTTGCCGTCTAAGTCATTAAAAATTTCCGGGCCTGTGGTATCAAAGTGAATTTGCGGGTTAGCCGGGTTTTCAAACTGGCCTAAAATAAGGTACTTCGACGGGTTTGATGCCTGAATTTCTTTAGCCTTTTCAATGGCGCCCTTCATGCCTTTCGGCCCTTCGGTCAGCACCAGATTCGCGCCTAGCGCTTTTAACAGCTTACGTCGCTCCAGGCTCATGGTGGCTGGCATGGTTAACGTTAATTTGTAACCACGGCTTGCAGCAACAAAGGCCAGTGCAATACCGGTGTTGCCAGAGGTCGGCTCAACCAGCTCTACATCTTTAGTTAGCAGGCCTTTTTTCTCGGCGTCCCAAATCAGGGCAGCGCCTAAACGGCATTTTACGCTAAAGCTTGGATTACGGGCTTCAATTTTGGCGTACACATTGGCACCGCCTTCAATAGTCCGGTTTAATTTGACCAGCGGGGTGCGGCCGATAGACAATGAGTTGTCTGCATAGACGTTTGCCATAAAAAAACTCCGTTTACGATAAATTGGTTATAAGAATACGCTGGCGCGCTAAAAATTAAAGTAGCTTTTGGCTATATGATATTACGTTTCACCACAAGGGTGTGTGGCGTTAACACTAAGCATAGAGGGTAGTAATGGCCTTTGTAAGTACCGACAACTATATCGTGTCAGATGAACTGGCGCTGGCGGTGAATGCCGCTGTGACATTAGAAAAACCGCTTTTGATAAAGGGCGAGCCGGGCACCGGGAAAACCCGGCTGGCTGAGGAGCTGGCGCAGAGTTTAGAGACTGAGCTGATTCAGTGGCATATTAAATCAACTACCAAGGCGCAGCATGGCTTGTACGAGTATGATGCGGTCTCGCGCTTGCGTGACAGTCAGCTGGGTAGCGACAAGGTGCAGGACATTAACAACTACATCCGGCCGGGTAAATTATGGCAGGCGTTTACCGCGGCCAAACGCCCGGTGCTGCTTATCGATGAAATAGACAAAGCCGACATTGAGTTTCCCAATGATTTACTGCACGAGCTGGACCGAATGGCGTTTTACGTGCATGAAACCGGTGAGCAGGTCAGCGCAACTGAGCGGCCGATCGTGATTATTACCTCAAATAACGAAAAAGAGCTGCCAGATGCGTTTTTACGCCGCTGCTTTTTCCACTATATCCGTTTTCCTGACGCTGAAACCTTGCGCGCTATCGTGGCGGTGCATTTCCCACATATTCAGCAGCAGCTATTAAGCACGGCACTTGAGGTGTTTTTTGAGCTGCGTGAGCTGCCGGGTTTAAAGAAAAAGCCGTCAACGTCAGAGCTGCTGGACTGGTTAAAATTATTGCTGGCCGAAGATATTCCGGCCGAAGTGTTAACCGACAAGCAGCAAAAAGGCGGCCTGATGCCGATGTTTGGCGCCTTACTTAAAAACGAGCAGGATGTTGCTTTGGTTGAGAAATTGGCGTTTTTGGCGAAAAGGCAAGGACGATAGAGCATGTCGGCGCTTTCTGCAACATCCTTCGGGAGCTACAGCGACAACGATGCCAGCGAAGGATCAGAATCTTGTTCCGGTCGGCACAGAGTGTCTGAGCGAGGGCGCCAGCCCGAACGAGTTGCTGTGACGAGCCGGGGCAAGTGTTGTGAGCCGCAGCGAGGAACAAACTGCGCTGATCAAAACGAGTTTCCAGTCTCACCCGGGTATATGAGCACGTTTTATGCTAATTGACTTCTTTTTTACCCTGCGCAAATACGGCTTAAAAACCAGCATTACCGAGCTGCTGGATTTACTTGATGCGCTAAAACATCAGGTCATCTTTGCTGATACTGAAGCCTTTTATCAGCTGTCGCGCCTTTGTCTGGTAAAAGATGAAACCCAGTACGATAAATTCGACCGGGCTTTTGCTGAGTATTTTGAAGGTGTGGCGCAGGTGGATATCGCCGCCAGCATACCGCCTGAGTGGCTGATACCCGAGGTACTGCGTAAACTTAGCGACGAAGAAAAAGCTAAACTGCAAGCCTTGGGTGGGCTGGATAAGCTTTTGGAAACACTGCGTGAGCGCCTGGCCGAGCAACAAAAAAAGCACAGCGGCGGCAATAAATGGATTGGCACCGGCGGCACCTCGCCCTTTGGTGCTTATGGCTATAACCCCGAAGGTGTGCGTATTGGCCAGCAGGGCAGTGGCGCACGCCGTGCGGTAAAGGTGTGGGATAAACGCGAGTTTAAAGATTTAGACACCGATAGCGAACTTAACAACCGTAGCATTAAACTGGCGCTAAAGCAGCTGCGTAAATTTGCCCGCAGCGGTGCTGAAACTGAGCTGGATTTACACGGCACTATTCAGGCTACCTCTGAGCAAGCTGGTTGGCTGGATTTACGTTTTATGCGTGAGCGGCACAATGCGATTAAATTGCTGGTGTTTTTTGATGTTGGCGGCTCGATGGATGAGCATATCGACCAGTGCCAAAAACTGTTTGCGGCGGTAAAAAGCGAGTTTAAACACCTGGAGTTTTTCTACTTTCATAACTGCGTGTATGAAGGCGTTTGGCGCGATAACAAACGCCGCTACACCGAGCAGATTAAGACCGACGACATTATTCATACCTATGGCAGTGACTATAAGCTGATTTTTGTCGGTGACGCCACTATGGGCCCGTACGAAATAGAGTATCCCGGCGGCAGTGTAGAGCACTTTAATGAAGTGCCGGGCAAGGTTTGGCTGCAACGTTTACTGATGCAGTACCCCAAGGCAGTATGGTTAAACCCCCAGCCACAGCAGTGGTGGGGGCAGTACTATTCTATTGGCATGATCGAGCAAATCATGCAAAAGCGCATGTTTGCTTTGACGTTAGATGGCCTTTCGGCAGCAATTAAAACCTTACTTTAAAGCGATGCAGGCCTGCTGCGGTTGGCAGAGGCCCAAATCGATTAGCTTAAATATTCTTCAATACCTTCATCCAAATCAGGCGCATTTTTTAGCGCCATAAACATATCAGACAGTTTAATGTGTAAAGCGTGAGCCAGTTTTACCGGAAAGTCGTCGAAGTTCTCCTTTTGAATGTGTTGCTGATGGTCTGTCATATAGTGTGCGAAGTGCACACAAGCGGCATATTTTGATAATTCAGGCGCATCCAGCGGTGCTTCCTGCCAGCGGATAGCCTGAACTATCTCTGTTGGGAAATGCCAGTGCTCGGCCAGTTCGCTGCCTGCCTGGGTATAATCAAAGCCCAGTATGTTTTGCTCCAGCCGCGAGCGGGATTGTCCTGTATTCACTTTGTTATCAATAATAATGGCTTGTTCTGGCTTGATAACGTGGATCAGATATTCACCGATGGCATGCAGTAAGCCACAGGTATAGGCAACTTCGGCATCGGTTTTAAGTAACTTGGCCAGCCATTTACTGCGATTCGCCATTTTAAAAGAACGAAGCCAGAATGCTTTAATGTTAAAACCTTCAGGTGCTTTAATGGCGCTGGTAAAGCCAATAGCGAGTATGAGTGTTCGCAAGGCATCGCTTCCCATAACCACTACTGCATCTTTTATTGAGCCAACTTTACGATGGCCACCATACTTAACTGAATTGGCAATACGCAACACTTTCGCGGTAAGGGCTTGATCATTATTAATCAGCTGGCTGAGTTGATTAATATTAACGTTCGGATTATTTAATGACGCGATAAGTTCTTGCATTACTTTAGGTATGGCTGGCAGGCTGGTAGCGTTTTGGATCATGTTCTTCATAGTTATCTCGCGATAGACATTCGTTACAGACAGTGGTGACAGGTTTAGTGCTAACTTAGATAACCATAGCGAACTTTAGCTATTAATCTATGTTTTATATCAAATTTATCTGATGTGGTTGAGTGATGTGTTACCACGACACGCTTTGTTTGGACAGTGCATGCTGAGCTTTGTATAGTGTCTGCGTTTGGATATTTGAAGTCGTCAAAGTGATTAGCCATTTTCCGCATGAACACTGTAGAACATCTTTAACTGACAACTTGTTGGTTCAGCCCCTATTTGACGCTGTAAAAAGACGCGTCGCTATAGCGCTGTCTACTTATGAAGCCGGAACGGCCGGAGCGCTGGTGTTAGAGGCTGCCGAGCCTGAGTTGTTACAACAGCAGTGTCAGCAGCTGGCAGAGTGTCTTAGCGGCTACAACTGCCGGTTGCTGCTCAGTGTCAGTTTGCCATTAGTATTGGCCCGGCAGTCATTGGCCCCGTTACCAGCCAGTAAAGTAATGTTGGCTATTGCCGGTCAGTTTGAGGATAGCGCAGCCCTTCGTGCTGCGCTCGGTCACTACAAATCACAGGGTTTTGGCCTCGTAGTAGACGATTCGCCGGTCGGAGACGTAAGCGAAGAGCTGCTGGCGCTGGCGAATATTATCCGTATCGATATGACACGTACCGCCTTAGAGGACGTACAGCGTCATAAGGCGCTGTACGAGCGGGAGGGTTTGACCTGGCTGGCAACCAGGGTGGAAACCGAGGCGCAGTTTACCTTGGTTAAAACGCTGGGCTGTCAGTGGTTTCAGGGCTATTTTTTGCCTGATAAGCTCACCGTTGCGGGCAAAACACTAGAGCCCAGTGCACTCAAGCTGGCAGAAATTATCAGTTGTTTGTTCGTCGATGAGCCGGATATCAATAAGCTGGTAGCCTTGCTGGCCGACGAGCCGGCGATCGTCATGGGGTTATTAAAGCTGGCTAACAGCCCGCTGTACCGTAAAACCCGGGCGGTAAATTCGGTAAAAGAAGTGGTTACCCGGCTTGGCCTGACATTGGCACGCAAGTGGCTGTTAAGTTATGCCGTACTGTCAGGCACTAACCCGGCGGCAGCTATTATGATACTGGCAAGGGCGCACACGATGGCGCGCATTGCCGGACACTGGCAGGTTAGCGTAGAGACGCAGCAACAGTATTTTCTGGCCGGTATTATCTCGGGTACCGACAGGCTATTTGGCATTGACAGTAACGCCTTTTTACGCCGCTTGCATGTCAGTAAGGGGATTAAACAAGCGCTACAACACCAAAGCGGCCAGGTGGCACAAGCGCTCGAGTTGGTCATGCAGTTGGAGCAAAGCTGTGCGCTGGGGCAGGGCTTGGAACCGCACTGCCAGCCTTATCTGCCGCTATACCAGGACGAGTTAGCCCAGGTACAGCAGCGGCTGGCACAGGCAGGGTGTTAGGTGGTTAATCTACTACTGACGCCCACAAGTCATATTCATCCGCTTCTTCTACCACGGCGTCGATAATATCGCCGGGTTTTACGCTGGTTAGGCCGTTTAAGTACACCGCGCCGTCAATTTCCGGCGCGTCGGCAAAGCTGCGGCCAATAGCGCCTTCCTCGTCCACTTCGTCAATCAACACTTTAATGGTTTTGCCAATTTTGGCCTGCAGCCTGGCACTGCTGATAGCCTGCTGGGTTTGCATAAAACGGTGATAACGCTCGTCCATCACCTCGGCGGGTACCGGATCGGGCAGTTCATTGGCTTTAGCGCCCTCAACCGGGCTGTATTTAAAGCAGCCAACGCGATCAAGCTGGGCTTCTTTTAGCCAATCTAGCAACATTTGGAAGTCTTCTTCGGTCTCGCCCGGGAAACCGACGATAAAGGTAGAGCGGATGGTGAGCTCAGGGCAGATCTCTCGCCATTTTTTGATGCGCTCTAACACCCGTTCAGCCTGGCCCGGGCGCTTCATCAGCTTTAAAATACGTGGGCTGGCATGCTGAAACGGGATGTCCAAATACGGTAGCACCTTGCCTTGCGCCATCAGTGGAATAATGTCGTCCACATGCGGGTAGGGGTAGACATAATGCAGGCGCACCCAAATACCCATGTCACCTAAGGCTTCGCACAGTGACTGCATAGAGGTTTTTACCGGCGAGCCGTTCCAAAAACCGGTGCGGTGTTTTACATCGACGCCATAGGCGCTGGTGTCTTGCGAGATAATAAGTAATTCTTTTACGCCGGCATTTTTTAACCGCTGCGCTTCATCTAGCACTTCACCAACCGGCCGGCTAACTAAGTCGCCACGCATTGATGGAATAATGCAGAAGGTGCAGCGGTGGTTACAGCCTTCCGATATTTTTAAATAGGCATAATGCTTAGGTGTTAACTTTACGCCGTGGTCCGGCACCAGCATGGTAAAAGGGTCATATTTAGGCTTAGGTACAAACTCATGCACCTGCTTTAACACGTTCTCGTAAGAGTGCGGGCCGGTAATGCCCAGCACATTAGGGTGTACCTCACGGATTTCATCTTCGCGTGCGCCCAGACAGCCGGTCACAATGACTTTGCCGTTTTCCGCTAAGGCTTCGCCGATGGTTTCTAACGATTCCTGTACGGCGCTGTCGATAAAGCCGCAGGTGTTTACGATAACCAGCTCGGCATCATCGTAAGTGGGCACTATGTTGTAACCCTCGCTTTTCAGCTGGGTCAGAATACGCTCTGAGTCCACCAGGTTTTTTGGACAGCCTAAGCTGACAAAACCGATAGTATTACCCTTGCTGCTGGCGGCTTTAGCCTGTTGGCTTAAAGTTTTGCCGGCAGTATCTAAGGTTGTAGTCTGGCTGGGATCAAAGGTTTGTACTGTCATAGTGTCTCTTAACGTCGGCTTGGCCTAAAAAAGTCGGCGGATTATACCTGAAAGCGTGGTAAGAAACAGGTAGCGCTGGTTAAATTTTAGCCGCATCGGCATATTTGCCACACTTACATCAGATCTGGTTAATACTTATCGTTGTAATGCATATCAGAACACGCAAACAGCAACTATAAAGGAGAGTTTATGATTAACGCATACGCAGCGCTGGAGGCCGGCGGCAAGCTGGTGCCCTGGCAGTATGATGCCGGCGCGCTGGGGCGCAATGATGTAGAAATTGACGTTGATTATTGTGGTATTTGTCATTCAGATATTTCGATGCTCGACAATGAATGGGGCATGTCGGCTTATCCACTGGTGGCGGGCCACGAAGTGGTCGGGCGTATCAGCGCGCTGGGCGAGGGCGTAACGCATTTACAAAAAGGCCAGCTTGTAGGGTTAGGCTGGCATTCTGGTTACTGCCAAACCTGTGCCAGTTGTGGCAGTGGCGATCATAACTTATGTAACAAAGCTGAGGGCACTATTGTTGGGCGTCACGGCGGCTTTGCCGATAAAGTGCGCGCCAAGGCAGCAAGCGTGGTGCCACTGCCAGAGGGGATGGATGCTAAAACCGCCGGCCCGTTGTTTTGCGGTGGTATCACGGTGTTTAATCCGCTGGTGCAGTTTGATATTAAACCGACCGATAAAGTGGCGGTAATAGGTATTGGCGGTCTGGGCCATATCGCGCTGCAGTTTTTACGCGCCTGGGGCTGTGAAGTCACTGCGTTTACCTCCAGTGAGAGCAAGGCTGCGGAGGCAAAAGGCCTTGGCGCGCATCATTGTATTAATTCACGCAGTAGTGGCGATATTGAACAGGCGGCCGGGCGCTTTGATTTAATTATCTCGACGGTGAATGTGACGCTGGACTGGAACTTATACCTGTCGACGCTTAAACCCAAAGGCCGGCTGCACTTTGTGGGGGCCACGCTGGAGCCGCTTAATATTGGCGTGTTTGGTCTTATTATGGCGCAGCGCTCAGTTTCTGGTTCGCCCGTGGGCAGCCCGGCGACAATAGCCAAAATGCTTGAGTTTGCCGTACAGCATAATATTAAACCTGTGGTAGAAACCTTTAATTTCGCTCAGGTAAATGAGGCTATTGCTCACTTAAAAAGTGGCAAAGCACGATACCGCATCGTATTAGAGCGTTAATGGTATTGCGTAAGTTTGTTCAATAGCTGGTTTTAACATTAAAGCAGCGTTATGCTGCTTTATGTGGTATTGCTAATGTAAGGCGGTGTCTGAAGCGAAAGCTGCAGGCGTTATTTTGCAAGGATGTAGATAAAAGCGATGGAATTAGAAGAGCTTACCAGCTATGACAAACTTAACGTTCTGATCATTGACGATCAGGTTCTGGTGCAGAATGTCATTAAATCAGCCCTACTAGATTTGGGGATTGTGCAGGTTAAGTGTGCAGAAAACGCCTATTACGCACTGCGCTTATGTGAGCAAACTCCTTTTCATATTGTCATTTGTGCTTTTAATGTCAAAAGTGACAAAGACGGTTTTCATTTATTAGAAGAATTAAAATTTAAGCGCTTTGTCACTAAGTGCACGATTTTAATTTTTTTAAGTGCTGAAACCAGTGAAGACCTGGTAAACAGCATTGTAGAGTTACAACCTGATGATTTTTGGGTTAAACCGCTTAACGCTAAGCAGGTGCAAAACCGTTTGCCAGCGGTGCTGGAAGTAAAACGCACCTTATTTAATGTCTACAGCGCAATTGACAGGCAAGATTTCAGTAAAGCCATTTATTATGCTGAGCGTCATCTGTTAAACCCCGCACTTGCCAAATACCACCTGCAAATGAAACGGTTAAAGGGTGAGTGTCTGCTGCAGCTACGTGAATTTGTTGATGCGGCAGCTTTCTATCAGGATTTACTTAAAAACCATAAAGTCTCCTGGGTGTATTTGGGGTATATAAAAGCATTATTAAAACAAGACAAAATCGACGACATTCAGCAGTTATTGCAAACGCTGACCGATAAGGTTGATACCCGTTTTGCCACCTACGATATTTTGGCGCATTACTATATTGATAAGCAGAATTATGAGCAGGCTTACGAAGAAATTAAAAAGGCCAGCCGGCTGGCTCCCCGCAATATAGAGCGTAATAAACGCCTGCTCGATTTAGCCAGGTTAAATCATGATCATATCGGGCAATATCAGGCTACCATTGCGATGGCCAAACATGCCCGAAATTCTATTCATGACTCACCTTTACTGCGACTTAATGTGGTTCGTGCCGGTATTGATTACGCCACAACGCTGGAAAAAGCCGAGGCAGTGAAAGTGCTGGCGCAATCTGAACAGTTGTTAACGGATTTGGAAAAACAGCTGCCTTTAGCCGCCCAACTAAAAGATCAATTATTAGTGGTCAGAACAAGGCTATTAACTGCCAAAGAGGAGCGGCAAAAAGCCGAGGCGATTGTCGATAATCATATCTCTTTACGGCCAAACACCTCGGTTGAGGATAATTTGGATAAAGTTAAAGCCCTGCATGAGCTTGGGCGGCGTGAAGATGCGATATCACTGCTCGATGCGATTAAACGGCAGATCAGTGGCAGTGGTTTAAGCAATCAGGTCGTCAGTAAATATATTGAACAGGAAGCGGCAGAACGCGGTGCCATTCACTTTACACCACAACAATTAAACAGAATGGCCACCGAGTTATTTAAGCGCGAGAAATTTCATGCCGCACTGAATTCGTTGGAACAAGCGTTTGCGTTAACGCCAAAAAATATGGGGGTAGCGCTGAATATTCTTAAGGTGTTAGTGGCCATTAGCCAACGTGAGCCTTTGGATGAGGGGAATCAGACATTAGCTCAGCGCATTTTGCAACAGTTGGCTCATGAGACATTGGATGAGGAGCAGCAAGCGCTGTTTATAGAATATCAGCAACAACTGCCACTTCTGAGCAGATAATGGCAGTTGTGCTAGACCTCACACCGCTGCTTTTCTGTGTATCAGTTTACACAGTGCCGGTAAGATCACTAAGGTGAGTAACGTAGAGGTGATAATGCCGCCGATGACCACAGTGGCCAGCGGCCGCTGAATTTCGGCCCCGGTGCCGGTGTTAAAGGCCATGGGTACGAACCCCAGGCTGGCTACTAACGCCGTCATTAATACCGGCCGCAGCCGCTGTATAGCGCCTTGTTTTATCGCGTCGATTTGCACCATGCCTTGCGCTTTGAGCTGCTGAATCATCGCCATCATGACAACGCCGTTTAGCACGGCAATACCTGATAAAGCGATGAAGCCGACGGCTGCAGAGATCGACAGTGGCATATCACGCAGCAGCAGAGCTGCCACGCCGCCAGTAAGCGCCAACGGCACACCGCTAAACACGATAAGCGCCTGCTTCGCCGAATTAAGTGCACTGAACAATAAGCCAAAGATAAGCAGCAAGGTTAACGGAACCAGCCATTGTAACCGAGCTGTCGCCGACTGCAGTTGCTCAAAGGTACCGCCATACCCCAACCAATATCCGGCAGGCAGGCTTAACTGGCTGTTCAGCGCCTGCTGCGCATCAGCGATAAAGCTGCCCAGGTCGCGATCTGCTACATTGGCCGTTACCACCATATTGCGTTTGCCACTTTCGCGGTTGATTTGATTCGGGCCTGTAGTTTGCACCAGATGCGCCACTTCGCCCAGTGGCACGTAGGTCAGCTCACTGCTGGCATCTGTGGGTAAGGCTACCGGCAAACGCGCCAATGCCGCCAAATCAGTGCGCTGTGACTCATCCAGCCTTACCAGCAAGGGGAAGCGCTTATCACCTTCGAAAATTTGCCCCAGTACCAGACCGCCGACGGCGGTTTGCACAGTGTGTTGCACGGTGGCGACGTCAATACCCAGCAAGGCAAGATGTTCCCGCTCTGGCTCAACTGACAGCAGCGGTAAGCCAGTTGCCTGCTCCATACGCACATCAACCGCACCGGGCACGGCAGCTAATATCGCACTGGCCTGTTCACCCAGTGTTTTAAGTGTCTGCAAATCATCGCCATAAATGCGCACTGCTACGTCAGTTCTGACACCGGCGATAAGCTCGTTAAAGCGCATCTGAATCGGTTGGGTGAACTCGTAGTTATTGCCGGGCACAGCAGCCACCTTTTGCCGCAGTAATTCGATAAACTCGGCTTTACTTAATGATGGATCTGGCCATAGTGCCTGAGGTTTAAGCATGACAAAGGTGTCCGCCACGCTGGGGGGCATGGGGTCTGTTGCTATTTCAGCCGTGCCAATCTTTGAGAAAACCCGTGCGACCTGAGGCAGGGTGATAATTTCCTGCTCCAGTACCTGCTGCATTCTCACGGCTTGCTCAAGGCTGGTACCCGGTATACGCAGCGCATGCAGCGCGACATCGCCTTCATCAAGTTGTGGCATAAACTCGCTGCCCATTTTCAACGCGGCATAACCACCCAAGCCCACCAACATAAGTGCCAGCAAAACGGCGGTACCACTAAAACGCAAGCTGACATTCAGCACAGCCTGGTAACCGGTTTTCAGCGCTGTCAGCAGGCGGCCATCCTGCTCGCTCACCTTGCCGCGCACCAGCAGCGCAATAGCAGCCGGTACAAAGGTTACTGCCAGAATAAGCGCGCCGAGCAAGGCAGCAATTACGGTAAATGCCATCGGGTGGAACATTTTGCCCTCGACACCTGATAAAGCAAAAATAGGCATAAACACCAGCATAATGATCAGCACGCCAAATACCGCTGGGGTGAATACTTCACGGGTGGCATGATAGACCACTTCAAGTCGCTCAGCACTGCTGAGTAGGCGTTGGTGCTGATGCTGCGCTAAACCTAAACGTCGCAGGCAGTTTTCTACCACAATCACAGCGCCATCGACCATCAGGCCAAAATCTATGGCGCCCAGGCTCATCAGGTTGCCACTGACACGGTTAACCGCCATTCCGCTGATGGCAAACAGCATACTTAACGGGATCACCAGCGCAGTAATTAACGCGGCGCGGACATTACCCAAAAAGATAAACAGCACCACAATGACCAGCACGGCACCTTCAAACAGGTTTTTTTGCACGGTTTCAATGGTTTTATCAACCAGGGTGCTGCGGTTATACACCGCTATGGCCTTTACGCCTGCTGGCAGCGTCTGGTTTATCTGCGCCAGTCGCTCGGCTACCCGCTCAGAAACCGTCCGGCTATTTTCACCCATTAGCATAAAGACGGTACCCAGCACCGTTTCTTCGCCATTTTGTAACGCGGCGCCGGTGCGCAGCTCCTTGCCAATAAAAACGTCGGCGACATCGCGTACCCTTACCGGCGCGTCATCGCGCTTGGCTATTACAAGATTGGCAATATCGTCTATGTCGGTAAGTTGCCCGGGAGAGCGCACCAGCCACTGAGCGCCATAGCGTTCAATGTAGCCGGCACCGACATTACTGTTATTTCGACTCAGGGCAGTAGCCAAATCGTCCAGCGTGAGCTTAAACGCCAGCAGCTTGCCAACATCGGGGGCCACCTGATACTGGCGCACATAACCACCAATCGAATTTACTTCAGTTACGCCGCGTACCCTCAGCAGCTGCGGTTTAATGGTGTAATCCTGCAAAGTGCGTAAGTCTTCCGGGCTATAGGGTGTACCATCTGTCTTACGCGCCTCAGGCGTGGCAGTAACAGAGTACATTAAAATTTCACCCAGGCCGGTGGTAATGGGCCCAAGCGTAGGCTCAGTGTCTGCTGGCAGCTGTGAGCGTATGTTTTGCAGCCGTTCGGTCACTTGCTGTCTGGCCCAGTAAATATCGGTACCATCGGCAAACACCACTGTTACCTGTGACATGGCATAGCGCGACAAAGAGCGGGTATATTCCAGCTGCGGCAAGCCAGCCATGGCGTTTTCAATCAGCAATGTGAGTCGCTGTTCAGTTTCCAGTGGCGAATAACCGGGTGCTTCGGTGTTAACCTGCACTTGTACGTTAGTAATGTCCGGTACCGCATCCATCGGCAGCTGCTTTGCATGCCAAAAGCCAATAACCGCCATCAAGAGGGTGAGGCCTAACACCAGATAACGGCGGGACAAGGCAAATTTTATAATCACATCAATCATGGCAGACGCTCCTAATGATCATGGCTGGCGCCGGCTTTCTCAATGTCTGCTTTTAGCAGATAGCTATTGTCAGTCGCATATTCGCTACCTGGCATTAAGCCAGACAAGACTTCGATATACTCATCATCCTCGATGCCAAATTCAGGTATTCGCACCTCAAAGGTGTTTCCAACTCGGGCAAACACGACTTCTTTGTCATGAACTGACTGAATTGCACTTTTACGCACAGCAATGGCGACCTCGCGTTGCGCTACCAGAATATCAGCCTTTACATGCATACCGGGGCGCCACAGGCCATTACGGTTATCAATCACGGCTCTGGCGCGGGCGATATGTCCTTCTGTCATTGCCGGGGCAATGAAACTCAGCGTACTTTGGGTACTCTCAGGCTGATGCAGGTTGAGGACGGTGACGGGTTGGCCTAACTGCAGCTGGCGCAGTTCTGAGGGAAAGGCTGACAACTCAACAAAGACCCGGTTGAAATCGACAATTTCCAGCAAGGGCTCATTGCCAACCACCTGATCCAGATTAACCTGCCATCTGGTAATCACGCCACTGGCAGGTGCTTTTAGGGTGAAGGCCTGTAAGGTGTTGGTATTAATCAGTTTAAGCAGTGGTTGGTCTTGTGTGACGTGTTGGCCCAGCGTAACAAGTACCTGCTGAACTTTTGCCGCATAAGGGGATTGCACCTGATATTGCCGGGCAGGATCTACTGCTATCACACCAAACAAATGGACTTTCTGCGTTAGCTGCCGTGTGCCTGCTACCTCGGTTTTCAGGTCATGAAGCCGTATCATTCTGTCGTTTAGCTCGACAACGTTTTCGCTATGCTCGTCATCGTGTTGATCCGCAGCATGGTGATGACCCGGCCCGGCAAAGGTTACCAGTGGTAGTGTAGTCAGAAACAGACTTAAGATTAAAAAGCGGGAAAACATCAACATAATATTACTCCACAAAAGACAGGCTCACCGGGCCTGATACCGTAAGGCCATGGCCGGTTAAGCGTTCAAGTTCAAGTAGTTGCAGGTGAAAGCGACTTTGTGCGCTTACCAGGTCTGTTTCTGCCTGGCGCAGCTCCTGCTCGGCAGAAAGCAAAGCAAATAAGTCGAGCTGACCTTGCTGATAGCCTTGTTCACTGAGGTGCTGTAGCTGCAGTGCTTTAGGAATAAGCGTGCTTTGTAGTACCTTGACGTATTCACGCAGCTGCGCCAACTCCAGATAAATTTGCTGTACCAGCAGGCGTAAAGCGGTGTGGGTCTGCTGTTGCTGCAGCTGGCTTAACGCCATTTCCGCTTTAGCCGCTAATTGGGCTGCGGCGCTGGGATCCTGTCGTTGCCAGGGCATGGAAAACCCCAGCACGATGGCAGTGTCATTCACACTTTCTATGCGGCGTAAACCGGCACTGACGGTGATATCGGCGGATTGCTGTGCCTTTGTCAGACTCAGCTCTGCTTCATGCAGTCGCTGCTGAGTGACAAACTTCGCCAGCAGAGGTGATTGCTCAAGACGGCTTTGTAACTCATGCAGCGAGGGTAACAACGGTAATTCAGAAAACGCGCCTTGCACCTCGGTAAAATCAGCCGGCTGAGCCCAATGCGCCGCGAGCTGGGATCGGCCAAGCTCCAGTGCATTATCCAGGGCGCTCAGCTCCAGTTTGCTGCGTATAAGCCGCAGTTCTATTCGATTAACATCAGCGTCACTCAGATTGCTGGCGGCTGCCCGTTGTTTGGCTAGCATCAGTATGTGCTCTTCCCGTACTAAGCGCTGAAGCAAGAGCTGGCGCAGGTGTTGTAATTCAACCTGGCGGATATAGCTGCGGGTAGTAGCTGCCAGTGCATCCAACCGGCTGACTTCAAACTGTTGCTGCACCAGCGTCTGTTGCCACTGGCTTTTTTGCAACCGCAAGTTTCGCTTATTGCCCATTTCTATTATCTGGCTCAGGGTGAGCGTCAGTTCAGCATTTTTAAGCCCCTGATTACCGCCGCTGCCGGCAATGTTTTCCAGACTAACGGCAAGTTCCGGGTTGGGGGTTAGCGCGGCCTGCAGCTGCTGTGCTTCATTTATACGCAACTGATAGGGGTAATCTTGTAATGCGGGTCCTTGTTTAAGCGTTTTCTCCAGCGCTTTGGCCAGGCTTAACGCCTCGCCAGCCAGCACCTGTGGTATTACAAAAACAGATGCCATGCACACTATGACGGCAGTCACAGGCGCAACAAATCTCATACGCATAGGTATGCTCCTGAATTAATTTCAACAATAAAACGGTGAATTAAACAGGTTCAGGCGTTTGGTGGAGGTACAGGAGGTTGGTAGTGAATGCAGTTAGCCCCTGGGGTAGGAGGCGCAACAGCGGTGCAATTCACTGCAGTGGCATGGTGCAAATTCTGATAAGCAATATGACAGCTGACATGGGCATGCTGAGTATGGCTATGGCTTTCTTCCGTATCGGTAACACCTTGTTGAACCTCAGTGTTGGCACTGGTCGAATTACAGTGCGACAAGCTGGTATAACTGTGATCATGTTCAGGCAGATGTATTACCATAGCGTCACAGGCTAACACCGCATGGTTTAGCATGATAAGCAGCAGTAATATCAGGCCTGAGGTTCGGCGCAACGTTATTTCTCCAATACAAGGCGGTTTATACTAGCGCTACGGCACTGTTACGGCAACCCGTATCAGGTTATACAATACCCGCTTGTTGGCTATCGGGCGTGTTAACGATATTTTCGTGCGGCTTTGCGCTTACGCTCGGCTTCGCGCTCGGCCTTTTCTTTCGCTTTGGCTGCTTCTTCGGCCTTGGCGTCTATTTGTTCCTGGCTGACCATTTCCGGTGTTTCCAGGGTGATAGGGCCCAAATTACCGGCACGTAGCTCGGTAATTAAGATGCTGCCGACCTTTTCTAAATCTACTATGCCGCCTTTACGCATGGCGCCACGTTTTTGGCCGATGGCATCCATCAGGGCTAAATCGTTTTCTGGCAGCTCGGTTAAACCAAAGCGCTGCATTACTGCGTCCGGGTAGGCCTTAAGCAGATAGTCGGCAGCGAACATCGCTATATCAGCGTAGTCGAACACCGTATCTTTAATGGCGCCGGTGACCGCTAAGCGATAGCCGCAGGTAGGCGGGCTGAGCTTTGGCCACAAAAAGCCGGGTGTGTCGGTTAAAATGACGTTGTTATCCAGCTTAATACGCTGCTGCATCTTAGTGACACCGGCTTCATTACCGGTTTTGGCAATAGTGCGCCCGGCCAAGGTGTTAATCAGGGTCGATTTACCCACGTTAGGAATGCCCATAATCATGGCGCGAGCCCCACGTATGTCTAAGTTGCGCTCGGGCAGCATGTCATTACAGAGTTGCAGCAGGGCGCGGATCTGCTCCGGGTTTTGCTGGCTTATCGGTATGGCCTTAATGCCAGACTGGCTGTCAAAATGGGCGACCCAGCGCGCGGTTAATGCGGGGTCGGCCAGATCGGCTTTATTTAACACCTTGATACAGGGCGTTCCCCGGCGTAACTGCGGCACCAGCGGGTTCTCGCTGGAAAACGGAATGCGCGCATCCAGCATTTCGATAATAATATCGACCTGCGGCATGACTTCGGCAATTTCTTTACGGGCTTTGTGCATATGGCCCGGGAACCAGTTAATCGACATCCGTTACTACCTATAACCAAGCAAAGAAGTACGCAGCGGCGTTAAGCCAAACACAGAGCCACTGCAAAGTGGTCGCTATGATAGCCTAAAACACCCTCTGGATGTTAGTGCAGGACAAACTGGTAAATGCTTAACACCGATAAGGGCGCTAACAGGGTAGAATAGCAGGCTACGCCAGGTAAGCGGATGATACCCAGGTTGCGGAATAACAATAATAACTGAAACAAACCCAGTAGCGGCGGTAACAGCGTAATCCAGACACTGTCTGCCAGAGAGGGCAACAACCAACTGAGTAGCGGGTTGCAGCTGCTGGCAACCACTAACAACGCCAATAACAGTAAATACTGCTTCGGAGTAAACTCCGGTATTGGGGTCAAATCGTCCATAATGCTCTGCGAAATAAAATTACTGTAAGGAAATATAGAGAAATCACTTCCGGTTTACCCGTACAGTTTTGTTTAAAAATGTAATAGCGCGGCAAGCTTAGGCACTTGCCATCATTTTGGCAATGCCTTTGTGATAATTTTATTACTCTGTTAGCACGTGTTGCTCACTTTCTGCGTCAATATCGGGTTGTGGCGGCTCATAACGGCGAATTTGCAGCACTATGCCCAGGTAAGGATGATCGAGATAATGCACCTCACCGCTGATCACCCGACGGCTTTGCCGCACATAAATGGTGTTCAGTTTATCCTGACCCGGTTGGCGCAGGTTAAATTCGGTGTTAACAAACAGATAGTGATCCAGATGCAGTTTAAATAAGCCATCTAGCTGCCACACCTGATCCGGTAATTGGTTAGCGGTGAGTACAGTGTCTGCACTGATACTGTCAAGCGGGCTGTTTTGCGTTGCCGGTAACTGGCTATTGGCCTGCAATTGCTGCAGCAGCAGCTCGATATTACTCAGCATGTCATCTTGATTGCTGTCATCGGCAACCATTACCGATGAGGCTGTATCAATTGGGCTGTCAACTTCTGGCTGGACTGCTGCTTGTAGTGGTTGTCCCCAGTAATCAAATTGCTGGCTGTAATTAGTCCCGGCAAACCAGCGGCTAGCAATGGCGCGTCGCTCCGTTACCGGTGCCTGACGCCAGGCCGTGTGCAGTAAAATCTGGTTGCCCGGTAGCCGCCTTATTTTACTTGCGATGTCGCTAAACTGCAGGGCTGAGGTGTCGGCTAAATAAGGGGTGTTCTGGTGCTCGCCTTTGCCGGTAATCACAGACGGTAACTGCTGTGGATAGGGCAGTGTGGTATTGAGTATGCGCTGCTGCATAACATGGCTTAGCTGCCAGGGCTGAGGCTGCGCCTCAATAACACACAACGAGCGTGGCATAGTGCGCGGTAAGCCTAAGCTTTGCTGTAACATTACACTGAACGGCTCGACAGCAGGCTGTTGGCACAGTGGTAAGTCTGTTAACAGCGCGCTGATATCTGCTTGCAATAATGGCGTAAGCAGATCATAAGCCCGGCCTGGTTTAACCGGTGTAACCTGCCCGGTGAACTGCTCTTGTAGCGCTGCAGGTGGCGTTTGGCTGAAGATCAGCATTTCTACTTCAAACCAACGTTGTTCCTGAGCGCTTAGCGCGTTGCTAAAAAGCGAGGTTAACCCCAGCGCTAGTATGGCCCGGCAGCGCAAAGCGCCAAAGATTGCTGTTCTCATCTTGCTACCTTATGTTTTGCAAAGTCGGTAAGCATATTGGCTATCAGGCTCAGACGCTCATTGCCATCGTTAGAGGCAATGGCAAAGCGCAGCTTCTGGCCACCTTCCAATTTAAATACCCGCGATTGTTTTTGAATAAGCTCAATGATATACGCGGGTGACACCGCTGTTTTATCGCCAAATTCTACCATACCGCCTTTGCTGTTGGCTTCAATCCTTTTAATACCGAGCTGTTCAGCCTGTAATTTAAACTCGGTGATTGCCACCAGATTTTTCGCAGCATCGGGCAGTAAGCCAAACCGATCAATAAGCTCTACCTGTACTTCGTCCAGCTCTTCAACACTTCTGGCCGATGCCAGCTTTTTATAACAGGACAGACGTAGGTTAACATCTGGTATATAGCTGTCGGGCAACAGCGCCGGTATGCGCAGTTCAATTTCGGTTTGCTGGCTTAGCATGGCATCCAGGCTCGGCTCGCGACCGTTTTTCAGTGCTTGCACCGCTTGCTCCAGCATGTCCATGTACAGGCTAAAACCGACCGACTCTATTTGGCCGCTTTGCTCATCGCCTAATAGCTCACCGGCACCACGTATTTCCAAATCGTGCGTAGCCAGCGCAAAACCTGCGCCTAAATCTTCCAGACTGGCGATGGCTTCAAGCCGTTTTTCTGCATCTTTGGTTAACCGCTTCGGCGGTGGTGTTAACAAATAAGCATAAGCCTGATGGTGCGAGCGGCCAACCCGGCCACGTAGCTGATGCAACTGCGCCAGGCCAAAATTATCAGCGCGGTTAATAATAATGGTGTTAGCCGTTGGTACATCGATACCGGTTTCGATAATGGTGGAGCACAGCAGCACATTAAAGCGCTGATGGTAAAAATCAGCCATGATCTGCTCAAGCTCGCGCTCGCGCATCTGACCGTGCGCTATGCCGATAATTGCCTCGGGCAGCAGCTCGGCTAAATCTGCAGCGGTTTTCTCAATAGTGGCGACGTCATTGTGTAAAAAGTACACCTGGCCGCCACGTAAAATTTCGCGCATTACCGCTTCGCGGATAAGCCCGACCTCGTATTCGCGGACAAAGGTTTTTACTGCCAGCCGCCGTGCCGGTGGGGTAGCAATGATAGATAAGTCGCGCATACCCGACATCGACATATTCAGCGTGCGCGGAATCGGTGTGGCGGTGAGCGTTAAAATGTCGATATTCGCACGCAGGGCTTTAATTTTTTCTTTTTGCCGCACGCCAAAGCGGTGCTCTTCATCAACAATCAGCAGGCCCAAATCTTTTAAGCGAATATCGTCCTGCAACAGCTTATGGGTGCCAATTAAGATATCCACTTTGCCATTTTGCGCATCGTCTAAAATGGTTTTTTGCGCTTTGGCACTGACAAAACGCGATAACACTTCAACCCGTACCGGCCAGTTGGCAAAACGGTCTTTAAAGTTTTCATAATGTTGCTGCGCTAACAGCGTAGTGGGCACCAGAATGGCGACCTGTTTGCCATCGTTTACCGCGACAAAGGCGGCGCGCATCGCCACTTCGGTTTTACCAAAGCCAACATCACCGCACACCAGCCTGTCCATCGGTTGCGGGCTTTGCATATCACGCAGTACGGCATCAATGGCATCTTGCTGATCGGCCGTCTCTTCAAACGGGAAGCTGTCGGCGAAGGCCAGGTATTGTTCTTCGTCCAGCTTAAAGGCATAGCCCTGATGTGCAGCGCGCTGGGCATAAACATCAAGCAGCTCTGCCGCGACATCGCGCACTTTTTCTGCCGCTTTGCGTCGTGATTTCTCCCAGGTGTCGTTACCGAGTTTATGCAGCGGCGCATGTTCGGCATCACTGCCGCTGTAGCGGCTGAGTAAATGTAACGAACTTACCGGCACATAAAGTTTACTGCTGAGCGCGTATTCAATGGTGACAAATTCGGCGCTGATGCCACCTGCATCGAGTAATTGCAAGCCCTGATACCGGCCAATACCGTGCTGTAAATGCACTACCGGCTGGCCGATATTCAGCTCGGCCAGGTTACGGATCACGGTGTCGCTGGATATCTGCTGACTGCGTTTGCGTCGCCGTCGCTGGCTGATTTTCTGACCAAACAGCTCATTTTCACTGATAAGCGCAAGCGGAGCAGGCTCTAGCAACCAGGCGCCTTGCTCCAGCGCGCCTATCACTATGCCCACATCGGCGTCGCTTTGCTCGAAGGCGGTTAAATCGGCAAACTGGCTGATATGCATGCCGGCTTTATGTAATAGCTGTAGCAAGCTTTCGCGCCGGCCCTCACTTTCAACAAAAAACACGGCCCGGCCGCGCTGCTGTTTTAACTGCAAAATAAACTGCTGCAGCGCCTGTAGCGGGTTACTTAGCTGATGGTTTACGCTCAGATCTGGCAGCGTGGCCAAAGCCAGATTACCCTGGCCGGCTTTAGGGCTAAGTTCGGCCTGGCTTAAACGGATGCGGCTGTACCCTTTGATGCCGGCAAACAACTGGTCTACCGACAAATACAGCTCTGCCGGTGGCAGAATAGGCCGCAGTAAATCGATGGCTCTGTCATCATAACGGCGTTTCAGCTCTTGCCAGAATTTGTCTGCGCTGTGCTGAATGTCGCCCAGCAGCAGGCAGCGGCAATGCATGGGCAGGTAATCAAATAAACTGGCCGTTTTTTCAGTAAAAAGCGGCAAGTAATATTCGATACCAGCCGGTAGCACGCCCTGGCTGACTTGCTGGTACAAGGATTCTTTTTCAGTGCGGGCGTTAAAGCGTGCCCGGTAAGCCAGGCGAAAGCGCTCTATCGCGGCATTGTCGGTAGGGAACTCATGCGCCGGTAACAGCTCAATGGCATCCACTTGGGCCAGGCTACGCTGATTGTCTGGGTCAAAGGTGCGAATGCCGTCGACTTCATCGTCGAAAAAATCGATGCGGTAGGGTGTACTGGCACCCATCGGGTATAAATCGACAATAGAGCCGCGAACAGAAAATTCACCATGCTCCATCACTTGCTCAACTGCTCGGTAACCCACTTCAACTAACCGGCGCTTTAACGCGGCTAAATCAACCTGTTGCCCTTTGGCAATTAAAAAGCTGTGCTGAGCTAAATAATCCGGGTGACATAAGCGTAGCAGCAGGGTGCTAACCGGCACGATCACCAGGCCTTGTTTTAGTGTCGGGAGTTGGTGCAGCGTTTTTAACCGCTGCGAAATAATGTCCTGATGCGGCGAGAACACATCATAGGGCAGGGTTTCCCAGTCTGGCAGGCTAAGCAGCGGGCAGTTGCTATGCTTATTAAAAACGCCAAGCTCCTGCTCCAGACGCAGGGCGCTTGGAGTGTCGGGCACCAGCAATAAATACACACCCGGTTGTTGTGTTAAAAGCTGTGTGATAGCCAGCGGCAGTGCCGCACCTTGCAGGTTGCCCCAGTGCAGCTGATCGGCGGGCTGTTTAATCTGCGGTAAATTGACAATCAGATCCATGTAAAACGATTAACCTTAATACTAAGAGGCCTGCTGCTAACCGGGCGTTTGCTGTTGGCGTCGCTGGGCGTGTTGTTTGAGTAAACGTGATTGCTGGTGCAGGCTGGCGCGTACTATCAGCTCGCGATCTTCCTCGCGAATACGGGAAAATACCAGTGTAACCTGCCATTTATCCTGCTGCGGCTGGCACGACAATACCTGACCGTAGCAAAACACTGCACCGTCGTTGTTATCTAAAAACAATTTAATTTCAACAACCTGTAATAACTCTAGCGGGCTGTCTGCCAGATAACTGCAGCCGCTACCGCCGTAGCTCAGGCTGGCGTATCGGTGCATGTCACTGTTTTGCTGGCGCAATACGTAGTGCAGTAACAGATCGATCTTTTTCGCTTGCTGCTGCAGATAATTAGCCAGCTCTTCAGCCAGCTCGCCCAGCCGGTTTAGTGAGCGCAGCGCCGAGCTATTAAGGCTGTTTGCCTCGCTTGCCAGAAGAAAAGGCGGCGGTATGGCGTTTAGCAGGGCCGCTTCATCTGGCAAAGGGCCGGGAATAGGGCGAATATTCAGGCTGATATTGTGCTCGACACTAAAATAATCCTGATAGGCATCCGCTAACTGCTCAAGTGTTAACTCACTCATGCTGTGACCTTCGTAAGTTGCTTGTCACCACTGACAATTATCTCTATGATCGGCGTCACTTTATCATCTAAAGCAGGCCTTGTCCTGAATATTAGGATGCCGTTGCCAGTCAGTTTAACTATCGGCCTTCGCTATAGCCAAAGCCGCAAAGGTAATGCCTTTATCTCTTTTATCACGCTGTTTTCACTGGCCGGTATTTTTCTTGGCGTAATGGCGTTGACCATTGTCAGCTCGGTGATGAATGGCTTTGAAGGCGAACTGAAAAAGCGCATTCTGGGCGTGATCCCGCATATCGTGGTTACCGCGCCGGCGTCCTATGATAGCTGGCAAGCACCTTTGCTTGGCGAGCGGCAGGTACAGCAAATCACGCCGTTTTTACAAGCCGAGGCCCTGGTGCAATCGCCCCGTCAGCTCACCGGTGTGCTGTTGCAGGGCGTGCAAACCGATGCGTTACCAGTCTTTATGCAACAAGCTTTGCTGTTGGGCGATTGGACGACGTTTTCCCGCCAGCGCTATGGCGTCATTTTAGGCCGTGGTTTGGCTGAGCAGTTAGAAGTGTCGGTAGGTGATCAGGTGCGCTTCATGTTACCACAGGCCGGCAGCTACACCCCGATGGGCTGGGTGCCACGCCAGCGTTTATTTGTTGTGGCCGGTATTTTAGAAACCGGCTCAGACGTGGATAAGATGATTGCGTTGACAAACCTGACCGATTTGACGCGGTTGCTGGGCAGTCAGCACGAGTATTCACAGTGGCGGGTAAGTTTAGCCGAGCCTTTTGCTGCACCGGCTATCGCGGCACAGTTGGCAACAGATAGCAATTTAACCGTGGAAGACTGGCGGCAAAGCCATGGCAAGCTGTTTTCGGCCGTCGCGATGGAAAAGGCGATGATGTGGTTGATGCTACTGCTTATTGTCGCGGTTGCAGCCTTTAATATCGTCTCGGCGTTGGTGATGATGGTGACCGACAAACAAGCCGAAATTGCCATTTTAAAAACCCTGGGTATGAATGATCGCCAGCTGTTTAATGTGTTTGCGGTTCAGGGCTTAGTGAACGGCGTGCTCGGCGCTTTAGGTGGTGTACTGGCCGGTATTTTATTGTGCTGGCAGCTTAACCCTATTATGGCGCTGTTTGGCTTGCAGCTAGCACCGGGTGTGGCGCTGCCGGTTGACATCAGGTTTTCGCAGTTAGCGTTAATTTTATTAAGCGCCATTGGTTTAACCTTGCTGGCGGTATGGTATCCGGCCAGACGGGCGGTTAGTATTAATCCGGCGGAAATTTTACGTGATGAATAAGGTTCTTCAGGCAAGTAAGCTGTGTAAAAGTTACCGAGATGGCCAGCAGGTCACACAGGTATTACATGGCGTTGATTTAGACGTTGATAGTGGCCAAATGCTGGCGCTGGTGGGCAGCTCGGGCTCGGGTAAAAGTACCTTGTTACACATTCTGGGTACGCTGGATCAGGCTGACAGTGGCAAACTGTTGCTTCTGGGAAACGATGTGGCGCGCCTGAGCAATGCTGATAAAGCGCGTATTCGTAACGAGCAATTGGGCTTTATTTACCAGTTCCATCACTTGCTGATGGATTTTAGTGCCCTAGAAAACGTTGCTATGCCGCTGTTGATCCGTGGACTTAATGCTACTGAAGCAAAAAAGCGCGCAGCGCAGATGCTGGAGCGCGTGGCGCTGTCGCACCGCTTAACACATCGGCCGGCTGAGCTTAGCGGTGGTGAACGCCAGCGGGTCGCCATTGCCAGAGCCTTAGTCGGTGAGCCGGCGTTGGTGCTGGCAGATGAACCCACCGGTAACCTGGATCAGCACACTGCCGAGACTGTCTATAAGTTACTGCGCAGTTTAAACCGTGATTTAGGCACCAGTTTTATTGTGGTAACGCATGATTTAGCGCTGGCCTCCAAGCTTGATAGCTATCAGCTGATGCGCGACGGCCATTTGGAGCGCGCCCATGGCTAATCTGGCCTGGCAGCTGGCAAAACGTTATCGCAATACCCGCCATAGCAGCGGCTTTATCCGTTTTATTTCTGCCAGCTCTACCTGCGGTATTGCTTTAGGTGTTGCGGTCTTGATCCTGGCGCTGTCGGTAATGAACGGCTTTGAGCTGGCATTAAAGCAGCGCTTGTTGTCGGTTATTCCGCATATTGAACTGGAAGCGGTGCAGCAGCGCATTAGCGACTGGCCGCGCAAGCAACAGGCCTTTAGCCGTGTAACGGGTGTTGAGGCAGTGGCGCCTTATATTAAAACCAATGGCATGCTGCGCTTTGCCAATCAGGTGAAAGCAGCAGAAGTGCGCGGTATAGTACTGGACGCTGAGCGTCAGCTGAGTGATTTTGCCAGCTATGTCAGCGCTGGTAGTTTGCACAGCCTGAATGACAATGACGTGGTGTTAGGCCAGGGCATTGCTGATGCGCTGGGTGTTAGTGTTGGTGAGCAGGTACAGCTGATGTTACCCAAGCTAACCGAAGATGGCCGCCTGGCCAGTCACGCCAGCAGCAGTTTAACCGTCAGCGCTATAGTCGCCGTTGGCGGTCAACTCGATTACAGTCAGATTTGGCTAAACTTGCCCACGCTGGCGCGCCTGCTGGATTTTTCCCCCGATAGCATTCAGGGCTTTGCATTTCGTATTGATGATATTTTTGCTGCGCCGCAGTTAGCGCGTGAACTTGGCCGTGTTTCAGAGGATTATGTCTATTTGCTCGACTGGTTTCGCAGCCAGGGCCATGTTTATCAGGATATTCAAATGGTGCGCGGCATCTTATAT
This sequence comes from Chromatiaceae bacterium, assembly GCA_033838465.1. Lineage (GTDB taxonomy): Bacteria > Pseudomonadota > Gammaproteobacteria > Enterobacterales > Alteromonadaceae > Alishewanella. The sequence continues at coordinate 441,585 of JAJLKZ010000015.1, forward strand.
CTGGTGCTGGCACTGGTGATCGCGGTTGCTTGCTTTAACATCGTCGCCACGCTGGTAATGGCAGTGCGGGAAAAAGAGGGTGATATCGCCATTTTACTGACCATGGGCATTTCGCCGGCCAGTATCATTGCTACCTTTATGTGGTTAGGCTGGCTTAATGGTCTGATTGGCAGTGTGATTGGTGCTATCGTCGGTGTGTTGCTGGCCAGCTACATTGAGCCATTGTTTGCCGCCGTTACTCAACTGCTGGGGCACTCGTTGCTTGACCCTAGTATCTATTTTATTGATTTTGTACCGTCGCTATTACGCTGGCAGGATGTGGCCTTTACGCTTACAGTAGCATTGCTAATGAGCTTGCTGTCAACCCTGTACCCTGCCTGGCGCGCCAGCAAGGTGCAACCAGCGCGTATCTTGGGACAGCGCTAGCGCTAGGTTTGTTGTTCTTAAAGTCAGCGCTACTGTTTGTCGTCAGGTGCTTTTTGATGTTTGCGTTTTAATGCACGCAACAGCTGAGATTTTCTAATCGATATTCGCCACAGCCAGTCAATCACAAAATAGCCTACGATTGCCGAGCAGATCCCCATCAACAAGCAACCAGTCAGGAATGGTTTGCCAATGGTGCTGATGCTGTGTTGCAGCCAGGCCCAGCTGGCTTCAAAGGCGAAAGGCTCCATCGGAGTACGCAGCGTGACTGTGCCGACCAAATAAGCAATATAAAACAGGATCGGCATGGTGAGCGGGTTGGTGATCCATACCAGCGCCACCGACAATGGCAGGTTTACCCTAAGGGGGATGGCCACTGCTGCTGATACCACCATCTGAAAGGGTATCGGCATCCAGGCAAAAAACAGCCCGACAGCAAAAGCGCCGCGCGCTGAGCGGCGGTTTAAATGCCACAAATTACCATCATGCAATAGCGAGCCGAAGATCTTTAACAGCTTCTGCTGCTTGATTTTCTCCGGCGATGGTAGATATTTCTTAATAATGTTCTTTGGCATTACAACCTATTCACAAAAAACAAACATGAAATCTTTTTGTTTCGGTGTGCTCGCTGGCTGCCTATTGTCATTATTTTTGCCAATAGTGCCACCTTTTTTCACAGTATTTTTGCTGCTGGCCGCCTTTTTCATGTTGTTATGGTATCGGTGTGCGTTTTTAGCGGGTATCGCCGCATTTCTCATCAGCTGGGGCTGGCAGTACCACAGCTATTTGCAGTCGCAGCAACTCCTGTTCGGCCAGCAAGCGCCTGTTACGGGTTTCATCGTCGGTACTGTGCAGCAGTATGCTGAGTATAGCCAATTTAAATTTCAGTTGGCTAACGGCGCAGGGCAAGGCTATCAGCTTAATTTAAACTGGAGCTATCCACCCCAAGCTCTGAAGAGCGGCCAGTATTGGCAGCTGAGCGCCAGGCTTAGGCCGGTTACCGGAGTGGCTAACCCTGGCGGGCCAAGCCGGGAAGCGATGGCATTGGTTAGCGGTGTGTTGGCGCAGGGCAGTGTAACAGATGCTTCAGAGCCCAAGCTGTTAGGTGAATATTCCGGCTTACGCCAACGTATTTTGGTACGGGTTACCGAGGCTACCCAAGCGTTGTCTTCGGCGCCCTTGCTGTTGGCGCTGACGCTGGGCGAGCGACAATTTACTGATCAGCTCTGGCTGGGGTTGCAGCAGTCTGGTCTGGCGCATTTGGTGGCTATTTCTGGTTTGCATATTGGCCTGGTGTTTGGCTGGGGTCTGTTCATCTTCAGGCTGTTACCATTTCCTCTGTCGTTTTTACGCTGGCAGCGGCCGCTGGCGCTACTGGGGGCGCTGGCGGTCGCTTTGTTATATGCCTGGTTAGCCGGCTTTGCCATTCCCACGGTGCGGGCAGCAGCAGCTCTGGCGCTGTTGGTGCTGAGTTTACTGCTCAGGCGTAGGTTAAGTTATAGTCACTACTGGCTGCTGCTGTGTGCTTTGCTGTTACTGGTGCAGCCTTTTTGGGCACTGAGTAAAAGCTTCTGGTTATCCATGTTGGCGGTAGGGGTTATTTTCTTTTTACTCTGGTTGCAACCCACTTACGCTAGTACCTGGCGGCAACGGCTGTGGGTTTTATTGCGCTTTCATTTCAACCTGACGGTGTTTATGGCGCTGTTAAGTTTGTTGATGTTTGGCGGCAGTGCCACCTTGTCATTGGTGTCTAACCTGTTGTTTGTGCCCTGGTGTAGTTTGCTTGCCATTCCGTTATTACTGTTGTGTTTACTGGCAGAGCTTATCGCCATGCCCGGCCGGCAGTGGTTGTGGCAGGCCTGCGATAGTGTGTTCTCGCCCCTGCTATGGTATCTGAACTGGTGTGCCAATATGCCGGCCTGGTGGGCCGTGCCAGACTTACCCATTACTGTCGTGGTGGTACTGGCACTGTTATTATCAGCCTTGTATTTACAGCGAAAACGCTGGCTTTTCAGTCTGGCGCTTCTGAGCGCGTTGCCACTGCTGTTGGTGTTTAGCCGCCAGGCGCCCTGGCAACTGCATCTGATTGATGTCGGACAGGGCCTGGCAGTATTGCTGCAGCATAATGAACGTGGCTTGTTATATGACGCCGGGCCACGTTATGCCAGTCATAGCGCGACAGCGGCACAGGTGCTGCCTTATTTGCGCAGTCAGGGCATAACACAGCTGGACTACCTGATTTTAAGCCACGATGACAGCGATCATACCGGCGATTGGGCGCTGCTGAAGCGCCATTACCCAAAGCTGCAAGTGTTTAGCGATATTCCGCACAATGAAATAACTGCAACGTGTCAGCAGTTACCCCGCCAATACGGCATGGCTAAACTGACTGTGCTGGACACTGGTGGGCCGCACAGCAGTAAGAATGATAGCTCCTGTGTGCTGCTGATAGAGCTGTATCAGTGGCGCTTTTTACTGCCGGGCGATATAGGTGTTTCAGTAGAGCGGCAACTGCTGGCGCGTTACCCGACACTCAGAGCTGAAGTGCTGGTGTTGTCGCATCATGGCAGTAACAGCTCCAGCGATTACGCCTTTTTGCATCAGCTTGCCCCGATCTGGGCGCTGAACAGTGCCAGTTTGTATAACCGGCATCAGCATCCGGCGAACCCGGTGCGCCAGCGCTTAATGCAGCTTGGTATACCGCTGGTGAATACCGCGCAAAGCGGTGCTATCCGCTTAACGATCACTGAGCCCATGCTGCAACTTGAGCAGTATCGCGCACAAAGAATACCCTATTGGCTACAAAAGCCGGTTGGAAATGCTGAAACCTTGGCCGCAACACGCTAGAATAAGCACAAATTTGTTCAGTGGATCATCAATTTGTCTGCACCAACTCCTGTGTCGTCTGCTGTAGCCAGGCGGCTACTTAGTTATGTCAAACCATTTCGTTTGGGGTTTGTTGCCGCCGCATTAGGTATGCTGGGTTACGCGCTGGTAGACGTATATTTTATTTCTAAATTACCCGGTTTTATTGACGAAGGGATTAATGCTAAAAATACCGATTATTTGCGCTATGCACCGGTATTTGTGATTGGCATTTTCATCTTACGTGGGCTGTGTAATTTTATCGCCAGTTACTGCCTGAACTGGGTTGGTACTCACGTGGTGCAGGCTATGCGCCAGCAACTGTTCGAGCATTACATGAAGTTGCCGGTAAGTTTTCATGATCAGCACTCCACCGGCGAGCTGATTTCAAAAGTGACGTATAACACTGAGCAAATAAAACAAACGACGTCAAAAGCATTGGCGGTTATGGTGCGCGAGGGGGCTTTTGTTACAGGCCTGGTGGTGATGATGTTTTACCACAGTTGGCAACTGTCGGCGATTTTCCTGCTGATCGCACCAGTAATAGCCGTGGTGGTTAAAGTGGTATCAAAGCGATTCCGTCAGTTAAGCCGTAATATACAGACTGCGATGGGCGATGTGACAACCAGCTCCGAACAAATGCTCAATGGCCATAAGGTGATTTTGTCGTTTGGTGGCCAGAAAATTGAAAGTGAACGCTTTGCCAAGGTGAATAATGTTACCAGGCGTCAGGACGTTAAAATGGAAGCCACACGCGCGATAAGTGTGTCGACTATTCAAATTATCGCTTCTTTTGCACTGGCTTTTGTGGTCTACATGGCCAGTTTCCCGCAAATGCTAGACAGTCTGACTGCAGGCGTGTTTACCACTATTGTCGGCTCCATGATGATGTTATTGCGACCTCTAAAACAACTGACTACCGTGAACAGTGAGTTTCAGCGTGGTTTAGCTGCGGCAAAAAGCGTGTTTGAAGTATTAGATCAGCCTGTAGAGCAAGACACTGGCACTGTTGAGCTTGGCAATGTGCGCGGTGACATTCGGTTTGATAAAGTGAATTTTGTTTATCCGGGGCATGAAAAACAAGTGCTGTTTGATATCAGTTTTAGCGCACCAGCGGGTAAAACCATTGCCTTAGTCGGACGCTCTGGAAGCGGTAAGACCACGATTTCCAGCTTGTTACCCCGCTTTTATGAACTAAGCAGTGGTGAAATTTACATTGATGGCCATAACATCCGCGATTGCACGCTGGCCTCGTTACGCAAACAAATAGCCCTGGTATCACAACATGTCACCCTGTTTAATGACACCATCGCCAATAACATCAGTTACGGTTTTACCGGGACCGTTACTGCTGAGCGCCTGTTGGATGTTGCGGAAAAAGCCCACGTACTGGAGTTTGCTAATCAGCTAAAAGACGGGCTTGATACGGTAATAGGCGAAAACGGCGTTAGTTTATCCGGTGGCCAGCGCCAGCGCATTTCGATTGCCAGGGCCTTACTGCGCGAAGCGCCGATATTAATTCTCGATGAAGCCACATCAGCGCTGGATACCGAGTCAGAGCGTAAAATTCAGGCGGCGCTTAATACGCTGCTGCAAGGCCGTACCAGCATTGTTATCGCACACCGGTTATCGACTATAGAGAACGCTGACAGCATTATTGTAATGGACCAGGGCCGTATTGTTGAGCAAGGCGATCATGCCAGTTTATTGGCAAAAAATGGTGCTTATGCTCAGTTGTATAAACTGCAATTTGGCGAGCAGCAGTGAGCCAGAGCAGCCACTTTATTGAGCGGATCTGGTATCAGGGCAGCAAGGGTTATGGCGTGTACTATTTGCTGTTGCCGCTAAGTGCGCTGTTTGCATGTATCAGTGCGCTGCGCCGTTTACTGTTTCGCTCGGGCCTGTTAAAAGCAAACAAGCTTCCGGTGCCGGTTATCGTGGTGGGTAACATCAGTGTTGGCGGTACCGGCAAAACACCTTTTACGCTGGCGCTGTGCAAACTATTACAGCAACAAGGTTATACACCGGGTATTATCAGCCGTGGCTATGGTGCTGATATAAAAGCGCCACTGCTGGTCGCGGCGAATTCCCGTGCAGCCGAAGTGGGTGATGAGCCATTAATGCTGCATCAGCAAAGCGGTTGCCCGGTGGTGGTATGCCCCGACAGAGTCGCAGCAGGCCGTTTTTTACTGGCGAACACGCCGTGCGACATTATTATCAGCGACGATGGGCTGCAACATTACCGCCTGGCGCGGGATCTAGAGATTATTCTGCTCGATGGCAGCCGCGGTTTGGGTAACGGCCAGCTTTTGCCAGCCGGCCCTTTGCGCGAAGGCCCCTGGCGGTTGAAAACGGCTGATATGGTGGTGGCAAATAGCCAAATGCTACCGCAGGCTGATGGCCTGATGCAGCTTGAGCCTGGTAAGGCAAAAGCCTTGCACGGTGATGCTGAACTGGCGCCCTGTGCTGTATCTTTGGTAGCCGCTATTGGTAACCCGGCACGCTTTGCCCGCACCGCACATCAAGCCGGCTTTACCATTAACAGCGAACATTATTTTGCTGATCATCATCAGTTCACTCAGGCGGATTTCACCGGTATTACCGGCCCGATACTGATGACCGAAAAAGATGCGGTAAAGTGTCGCTCTTTTGCCGGCACCGATTGGTTTAGCCTGGGCGTACAAGCCAGGCTGGAACAACCGCTTGAAGCTAAATTTATTACCCTAATAACCCGTCTGCGGAGCAGCTATGGCGCTTAAACTTGCATTAACCGAAATTCTGGCCTGCCCACTGTGTAAAGGCAAACTTGATTATGACCAGGCGCAGCAGCAACTTATTTGCCGCTTTGACCGCCTCGCTTACCCCATTCGTGACAATATCCCGGTGTTGCTGGTTGATGAAGCGCGCGAACTGAGCCTGGAAGAGGTAGAGCAATGGCGTTCGTAGTGGTTATTCCGGCGCGCTATGCCAGCAGCCGGTTACCGGGCAAGCCACTGGCCGATATTGGCGGCGAAAGCATGGTCGAGCGTGTTTATAAGCAGGCGCTGCAAAGCGGTGCCAGCCGCATCGTGGTGGCAACAGATGATGAGCGGGTAGCCGCCGTGGTCGATGCTTTTGGTGGCGAAGTTTGTATGACGCGGCCAGAGCATAACTCGGGCACTGAACGCCTGGCTGAAGTGATCAGCAAGCTGGCGCTGCCGGCAGAGACGGTCGTGGTCAATGTGCAGGGCGATGAACCTTTTATTCCGCCGTTGATTATCCGTCAGGTTGCAGACAACCTAGCTGCGCAGCAAAAAGCCCGTATGGCAACACTGGCAGTGCCGCTACGTGATAGCAGTGAAATCAGTAACCCGAATATTGTCAAAGTGGTTAGCGACAAAGACGGCTATGCGCTGTATTTTAGTCGCAGCGTGATCCCGTTTGACCGTGACGGCAAGTTCCAGCAGCAACTGGCGCAGCACTATCGCCGCCACATCGGCATTTACGCGTACCGCGCTGGCTTTATTCAACAATATGTCAGCTGGCCAGCATCAACCCTCGAGCAAATCGAAAGTCTGGAGCAGTTGCGCGTGTTGTGGCATGGCGAGGCTATTCATGTTGATACAGCGTTGCAAACCCCGCCAGTGGGTGTAGATACGCCAGACGATCTGGAACATGCCCGCCGTCATGTTGCTAGCTTAAGCTAAATGAGCCCAGCCTTCACTTTACTGGATGAACAAGCCGGTTTTGTCGTGCTGGACAAAGCGGCTGGTGTTAGTTTTCACTCTGATGATGGCCCAGGTTTGGTGGTGCAGGCCGCTCAGCAGTTAGGCTATCCGCTTTATCCGGTGCACCGGCTTGATAAAGTCACCTCGGGTATTATTGTCCTGGCGCGTAGTGCGGTGGTGGCCGCTGAGCTGACCGCGCTGTTCAGCGCGCATCAGGTTGAAAAGTACTACCTCGCATTAGCTCAAGGCAAACCATTAAAAAAACAGGGCTGGGTAAAAGGTGATATGGCAGTGGCACGGCGCGGCAGTTGGAAGCTACTCGACAGTCATCAGAACCCTGCGGTTACGTACTTTATTAGTCAGGGCTATACCGATTTGCCATTTCGCGCCTTTTTGGTGAAACCCTACAGCGGTAAACCCCATCAGATCCGCGTAGCGCTAAAAAGTCAGGGCGCAGCTATTTTGGGTGATAGCCAGTATCAGGGCAGTGCTGCCGATAGGGTGTATCTGCACGCTTATGCGCTGCGGTTTAATTTATCTGGCCAATGTTACAGCTATGTGCGTTTGCCCGGCCAGGGCATACATTTTCGGCAGCTACTGGACAGCGGCCTGCCGCAAGATTGGGCCAAGCCCTGGCTATTGAGTTGGCCAGCCTACACCTTACCTCAGAAGTTGAGTAATTAATCATGTCTGATTATCAGTTACGTTTTGCCGGTATTGGCCGTTTGTACGGCGCAGCGGCGCTGGAAAAGTTTCGTCGTGCCCATGTCTGTGTGGTCGGTATTGGCGGGGTAGGTAGCTGGGCAGCCGAAGCATTAGCCCGTTCAGGTATTGGTGAAATTACGCTTATCGATTTAGATGATGTGTGTATTAGCAACGTCAATCGGCAATTGCACGCGTTAAGCGATACTATAGGCAAGGATAAGGTCGCGGTGATGGCGCAGCGTATTCTGGCGATAAACCCGGACTGTGTGGTGCATCAGGTTGAGGATTTTATCAGCAGTGACAATGTGCACACACTGATTACCCCGCAGCTGGATTATGTAGTGGATGCAATAGACTCAATAAAAGCCAAGGTAGCACTGTTGGCACACTGCAAACGCAATAAAATTAAACTGATTAGCACCGGCGGTGCCGGCGGCCAGACCGATCCGACGCAAATTCAGATTGCGGACCTTACCCAAACCATTAACGATCCGCTACTGGCTAAAGTACGCAACAGTTTACGCCGTGATTATCACTATAGCCGTAACCCGAAACGGCGTTTTGGCATTGAATGTGTGTATTCCACAGAGCAGCTGGTGTATCCGCAGCCGGATGGCAGTGTTTGTCAGCAAAAAACGGCACAACTTAACGCTGAAGGCGAGGTAACGAGTATGCGGCTCGATTGCAGCGGTGGTTTTGGTGCTGTTACCGTGGTTACCGCCAGTTTCGGGCTGGCGGCGGTGTCCAGAGTATTAAAAAAGCTGGCTACTTAGCGCTGCTACAGGCTTTGATGCGCGCAGCCATCGCAGTTAAGCCATTACCACGTGACTGGCTTAAATAGGGTTTTAAGTGTAGCTCATCGAACTGCTGGTTTAAGTTAAACTTCGCCAGCTCGCTGCTGCTCATGCCATTAACCAGACACAGCATAATAGCCATTAAGCCTTTGACAATTCTGGCTTCGCTGTCCAGCACAAAGAAGTGTTTATCCTGCTTTTTATCATGGTAATGCAGCAGCCAGGCCCGGCTTTCACAGCCTTTTACCAATAACTCTTGTTGCTTCATTTTCTCTGGCAGTGGTGGTAGCTGTTTACCCAGCTGCATCAGAATACGGTACTTGGTTTGCCAGTCTTTTGCTTGTTTAATGTCAGGCAAGGCCTGCTGTTGTATCGCTTGTAACGCGATATCCGTATCTGCTAATAATTGTTCTAGGTTCATGCAGTTAAAATCTCCACGGCTTGCTCCAAGGCGAGCAGGCACTGGTTTACGTCGTCCAGCGTGTTATAGGCGGCGAAGGCAACTCGTACTGCACCGCTCAGTGCCAGATAATCAAACAAAGGCATGGCACAGTGCTGGCCGGCACGCACCGCCACCTGTTGCTGATTCAAAATATCTGCCACGTCAGAGGGGTGTTCGCCGTCAACATTTAATGCCACTATGCCCGCATTATGCACAGGCATTGATAAAATTGCTATGCCTTTGATCTGGCGCGCGCCTTGAAAGAAGGCGTTTAATAACAGCGATTTATGCTCAATTATTTGCGTGTTGTTATATTGCTGTAACCAATTGATGGCGGCTGCCAAGCCGATAACACCCGCGATGTTAGGTGTACCGGCTTCCAGCCGGAAGGGGAGAGTGTTAAACGTTGTGTTAACAAAGCTGACGCTGTCAATCATTTCACCGCCACCATAAAGCGGTGTGAGCTGCTCCAGCCAAGGTGTTTTACCATACAGTACACCAATGCCGGTCGGGCCATAGAGCTTGTGTCCGGAAAACACGTAAAAATCGCAGTCTAATTGCTGCATATCGGGCTGTTGATACACCACGCCCTGCGCACCGTCGACAACCGTAATAGCGCCGGCGGCTTTCGCTAGCGTGACCATTTGTTGTACCGGTTGAATATGGCCCAGCACATTAGAGATATGGCTGAAGCTGACCAGTTTGGGCTTAAGCGCCAACAGTTGCTGGTAAGCATTAAGGTCAAGTTGTCGTTCATTGTTTAACGGCACGACATCAATAATGACGCCATGGCGCTGGCAATGCAGTTGCCAGGGCACGATATTGGCATGATGCTCAAGTTGAGTAAGTAAAATACGGTCGCCGGGTTTAAGCACGGTATGCATCAGACCAAATGCCAGCTGGTTTAACCCAGCAGTGGCACCACTGGTAAAGATAACTTCATGGTCATGCTGTGCATTAATGTACCGGGCAATAGTGTGTCTTGCCTGTTCAAATTGTGTGGTTGCCTGCTGGCTTAAGCTATGTGCACCACGATGCACGTTACTATTGTTTTGCTGATAAAACCCGGTAACAGCCTCTGTTACCGCGTCGGGTTTATGCATAGTCGCGGCATTGTCCAGATACACCCAGTCGTGATGATGACGGAAAAAAGCGAACTGACGGCGAAAGGTGCTAACATCGAACATGGTAAAAGCGCAACGGTTTGGGCGTGGTTGCGCGATTTTGCCTGCTTTTAGCCAGCGGCGCAAATATGTTGGTTAGCACAGAACCGTAAACAGACAACAAAAAAGCGGCCAGAGCCGCTTTTTCAGAAAGACGTGATCAGCGCAGAGCTTAACGTTTGTTCAGTGGGGTAAAGTCACGCGAGGTATAGCCGGTGTACAGCTGACGTGGACGGCCAATTTTGTGGCCTTTCTCGCTTAACATTTCATCCCAGTGTGAAATCCAGCCTACAGTACGTGACATGGCAAAAATTACCGTGAACATACTGGTTGGAATACCAATGGCTTTTAAGATAATGCCAGAGTAGAAATCCACGTTAGGGTACAGTTTCTTCTCGATGAAGTAGGGATCTGACAGCGCAATACGCTCCAGCTCCATGGCTACATCAAGCAATGGGTCTTTGATGTTCAGCTCTTGCAATACTTCATGGCAGGTTTCACGCATAACCTTGGCGCGTGGGTCAAAGTTTTTGTACACGCGATGGCCAAAGCCCATCAAGCGGAAGCTGTCGTTTTTGTCTTTAGCACGGGCAACAAATTCAGGAATACGGTCGACTGTACCGATCTGCTGTAACATCTTCAGACAGGCTTCATTAGCGCCGCCATGTGCCGGGCCCCATAACGACGCCACACCCGCAGCGATACAGGCGTAAGGGTTTGCACCTGATGAACCGGCTAAACGCACGGTAGAGGTAGACGCATTTTGCTCGTGATCAGCGTGCAGCATGAAGATGCGGTCCATAGCTTTAGCTAAGATCGGGCTTACGGTGTATTTTTCTGCCGGCACTGAAAACATCATATGCAGGAAGTTTTCAGCGTAGCTTAAGTCGTTACGCGGATAAACAAACGGCTGACCAACAGTGTACTTATAAGCCATCGCTGCCAGCGTTGGTAATTTAGCGATTAAACGATGTGCGCTACGTTTGCGCTGCATTGGATCGTTAATGTCTAAATCCGAGTGGTAGAACGACGACATAGCGCCCACTACACCACACAGCATTGCCATCGGGTGAGCGTCAACGCGGAAACCCTGGAAGAAGGCCGCGATTTTTTCGTGCACCATGGTATGGCGAGTAATGGTGTTTTTAAACTGATTGTATTGCTCAGCCTGCGGCAATTCACCTTCTAATAACAGGTAGCACAGCTCCAGGTAGTCGGAATGTTCTGCCAGCTGCTCGATAGGGTAGCCACGGTGCAACAGCACGCCGTTATCGCCATCGATGTAGGTAATTTTAGATTCACATGAACCGGTAGACATGAAACCCGGATCGAAAGTGAAGTAACCATGCTGACCCAAGGCGCGAACATCAATTACGTCAGTGCCGGCTGTGCCAGAGTATATTGGCAACTCGAACGATTTCCCATCGACCTGCACGACGGCCTTTTTATCTGCCATTGGATTTCTCCTGTTGTTGTAGTATCGGGTTAAAGGAATTTAGCAAAGTGGCCGCTATTCTACCTACAAACGACCCTATAAAGTCAATTTTAATGCGTTTATGCTTAATAAGTATTCGACTCTAGTATTATTGCCGTAAGTTGCAAACTGTGTAATTTTGCGCTTACGGATTTTTTCAGTCAAAACTAAACAAAAATTGTAATAGCGTGACGTGAAATATATACTATTGCGGTTTTTAAACAGTTCACCCAGCAAGCACTTTTTGCTTATCTGGCCGCACTGATCCAGCTTGAGTGATAGGGTGTAAAAGTGTTGGGTGTTGACTGTTTATACAGCAATGACAACGACAATGACAACAAGAGCTCGATTATGGGCATCGATGGGCAAGCACTGTGAAAAAACAAAGACCAGTAAATCTCGACCTCTCTACCATATCGTTTCCGGCACCTGCCATAGCGTCAATCCTGCATCGGGTTACCGGCGTAGCATTGTTTTTCGCACTGATATTCGTCATTTGGGCTTGGGCGTATTCGCTGCAGGACCAACAGAGTTTTGACTTTGTCAAAGAGCTGATGACGTCTAACCTGGCGAAATTCATTGCCTGGGGCACGATCACAGTACTTATATACCATTTAGTGGGCGGTATCCGTCACCTGATTATGGACGTGGGTCACTGGGAAGAGCTGAAATCCGGTAATTTAAGCGCCAAACTGGCGATCGCACTGTGGGTAGTATTAGCAGTATTAGCAGGAGTATGGTTATGGTTCTAAATCAGGCAAGCCTGAAACGCGATGGTGTGCAGGATTATGTATCACTGCGGGCAACAGCCATAGTGCTGGCGCTGTACAGTGTATTTATTTTAGGTTTCTTTATTATTACGCCGGAAGTTACCTTTGAGGTTTGGCAAGCGCTGTTCGCCAATACGTTGGTTAAAGTGTTTACCTTGTTAGCTTTAGTGTCTATTGCTGTGCACACCCGCATCGGTTTATGGCAGGTGCTTACTGACTATATCAAATCAGCCGCACTACGTGCCGTATTGCAATTTTTCCTGTATGCGCTGGCGTTTGCCTATGTTGCCGTTGGCCTGTTTGTTTTGTGGGGTGCTTAAGTGACTATTCCAGTAAGAGAATTTGACGCCATTGTAATTGGTGCTGGTGGTGCCGGCATGCGTGCTGCACTACAAATTACGCAGTCTGGTTTAAGCTGCGCCTTATTATCTAAAGTGTTTCCAACCCGTTCTCACACGGTATCTGCTCAGGGTGGTATTACTGTTGCGCTTGGTAACAGCCACGAAGATAACTGGGAATGGCATATGTTCGATACCGTTAAAGGTTCCGATTATATCGGCGATCAGGACGCGATTGAGTACATGTGTAAGACCGGCCCTGAAGCTATTACAGAGCTGGAGAACATGGGTTTACCGTTTTCGCGTTTTGAAAATGGCCGTGTTTATCAGCGTCCATTCGGTGGCCAATCGAAAAATTTCGGTGGCGAGCAAGCCGCTCGTACTGCAGCTGCGGCTGACCGTACCGGTCATGCTTTGCTGCATTTGCTGTATCAGCAAAACGTAAAAAATAAGACGCAGGTATTCTCTGAGTGGTACGCGCTGGATCTGGTTAAAAACCAGGATGGTGCTGTAGTAGGTTGTACCGCAATTGATATCGAAACTGGTGAAATCGTTTATTTCAAAGCTAAAGCGACAGTATTAGCGACCGGTGGTGCAGGCCGTATTTATGCCTCTACCACAAACGCGCACATTAACACCGGTGACGGTGTTGGTATGGCGCTGCGTGCAGGTGTGCCGCTGCAAGATATGGAAATGTGGCAATTTCACCCCACCGGTATTGCCGGTGCCGGTACCCTGGTTACCGAAGGCTGCCGCGGTGAAGGTGGTTACTTACTGAATAAAGACGGCGAGCGCTTTATGGAGCGTTATGCGCCAAACGCCAAAGACTTAGCCGGCCGTGATGTTGTTGCCCGTGCCATGATGACGGAAATCCGTGAAGGCCGCGGATGCGATGGCCCATGGGGCGTGCACATTAAACTGAAACTGGATCACTTAGGTGAAGAAGTACTGGAAAGTCGTTTGCCAGGAATTTGTGAACTGTCGCGTACTTTTGCCCATGTTGACCCGGTTAAAGAACCTATTCCGGTAATTCCAACTTGTCACTATATGATGGGTGGTATTCCAACTAACGTGCATGGTCAGGTTATTTCGCCAAAGGCGGATGGTTCTGAAGCGGTTGTGCCAGGCTTATTTGCTTGCGGCGAAATTGCTTGTGTGTCGGTTCACGGTGCTAACCGCTTAGGTGGTAACTCATTATTAGACTTGGTAGTATTTGGCCGCGCGACCGGCTTGCACTTAGGTGAAGTGCTAGCAGCTACCTCAGAAGGCCGTGCTGCCAGCCAGTCCGATCTGGACGCTGCACTTGCCCGTACCCGTCGCTGGGAAGACAGCAAGCCAGGCCAGGGTGAAGACCCGGTGCAAATCAAGAAAGACTTGCAAAACTGCATGCAGCTTAACTTCTCGGTATTCCGTGAAGGCCAGGCGATGGCAGATGGCTTAGCGCAGTTAAAAGAGATCCGTGAACGCTTAAAGTATGCTCGTTTGGATGATAAGAGCTCAGATTTTAATACCCAGCGTATTGAATGTCTGGAGCTGGACAACTTGATGGAAACGGCATTCTCTACGGCTGTTGCTGCCAACTTCCGTACTGAGAGCCGCGGTGCCCATGCTCGTTTTGACTTCCCTGAGCGTGATGATGAAAACTGGCTGTGTCACAGCGTTTACACGCCGGACACGGAGTCGATGTTTAAGCGTAAAGTGAATTTAGAGCCTAAATTCCGTGAAGCTTTCCCACCGAAAGCGCGTAAGTATTAAGAGGGCAGACAGCGATGCAGAAGTTAGTATTTTCCATCTATCGTTATAACCCTGATGTCGACAAAGCGCCGCGCATGCAGGATTACACGCTGGATAACCCGGAAGGCCGGGACATGATGGTGCTGGATGCGCTACTGAAGTTAAAAGAGCAGGACCCGACTTTGTCGTTCCGCCGCAGCTGCCGTGAAGGTGTATGTGGTTCTGATGGTTTAAACATTAATGGTAAAAACGGTCTGGCCTGTATCACACCCTTATCTGCTGCCGGTTTAAAAGGCGGTAAAATTGTGGTGCGGCCACTGCCAGGCTTACCGGTAGTGCGTGACCTGGTGGTTGACATGAGCCAGTTCTACACGCAGTACGAGAAGGTTAAGCCGTACTTAATTAACGACAGCAAGTTGCCACCAGCCGGTGAGTTTTTGCAATCGCCTGAAGAGCGCGCTAAGCTGGATGGCTTGTACGAGTGTATCTTGTGCGCATGCTGTTCTACTTCATGTCCGTCGTTCTGGTGGAATCCAGACAAGTTTATCGGGCCGGCGGGTTTGTTACATGCTTACCGCTTCCTGGCGGATAGCCGTGACACGGCCACCGAGCAGCGGTTAAACGATCTGGACGATGCATTTAGCGTATTTCGCTGCCATGGCATTATGAACTGCGTTAATGTGTGTCCAAAAGGGTTAAACCCCACCAAAGCTATTGGTGAAATTAAATCTATGTTGTTAAACCGGGCGCTGTAATGCGCCCTTTTTTGGTATGTGCATGAAAAGCTGCCTGGTTGTGTGCAACCGGGCCGTTTTTTTGCTACTTTTTCCAGGTGCGCGGAAATTAAGGGAAACTAAATGCACGAAGGTGTAATGAAGGCGTGGTTAGAGTCGTCCCATTTGGGCGGCGGCAACATGGCCTACGTTGATGAGCTCTATGAATCCTACTTAGCTGAACCTACCAGCGTCGGTGACGAATGGCGTGAGTTTTTCGCCAAATTGCCCAAGCTTGATGGCGTTGACCTAGAAACCCGTCATTCAGACGTCAGACAGCAATTTGCCGAATTAGCCCGTAACAAACACCGCGAAGTGGTGGTGGTAAACTCTGGTTCGGCCTCTGACAGCCGTCAGGTTAAAGTATTACAGCTAATTAACTCTTACCGTTTCCGTGGCCATCAGCAGGCCAATCTCGACCCGCTGGGTTTATGGAAGCAGTCACGTGTACGTGATTTAGAATTGTCTTATCACGACCTGTCGCAAAGTGATTACGATACCGAGTTCAATGTTGGATCATTTGCCATCGGCAAAGAAACCATGAAACTGGGTGATTTACACAAAGCACTGGAAAAAACCTACTGTGGTTCTATCGGTGCTGAGTATATGCATATCGTCTCTACCGATGAAAAACGTTGGATTCAGCAGCGCTTAGAGTCGATTCAGTCTACACCTTCATACGACAAAGACGCGAAAGCCCGCATTTTAAATGGTTTAGTGGCCGCTGATGGTTTAGAGAAATATTTGGCCGCTAAATTCCCGGGCGCCAAGCGCTTTGGCTTAGAAGGCGGTGATGCGCTTATCCCTATGCTCAAAGCCATGATTCATCGTGCCGGTGAACAGGGAGCGAAAGATTGTGTTATCGGTATGGCGCACCGTGGCCGCTTAAACACGTTAATTAACGTTTTAGGTAAAAACCCGTCAAAACTGGTAGATGAATTTGCTGGCCGCTATGAAGTGGTGGGTGCTGGCGACGTGAAATACCATATGGGTTTTTCATCAGATTTTGCTACCTCAGGCGGCAACGTGCATTTAGCGCTGGCGTTTAACCCGTCACACCTTGAAATTGTTAATCCGGTAGTTATGGGCTCTGTACGTGCCCGGTTAGACCGCCGTGGCTGTACCGACGGCTCGCTAGCCCTGCCTATTACCATTCACGGTGACTCGGCGTTTGCTGGTCAGGGTGTGGTAGCAGAAACCTTCAATATTTCACAAACCCGCGCCTTTAAAGTGGGTGGTTCTATCCGTATCGTTATTAATAACCAGGTGGGCTTTACCACCTCGAATCCGGAAGATACCCGCTCCACTGAATACTGTACTGATATTGCCAAGATGGTACAGGCGCCGATTTTCCACGTAAACGGTGATGATCCGGAAGCTGTGGTATTTGTTGCCCAGTTGGCGGTGGATTATCGTAATACCTTTAAACGCGACGTGGTGATTGATCTGGTATGTTACCGCCGTAACGGTCACAACGAAGCGGATGAGCCGAATGCGACTCAGCCGTTGATGTACCAGAAAATCAAAAAACACCCAACACCGCGCGACATTTACGCTAAAAAGCTGGTGTCTGAAGGCCTGTTCAGCGACAGCCAAATCAGTGAACTGGCTGAGCAGTATCGCAATGCGCTGGATAAAGGCGACTGCGTGGTAGAAGAATGGCGCCCGATGACAGAGAGTTCAGTTGATTGGACGCCGTTTTTAGGCCATGACTGGGATGCTACCTATGATGCCAGCCTGTCGGTAGAAAAGCTGGTGGAGCTGGGTAAAAAAGCCACGGCTATTCCGTCAAGCCATACGCTGCAACGGCAAGTTGGCCGGGTGTATGAAGACCGTGCGCTGATGCTGGCAGGCGAAAAGAAAGTCGACTGGGGCTTTGCCGAAATTCTGGCTTATGCGGCGACAGTGGCCGAAGGTCACCGTATCCGTATCGTTGGTCAGGACTCAGGCCGTGGCACTTTCTTCCACCGTCATGCCGTATTACACAACCAGACAGACGCCAGCACCTACACTCCGCTTGAACATATTAGCGACGAGCAGGCGCCATTCCAGGTATATGACTCAGCCTTATCAGAAGAGGCAGTACTGGCGTTTGAATACGGCTATGCCACAGCAGAGCCGCGTGCCATGGTCATTTGGGAAGGCCAGTTTGGTGATTTCGCCAACGGGGCTCAGGTAGTGATTGACCAGTTCTTAAGTTCTGGCGAGCAGAAATGGGGCCGTCTGTGTGGTTTAACCCTGTTGCTGCCGCATGGCTATGAAGGTCAGGGCCCGGAACACTCTTCCGCCCGCTTAGAGCGCTTCCTGCAACTGTGTGCTGACCACAACATGCAGGTGTGTGTGCCTACGACACCTGCACAAGTGTTTAACATGCTGCGCCGGCAAATGGTGCGGCCAATGCGCCGGCCGTTAATTGTTATGTCGCCTAAGTCACTGTTGCGTCACCCGTTAGCGACGTCAACGCTGGATGAACTGGCATCAGGTAAATTCCATAACGTGATTGGTGAGATTGACGATATCAAGCCAGAAAACGTCAAGCGTGTGGTGTTCTGTAGCGGTAAGGTGTACTACGAACTGCTGGAAGAGCGTCGCAAGCGCGAGCAAAACGATGTGGCTATTGTCCGTGTTGAGCAGTTGTATCCGTTCCCGCATAACGAAATGGCTGAAGTATTAAGCCAGTACCAGCATGTGACCGACTTTGTCTGGTGTCAGGAAGAGCCGCAAAACCAGGGCGCCTGGTACTGCAGCCAGCATCATTTCCGTGCGGCTATACCAAAGGCAGGTTACTTAACTTATGCCGGTCGCGAAGCGTCTTCGTCGCCAGCAGTAGGTTATCTGTCGGTGCATAACAAGCAGCAGCAGGCACTGGTTAACGACGCGCTGACGCTGAAATAAGCTGTAGCTAAATTGATTGTCCGGCCCGCGCTGCGGGCTGGTTTACCAAATAAGACCAACCGCTAAAAGGTGAAAAAGTGGAAATTAAAGTACCCGTACTTCCTGAATCTGTTGCAGATGCAACCATCGCCACCTGGCACGTAAAAACCGGTGAAGCCGTGACACGTGATCAGGTATTAGTTGATATTGAAACCGACAAAGTGGTACTTGAAGTGGTTGCGCAGGCCGATGGCGTAATGGGCGAAATCATTCATGATACCGGTGCTACCGTAACGGCTGAACAAGTAATCGGTAAAATGGAAGCCGGTGGAGCCCCTGCAGCGAAAAAAGACGATGCACCGGCAAAACAGGAAGACAGTAAAGCTGAAGCGTCTGACGCCAAAGCCGATGCCAAGACCGATGATAGCAGCGATGATGCACTAAGCCCGTCAGTGCGCCGTATGATCGCGGAAAAAGGCTTAGATGCCAGCAAGATTAAAGGTACCGGCAAAAATGGTCGCGTAACGAAAGAAGACGTTGAAAAATTTGTTGCCGGTGCTCCTGCCAAAGCCGCAGCATCTGCTGCTCCAGTTGGCGCGGTAGCTGGCGATCGTAGCCAGAAACGTGTACCGATGACACGCCTGCGTAAGACTATCGCTAACCGTCTGTTAGATGCGAAAAACTCAACGGCGATGTTAACAACCTTTAACGAAGTGAACATGAAACCCATTATGGACCTGCGCAAGCAGTACCAGGACGTTTTCGAAAAGCGTCATGGCATCCGTTTAGGCTTTATGTCGTTCTATGTTAAAGCGGTAACAGAAGCGCTTAAGCGTTTCCCTGAAGTTAATGCAGCGATCGACGGTGACGATATTGTTTACCACAACTTCTTCGATGTCAGCATAGCGGTTTCTACGCCGCGTGGTCTGGTGACACCGGTACTGCGTGACTGTGACAAGATGAACCTGGCTGAAATTGAAAAAGCCATCAAAGACCTAGCGGTTAAAGGCCGTGACGGCAAGCTGGCGATGGATGACTTAACCGGTGGTAACTTCACTATCACTAACGGTGGGGTATTCGGTTCATTGATGTCTACGCCAATTATCAACCCGCCACAGTCTGCCATTTTGGGTATGCACAAAATTCAGGATCGTGTCATGGTGGTTGATGGCAAGATGGAAATTCTGCCAATGATGTACCTGGCACTGTCGTATGACCATCGTATTATCGACGGTAAAGAATCTGTAGGCTTCCTGGTAACTATTAAAGAGCTGCTGGAAGATCCTACACGTATCCTGCTGGATATCTAAATATCCACAAAAAGTAGCTAAAAATGCTGTTGTTTTAGGGCAACAGCATTTTTTATCGAACCGGTTGGCACTATAATATGCGCCGATCAAAAGTCAGGCTGTACCACAAGGGCAGCCTCCATATTCAAATGAACGGAAAATAGCCATGAATTTGCACGAGTATCAGGGTAAGCAACTGTTTGCCCAATATGGTTTGCCTGTATCTAAAGGCATTGCCGCAGCTACAGTTGAAGAAGCGGTAGCAGCTGCAGATAAAATCGGCGGCGACATGTTTGTTGTCAAAGCTCAGGTTCACGCCGGTGGCCGTGGTAAAGCGGGCGGTGTAAAGCTGGTTAAGAGCAAAGATGAAATCCGCGCGTTCGCAGAAAAATGGCTGGGTAAGAACCTGGTAACTTACCAAACAGACGAAAAAGGTCAGCCAGTAAGCCGTATTCTGGTTGAAACCTGTACAGATATCGCTAAAGAGCTGTACTTAGGTGCTGTAGTAGACCGTTCTTCACGTCGTATCGTGTTTATGGCTTCTACTGAAGGTGGTGTGGAAATTGAAAAAGTTGCCCACGAAACGCCAGAGAAAATTTTAAAAGCCACTATCGACCCGTTAGTAGGCGCTCAGCCTTACCAGGGCCGTGAGTTGGCGTTCAAATTGGGCCTGGAAGGTAAGCAAGTTAACCAGTTCGTGAAAATTTTCATGGGCCTGGCCAAACTGTTCCAGGAAAAAGATCTGGCATTGTTAGAAGTTAACCCACTGGTTATCACGCCTGCTGGCGACTTGCACTGTTTAGATGCAAAACTGGTTATTGATGGTAACGCTTTATACCGTCACCCTGAATTGAAAGAAATGCAGGATCCATCACAGGAAGATCCACGTGAAGCGCACGCTGCCTCATGGGAGCTGAACTATGTTGCTTTAGGTGGTGATATCGGTTGTATGGTTAACGGTGCAGGCCTGGCAATGGGTACCATGGACATCGTTAAACTGCACGGTGGCCAACCAGCTAACTTCCTGGACGTTGGCGGCGGCGCGACGAAAGAGCGCGTAGTTGAAGCATTCAAAATTATCCTGTCTGATGACGCTGTTAAAGCCGTATTCATCAACATCTTCGGTGGTATCGTGCGTTGTGACATGATCGCTGAAGGCGTAATCGGCGCAGTGAAAGAAGTTGGCGTTAAAGTACCAGTTGTTGTTCGCCTGCAAGGTAACAACGCAGAAGTTGGTGCAAAAGTGCTGTCTGAAAGCGGCCTGAACATAATCGCTGATACAGACCTGACTGGCGCTGCACAGAAAGTTGTCGCTGCAGCGGCTAAGGCATAAGGGGTAAGCAATGAGCGTTTTAATTAATAAAGATACCAAAGTAATTTGTCAGGGTTTCACTGGTGCACAGGGTACTTTCCACTCTGAGCAAGCCATTGCTTACGGTACTAAAATGGTTGGCGGTGTAACGCCAGGTAAAGGCGGTCAAACGCATTTAGGTCTGCCAGTGTTTAACACTGTGAAAGAAGCGGTAGAAGCAACCGGTGCCGAGGCATCTGTAATCTATGTACCGGCGCCTTTCTGTAAAGACTCTATCCTGGAAGCGGCTAACGGCGGTATCAAACTGATCGTTTGTATCACTGAAGGTATTCCTACACTGGATATGCTGGACGCCAAAGTGAAGTGTGACGAATTAGGCGTACGCTTAATCGGTCCTAACTGCCCAGGCGTTATCACGCCGGGCGAATGTAAAATTGGTATCATGCCAGGCCACATTCACAAACCAGGTAAAGTAGGTATCGTGTCTCGTTCAGGTACTCTGACGTATGAAGCGGTAAAACAAACTACTGACTACGGTTTCGGCCAGTCTACCTGTGTTGGTATCGGTGGTGACCCAATTCCAGGTTCTAACTTCATCGACATCCTGAAATTATTCCAGGAAGATCCACAAACTGAAGCCATCGTCATGATCGGTGAAATCGGTGGTTCTGCAGAAGAAGAAGCAGCAGCTTATATCAAAGCTAACGTGACTAAGCCTGTGGTATCTTACATTGCCGGTGTTACTGCACCTGCTGGTAAGCGTATGGGCCACGCTGGTGCGATTATCTCTGGTGGTAAAGGTACAGCTGATGAGAAATTCGCTGCGCTGGAAGATGCTGGTGTGAAAACGGTTAAGAGCTTAGCGGACATCGGTAAAGCATTAAAAGAAGTGACCGGCTGGTAGTAGCGGTAGCTTAAAGTAAAAAACCCGCTGATCCAGCGGGTTTTTTGTTTTCAAAACACATTAAAAAAGTCTTAAACACTTCTCGCTGTGGCCAAATTACGTTTTAATGCGCTACAACATCGCAGCAAAATGGGCTGGATAACGAGCTATGAAAACAGGTGTTTTCCCGGGGAAATTTTTACCGCCGCATCGCGGCCATATTACCGCCATACTGCGGGCTCATGCGTTGTGCGACAAACTCTATGTGGTAATAAGTGAGCGTACGACAGAAGATGGCGACTTGTGCCGTCAGGCCGGGCTACCTTATATCAGCGGCGTGTTGCGTCAGCGTTGGTTATCACAAGAGCTGCAGGGCCTGGGTATTGATGTGCTGCTGCAAAATGATGATGCGTCAGCGCCTTTTCCGCAAGGGTGGGGTGACTATGCCAGTAAACTTAAACACACGGTGCCGACAGCCTTTAGCGTGATTTTTGGCGGTGAAGAGAGCTACCGTGATGGCCATAAGCAATTTTTTCCGGGTATTGAATATCAGGTATTAGATCCGCAGCGCACGCAGTGGCCAATTAGTGGTACGGAAATTCGTGAGCACCCTTATAAGCATTGGGAGTATATTGCCGGCGCCGCCAGGCCATTTTTTGCCCGTAAGGTGCTTATTACCGGGCCAGAGTCCTGTGGTAAAACCACCTTAACCCGTAAACTGGCCAAGGTGTACTGTAGCTCCTGGTCAGAAGAGTTGGGCCGCGACTACCAGCATGACGTCGTCGGGGGTAACGGTGAGCTATTTGACTTGGAAGATTTTAACCGCATTGCGCACCTTCAGTATGAGCAGGATTTACACGCACTTCGCAGCGCCAATAAAGTGTGTTTTTTTGACACCGATGCTGTGGTAACGGCGTTCTTTAGCCAGGTGTTTTTAGGCGAAGTGGCCAGTCGGGTAGAGAGTTTTATCGACCCTGCCAAATACGATCTGGTGATTGCGCTTAAGCCAACGGTGCCCTGGGTAGCCGATGGCATGAGAGAGTTGGGCGAGCCGGAAGTGAGAGCGCTTAGCTTTGATAAACTGATGGCGCTTTATCAGCACTATGGCTTTGTCACCGAGCGTTTTGTGGTGATAGACGCTGCAGATTACTACCAGCGAATGGAGCAATGTATCGCCAGTGTGGAACAGTTGTTATCGGCTCCTTAAAGCAGGAATTAATTTCACAACCTTAAGATTACTTTAAGGTTCGTACTACACACTGTTGCTAACGGTAATACAGGAGTCCGTTATGCACAGTGCCCATTTGCTTAGCACCAACAATCAAATCGCAGTAAGCCCGCTGCTTCAGCCTGCGCGTGATCCAAACGCGGCCTTATTAATGCTGGCCGATGCTGAACACCCTGGCCGGCCTGCGCTAGAGCAGTTTATTGCAAACGGATTTTCTCGCCACTATCAGGCAAGGGTAAGACAATTTATGCCTTATCTTGCCGGCGTACAGCACTTTGGTGTACTTCAGGCGGCGCTGGGTATTCGTTTTGCCCGTCAGCACCCCTTATTTACCGAGCAATATTTACCCGTTAAGGCCGAGCAGATACTTAAACAGTACGCTATTGATTGCCAGCGCGAAGACATTGCTGAGATAGGTCATTTATACGCTGATAACCCTTTAGCATTAATGCCACTTTTTGTGCTGACAGTGCAGGCGTTATATCAGCTTAATATTCGCCAACTGGTGTTTGCTGCAACGGCAGAACTTAGTCACATGTTACGCCGCCACGGTGTGTCGCTAACGGTGTTAGCTCCCGCTGATCCGGCACTGCTAGGTGACAAGGCACAGGATTGGGGCAGTTACTACCAGACCCAGCCTCAGGTATGCGCTTTGTCCGTTGCTCAGGTAGCACAGAAGATAAATGCTGATACACGCTTACAGCGGCTGATTTTTCGCCATTGGCCGCAGTTACATGCGCTGGTTGATAGTTTACAGGAGTCGGTGTGATGCAAATAGCATTGGCTCCTGGAGCTACTTTAACGGATATTGGCAGCGGCGTTACGCTGGATGCCGATGGCATAGCAGAGAAAATCAGCCAGTGGCAAACCGTGCTATTAGCTTATGGCGCGAAACGGGTTGTTATCAGTGCTGATAGCAGTCTCAGCTGGGTCATGGTCGATTTAGCCTGCTTAGCGGCAGAACGGGTGCTGACCCCTTTGCCGACCTATTTAAGCGAGGCGCAGCAGCAAAGTGTGATTGCCAGTCTACAACCTGATATTTGGATAACTGATAGCCCGTTGTCAGATCCCGCCTGCAGCTTACGGGAGGAATTAGATGGTTTACTGATCTATCAGCGTTCAGAGTCATCAGGCGTTGTCGTGCCAACAGGTACACAAAAAATCACCTTTACCTCAGGCTCAACCGGTGCACCAAAGGGCGTTTGTTTATCGCTGCGAGCTCAACTAGACGTCGCACTGGCACTGAAAGCCCGGGTTGAACACTTATGCGATGGGCCACCGCGGCATTTATGTTTACTGCCGCTACCCACCTTATTAGAGAATATCGCCGGCGTATACGCCCCGTTGCTTGCCGGTGGTGAGGTGATCGTGGCACCTGATCGCTTACGCGGCTTTGTGGGCAGCAGGTTGTTGGAGCCGCAGGCGCTACTGCAGCTAATTAGCGAGACTCAGCCCAAAAGTCTGATTTTAGTCCCAGAATTACTGAAGTTTTTACTGCAGGCGACAGCAAAAGGCTGGATGGCGCCACAAAGCCTGCAGTTTATTGCCGTTGGTGGAGCCTATGTTTCGCCCACTTTGCTACAGCAAGCGGCTAAAGCTAATTTACCGGTGTATCAGGGGTATGGTTTAAGTGAGTGTGCCTCGGTTGTAGCTTTATCTGATCAGTCAGCCAGCCATGCAACCGATACAGTGGGTTTACCACTGAGTTGCCGGAATGTCGAGATCATCGACGGTGAGCTTGTGGTCAATACGCCGTTTTTAGGTTACTTGGGCCAGCCTGGCTCAGCCACGGACAAAGTGTATACCGGCGATCTGGCCGAATTCACCTGTCAGGGCGAGCTGCGTATTTTAGGCCGGCGTAAAAACCTGATCATTAACAGTTTTGGCCGCAATATTTCACCAGAGTGGGTAGAGAGCCTGCTGACGGACAGCGGCATCATTACCCAGGCTATGCTGCTCGGTGATGCGCAGCCGAGTTGTGCCGCGCTTATCTTTGCCACACCGGCAGTCAGTGATAGCGCTATCGCTGACTGTATTACCCGCATAAACCAACAGTTACCGGATTACGCACAAATTGTCCGCTACCAGCGTATCGCTCAGCCGTTTTCTGCTAGCGACAATACCCTAACCGATAATGGCCGGCTGCGCCGGGATGCCATTAAACAAAAGTACGCCGTTTTAATTAATCGCCTTTTTTCCGACTCTGACCGCCCTGTAATAGGAGAATCGCATGAATTTTTATCCCGCACTGCTTGAAGCGACCACAGAAGCCAGACAATACCTGCTGTCTGCACCGATAATTAAACGGTGTTTTGACGGTGATTTTACCCTGGATCACTACGTTGCCTTTTTACAACAGGCTTATCACCATGTAAAACACACGGTACCACTGTTAATGGCTGTGGGTGCGCGCTTAACTGAAGATAAAGAATGGCTGCGTGAGGCAGTTGCTGAGTATATCGAAGAGGAGTTGGGACATCAGGAATGGGTACTGAATGATATTGCCGCCTGCGGTTTTGACAAAGAGCAGGCACGCCACAGCACACCGGCGTTTGCCACTGAAATGATGGTGTCTTACGCTTATGACGCGGTAAATCGTACTAACCCACTGGCATTTTTCGGCATGGTGCTGGTACTTGAAGGCACGTCCATTAACCTGGCCGAGCAGGCTGCCAGCCAAATTGCCACAAAACTTAACCTACCGCGTAAAGCCTTTAGTTATCTTAATTCCCATGGTGCATTGGATCAGGAACATATTAAGTTTTATGAGAATCTGATGAACCAGATAACTGACGAGAAAGACCAGGCCGTTATTATTCATGCAGCCAAGCGTTTTTATCGCCTGTACGGTGATATTTTCCGCTCGCTGGAGCAGCCACATGGTCTAAAAAGCGTGGAGCATGCCGCATGAGTATGCTGCAAAACAAACGCGTATTGTTAACTGGCGCTACCGGCGGCATTGGCCGGGCAATACTACATGAATTAGTACGTGCCGGCGCAGACGTGGTCATTACCGGACGCGACGCCAGTGTGTTAACGGAATTGCATGCTACTGCACCTGACAAAATACGCATCTTTGCCGCCGATTTAACCGATCCCGCTGCCCGTCAAGCGTTATATCAGTATTGCACCACGCTGGGTGGGCTGGATGTGCTGATTAATAACGCCGGCATCAGCCAGTTTTCTGCTGAGCAGCAGCAGGATTACGCAGCGCTTATTCACACCAATTTGCTGGCGCCTATGCAACTGACACAGTTGTTACTGCCACTTATTCAACACAGCCAAGGCAGTGTGCTGATGGTGGGTTCTACTTTTGGCAGCATCGGTTATGCCGGTTTTACCGGTTATTGCGCCAGTAAGTTTGGCTTGCGCGGCTATACCGAGGCGCTTAGGCGTGAGCTGCATAACAGTGGCGTTAAGGTGCTTTATCTGGCACCGCGGGCAACCAAGACAGCGATTAATTCACCGGCAGTCGATGCCATGAATAAAGCACTGGGGCAGGGCGTGGATAGCCCAGAGCTGGTAGCCAAAGCCATGCTGCGTCAGTTAGAGCGGAGTACAGCGCGCTGCTATCTGGGGGCGGCAGAAAACGTTTTTATCCGGTTAAACGGGCTATTTCCGGCTTTGGTAGACAGCGCGCTAGGCGCCAAATTAAAGCAAATTAAGCAGTTTTTTACTACGGCTGACGCGTGACGAAAGTATGCAGGCTAACCTTTTAAACCAGGAGTAATGTTATGAAAAAGATTATGTTTTTAGTGTTACCGCTGCTTTTTTTGCAGGGTATGGCCAGTGCAGATGTCATGACCGATATTAAACCGTTGCAGCAGCGCTGGGCTGAGATCAACTATCAGCTAGATGAAGATAAGCGCGAACAGGCATTTGAACAGTTATTGCAACAGGCAGATCAGGTAGTTAACAGCAACACTGATAAAGCCGAGGCCTATATTTGGCGCGGTATTATTGCGTCAAGTTATGCCGGTGCCAAAGGCGGCTTGGGAGCACTTGATTTAACCAAACGTTCAAAAGCGGATTTAGAGCAGGCGCTAACTATACAACCCGATGCGCTGCAAGGCTCGGCTTATACCAGCCTTGGGGTGTTGTATTACAAAGTGCCCGGTTGGCCGGTGGGCTTTGGCAGCGACAAAAAAGCCAAACAGCTATTGACCAAAGCGTTGGAAATCAACCCGCAAGGTATTGATCCAAATTATTTTTATGCAGAATTTTTGACACAAGAGCGGGACTATAAAGGTGCAATGCGCTATCTTGAACTGGCGAAACAGGCACCGGCACGACCTGACCGTCCACTGGCTGATAGTGGCCGTAAGCAGGAGATTGCTGCGCTTGAACAAAAGCTTAAAAAGAAAATAAAGTAACGTATTTTCGCCAATTTGAGGTGTTATGCGAATATTGCTGGTAGAGGATGATGTGGCACTGCGGGAAGGCCTGCATCAGGCATTAACGGTGCAGGGCTTCGCGGTAAACGCGGTAAGTAGCGGTGAACAGGCGCTCAGTGTGGCTCGAAGCGGTGATTGCGATTGTCTTATCCTCGATTTAGGTTTACCTGACATGGATGGCCTGAGTGTGTTAAAACAGCTGCGGCAAAAGTGGCCACGCTTGCCGGTGCTTATTTTAACGGCGCGGGACAGTTTGGATGACAGGATAAGCGGGCTCGATCTGGGTGCTGATGATTACCTGGTTAAACCCTTTGCGGCAGCTGAATTGTTTGCCCGTTTACGCGTGATAGAGCGCCGCTTAGGCACGGCCGCTACACATTTAGTAAGAATTGCCGGGGTAGAGCTTGATACCAGTGCCATGCAACTGAATATTAATGGTCAGCAAACAGGCTTATCGCGGCGTGAATACGTGCTGTTAAAGGAGCTGATGGAGTCGGCCGGTCGCGTAAAAACCCGTGAGCAACTGGAAGCCAGCTTGTATAGCTGGGGGGAAGAGGTCGCCAGCAATGCCCTGGAGGTGCATATTTCAAACCTGCGTAAAAAGCTGCCAGCGGATTTTATCCGCACAGTACGCGGTGTCGGCTATAGTATTGCCAAATCATGACATCTGTACGCCGCTACCTTATTTCTGTATTAATTGCCCTTTTGGTGTTAACCAGCTTTTTGGCAGCCTTACAAAGCTACCGTTTAAGTGCTGCCCGTGCGACACAGCTGTTTGATCAGGATCTACAGCTGGTCGCTGCCAGTATTTTACAGCATTACCAGCCTGCAGATGAGGGCGCGACTGCTAGCGGTCTGGCGGTGCAATTATTTCGCCAGCAGCAGCTGATTTTTAGTAACACACTGGCACCCGCAACGCCCCTTAACGCCCCGGTAGGGTTTTCCGAACAAAACTTTCAGGGTAAGCGCTGGCGTGTCTACGTTGAACAGCGCAGCGTCGACTGGCGAATCATGGTGGCGCAGCCATTACAACAGCGACTGGCGTTAGCCGATGAGGTCATCACCGCGTCGTTATACCCGGTGGTACTGAGTTTACCACTGCAAGCGCTGTTGATTTGGCTGGTTGTCAGCCGGGCGTTACAGCCATTGAAGTCGTTATCTGCTGAGCTGACATCACGTAAAGCCAGTGAACTTACACCGATTAAGCTGTCGCAGGTGCCACTAGAATTACAACCTGTGCTCAGTGCCACCAATACGCTGTTCGAGCGACTCTCTGCAGCCTTTGAGAGAGAAAAGCGCTTCGCATCAGATGTAGCACACGAGCTTCGTACACCACTTAGTGTGCTGCAAATAACCTTACATAATGCCATTACTGAGGCCCAGCGACAGGGG
This sequence comes from Chromatiaceae bacterium, assembly GCA_033838465.1. Taxonomy (GTDB): domain Bacteria; phylum Pseudomonadota; class Gammaproteobacteria; order Enterobacterales; family Alteromonadaceae; genus Alishewanella. Next base: position 470,145 of record JAJLKZ010000015.1, read on the forward strand.
GTGGCGCAAGACGATACTGCTATGCAAGCGCTGCAGGATGGTGTTGAACGCATGCGTCAGCTGATTGAGCAAATTATGCTGTTAAATCGCACCCATCCGGATAATTTTCAGGCTAATACCAAACCACTGGACTGGGCGGCCTTGTGCCGCGCTGTGGTGGCAGACCATTTTAGTCAGTTGGAAAGCCGTAAGCAGCAGATCAGTATTGAGGGGCTGGAGCATCTTGAAGTAAAGGCCGATGAGTTTGCCTTACGTTTGCTGGTGGCTAACCTGTTAGGCAATGCCATTAAGTACACGCCGCCAGGCGGGCAAATTAAGCTGACGTTAGATAAAACGAACAACAATGCGGTGCTTGAGGTAGCTGACTCCGGTCACGGCATACCAGAAGAGGAGTATCTGCAAGTATTTAACCGCTTTTACCGCGTGGGCGGCGACAGGCATCAGTCAGGCGCACCTGGATCAGGGTTAGGCTTATCCATTGTTAAAGAGTTGGTGCAGTTGCATGGCGGTACTATCCGTCTTGGCCGCTCAGAATTTGCCAGCGGCCTTAAGGTAACCGTGGAGCTGCCATTATGCGTTTAAGCCGTTTACCTCTTGGCTTGCTATTGTTATGGAGTTTTGCCCTAAGCGCTCGGCAAGAGTTTACCCTCACGTTAAAGGATCATTTATTTAGTCCGTCCAGGTTAGTGGTGCCTGCTGAAACGAGGATCAAAATTCGGCTAATTAATCAGGACCCGACACCTGAAGAGTTTGAGAGCTTTAGCTTAAACCGGGAAAAGGTCGTGCTGGGTGAGGCTGAAGCGGTGATTTATCTGGGCCCGTTACAACCAGGCGAGTATCCATTTTTTGGCGATTTTCACCCGGACAGTGCCAAAGGACTGCTGATAGCACTACCCGATGCAAAATGGCGCGATCATCAACAAGCGTTGAAACAGAAGCCGGAGCCTTTGCATGTTAATTAATACTGTTCTGGTGGTTACGCGGGATTTGTTGCCGCTGTTTATTTTACTGCCCGTTTTACTGCAGCTTGTTACCACATCGAAGGTCCGTTTGCTGATGGCTGCAATGTTGATTGTTGTTGCCATCATGCTGCTTATTACTCCTGTTCTTAGCAGTATTACCCGTTTAGCGGAGGGTAATGGCCTGGAGCTGCTGTTTATTTTGTTGTTGTTGCTATTACTGCTGTGTTTGTTATTGCAAACAACACACTGTCGCTATCGCACTGCTATGGCATGGGCTGCAGTGATATTGCAGATGCTAATTTGTGCCATTAACGTATTACTGTTTAGCTTAACCAGTGTGGGTAATGCTGGCGCGGCCGAGAGCCTTTGGCTGGGGGCTTTGCTGGCGCTTGGTATTTGCAGCAGCATAGCCGTTTTGGCCTATCAGTTACTGGCAGAGCTTGGCCGGTGGTCAAGTTGGTGGCTCGGTGTAATGCTGGCACTGGTCGCAGCCAGACAGGGCACTGAGGTAATTAACCTGCTTAGCCAAACTGATCTCATTACGCAGCAGCACAGCGTATGGGATAGCAGCGATTTTTTGGCCGAGCAATCCGAGCTGGGCGTGTTTTTTCATGCCTGGTTTGGTTATGAAGCCACGCCCGACAGTGTGCAGCTAGCGGCCTGGGCGGGAGTTGTTGTTTTGGTGTTGGTGTTGTGGCGGAGGCAAATAAGATGAAACCTTTAGGCTGGCTGTGTGTCGTCGCGTTACAGATGATAAGTTTTGCCGCACTGGCCGATGGCCGGGTGGTGGATAAGGTATATCATCCTTATGTTGGCGCCTTAGAGCGGGATATCGAATATCGCGCATTATATCAACGCCAGTCTCAGCATCCGGATAACAATGCCTTAGCACAAAAGCTGGGGTATGGTTTTGCCATTTCAGAGCGCTCCGCGTTGGCATTTTATTTGCTGGCAGAACGTGTAATGCCAGACGATTACACGGTGGCGAGTTATGAGGTTGAGCTGCGTTATATGCTTACCGAGCAAGGGCAGTACAGTTGGGATTGGGGCCTGTTGTTTGAGTATGAGCACCAACAGCAAACCGACAGTAATGAAGTCACAACTGGCCTGCTGATGGAAAAAGAATTTGAGCATACCAGTCTGACACTTAACACCTTGTTGGTGTATGAGTGGGGTAGCCGTATTAAAAATGAGCTGGAGACAGAGTTCAGGTTGCAATATCGCTACCGGTATCTGCCTGCACTACAGCCTGCAATAGAAATTTACTCCGGCGAGAATTACAAAGGCGCTGGTCCCGGGTTTATGGGCGTACATAAATTTAGCCCAAGCCGACAACTCAAATGGGAAGCCGCTATGGTATTTGCGCTTGATAATGACACTATCGATCGCACGCTGCGTTTTGCCATTTCCTATCAGTTTTAGAGGGCCGCTGGCGCTAAATTCTCGTTAAATGGCCATGCTTCTCAGTAGTCAGCGGCGTTTCTGCTGCTATAATGCCGCATCTTAACTAAGATCCCGTAACAAAAGGACAGCGCATTCTATGGCGGACGCAGAACATCGCCCCACAAATTTTATCCGGCAGATCATTGATACCGATTTAGCTTCTGGCAAGCACAAGAGTGTGCAAACCCGTTTTCCGCCCGAGCCAAACGGCTATCTGCATATTGGCCATGCAAAATCTATCTGCCTTAACTTTGGTATTGCGCAGGATTATCAGGGCAAGTGCAATCTGCGCTTTGATGACACCAACCCGGAAAAAGAAAACGTTGAGTTTGTCGAGTCTATTCAGCGCGATGTCAACTGGCTGGGTTTTCAATGGGATGGTGCAGTACGTTACTCGTCTGATTATTTTGAACAGTTGTACGGCTATGCCGTCGAGCTGATAAATAAAGGCCTGGCGTATGTTTGTTTTTTAAATAATGAACAGATGCGCGAGTACCGCGGTAATTTAACCCAGCCCGGTAAAGCCAGCCCGACACGCGACACCAGTCCGGCAGAAAACCTGGCGTTGTTTGAGAAAATGCGCGCTGGTGGTTTTAAAGAAGGCGAGTGCTCGCTGCGCGCTAAAATTGATATGGCATCCAGCTTTATGTGCATGCGCGATCCGGTCATTTACCGGGTTAAGTTTGCCCATCATCACCAAACCGGCGATAAATGGTGCATCTACCCAATGTACGATTTTACGCACTGTATTTCAGACGCCTTGGAAGGCATTACGCATTCACTGTGTACGCTGGAGTTTCAGGATAACCGCCGTTTGTACGACTGGATCCTGGACAATATCACCATTAACTGTCACCCACAGCAGATTGAGTTTTCCCGCTTAAATCTGGAATATGCGGTAATGAGTAAGCGTAAGCTGCAAACGCTGGTAGAGCAAAACGTGGTATCTGGCTGGGATGACCCACGTATGCCAACCATCGCTGGTCTGCGTCGTCGTGGTTATACACCCGCGGCTATTCGCGAGTTCGCCAAGCGCATTGGTGTTACCAAGCAAGATAACGTCATTGAAATGAGTGCGTTAGAGGCATGTATCCGCGAGGATTTAGACGCCAAAGCGCCGCGTGCGATGGCCGTGCTGGATCCGCTAAAAGTGACGATTACCAACTATCCGGCGGATGGCATAGAGTGGGTGGAGTCGCCAAATCATCCAAAAGACGACAGTATGGGCAGCCGTAAACTGCCGTTTGGTGCTGTGGTGTATATTGACCGCGCTGATTTTCGTGAAGAAGCGAATAAAAAGTACAAGCGTCTGGTGTTAGGCGGCGATGTAAGGCTGCGTAATGCCTACGTGATTCACGCTGATGAGGCGGTGAAAGACAGCGATGGCAATATTATCGAGCTTAAATGCAGCTACCTGCCGGAAACCTTGGGTGAAAACCCGGCTGATGGCCGCAAAGTCCGTGGCGTTATCCACTGGGTTGAAGCTACTCATGCTGTACCGGCTGAGTTTCGCGTGTACGACCGTTTGTTCAGCGTGGCTAACCCGGCAGCAGCAGATGACTTTTTGACAGTTGTAAACCCCGAATCGCTGGTTGTGAAGCAGGGACTGGTAGAGCCATCTTTGCAGCAGGCTGTAGCCGAGCACGCTTATCAGTTTGAGCGTGAAGGCTATTACTGTGCTGATAACCGTGATTCAACAGCAGACAAACTGGTGTTTAACCGCACTGTAGGTTTGCGTGATAGCTGGGGCAAAGAAGAAGAGTAACCATTTTAGTTGTTTCAGAACAAAGGCCGCATTGCGGCCTTTGATGTTTTAACGCCGCAGCTTACTTTTTCAGTAACAGCCCCAGACCGATAATCGCCGCCACAGCACCACCGACTAAAAACCAGATCGCATTATCGGTTGGATTACCGGTAACCATTTCAGTCACCTGTGACGCAGTAGAGTTATATTCGGTATAACCGAAATACAAAAGCACCACACCTGCCACCAATACGGCTAAGCCAATAATTTTATTCATCATGTTCTCCCTGTTTTTGTTGTTGTAACTGGTGTGATAAACCAGCATTTAGCGCGGACAAACTACTATTAAAGCCAAGTAAGTCTGATATTATCGATACCAGATGTCCAATTAAGGTATAGGTTTAGCATGGATTTGTTGCTTGCGGTGCTGTTTTTTGCTTTTTCGACCACTATTACGCCGGGGCCTAACAATGTGATGATTATGTCGTCGGGGGTAAACTATGGTATCAGAGCCAGCGTGCCACACTGGTTAGGTATTTGCCTGGGTTTCCCGTTGATGGTGTTATTGGTGGGGCTGGGGTTTGGCGTCGTATTTGAGCGTTACCCACATCTGCATCAACTGATTAAAGTATTAGGCGTTGCCTATCTGTTGTGGCTGGCCTGGCGTATTGCCAGTGCTGAACCCAAAGCCATAGAGCAGGGAAAAAGCAAGCCGTTTAGCTTTATGCAGGCGGCATTGTTTCAGTGGATAAATGGTAAGGCCTGGGTGATGGCCAGTGGTGCTATTGCGGCTTTTACCACGGTTGGCGGTGTTTACTGGGTCGAGGTCAGTATTATTACGGCGGCTTTTTTACTGGTAGCCTTTCCCTGTGTAGGCGCCTGGTTGGTATTTGGCGCTGTGCTGCGCAAAGTATTAACCAATGCAGTGTTTCAACGCTTGTTTAACATCACTATGGCCATTATTTTAGTGTTATCTGTGGTGCCGGTGTTAATCGAGATCTGGCGTTATTATTTTACGCCAGTTTTGGTTTAAATAAGTTTATTAAGGAGCTTGTTATGCGGGTATTCGTTATCGCAGTCGTTCTATGGCTATCGGCTTGTGCCAACACCCCAACAAACATGGTATGGCTGGATGTACGCAGTGCTGATGAGTTTGCGGCAGGGCATGTTGATGGCGCGATAAATATCCCCCATACCGAGATAGCGGCGCGTATTGGCGAATTACAATTGGCTAAGGATGCAAATATCGCGCTGTATTGTGGCTCGGGCAGGCGTGCCGGTATTGCCATCGAGACCCTGCAGCAACTAGGCTATACCAGGCTGACTAACCATGGTGGTTATGAAGCGTTAAAGCAGCAATCTGCAAGTAATGAACGGCAGTGAAGAGAAAATAAAGCTTGAACATGAAGCCGCGCGCCTGTTTATGCGGCTTTATGAGCAGCGTTTTGGCATTAAAATGCGCCATATCTGGCATAACGAGCCGGCCCGGCCCGATGTGTCCTGTTATTACGATGATCAAAAGCTGGATTTGGAAATCGCCCATCTGTACGGCAGTGAAGTCGAGGCCATGCATATTTTAGGGCGTGACCTGGGTGAAAATACGCATAAAGAGTTAATGGCGCTATTGCGTACACCGGCGCAGCATCGCCTGCTTACCGGCCTTAACCGGCTTATCTGCAACAAAGCAGAAAAAACCTATCTCACCGACCGTGTTTGGCTGGTGATCCGCAATGCCAATCCGCTTTGGACCCGGCGCGACATTCTGAAACACTATCGCCAGTTACACATGCCAAAACAGCATCCGTTTGAACAGATTTGGCTGATAGGCGATATGCAAGGCCAAAGTGGCATCCTTGCGCTGTATCCGCCAACGTTAACCGTGCTGGAGCATGGCTGATGTTGGCGTTTTATCAGCGCTGGGCGCACAGGCTTTACCCGTTGCGCTGGTTATTTGTGTTGTTGACGATGCTGGCACTGTCTGCGTTTATCGGCTTATTGATTGTTGGCGGCGAGCTTAGCCGGCGCTGGCAGTTAAGTGTTGTGGTGCTGGCAGTAGGCGCTATGCTGTTATGGTTATGGGCTGTGCTGTTTAGCCGGCCGCTGGCACAGGCCAGCGCAGATAGCGCTTTTTGGCACAAGCTTAAATGCAAACTGCTGTATTGCGCTTATTACTTGTTAGCCGTTTTCACGTCACTGCTGCTGCTTGCCACGGTTTATCTTGGTCTGCGTACACTTAAAGGTATAATAGCCGCCGTGTTTTTCAGCTGATGTGGATGCTATGGCACACACTGCAGTGCGCTGGGATATTTTCTGCGCCGTTATCGATAATTTTGGTGATATAGGTATTTGTTGGCGGCTTAGCCGGCAGTTGGCCGCCGAGCACAGTATTGACGTCAGGCTCTGGGTAGACGACTTGGTCAGCTTTAAGAAAATCTGTCCCGAGCTCGATCTAAACCAAAGAGTGCAGCAGCTTAGTGGTGTGACGGTAAGGCTATGGTCTGCACACACTGATTGGGCAACCGAGCAGGTGGCTGATGTGGTGATAGAAGCCTTAGCCTGCACCATACCCATGCCATACCAGCAGGCGATGGCGGCACAAAGTACGATGCCATTGTGGTTAAATCTGGAGTATTTATCTGCAGAGGACTGGATTGAGAGCTGCCATGCGTTACCATCGCCGCAACCGCATCTGCCGCTGAATAAATACTTTTTCTTCCCAGGTTTTACCGCTGCCACTGGCGGCCTGCTGCAAGAGGCGGGGTTGCAACAGCGTTTAGCGGTTTTTGCTACCGACACCCAGGCACAGCAGCAGTTCTGGGCTACTTTGGGCATTGATAGCAACAGTAGGTATCAGCAAAAAATCTCGTTATTTGCTTACGACCATCCACAGCTGGAAAGTTTGCTGGCCTGTTGGCAAGCTCACAGTGCTCCTTTACTGTGCGTGGTGCCAGAGGGAGTGCTGGCACAGCAACTGACGCGTAGGTATCCAGAGCTTACTGCGCAGCGCAGTGTGACAATAGGCGCGTTAACCCTAGTTATCCTGCCGTTTATGTCGCAGGACGATTACGACAAACTCCTGGCAGCCTGTGACATTAACTTTGTGCGAGGGGAAGATTCAGTGATCCGCGCACATTGGGCGGTTAAGCCGTTTATCTGGCAAATTTATCGACAGGCAGAGCAGGCACATTTGACAAAGCTGAATGCGTTTATGCAGCGTTATTGCGCAGCGATGCCCAAAGAACTGGCTGACAGCGTGCGTAATTTTTGGCAGGCATGGAATACCGATAGTCATTTAGCTGATAGTTGGCAGCAATATTATGAAAAATATCAGCAAATCGCCGATTTTAATCAACTTTGGCGTGCGCAATTAACGGCGAATGGAGATCTTGCCAGCAACCTCGTGCACTTTGTTGAAAAAAAATTTATAATGCGACGCAATTTTTCCTAACGAGAAGATATTTCAGTCATGATGAAGACAGCTCAAGAACTGCGTGCTGGCCAGGTGATTATGGTTGGCAACGATGCAATGGTGATTCAAAAGGCAGAATTTAACAAATCTGGCCGTAACGCTGCCGTTGTAAAAATGAAAATGAAAAACCTGCTGAACGGTCAGGGCATGGAAACGGTTTACCGTGCGGATGACAAGTTCGAGCAAGTAATGCTGGAAACTAAAGAAGTCACGTACTCTTATTTCGCTGATCCTATGTATGTCTTTATGGATCAGGAATACAACCAGTACGAAATCGAAGCGGAGTCCATGGAAGGTGCATTAAAGTACCTGGTTGACGGCATGGAATGTTCAGTGGTGTTCTACGGCGAGCGTCCAATCTCTGTTGACCTGCCAACTATTGTAGTTCGCACTGTAACTTACACTGAACCAGCCGCCCGTGGCGATACGTCAGGTAAAGTAATGAAACCTGCGAAAATCGAAACTGGTTTTGAACTGATGGTTCCTGCTTTCGTTGAAGAAGGCGACAAAATCGAAATCGATACCCGTACTGACGAGTATCGTAGCCGCGCCAAGTAATATTGGCAGGTGTAAAAGGCGCTTCGGCGCCTTTTTTCATGTCTGAGAGTATGACGGTGACAACAGAAAAAGACAAAATGTTAGCAGGGCACTGGTATAACCCACTGGATAAAGCGTTAAGTGCGGAGCGTTTGGCTGCACGTAAACTGCAGCAGCAGTATAACCAAAGTGCGCCGGATGATGCGCCAGCGCGCAGTGCGCTGTTAAAACAGTGGCTGCCCAACAGTGGTAAACACTTGTATATTGAACCACCGTTTTTTTGTGACTATGGCTATAACATTAAAACCGGCACTAAAGTGTTTTTTAACTTTAATTGCGTGGTGTTGGATGTGGCTGAGGTACGTATTGGCAATAATGTATTTTTTGGCCCGGCGGTACAAATTTATACCGTAAATCATCCGTTAGATGCCAAAACGCGCAATACGTTAATCGAGCAGGCGTTGCCCGTAGTGATTGAGGATGATGTCTGGATTGGCGGCGGCGCAATAATTTTGCCTGGTGTTACGATAGGCAAGGGCAGTGTGATTGCTGCCGGCAGTGTGGTCACAAAGGATATTCCGGCCGATGTAGTGGCTGGTGGTAACCCATGCCGTGTTATTAAAGCTGTAACCGTGCAATAACCTTAGCGTGACAGTAAATATAAATCGCCTAATGTCATATTATTGCCGCCAAGTTTCAACTGGCTAAGTAGCAGCAAGGCGCTGCTGTAAGCGTCTTCCAGCGCATGATGATTTGCCATATCGGGCAGACCGTGGCGTTTTAAGCAACTCGGCAGTTTTAATGCATCATGTTTGACTACTTTGCCCTGGCGCAGCAGGCGTTGCCACTCCATCTTCATCGTATCGATAAATTTAAACCGCGGCATTTTACCAAAGCAGCGCTGACAAGCTGTACGTAAAAACTGCTCATCTAAACCACTGTGATGAGCAACAAACACATAACCCGCATACTGGCTTAATAAGGTGGTGAGCACGGTGGCTAATTCTTCGCCTTGTTTTAGCTGGTGATCGTGCAAACCGTGATACACGGCGCTTTGGCCAACACTGACCGGGCTGGCGATTAGATAATGTTTAGCTTCCGATAGAATAATTTCCTGCTGGCGGATAGGCACCCAGCCAATACTGACAATATGATCTTTTTTCGGATTTAACCCGGTAAGCTCTAAATCCAGCACGAGAAAGGAGGCGTTTTTAACACTGGTATTGGCAGCCGGTAGCGGCGTTTTGGCGAAGCGATCTACCACAGCGCTCAGTGCGCTATTTTTGTTAAACAGCCAGCCTAACATTTACATATCCCGGCAGAAGCGATGTTTTAAACTGCTTTGCGCTTCATTGATAACGGCAAAACTGTCTTTAAGTTGATGGCGGGCTAGGCCAGAGATCTCCATCGGGTCCAACAGATTAGTCACATCATGCCCCTGTTGCAGATCGTGTTGATGCTTCTCCCAACGTAGTTGGGCCAGTAAGTCAAACGCATCTAGTAAATTTTGGCAGTCTTTACTGTCTAACACATTTTGTGCGGCAAGCTGTTGCAGTCGTTTTCGGGTGTTGATCTCATGTAGGCCAACAGATAATGCATAGACACGGGCCAAGTCGGTAATCAGGCTGATACCGCGCTTTTTCAAATCTAAACCTTTTTTGTGTTTACCGTCTTGTTCCAATATAAAGTTTTTGAAAAAGCCCAGCGGCGCAGTTCGTTGTAGCGCGGCCTGTGCCAGGTGATACAAAAATAGTGGTGCCTGTGCTGTGCGCTGGTAAATATCTTCCTGCAGGGCGTTGAATAAGCCTTTACTGCCATCTATTACCCGTAAATCGAAGAAAATACTGGCTTTTAACAGGGCATCTGGTGTTGGGGTTGCTATCCAGCGGGCAAAACGGCCAGACCAACCTTTTAAACTAAGCCGAAGCTCCGGATTCGACGCCATAATGTTGCCGGGGCAAAGGCTGACGCCGCAGCGGGCCAGGCCCTGGCAGACGAAGTCGGCAAGCGCGGCGAAGTAATCAGCAATATCGCCAACAGGCTCTTTTTCCAATAATAAAGCGTTATCCTGATCGGCGTTTAAACTCTGATCCATCCTGGCCTGAGAGCCAAAGGCCAGCCAGCTGAACACGCAGGGCGGCTCGCCAAGTTGTTGCTGCGCCAGAAAGATGAGACGTTGGGTAATGGCATCGGTAATAGTGGTAATAATATGGCCAGCCTCATAAGCTGGCACTTGCTGTTTACTTAGGGTCAATGCCAGTATGTTGATTTGCTGGCTGCACCGTTCTAAACCGTCAACACTGGTCTGGCGATGAATTTCGCCAATCAGGTACACCGGGTGGTCTTGCTGGCTGCGGATAATATCAGTGGCGGTCAGCATCGCGCAGCTAATACCGTGCTCCATCACCGGTAAGTGATGAATATTATGCTGGCTCATTAGTTGAACGGCTTCATACAGATAGGCATGACGGTCGATATGTTGTGGCTGACGCGTCATAACCTGGCTTATTTGTGTGTTGGCGGGCAGGGCGTGTGCCAATACCCGATTACGCAGGTCACGGTCAGTAAGAATACCGACGAGTTTATCTTGCTCTTCTACCAGTAGTGACGACACCCGTTGCTCTGACATTAAGCGGGCCGCATCTTGTACACTTTGCTCGGGCCGGATAGCAATTTTACGCTGCTGCACAATATCACTGATTTTTAGCGTAAAGCGGCTACCTTGCTGTTGTTCACGATATTGGTGTAAGCGTCGGCTAAACAGTCGCTGGAAAAAAATATCAACGTTTTTATATTGATAGCGGCAATGGTGAAAAGCATCAGCCTTAAGCCAATAGACGAGGCCATCCTCTTCGCAGAGTAAGGTATCGTCATCGGTCAGACCGGTTAGCAGCTGTTGGTAACCGTAGAAGTCACCACTTTGCAGTTTGGTGAGTAATTGCTGCTGGTCGCTGTAAAGCGTGAAAATGCCGGTGCGGACAATTAACAGTCGCTCACTGCTAATATCTACCTGATCCTGACGCTGATGATAATACACACTGATGTTAGCCGCTAAATGACTGAGCGCCGCGTTATCTAGCTGATTAAAGGGGGTAGTCTCAGCGAGAAAATTAACAACATCAGCCACTTCCATAGTTATCTCCGCCTGATATTAACTGGTTTGATTGCCGCAAAGTGCCACCAGTAGTGGATCATTACTTGCCAGTTGGCGCCATTCTTTACTCAGCGCACTATCGGCTGAGGGTAAGGTCAGCTCAGCGGTGAAATCGGCTTGGGCTTGATGAGCGCAGGCGACAACCTGAGGGACGCGGCGTGCGGCTGCACGTCGTTCAAAAAAATATAAGTCGACCAGTTTAAGTGCGGGGTTTTGCTGATTAGCAGAGGCATTGCCAATATCAGCAGCGATAAAGCGTAAAGTTTGCGGATACAGATAACTCCAGGGACGCCAAATAGCGGTTTGTTCGATGGTTTTTACTACCATCACGCCTTGGGGTAGCCGGCTGCGGTGATGCTCAAACCAGGTGTACTCACTGTGAATTTGAAAGCCCAGCATAGCTGCACCAGCAAATACCGGTATTAACCAACGCGGTGCCTTATTCGCGCTGAGTTTGCGCAGCACAAGCGCAATACCTGCAGCACCAAGGCCAGCACAAACTGTTGCAATCAATTCCCAAATCATAGTGTTTTTCCCGAAAAAGACGGGCTTTCACCATGAAAGCCCGTATCGTCATTGTGGCCTTGCACACAGTGTTATGGCAAGGCTTAGCCTTTAATGGCCAGTTGCAGCGCCAGCACCTTTGGGGTAGCGAACGCTTTCGACCAGATCCTGTATGTGCTTCGGTGGTTCCTCTGTTACAGAAGATACTGCGAAGGCAACGATGAAGTTGATCACTGCACCGACGGCGCCGAACGACAGTGGCGATATGCCGGCCAGCCAATTCGCTTGCACGTTTTCAAAGGTATTGGTTCCCGGGATGAAGAACCAGCCCAGATACAGGAAGATGTAAATCACGGTAGACAACAAGCCCGCCAGCATACCGGCAATAGCGCCTGTGTTGTTTACGCGTTTAGAGAAAATACCCATCATCAGCGCCGGGAAGATAGACGCAGCGGCGATACCAAATGCCAACGCTACTACCTGCGCCGCGAAACCGGGCGGATTCATACCGAGCCAGGTTGCTACCACTATTGCAACAGCCATGGAAATACGTGCGGCTAACAGCTCACCCTTTTCACTGATGTTAGGATTGATTGACCCTTTAATTAAGTCATGACTAACGGCAGACGAAATGGCCAGCAATAAACCTGCAGCGGTTGACAGTGCGGCCGCTAAACCACCGGCAGCAATTAAACCGATAACCCAGCCGGGTAAGTTGGCAATTTCAGGGTTAGCCAATACCAGGATGTCGTTATTCACGGTTAACTCGTTACCATTCCACCCACGAGCCTGTGCAGTTTCTTTGAAGGCAGCTGAGTCGCTGTATAATTGAATGCGACCGTCACTGTTTTTGTCTTCAAATTTAATCAGGCCTGTTTGTTCCCAGTTTTTAATCCAGTCTGGGCGTTCAGCGTACTCAATTGCATCGGCAGTAGGGCCATCAGGGTAAATCGTGGTTAACAGGTTCAGGCGTGCCATAGAGGCTACTGCCGGAGCCGTTAAATACAGCAGGGCAATAAATACCAGTGCCCAGCCAGCAGACCAGCGCGCATCTGATACTTTAGGTACCGTGAAGAAACGGATAATAACGTGTGGCAAGCCTGCAGTACCTATCATCAGTGATAAGGTAAACAGCACCATGTTGAGTTTGTTTGATACATCAGCGGTGTAATCAACAAAACCCAAGTCGCGCACAACCATGTCCAGCTTTTGCAATAATGGCATACCTGAAGCGGTGTGCTCAGAAAACAAGCCCAGTGGTGGGATAGCATTACCGGTGAGTTGCAATGAAATAAACACGGCAGGAATAGTGTAGGCGATAATCAATACCACATACTGCGCGACCTGCGTGTAGGTGATGCCTTTCATACCACCCATAACGGCGTACAAAAATACCACTACACCGGCAATCATCAGACCGGTATTACTATCCACTTCTAAAAAGCGCGAGAAGGCGACACCGGCACCTGTCATCTGGCCGATAACATAGGTTACTGACGCAATAATTAAACAGGCTACGGCGACAAAACGGGCGTTTTTGCTGTAAAAACGATCACCTATAAACTCGGGCACAGTAAACTTGCCGAACTTACGCAGATAGGGCGCTAGCAGCATGGCTAATAGCACGTAACCGCCAGTCCAGCCCATTAAGAAGGTTGAGTTGGCATAACCACCTGCGGCGATTAAACCCGCCATCGAAATAAACGATGCTGCAGACATCCAGTCAGCGGCTGTTGCCATACCGTTCATTACCGGGTTAACACCACCACCGGCCACGTAGAAGTCTTTGGTTGAACCGGCACGAGCCCAAATCGCGATTGCGATGTAGAGCGCGAAGGAGCCGCCGACGAAAATCAAGTTGATTGCAAATTGACTCATGACGCTATTACTCCTCGTGCAGGTCAAATTCTTTATCGAGCTTGTTCATTCTCCAGGCATAGAAGAAGATCAGCGCGATAAAGGTTAGAATGGACCCCTGTTGTGCAAACCAGAAGCCAAGGTCGGTACCGCCGATACTGATGCCGGCTAGCAGTGGTCTGAACAATATCCCCCCGCCGTACGAAACCAGTGCCCAGACGATTAGGCAGCCTATGATCAAGCGAAGATTCGCTGACCAATAAGCCGCCGCATTGCGATCGTGCTCTGTCATAAATACACTCCTTTCCTTTGTTATTTTTATCTTGCAAAGTTAATCTAGCAGCAGTTAACACAAGTGAAAGCCCGACTTTAGTCGAAGAGTCTGGTCTGATATTTGACAGGGCCAGAGCATTGTGCCCAAAGTAAGACAAAATAAAAACGGGAGAGCGCCTTGGCCGCTTGGGTAGTTGCCATACTGGCATTGTTATATGTAGGTGGGCTGTTCGTCATCGCCAACTGGGGCGAACGCCATGCGGATGACAGACTAATACGAAAGTATGGGGGGCTGATTTATAGCCTGGCGCTGGCGGTGTATTGCACATCCTGGACTTACTACGGTGCTGTGGGCACAGCGGTAACTCAGGGCTGGGATTATATTCCCATTTACCTTGGCCCCATATTACTGTTTATTTTTGCTCAACCATTTTTGTTTAAGTTGCTTTACGTAACTAAAAAACAAAATGTCACCTCAGTCGCTGACTTCATCTCATCCCGTTATGGTAAGCGCAAGAATGTGGCTTTAGTGGCCTCACTGATTTGTTTGGTGGTGGTAGTGCCTTATATCGCGCTGCAGTTAAAAGCCGTATCCAGTTCCTATCACGTGCTGTTAGGGGGTGACTTTTCTGATAACGCCAACCAATGGTGGCAGGACAGTGCCTTTTTAAGTGCAGTGGCTATGGCATTTTTTGCCATTTTATTTGGCACCCGCAAACTGCACTTAACTGAACAAAGCCGTGGCGTTATGGTAGCGATTGCGTTTGAGTCAGTCGTCAAGCTGTTCGCCCTGTTAACGTTAGGTTTGGCGGTGTACGTGTTTGTGCTGGGTGACAGCAGTAATGTGCTTAGCCGATTTGGTGACCATGCCATGGCACTGCATGACGCCAGTGAGTTTGGTCTGGTGGAATTTATTACCAAAACCTTGTTAGCAACTGCAGCGGTATTTTTACTGCCTCGTCAGTTTCATGTCGCCTTCGTCGAAAATGTGTCGCACCATCATTTACGCTATGCCAGACGTTGGTTTTCGCTCTATCTGGTTTTGGTTACTGTGGTGGTGGTGCCTATTGCGATTGGCGGTATGCAACTGTTTCCCCAGGCACTGCACGCGGCTGACAGCTTTGTATTGTTGATTCCGGCGCAATCCGGTTGGGATACCCTGAGTGTGTTAGTGTTTATCGGCGGTTTTTCGGCAGCTACGTCGATGATAATTATTTCTACTCTGGCGCTGTCTACCATGATCAGTAACGATGTCATCATGCCTGGCTTGTTGCGACGCAGTAAACGGCAGGGTTTGGGCCATGATTACAGCTTGCTGATTATCTTAGTTCGCCGCAGCATGATCATTGTTGTGATGGCACTGTCGTATTTATATTACCGGGTATTTGCCCGTAACTACGAGCTGGCAGAGACCGGGCTTCTGGCGTTTGCACTGGTGATCCAGCTGGCGCCGGCAGTGATTGGCGGCTTGTACTGGCGCCGTGGTAATGCCTTTGGTGTCTACAGCGGTTTAGCGGTAGGTTTTGTATTGTGGTTTTACACGCTGATGTTACCGCAATTAGTGAGTACGGGGGCAATAAACAGCAACATTATGCAAACAGGCTTGTTCGGCTGGCAAGCGCTGGTGCCTACAGCACTGTTTGGTATTGAGCTGGACAGTTTAAGCCATGGGGTGCTGTTTTCTCTTGGCTTTAATCTGCTATTTTATGTCGCTGGCTCTATGCTTACGCGTGGCACCTTACAAGATCGCCTGCAAGCCGTTGCTTTTGTAAAGCCAAACTTACCCGTTAACCATCAGGATACCCCGGCGCGACGGATCCGTATTCGCAATACTGATCTTAAAATTTTGCTGGAGCGCTTTGTTGGTGCTAACCGCGCCGCAGAATGTCTGCAAGAGTACGGCCGGCGTCAGCAGCAACAACTGCAGCTGGACGATTATCCCAGCATTGGCTTGGTAGAGCACGTTGAGCGCGAGCTGGCGGGGGTTATTGGTGCATCTTCGGCAGCGGCGATGGTTAACGCAGTGCTGGATGGGCGGCAGCTGGCTTTTGAGGATGTTGTCACGCTGTTTGACGATACCACCCAAGCTATACAATTCTCACGAAAAATACTGTTTTCTACCTTAGAGCATTTAAGCCAGGGCGTTAGCGTGGTCGATCGCGAGCTGAAACTGGTGGCGTGGAACCGTGCTTACCTTGACATGTTTGACTACCCGGAGGCGATGGTACGGGTAGGCCGGCCGATTGCGGACATCGTTCGCTTCAATGCAGAACGAGGTTTGTGCGGGCCGGGCAGTGCAGATGAGCACGTTGAAAAACGCATTGCCCATATGCAAAAAGGTACACCGCACGTTTTTCAGCGCGTGAGACCTGATGGTAAAGTGATTGAAATGCGCGGCAATCCCATACCGGGCGGCGGTTTTGTTACCAGCTTTACCGACATCTCTGAGCATGTTAAAGCTGTGCAGGCATTGGCAGAAGCAAAACAACATCTGGAGGATCGGGTAACAGAGCGTACCCACACTATTTCAGAGATTAACCATGAATTATTGGCCGAAGTGCGACGCCGGCGCGAAACTGAGCAGCAGTTACTGCAAGCCAAAGCCGAAGCTGAAGTCGCCAATGCGTCGAAAACACGGTTTCTCGCGCTTGCAAGCCACGATATTCTGCAGCCGCTGAATGCGGCGCGCCTGTTTACTGCAGCCTTGGCCGGCTGCAGCGAGCGCCAGCAGCAGCAACATATTATCGGTCAATTAGACAACTCCCTTAAAGCCTCTGAGGAGCTTATTTCTACCTTATTGGAAATTGCTAAGCTGGACGATGGGAAGCTGACGCCAGATGTGCAGCCGCTACCCCTAAAGGAGCTGCTATCGCAACTGGCTGATGAGTTCAGTTTGCTGGCGCAACAAAAAGGCCTGTCGCTTAGTGTGCGCGGGGCTGATTATCAGGTACAAAGTGATCCGACGTATTTAAGGCGTATTTTGCAAAATATGCTGTCAAATGCCATCAAATACACCAAGCAAGGCAGCATTTTATTGGGTTGTCGCAAACGCGGTACTGATTTGGTGATCCAGGTTTGGGACACCGGCCCGGGTATCGCAGAAGTAGATTTACAGCGCATTTTTGAAGACTTTTATCGTATTGATGCCACCGCTAAGGGGCAGCAAGGGGTAGGGTTGGGGCTTGGTGTAGTTAACCGGATGGCACGGCTGCTAGGCCACAAACTTAATGTGTTATCGTGGCCAGGTAAAGGCAGTATGTTTAGTATACGTTTACCCCTTGTCAACGTTGCGGTGCGTGAGAGCCTGCCACTGCCAAGTAGCACAGTGCAGCGGCCGGTACTGGGCTTATCTGTGGTGTGTGTTGATGACGATGCGGCCAACCTCGAAGCGCTGAAGGTGCTGTTAGCGCAGTGGCAAATTACCGACGTAACCTGTTTTTACGATGAAGATAGCTTGCTGGAATATGCCCGAAATCACCCGGCGCCGGATGCACTGTTAATTGATTATCAGCTGGGGCAGCAAGTAAATGGCTTGCAACTCTATGACAAAATTAAGCTGGCTTGGGGTCAGGTAAATGGCATTTTAGTGTCTGCTTCGCCAGAGGCGGGACTTGCGATGAAAGCTAAACAACACGGTTTACTGTTTTTAGCCAAACCCATTAAACCAGCTGCACTGCGTGCCAGTTTAAATCATTTGAAAATGCTCAAGCGCACCAGCACAGCCGAGTAACGCTTGCTCAGCGTTTTATCAAATAGGGCGCGTCATTTACTGCTGCGCCATCGCTTTGTTAACTGGGGGCTCCAGCGTTAAGCGCTGTGCCTGGATTACCACCTGGGTACGATTCGTGACACCCAGTTTGCGAAAAATAGCAGTAATGTGTGCTTTCACCGTCGCTTCTGAGATATGCAAATCGTAGGCGATTTGTTTATTCAGCCAGCCCTCGGTAAGGTAGTACAATACTTTGTACTGTTGCGCGGTAAGCTGTGCCACTTTTGCAGCAAGATCCAAATCATCCTCAGCTTCAGTACTTTGGTGCTCCAGTACCTGTTTTTTCAGGTTGTCTGGCACCCAAAGCTCGCCCTCCATAACGGCATTTAACGCTGCGCTGATATCAGCAGGGTTTGCTGATTTGGGCACATAGGCCGAGGCGCCAAATGCCATAACACGGCGGATCACATCCAGCTCTTCACTGGCTGAAATCACGACTATTGGCAAGGTAGGGAAACTTTTACGCAGCTGAATTAACCCAAGAAAGCCACAATTACCTGGCATGTGTAAATCCAGAAGTAGCAAATCAGTATCAGGATGTTGCTCTAGCGCGGTGCAGGTACTGTCAAAGCTATCTGTTTCAATAGTGGCTTTGGTGGCAAAGGTGCTGCTGATGGCATTGATCAGGGCATTACGAAACAGCGGATGGTCATCAGCGACGATCAGTTTTGCCATCTTATCCTCCAGGCCGGTTTGTTGTTCTTATTGTCATTATTATGGTCTTTGTAAGTAAAAGGCCGCATAAGCGGCCTTTTATACTGAGGTTAGCACAGCATACTGTCAAGCATGCACTTTAGTTGTCGCTTATTTGCGGTTCAACCTGTTGTTAACCAGGGTCTCCACCACGGACGGATCGGCAAGGGTTGAGATATCACCCAACTGGTCATGCTCATTGGCAGCAATTTTACGTAAGATGCGGCGCATAATTTTGCCGGAGCGAGTTTTAGGCAGGCCTGTTGGCGCCCACTGGATCAGATCCGGTGTCGCAATAGGCGATATTTCTTCGCGTACCCAGTCGCGTAGTGCCTTCGTGAGCTCAGGGCTTGGCTCTACGCCTACGCGTGGGGTGACGTACACATAAATGCCTTGGCCTTTGATATCGTGTGGGTAACCCACCACAGCCGCTTCAGCTACAGCATCATGCGCTACCAGGCAGCTTTCAATTTCTGCGGTGCCCAGGCGATGGCCAGAGATATTTAACACATCATCAACCCGGCCAGTTAACCAATAATAGCCATCAGCATCACGTTTGGCGCCATCACCGGTAAAGTACAAGCCAGGATAGGTACTAAAGTAGGTTTGCTCAAAGCGTTCATGGTCACCATACACAGTGCGCATTTGACCAGGCCAACTATCTTTAATCACCAGGTTACCTTCACATTCTCCGTGTAATTCTTTGCCTTCGTTATCGACTATCGCAGGTTTTACACCAAAGAAAGGCCGGGTGGCCGAGCCTGGTTTGAGCTCAGTACAGCCTGGTAGCGGTGTAATTAAAATGCCGCCTGTCTCTGTTTGCCACCAGGTATCTACTATCGGACAGTTACCTTTACCAAATTTCTCGTGATACCAGTTCCAGGCCTCTGGGTTTATCGGCTCGCCTACGCTGCCCAGTGTTTGCAACGATGACAGTGCACAGCCCTCTACCGGTGCATCACCGTGCGCCATTAACGCCCTAATGGCTGTAGGAGCGGTGTACAGAATATTTACTTTGTATTTATCAACAATTTGTGCCATGCGCTTAACGCTTGGGTAATTAGGCACGCCCTCAAACATTACGCTGGTGGCACCGTTTGCCAGTGGGCCATACACGATATAGCTGTGACCGGTGACCCAGCCGATATCAGCTGCGCACCAGTAG
Source organism: Chromatiaceae bacterium (assembly GCA_033838465.1). Classification (GTDB taxonomy): domain Bacteria; phylum Pseudomonadota; class Gammaproteobacteria; order Enterobacterales; family Alteromonadaceae; genus Alishewanella. The sequence continues at coordinate 489,715 of JAJLKZ010000015.1, forward strand.
ACATCACCATCATGATAGTCAAACACATACTGATGTGTCATAGAGGCATACACCATATAGCCGCCGGTAGTGTGCAGCACGCCTTTAGGTTTACCGGTGGAACCCGAAGTATAGAGAATAAACAGTGGATCTTCGGCATTCATCGGTTCTGCCGGGCAGTCGCTGCTTTGTTGGCTTAACAGGTCGTGATACCACACATCACGACCATCTTTGCCAGCCTGCATATCGACGTTTTTGCCGACGTGCTTCACAACGATAACATTTTGCACCGGTGAGTCAGCGCCTAAATGCGCTAAAGCCATGTCAGTATTATCTTTAAGATTGGTGACCCGACTGCCTCGCAGCGCCTGATCGGCCGTTATAACCAGCTTAGAGTCACAATCAACAATACGGCTACCCAGAGCATCCGGAGAAAAACCGGCAAAAACGACTGAGTGCACTGCGCCAATGCGGGCGCACGCTAATAACGCTACAACGGCTTCAGGTATCATCGGTAAGTAAATCGTAACCCGATCACCTTTTTTGACGCCCATGGCTTTCATACCATTTGCCAGTTTGCACACCTGCTGATGTAACTCACTGTAGGTCACTGACTTTTGCACGTCTGGCGAGTCACCTTCCCAATAATAGGCCACCTGGTTCGCGCGATCCGGTAGATGACGGTCAAGGCAGTTATAGCTGGCATTTAATACGCCATCGCTAAACCAGTTAATACTCACTTTGCCTGGCATAAAGCTGGTTTGTTTTACTTTTGTGAAAGGCGTGAACCAGTGCAGGCGTTTACCATGCTCAGCCCAAAACACTTCAGGTGCATCAACAGATTGTTGGTACATAGTAAGATAATTGTCGTTGGTCAGCAGCGAGCGCTTGGCTGCACTGGCCGGTACCGGAAATACTGTTGGATTTGACATAACTTCCCCTGTGAGAGCTTCTTAAAATTACTGTGATCTTTCTATAGAAGCCGCGTCTTATTTGAAATTAGACCTTAGTCTAGCCAACTTTCTACAGGGTAGCTAACGCTTGCCTTAAAGCAATAACGTCACCTTTTGTGGCCAATTTAACTGCGACTAAAGGCTAATTGCGGGAAAGTCATTCGTGGATCAGAGTTTGGGTGCAGAATTACCATTAAAATAACAAAAGATGGAGAGACGGCAAATGAAAAAAATAACAACAGTATCTTACCTCACGGCCTGTATTGCGCTGGCCAGTGGGGCAGTTCAGGCAAATGGTTTTAACATAGGTGACACTGACGTCACGTTCGGCGGATACGTCAAGCTCGATGCGATGTACACTGACAGCTCAGACGGTCAAATAGCAACAGGTATCGGCAGGGATTTCTATATCCCAAGCTTAACTCCGGTTGGTGGTGCAGATGAAGGCGGCACGTTTGACTTTCACGCACGTCAATCACGCTTCTTTTTCAAAACGAATACCAAGCTAGACAACGGTAAAACCTTGGGTGGCCACATAGAACTTGATTTTATGGCAACTGCAGGCGGTGATGAGCGAATTACCAATAGCTATTCACCACGGCTACGTCAGGCTTTTATCACTTATGATGGTTGGTTGTTCGGTCAGACCTGGACCACGTTTATGGATTTAAATGCTCTGCCAGATACGCTGGACTTTATCGGTAATACTGATGCGATGGTGTTCGGCCGGCAAGCGCAGATCCGTTATACCAGTGGTAATTTCCAGGTGGCAATCGAGAACCCGGAAACTACGGTAACGCCGTTCGGCGGTGGTGCTCGCATCACAACCGACGATAACGCCACACCCGATTTAGTGTTTAAATACGGCCAAAAGACAGATTGGGGTAACTGGTCTGTGTCAGCCCTTGTCCGCCAGCTTGCGTATGAATCTGGCGAGATTGATAGTACAACCTCAGCTTATGGTGTTAGTGCAACAGCCAAAATTATGTTGAGCAACAATAATGATATTCGTCTAACCGCCACAACAGGTTCTGGTGTCGGTCGGTATATCGGCTTAAATACAGCCAATGGTGCGGTATTAGATGCCAATAACGAATTAGAAGCCATTGATTCAACAGCGTTTGCTATCGCTTACAAGCATAACTGGAACAGCCAGTGGCGTAGCAGCTTGGTATACTCGATGTTAAGTGTCGACAATGACACCAGCCTGACGGGCGTTGGCGCGACTAAAACCACCAGCAGCTGGACAACTAACCTGATTTATCAAGCGGCGAAAAAACTGATGTTTGGTATCGAATATAAGTTCGCTAACCGCGAAGTTGAATCAGGGCTTGACGGCGATATGAATCGTATCCAGTTTAGTGCTAAGTATGATTTCTAAACCTTAAGCAGAGTTAGTAATAAGGACGCATAAGCGTCCTTATTTTTTTGCACATTTTAAATGTGTTACACGTTGCGGAACAAATACAATGAAATAAAAAGGGGCGCAATTCTGCGCCCCTTCATTATTTTACCAATGCTGTTTCAGCGGATTATTCATCTGACTTAGGTTTAGTCATTGGTGCACTAACCGCCTGGCGGGCGAAAGCAGAGCCAGCAGGACGCTGCGAGCTTGCTACGCTGGGCCGAGCTTCAGCCGGCATTACGGCAGGCTGCTCTGTGACTACCTGATCAGCAGTATCTACCAGCTCGGGCTTAGTCATGGTAGCTACCACCATTTGCGCATAGCGGCTTTTAGCGGGAGCACCGCTTACTGCAACTTGTGGCTCAGCCTTTACCGGCGCCGCTGTTGCAAGCGTTTCGTCAGTCTCTTCAGCATTGGTTACAGGAGCCGCGCTAACGGATTCTGCCACCGGTTCAGCATTCACTACCTCAGCAGTTGGAGCAGGTGAGGCATCTGTTTCTGTTGCTGTGTCTGGCTGGGATTGCTCCTGCTGAGTTTCCTCCACCACTACAGTGTCAGCTTTTTTCGCAGGTTTACGCCGGCTACGGCTTTTTGGCTTGTCGGCATCATCTGCTGTAGCTGCCTGTGTGCGCTCTGGCTGCTCGTTAGTGTCGTCTGCATCTACTGAGCTTACGGCTGCCTCACTCTGCACAGGTGCTGTAACACTGCTGTCAGCAGAGGCTTCAATCGATGGTGTTTCAGCTGGGGCTGCATCGGTGGTAACCTCAGGTTCAACAGTGCTCACTGTTTGCGCAACAGGTTCGACGCCAACGTCAATATTGGCGACGTCAGTTTGCTCTAGCTCCTTTTTACGCTTTTGACCAGCAGCACGTAAGTGACGTGGTGAGCGGCGGTTACGGCTGCGTGGCTCAGAACTTTCAGCTGATGTATCGACGTTCTCAACTGCTGTATCAACATTGCCTTCAACACTAGCTTCAGCGTTGTCGCCATTGGCATCAGCGGCTTTTGGTACAGAGTCAGTAACAGTTGCTTCGGTACTGGTGTTTACGCCAACCGCTACAGACGACGTTACGGCTGGGGTCATCGCATCTTGTGCTACGATTGTTTCCTCAGAGTTGTGCTCAGCGGTCAGCTCTGCAGTTGTTGTAGCGATTGTCTCAGCAGTAGCTGCTTTTTCCATTCGTACAGATTTACGCAGATTGCGGCGCTGACGGCGTTCGGCCACACGATGCGGTGTGTCGTCGTCTTTTTCCGGCGCAGTAACCACTGGCTTGTCCTGTGGTCTTCTGGCGTCATGCTCTTTGCGTGCAGGTCGCTGCTCTTGTGGCGCTTTGGCCTGACGTTCAGCTTTTAGCTGGGCATCATCTTTTGCCACGGTGTTAAGCGGCTTATCGTCTGCATCATTACGACGACGTGGCTTATTACGACGACGGTTATCGCGGTCATTGTCACGAGCACCATCACGTCCGCCGTTGCGGCTGCCATCACGAGCACTATCGCGTCCGTTATTGCGGGCGTTGCTGCGCTGGGTTGGCTTTGTTTTAGTGTCATCTGCTGCAACTTGAGCTGGTGCAAACAGTTTACCAAACCAGTTACTAATTGAGGCAAATAAACCAGGAGTCGCTTTTTCAGCTACTTCTGACTTTGCTACAGGGCGCGGTGTCGCGTTATCGGCGATATTAATGGCTGAAATAGCCGGCTTTTCCCGCACCGCATCAGAAGCAGGCTGGTACAGGTTGCTGGTCGCTTCTGGCGCTTTTACCAGGTTGTAGCTAACGTCATCAATTTCTTCGTCAATGCGAATACGGATCACTTCATGGTTTGGCGTTTCCATGTGCTCGTTGGGAATAACAAACACGCGGATACCATGGCGTTTTTCAATGCGACGCACCGCATCACGTTTTTCATTCATCAGGTAAGTGGCAACTGACACCGGTACCTGGGCATGAATTTGACTGGTATTGTCTTTAATCGACTCTTCTTCAATTAAGCGCAGAATAGACAATGCGGATGACTCAGTGCTACGAATCGTGCCGCGGCCATGGCATCGTGGGCACACATGAGTGGCAGACTCGCCCAGTGACGGACGCAGGCGCTGACGTGACATTTCCAGCAAACCAAAACGAGAGATACGGCCAATCTGTACCCGGGCACGGTCATGTTTAACGGCGTCTTTTAATCGGTTTTCCACTTCTCGCTGGTGGCGCACTGGCGTCATGTCGATAAAGTCGATAACGATCAGGCCACCCAAGTCACGCAGGCGTAACTGGCGGGCAATTTCATCGGCCGCTTCTAAGTTAGTATTAAACGCTGTTTCTTCAATGTCGCCGCCTTTGGTGGCTTTAGACGAGTTGATATCGATAGCGGTTAAGGCTTCCGTACTGTCTATGACAATAGAGCCGCCTGAGGGCAGGCGCACTTCACGGCGAAAAGCTGATTCAATCTGAGTTTCAATCTGAAAGTGCATAAACAGTGGCACTTCACCCTGATACAGCTTCACGCGGTGGGCAAAGTCGGGCCTAAACTGCTGAATATATACTTTGGCTTCTTCAAAGATACGCGGGTTATCGATCAGGATTTCACCGACATCGCGACGCAGGTAATCGCGGATCGCGCGAAATACCACGTTACTTTCCTGATGGATTAAAAACGGAGAAGGGCGCTTTTGCGCTTCTTCAGTAATAGCAGACCAGTGTTTTAACAGGGCTTTTAAATCGTAATCCAGCTCTTCGAAAGATTTACCGACACCGGCGGTGCGGACAATTAAGCCCATGCCATCAGGCATTTGCAGCTGGCCTAATGAGTCTTTCAGCTCCTGACGCTCATCGCCTTCAATGCGGCGCGAAATGCCACCGGCGCGCGGGTTATTTGGCATCAGCACTAAATACGATCCTGCCAGGCTGATAAAGGTAGTTAACGCTGCGCCTTTTTGGCCACGTTCTTCTTTATCAATCTGAATAATAACTTCCTGGCCTTCTTTTACCACTTCTTTAATGTTGGGGCGGCCATCAAAACTGTAACCAGAGGGGAAGTATTCGCGGGAAATTTCTTTTAAGGGTAAAAAGCCGTGGCGCTCAGCGCCGTAGTCAACAAAGGCAGCTTCTAAGCTGGGTTCAACCCGGGTGATTTTACCTTTGTAAATATTGGCTTTCTTTTGCTCGTGGCCCGGGCTTTCTATATCCAGGTCATACAGTTTCTGGCCATCGACCAGCGCAACGCGGATTTCTTCTTCCTGCGTCGCGTTAATTAACATTCTTTTCATCGTTAGTGACTCGCAATTTTGCAGCCACAACGCAGCCCACTGGGCCTCTGCGTGTTCAGACGTTATCAAACACTATATGGATGCAGTCTCACGACTGGAATGTCTGAAGAAACCAAATTGTCACTGTAAGGGCTTTTGTGGTGGCGCTACAGTTTATGCTGTTTTCGTTTTTGGATCTGAAACACATCGCCTCAAGGCGCTGCGTTATAGCAATATCTTTATATGCTCTGGTTAACCGGAATTCATGTTTTGCCACTGTTGATAACAGATTACGCAACATTATCTCAGGCAAATGGCGTTTGGTTTACGCCGGGGGTATAAAAAACGTTGGTTTTCACCACGATTTCGGTATGATCAGTCCCCCAAACGCTGCCGCACAAATTCTCTTACGTTACTTTGAGCGCCCTAATTGCCAGTTTTGGCAGAATTAGCGGGAAGATTATCCCACTAACATGCAGCCAATAGCAACTGAAATCTAATATTAGCAGAGCATTGCAAACCCATGACGGATGAAATCAAGTTACCTGTACAAATAGTTGAAATTGAACCTGATTTTATTGGTCAGCGCATAGACAATTTTTTATTAGCACGGCTTAAAGGTGTGCCCAAAAGTGTTATTTATCGGGTTTTGCGTAAAGGTGAGGTGCGAGTGAACAAAAAACGCATCAAACCCGAATACAAACTGCAGCAGGACGATGTGGTGCGCATTCCACCGATTACGGTAGCGACGCAGGCGGAACCGGTATCGGTTAAGCTGTCGATGGTTAAAAATTTAGAGCAACACATTTTATTTGAAGATAACGACCTGATTGTACTGAATAAACCTTCAGGCATGGCTGTGCATGGCGGTAGCGGTTTACAGTTTGGTGTTATTGAAGCGTTGCGGGCACTCAGGCCACTGGCCAAACATTTAGAATTGGTACACCGGTTAGACCGCGATACCTCAGGCTGTCTGCTGATTGCCAAAAAGCGCTCGGTGTTAACCCATTTGCATGAGCAGCTGCGCAATAAAACGGTAGAGAAAAAATACTGGGCACTGGTTGCGGGCGACTGGGACAACAAAGTGCGTAAAGTCACCGAGCCGCTGAAGAAAAACACCCTACAGTCAGGCGAGCGGGTAGTGCGGGTAGACGAGCAGGAGGGTAAACCGTCGGAAACGCGTTTTCGCATTTTACAGCGTTATCAGCAAGGCACCCTGGTAGAAGCTTTTCCTGTGACGGGCCGTACGCACCAGATCCGTGTACATACCGCTTGCAAAGGTCACCCAATCGCGTGTGATGACAAATACGGCGATAACGTTTTTACTGCGCAAATGCAGCAGCTTGGCCTGAACCGGTTATTTTTACATGCCAAAACTTTAAGCTTTGTGCACCCGATGACCGAAACCACCCTGCGCGTAGAAGCGCCGCTGGATGAGGCATTGGAGCAAGCTCTGAGTAAATTAACGAGAAAGTAATGCAACAAACAGCTGTAGAGAAAGTCGCCTTAGTGGTGTTCGATTGGGACGGCACGGTAATGGACTCGGTTGGCCGTATTGTATCCTCATTACGTGCTGCAGCAGGCATCGCTAAGCTTAAAGTGCCGACCGAGCATGCCGCAAAACAGATTATTGGTCTGAGCCTGGATCCGGCCTTTGATATTTTGTTCCCCGGTATTAGCAACGACAAACGGCAGTTGATGTTTCATCACTACCGTGAGCAATATATGCTGCATGACACCACGCCAACACCACTTTTTAGTGGGGTAGAGCAGGTGCTAAGCCAGCTTAAAGACAGCAATATCAAACTGGCGGTGGCAACTGGTAAGCAGCGCCGAGGCTTAAACCGTATGTTTGATGAAACCGGTTTGGCCAAGTATTTTGATACCAGCCGCTGTGCCGATGAAGCGCAGTCAAAACCACACCCGGATATGCTACAGCAAATTCTGCAGCAGCTGGATGTGCCGGCACAGCAGGCCATTATGGTAGGTGACACCAGCCATGATATGAAAATGGCGCAGGCGATAGCCATGCCACGCGTTGGCGTAACCCATGGTGTGCATGGCCGCGAGGTGTTAAGCCAGTTTGAACCCAAAGCGATTATTGATAGCCTACCTGAGCTTATGGACCATATTTACTAGTCTTTGTCGGTGTTAGGACAGTACCGGGTTGCCCACGTCAACACGCCGTGAACCCATCCCTGGGGGCTCGATTCGGCCATCCTGGCCTGCAACGGTTGACTTAGAGCAATCCGGTACCGTCCCACGCTAAGCTGGCTTGTTAAGCAGTATATTAAAACCCTCATTTAGCAAGAGCCGATTCAGCTGAAGCAGTGGCAAACCCACTAAACTATTGGGGTCATTACCCTCCAGCTTATCAAACAGGCAAATACCCAGCCCTTCACTTTTAAAACTGCCGGCGCAATCCAGCGGCTGCTCTTTTTCAACATAAGCGCTAATCTCGGCCTCTGACAGGTGGCGAAACTGCACATAAAAGGGCTCCACCACCAGTTGGCGGTTACCGCTAAGTGCATTAACCAGTGCTAAACCGGTAAGAAAAGTGACCCTTTGGCCGCTAAAGCGTTTAAGCTGCGCGCAGGCGTTTGCAACAGTATGCGGTTTACCGATAATCGTATTGTCAAATACTGCGACCTGATCAGAACCAATAACTAAACCCGCATTTAAACCTACTGCCACCGCCTGTGCTTTAGCCAGTGCCAAACGGCTGACCAGCTGGGTTGGGCTTTCGCCAGCCAGTGGCGTTTCATCTACCTGCGGTTTAACCGCTGTAAAATCAAAGATCAGCTTGCTTAACAGCTGTTGGCGGTAAACCGAAGTAGAAGCCAAATAAAGCGCTGGCAAGGTCACATCAGACATAAATAAAAGCACCGGGTTAATTCAATTGTGGCTACTTTAAACAGAATGCTAAAATAGCGCGAGAAAAACCGGAAAAAACTGCCAGATCCCTTTGACAGTAAAGGGTGGCTTCTATATGATGCGCGCCTTATGCAAAAAGTAAAAATGCCCGTTACTATAGATCCGGTTAAAGCCGCGCAAAAACGCTCTGATTATGAGGGCGTGATACCGCTGGTAAATTTAACCCGATTAACCGAAAGTCTGCTGGATAAGCAGGGTGAGGTAGCGGTACGAGTTGAATGCGGTACTGACCAGCAAGGCCTGACTGTAATACAGGGTAGCGCCAGTTGCGAAGTGAGTGTAACCTGCGAACGTTGTGGCGAACCCATGACACTGTCGCTGGACTGCAATTTTGCATACACTCCGGTTAAACCGGATGATGACGCTGCTTTGGAGTTAATTCCCGAGCGCTACGACGTGATCGAGAAAGACGAGCACGGCGAGATAAATTTACGACAGTTAGTGGAAGATGAGCTGATTCTGGCTTTGCCTCTGTTTCCGATGCACGATGAAGCGGTTTGTGCCGTTAGTGCGGCATCAATGAGCTTTGGCGATATTGGCCCGGAACCGGAAAAACCCAATCCTTTCGCTGTACTGGCAGAATTAAAGAAAAAGTGAGTTTAGGAGAAATACCATGGCTGTTCAGCAAAACAAAAAATCACGTGCACGTCGCGACATGCGTCGTTCACACGATGCATTAACTGGCCCAACGCTGTCAGTTGATTCTACTACTGGTGAAACGCACCGTCGTCACCACATTACTGCCGATGGTTACTACAAAGGCCGTAAAGTAAAATAAGTCTGAGTGCACCGGGTGCAGCCGCTTAAGCTGACACTTGCTTTAGACATGATGGGGGGCGATCACGGCCCCCATACTACTATTCCTGCCGCGCTGGCAGCGATCTGCGAATTTCCAGAACTACAACTTGTTTTGTGCGGCGATGAAGCCATATTAACTGAGCAGTTGAAACTGCACGGTGTTTTTCCGCATCCGCAATTAACCCTACGTCACTGTAGCCAAGTGGTGTCGATGGCTGATAAGCCTTCAGTAGCACTGCGCTCCAAGCGTGACTCTTCAATGCGCGTCGCGCTGGATTTGGTCGATAAAGGCGAAGTGCAAGCGTGCGTCAGCGCAGGCAACACTGGTGCGTTAATTGCGATGGCGCATTTTGTGCTGAAAATGCTCAACGGCGTTGACCGTCCGGCACTGGTGAGCGCCTTACCAGCCATTGAAGGCAATCCGGTGTATATGCTGGATTTAGGCGCTACAGTAAACTGTGATGCCGATACCTTATTTCAGTTTGCTGTGATGGGTGCGGTGATGGCCGAAGAGGTCATTGGTATCAGCCAACCCAAAGTGGCGTTGTTGAATATGGGCGAAGAGGAGATAAAAGGCTCCGACCAAATTAAACGCGCCGCCATGCTGCTGGCTGATTGTAACGACATTAATTACATTGGTTATATTGAGGGTAATGATATTTTTACCGGCAAAGCCGATGTTATCGTTTGTGACGGTTTTGTCGGCAATGTGGCACTTAAAACCTGCGAAGGCGTAGCAAAGCTCATTTTGCGCCGCTTTGAGTCCAGCATTAAAGATAAGGTGGCTGCGCAATTATTCGGCTGGCTTATCAAACCTTTTATCAAAAACCTTTATCAGGGCGTGAACCCCGACCACTATAACGGTGCAAGTCTGATAGGATTGCGCGGAATTGTAGTGAAGAGTCATGGAAATGCATCGAAAGATGCTTTTCTCAGTGCCATCCGGCAAGCGGTACGTGAAGTTGAACGTCAGGTACCGGCTAAGATAAAAGATCGGTTGGAACACGTATTAATTGATAAAGCGTAGGTCCTCATGTATTCACGCATTATAGGTACCGGGAGTTATTTCCCGTCGCAAGTTCGTAGTAACGCTGATTTAGAGTCTATGGTAGAAACCACAGACGAGTGGATCATTGAACGCACAGGGATTAAAGAGCGCCGCATTATCGGTGACGATGAAACGGTAGCCACTATGGGCGCGCAAGCAGGCTTAAAAGCCATCGAAGCGGCCGGTATTGATAAAAACAGCATAGATATGATTATCTGTGCTACCACCAGTGCCTCCCGCGCCTTGCCAAGTGCTGCTTGTGAAATTCAGCGCGAGTTGGACATTCCCGCTATTCCTGCTTTTGATATTGCAGCTGCCTGCGCCGGGTTTTGTTATGGCTTAAGTGTGGCCGATCAGTATATTAAAAGCGGTCTGGCCAAGCGTATTCTGGTGGTAGGCTCTGATTGCTTATCCCGTTTAGTGTCGCCGGAAGACAGAAGTATGGTGATCCTGTTCGGTGACGCTGCCGGCGCGGTGATCCTGGAAGCCTCGGAGCAGCCGGGCATTTTATCTACCCATATTCATGCTGATGGTAAATATTCCGAATTGTTATACGTCGACAACCCGATACGCGGAGACGAGCAATCTGTGCACAGCTCCTGGGGCTCCATGAAAGGCAATGACGTGTTTAAAGTGGCAGTAACTAAGTTGTCCGAAGTGGTAGAGCAAACCCTAGCCGCAAATAAACTGGATAAATCTCAGATTGACTGGTTGGTGCCACATCAGGCTAACCTGCGTATCATTTCTGCCGTTGCGCGCAAATTAGATATGTCGATGGAACAGGTGGTGATAAACCTCGACCGTTATGGCAACACCTCTGCCGCCACGGTGCCAACCGCCTTAGACGAGGCCATTCGCGATGGCCGTATTCAGCGTGGTCAAACCTTATTACTGGAAGCCTTTGGCGGCGGTTTTGCCTGGGCTTCAGCACTGGTGCGTTATTAAGCACTAGCCAGTATTATTTTTAATCTTTGCAGGATCTATTATGACAACCAAACTTGCAATTGTATTTCCCGGTCAGGGCTCGCAAAGCGTTGGCATGCTCGCAGATTTATATGCCGAATTTGACACAGTAAAACACACCTTTGCTGAAGCGTCTGCAGCATTAGGTTACGATTTATGGGCGTTGGTATCACAAGGCCCGGAAGCGGAATTAAATGAAACGCATCGTACCCAGCCTGCGCTGTTAACGGCGTCAGTGGCAATTTGGCGTTTATGGCAGCAGCAGGGCGGAGCGACACCAGCCTATTTTGCCGGTCATTCACTGGGTGAGTATTCGGCGCTGGTCTGTGCTGGTGTGCTGTCATTGGCTGATGCAGTCAAACTGGTAGAGAAGCGCGGCAACTACATGCAACAAGCTGTACCTGCCGGTGTTGGCGCTATGTCGGCCATTATTGGTTTAGATGACGCTGCCATCGCTGTTGCCTGTGAGCAGGCGGCGCAGGGCGAAGTGGTGTCGCCGGTTAACTATAACTCGCCAGGTCAGGTAGTTATTGCTGGTCATAAAGCCGCAGTTGAGCGGGCCGGTGAGCTGTGTAAAGCTGCTGGTGCTAAACGTGCATTGCCTTTACCGGTGAGTGTACCGTCGCACTGCGCTTTAATGCGCCCGGCAGCTGAGCAGTTATCAGAGGATTTAACCGCACTGAATTTTAATGCGGCTGTCATACCAGTAGTGAATAATGTTGATGTTGCCGTAGCTAACGACAGTGCAGCAGTGAAAGATGCGCTGGTGCGTCAGTTATACAGCCCGGTACGCTGGACCGAAACCATTGAATGGTTAGCCGCGCAGGGTGTGACCCAGGTATTAGAGTTGGGCGCCGGTAAGGTACTTAGCGGTCTTATTAAGCGTATCAATAAAGAACTTGTTACCAGTTCAGTAGGCGATGTTGCCTCGCTGCAAGCGGCATTAAGCGCAGAATAAAGGATTACAAATGACACAGTTTATTTCGTTAGAAGGTAAAGTTGCCTTGGTAACCGGTGCCAGCCGCGGTATTGGTCGCGCTATTGCCGAACAACTTGCTGGACTGGGTGCCAAAGTTGTCGGCACAGCCACCTCAGAAAAAGGCGCTGCGGCGATTAGCAGCTATTTAGGTGATAACGGCTGTGGCTTGGTACTAAACGTAGCCGACGCCGCTTCAATTGAACAATGTTTAGAGCAAATTAAAAACCAGTTTGGTGAAATCGATATTCTGGTTAATAATGCCGGCATTACGCGCGACAATTTGCTGATGCGGATGAAAGATGAAGAGTGGTTTGACATTATGCAAACTAACCTCACTTCGGTGTATCGCTTAAGTAAAGCGGTGCTGCGCAGCATGATGAAAAAGCGTTTTGGCCGCATTATCAGCATCGGCTCGGTAGTGGGCTCTATGGGCAACGCCGGTCAGACAAATTATGCCGCGGCCAAAGCCGGAGTATTAGGTTTTACCAAATCTCTGGCACGCGAAGTGGCATCACGCGGTATTACCGTTAATGCGATAGCACCGGGTTTTATTGACACCGACATGACCAAAGAGCTGTCTGATGAACAAAAAGAAGCGATTTTTGGCCAGGTGCCGGCCAACCGTTTAGGCCAGCCGGAAGAAATTGCCGCTACCGTGGCATTTTTAGCCTCTAACCAGGCGGCGTACATTACCGGCGAAACGATTCACGTAAACGGCGGCATGTATATGGTGTAACTTGGGGTTGCCAAGCAGGTTTGACCAGCGCAAAATGCTTGTCGGTTTGCTTGCAACACAACAGGCTTACGCATAAACTAGCGCCACACCAAATTGCACGAATTGTTGCGATTTATATGAGAAAAAGGAAGAAAAGATGAGCAACATCGAAGAACGCGTTAAAAAAATTATCATCGAACAGCTGGGCGTTAAAGAAGACGAAGTGAAAAACGAAGCGTCTTTTGTTGACGACCTGGGCGCTGACTCACTGGACACAGTAGAGCTGGTTATGGCGCTGGAAGAAGAGTTCGATACTGAAATTCCTGACGAAGAAGCTGAGAAAATCACCACTGTTCAGTCTGCTATTGATTACATCAAAGCACACGCTGAGTAAGTTATCAGCTTGCAGAACGGGTAGCTAAGCTACCCGTTTTCGTTTTAAGACTTTACAAATTTCCATGGCGGAGGGTTTTGTGGCAAAACGTCGTGTGGTTGTTACCGGTTTAGGCATGTTAACGCCGCTGGGTAATGATGTTGCCTCAAGCTGGCAGGGTTTACAGCAGGCGAAAAGTGGTATTTCACTGATCGAACATTTCGATACCAGTGCATACAGTACTAAGTTTGCTGGTTTGGTGAAAAATTTTGATGTAGAGCCATTTTTTGCCGCAAAAGAAGCAAAAAAAATGGACTTGTTTATTCAGTACGGTGTCGCGGCCGGCATTCAGGCTTTTCGTGACTCTGGTCTGGAAATTACCGAGCAAAATGCACCGCGCATCGGTGCGGCTATTGGCTCAGGTATTGGCGGTTTAGGCTTAATTGAAGAAAACCACACCAAACTGATTAATAGCGGTCCAAAACGGCTGTCACCGTTTTTTGTGCCTTCTACCATTATCAATATGATTGCCGGTCAGCTATCAATTATGCTGGGCTTACAAGGGCCAAACATTAGTATTGTTACTGCCTGTACTACCGGTGTGCACAATATTGGTCATGCTGCACGCATGATAAGCTACGGCGATGCCGACGTTATGATCGCTGGCGGTGCCGAAAAAGCTTCAACTCCGCTGGGTATGGGCGGTTTTGGTGCAGCACGCGCTTTATCTACCCGTAACGAGGCGCCAGAGCAGGCCAGCCGCCCTTGGGATAAAGACCGTGATGGTTTTGTGCTGGGTGACGGTGCAGGCGTGATGGTGCTGGAAGAATACGAGCATGCTAAGGCGCGTGGCGCGAAAATTTATGCTGAACTGGTGGGCTTTGGTATGAGCGGCGATGCTTATCATATGACATCACCGCCAGAGAACGGTGCTGGTGCTGCCGCTGCGATGCGTAATGCACTAAATGATGGCGGAGTTAACCCGGAGCAGGTCAGTTACATTAACGCGCACGGCACCTCGACGCCGGCGGGTGATATTGCCGAAACCCAAGCCATTAAAACGGTGTTTGCTGGCAATTTAGACAAGTTGATGGTCAGCTCGTCTAAATCGATGATTGGCCACCTGTTAGGCGCGGCCGGCTCGGTAGAGTCGATTATTACCGTCTTGTCGCTGCAGGATCAGCTAGTCACGCCAACCATAAACCTGGACAACCCGGATGAAGGTTGCGACCTGGATTATGTACCGCATCAGGCCCGTCAGGTAACCATGGACTATGCGCTGTGTAACTCTTTTGGCTTCGGTGGCACTAACGGCTCTATTCTGTTTAAACGCGTTTAATACGCGGGTTAGACGAGTGTAATTGCCTGTTTTTGCAGCAATAGTCAGTTTTGCAACACCTCAAAGGCTGCCTATGGGCGGCCTTTGTTTTATTGGCATTTTAAGGCATACTGCGGCCAGATTTATTTTATCTGGTTAAACGGATGGCAGTTAGCCTGAACGATCGCAGTTTTAATTACGGTGACGGCACCTTTACTACCATGCAGGTACGTCATGGGCGTATTCAGTTGTGGCCCTTACATCTGCAGCGCCTACAACATGCCGCCAGCGTATTGGGGTTTACTGGTATCAACTGGCAAGACGTGCAGCAGCAAGCCTTTGCTGCGGCAGCCGCCTGCAAAGATTCACTGCAAGTATTAAAATTGTTGCTATCGCGCGGCCAAGGTGGCCGGGGTTATGCCACCACCGGTGTAAGCGATGCCAGATTATATATTAGCAGCAGTGCCATGCCGGATTATGCGGCGGTTCGTTTAAGCGGCGTGCGCATGCAGCTGGCACAGTTAAAACTGGCGGTGCAGCCCGCTCTGGCCGGGCTTAAGCATAACAACCGTCTAGAGCAGGTGCTGCTAAAACAAGAGCTTGCCGGCACTGACGCCGATGATTTACTGGTACTGGATCAACAGGGTTATATCACCGAGGCCAGCGCCGCGAATGTGTTCTTTTACCGCGATAACAACTGGTACACACCTGCACTGAGCCGGGCCGGTGTGGCGGGTGTGATGCGCCAACACCTGTTACAGCAAACGCAGGTTACTGAAGTTAACTGGCAACTGTCAGAGCTCAACCATATTGACGCCATGTTTATCTGTAACGCCCTGATGGGCATAGTACCGGTACGTATGCTGGCCGATAAAGCCTTGGCGCTTAAGCCGGTGCAGCAATTGAGTGAGTCACTGGCATGGTAAAAAAACTCAAATGGTTAAGTCTGCTGGCTATCGCGGCAATAGTGCTGCTGTTAGGCGCGTATTTTGCGCTTGTTAACCATATCGCTCAGGTAAGTCTTCAGTTGCCGGCAGGTATTCATCAGGTTAATGCCGGCAGCTCGGCGTTAAGTTTGTGCCGCCAGTGGCAGCAACAAGGCGTCATCAGCAGGTCAGATTGTCAACTGCTGCGGCTGTATTTAAAACTCAAACCAGTCGAGGGTGCAGTAAAACAAGGCGTGTACCGGCTTGAAACCGAGCAAGGCCTGCTGGAGGTGCTGGCATTGTTTCGAAGTGGCCGCGAAGCCCAGTTTGCCATTACCCTGATAGAAGGCGAAACGCTCTCACAAAGCTTGAGCCGCTTAGCACAGGCGCCTTATTTAGTACAGGATCTGGATTCCGCCGCACAGGTTCAGGCCTTGCTGCAATGGCCGCCTCAGTGGGGCGAGCCGCCGCAAACCAGCGAAGCCCTGTTATACCCTGATACCTACTATTACACAGCCAACAGCCCTGTAAGTGCGCTGGTAAAACGGGCCCAGCAGTTACTGCTAACAGAACTTGAGCATGCCTGGCAGCAGCGACAGGGCGATTTGCCGCTGCAGAACCCTTATCAATTGTTGATCCTGGCGTCTATCATTGAAAAAGAAAGCAGCTATCCACCGGAAAAGCCACTGGTGGCCTCGGTGTTTGTTAACCGGCTGCGTAAGAATATGCGTTTGCAAACTGACCCAACGGTGATCTATGGCCTGGTCGACTTTAACGGCAATATTACCCGCGCTGATTTAAATAACCCGCACCCGTACAATACTTATCGCCATCGCGGCTTACCGCCTGGGCCTATCAGCCTGGTGAGCCGGGCCTCGCTGCAAGCCGCTGCGCAGCCGGCTGAGACGGAGTTATATTACTTTGTCAGTAAAGGCGATGGTACACATCAGTTTTCTTCAACGTTAGAGCAGCATAACGCAGCAGTACGAAAATATATTTTGGGAGGCCGTTAATGCCGGCGCAGGCAAAATTTATTGTGGTAGAAGGGCTGGAAGGTGCCGGTAAAAGTACAGCCATCGCCTTTGTAAAACAGCAGCTGGAGCAGCAAAATATACAGCCGGTATGTACACGGGAACCCGGCGGTACACCGCTGGCTGAGCGTTTACGTGAGCTGGTAAAACAGGTGCAACAAGGCGAAGTTGTTGCGCCGCAAACCGAATTATTATTGATGTATGCCGCGCGTATGCAGCTTATTTGTAATGTGATTAAACCAGCACTGGCGGCCGGGCAATGGGTGCTGGCCGATCGGCACGATATGTCATCACGCGCTTATCAGGGTGGTGGCCGGCAGTTGGACGAGCAGTTTATTGATCAGCTACGTAATGCGGTGCTGGGCGATTTACGCCCTGATTTAACGCTGTATCTGGATATCGATCCGGCCATTGGCCTGGAGCGGGCGCGCCAGCGTGGCGAACTTGATCGTATTGAGCAAGAGCAACTGGCGTTTTTTCAACGTACGCGGCAAAAATACCTGCAAATCGCCCATACGGAACCCAACATCGCTATTATCGATGCCAGTCAGCCGCTGGCCGGTGTGCAGCAGCAGCTGACATTGGTGCTGCAGCCATTGTGGGGGCGCTAGGTGCTACCCTGGTTAACGGGCTTTCAGCGTCAGTTGGCTGAACTGGTAACCAGCGATAAGCTGGCACACGGCTTATTGCTTACTGGCCCACAGGGTATAGGTAAACAACACCTGGCTGATCACCTGGCTGCGCTGTTGCTGTGCCCTGCGAGTAACAAGCCCTGTGGCCAATGTAAAAGCTGTCTGCTGCGCCAGGCCGGGAATCACCCGGATTTACTGGTGATAGATAACAGCAATGCCAGCATAGGCGTAGATGCGATTCGCCAGCTTGGTCAGTTTATGGCTGGCCGGGCGCAACAACAAACTAACAAAGTGGTATTACTGGCTGAGGCAGACAAATTAACCGAGGCAGCTGCCAATGCGTTATTAAAAACGTTGGAAGAGCCACCACAGCACAGCTTTATGATTTTGCACAGTGCCCGACCGGATACGCTGGCGCCAACGCTGATTAGCCGTTGCCAGCGCTGGCATATTGCTGCGCAGTATGACAGTAGTGCACAACAGTGGCTGCAAGCACAAACTAACAGGGCAGTACCGGACTTTTTGCTGGAGTATTGTGCCGGTGCACCGCTAAAAGCGTTGGCCCTGCTGGAGTCAGGCGAGGCGGAGCACATTCAGTTAAGCTTTAACGCACTAGATGAGTTTTTCGCCGATACGCTCAGTTTATCAAAGCTGCTAAAACAGCTGGAGAATCTGACAGAGCTGCGCGCCTTATTGGGTTGGTACTTGCGGCGCAGCTTGTTACCGGCTTGTAGCAGCAATGGTGCTAAAACCCTAGCGCTGCATCAACTGTACAGCCGCTGGTGTCGTGACGAAACGCAGATTTTAGGGCAAAATAAGGCACTGGCATTAAGCGCCTTATTAACCGCGCTGAAAAAGCTGGCCGGTTAAGCGGAGGAAAAATGGAAGAACTAGCCATAGGTTTTAACGATTTAAAAGAACTGTACCGCAGCTATATGCCGTTTTTGAAAAACGGTGGTTTGTTTGTGCGTACGCCCAGGCAATACAAAATGGGCCAGTCACTGGCACTTAGCGTAACGCTGCCGGACGCTTTAGAGCCCATAGTGGTGTCGGGCAAGGTTGCCTGGATCACGCCGCACGGCTCGCAAAGTTCTAACCCGGCCGGTATTGGTATTAGTTTTATCGATGATAAAGCCCAGCTTGGTGCCCAAATTGAAAAATTATTGGGCGGTATGCTGAATTCGGCCGATCCGACCCACACGATTTAACGTCTTTGTCGCGACGTTACCAAAACTTGAGAGTAAGCCTTTGTTTGTAGATTCACATTGTCACCTGGACCGGCTTGAGCTGGATAAGCTTGGGTTAAGCCTGGAGCAGGTTATTGCTCATGCGCAGGCACAGCAAATAGAACATATGCTGTGTGTCTGTGTTAGCCTGGCAGAGTTTGATCAGATGCGGGCACAGGTGGCCGATTTTCCAATGGTGTCTGTTTCCTGTGGCGAACACCCGCTGCATCAGCAGGATACGGTTTCTGCTGAGGTGTTGCTGGAAAAATGCAGTAGCAAAGATGTGGTGGCGGTGGGCGAGACCGGGCTGGATTATTTTTATGCGCCAGAGGCCAAACGTAGCCAGCAGGATGCCTTTGTCAGCCATATCGATGTGGCTAAAGCGCTGAATAAACCGCTGATCATCCATACCCGTGATGCACGCGCCGATACTATAGCGCTAATGCGTAGCCATCAGGCCGATAGCCCAGGCGGGGTATTGCACTGTTTTACCGAAGACTACGACACCGCTAAGGCGGCACTGGATTTGGGTTTTTATATCTCTATTTCCGGCATTATGACCTTTCGTAATGCCGATGAGCTGCGCAGTGTGGTTAAAAAGCTGCCGCTGGATCGCTTACTGATAGAGACTGACGCGCCGTATTTAGCGCCGGTACCGTTTCGCGGCAAAACCAACCAACCGGCTTATGTTACGGCGGTAGCGCAAGCAGTGGCTGAGGTAAAAGGCGTTAGCCTGCAGCAGTTGGCGCAGTGCACTACTGCCAACTTCTATCAGCTGTTTAAGTTGGTGAAAAAAGCTGCCTAAAATCAATGTGGTAGATAAAAGAAGCCCGGAACCAATCCGCATTGTTCCGGGCTTAGGGGAATGGCTCATATGGAATGAGCCGTGCGCTATCGTTACATACTGCAGGTGTCAAAAGGTAAGATTTAGTGTAGTTAATTAGCAGCATTTTGCCTGTGTTAAATTGTTTGCTAAGTGAATGCTGCTTGCTGCTTATTTTACTTTTCGCTCCCAGCTTATCCTCAAGTTATCCCCAGCTTATTGCGTGAAAACGGCAACCTTACTGCGTTTAACCTGTTTTAGGGGCAATGTGTTCACCGGTATTTGTTATAGTTATTCGGTATTATTGCTGGCCAAATAATAAACAAAAAATCTAAAAAAATCTGGCATCCCCAGCTTAATTGTGGGTGCTAATACATCAGCATCGTAAACTACCACAGGCAAACTTTAGTCTTATTGTCGACAATATTGGCCTTTCTGCGCTTGACTTAGTGTGCTTTAGCTCGCTAAAGTACAGGCATCTTTATTTATGTCGACAATCCTGTATGCAAACCCCGCTGCTAAAACCTGCCATTACCGCTGCAGACCGAGTGTTACTGGAGATCCAGCGCGCTATTGTTGAAGGTGACATTACTGCCGGCAGTAAGATCAGCGAGCCTGAGCTGGCCAAACGCTTTGATTTAAGCCGGGCGCCGCTGCGCGAAGCCTTAGCCCGCTTAGAGCGTTGCCATTTGATTGAGCGCATTCCTAATGCCGGTGCCCGGGTAGTGAAACTGTCGACACAGGGCCTGCTGTCACTCTATCAACTGCGTGAAACCTTAGAGGGCTTAGCCTGCCGTTTAGCCGCTGAGCATATGGCCGACAGTGAAATTAGCGAACTGCGGGCCCTATTGGATCAGCATTTAAGCACACAGCGGGTGCGCGAAGGCGAAAGTTACTATCAGGAAGCCGGCGATTTAGATTTTCATTACCGGGTGATTTTGGGCAGTAAAAACGAATACCTAATCAATATTTTATGTGACGAGTTGTACCATCTGGTACGGATGTATCGGGTTCAGCTTGGCATGAACGGGCCGCGGGTATCGCGGGCATTTGACGAACATAAAGCTATTCTTAATGCCATTGCCAACCGCGATGGCGAACTGGCCGACTTACTGATGCGCCGCCATATCGCTGCATCACGGCGCAACATTGAAAAACAACTTGAACAAACGGGGACTTAACATGAGCACACTGACTGCCGGACAAAAACTGCGCGCTGCCATCGGCGCCAACCAACCGCTGCAAATTGTCGGCACCATTAACGCCTACACGGCGATGATGGCCGAGCGTACTGGTCATCAGGCGCTGTACTTATCTGGCGCCGGTGTGGCGAATGCCTCGTTTGGTTTGCCGGATTTAGGCATGACGTCGTTAAATGATGTCTGTGAAGACATTCGCCGCATTACCGGTGCCACCAGTTTACCGCTGTTAGTCGATGCCGACACCGGCTGGGGCGGCGCTTTTAACATTGCCCGCACGGTAAAAGAAATGACCCGCGCCGGTGCAGCCGGCTTTCATATAGAAGATCAGGTGGCGCAAAAACGCTGCGGCCATCGGCCAAATAAAGAAATTGTCAGCTTAGATGAAATGGTCGATCGGGTAAAAGCCTCTGTAGACGCCCGCACCGACGAGAGCTTCTTTATCATGGCGCGTACCGATGCGTTAGCCCAGCAAGGTTTAGAGGCGGCTATAGAGCGTGCTATCGCCTGTCAGGACGCCGGTGCCGATGCTATTTTTGCCGAAGCAGTGCACACCCTAGAGCAATACAAAGCCTTTACCAGCGCGCTAAACGTGCCGGTGCTGGCCAATATCACCGAATTTGGCCAAACGCCACTGTATAACAAAGCTGAGCTGGCCAGTGTTGGCGTGGCCATGGTGCTGTATCCATTAAGCGCGTTTCGCGCCATGAATAAAGCTGCGCTAAATGTGTACCAGTCAATTTTGGCCAATGGCGATCAGAAAGCCGTGGTAGACAGCATGCAAACCCGCGCTGAGCTATACGACTTTTTAAACTACCACAGCTTTGAACAGAAACTTGATCAGCTGTTTAGCAGCAAAAAGTCTTAATTGTTGGTTTTGACTATTGGGCTTTTAATTTTAAGACAACGGGGAGAACACCATGTCAACAGGTAAAGTACTTTCAGGCGCAGGTTTGCGCGGCCAGGTCGCTGGTAAAACGGCGCTGTCAACCGTGGGTAAAACCGGTTCTGGCTTAACCTATCGTGGTTATGATGTAAAAGATTTAGCCGCCCAGTGCAGCTTTGAAGAAGTGGCGCATTTAATTTTAAAGGGCGAGCTGCCAACACAGGCCGAGTTAACGGCCTATAAAGCCAAATTAAAAAGCCTGCGCAGCTTACCCGAGGCATTAAAAGATGTATTAGAGCGGATCCCGGCCAGTGCCCACCCGATGGATGTCATGCGCACCGGATGCTCTATGTTGGGTAATCTGGAGACAGAACAGAGTTTCGCACAGCAGCAGGACGCGACCGATCGCATGCTGGCGATTTTCCCCGGCCTGGTGAACTACTGGTACAACTACAGTCACCACGGTAAGCGCATTGAAGTTGAAACCGATGCCGATTCTATCGCTGAGCAATTCCTGTGGACCTTACACGGCAAAAAGCCAGAGCAGCTGCATATTGACGTCATGCAGGCGTCGCTGATTTTATATGCCGAGCATGAGTTTAACGCCTCTACCTTTACTGCTCGTGTTTGTGCCTCAACGCTAAGCGATATGCACTCTTGTATTACCGGCGCGATTGGTTCACTGCGCGGCCCACTGCACGGTGGTGCAAACGAGGCGGCGATGGAGCTGATTGAAAAGATGGCCAACCCGGATGATGCCGAGCAAAAGCTGCTGGGTATGCTGGAGCGCAAAGAAAAGATCATGGGCTTTGGCCATGCGATTTATTCTGAGTCAGACCCACGCAATGCTGTGATTAAAGAATGGTCAGAAAAACTGGCTAAGGCGAACGGTGATACTAAGCTGTATGACGTATCTGTGCGCTGTGAAGCGGTAATGTGGCGCGAGAAGAAGCTATTTTGTAATGCCGATTTCTTCCATGCCTCGGCTTATAACTACATGGGTATTCCAACCAAGCTGTTTACGCCGATTTTCGTTTGCAGCCGCTTAACCGGTTGGGCCGCCCACGTAATGGAGCAGCGCGCCGATAACCGTATTATCCGGCCAAGTGCCGACTACGTTGGCGTTGAACCACGTAGTGTTAAGCCAATTGCACAACGTTAAGGAACATCAGTATGTAGCAACTGATCGGTTGCAACACCCGCCATGCTCGCCACAGCAACTCGTCCTTATGCCTACGGCAGGACTCAGACACTCTGTGGCTGCGCTAGCGGGGTTCCAACCTCACATTGTTGCAGACAAATAGACAGTTCAGCTTCAGGTGATAAAGCCAAATCGGCTTGATCTAAGCCAACCGTTGAAGCCCCGGACGGGCTGAGACGAGCCCCCAGGGATGGGTTAACGGCGTGTTGGCGTGGTCAAGCCGGTTTGTGCGTTACACCGCAGTCTGGTTATAACCAAGACAAACAGGTAATTACAATGAACAGCCAATACCGTAAAAAACTGCCCGGCACCAACCTGGATTACTTCGATACCCAGGCCGCGGTAGATGCCATAGAACCCGGCGCGTACGCCAAACTGCCGTATACCTCCCGCGTACATGCAGAAAATTTAGTGCGTCGCTGCGATCCGGCCATGCTAACCGATGCACTTAAACAGCTTATTTACCGCAAGCGTGACTTAGACTTCCCGTGGTTTCCGGCCCGTGTGGTGTGCCACGATATTTTAGGCCAAACTGCATTGGTCGACTTAGCTGGCTTGCGTGATGCCATCGCGGAAAAAGGCGGCGATCCGGCCAAAGTAAACCCGGTAGTGCCAACGCAATTAATCGTTGATCACTCCTTAGCGGTAGAGCATGCCGGCTTTGAAAAAGACGCTTTTGAAAAAAACCGCGCTATTGAAGATCGCCGTAACGACGATCGCTTCCATTTTATTAACTGGACGAAAAAAGCTTTTAAAAATGTCGATGTCATTCCACCGGGCAACGGCATTATGCATCAGATCAACTTAGAGCGGATGTCGCCGGTAATTCACGCCCGCGATGGCGTAGCCTTTCCGGATACCTTAGTGGGTACCGACAGCCACACGCCGCATGTTGATGCGCTGGGCGTAATCGCCATTGGTGTGGGCGGCTTAGAGGCTGAAAGCGTCATGTTAGGCCGTGCCAGCTGGATGCGCCTGCCGGATATTATCGGCGTAGAGCTTACCGGCAAAGCCCAGCCTGGCATTATGGCCACCGATATTGTGTTGGCACTGACCGAGTTTTTACGTAAAGAAAAAGTGGTATCAAGCTACCTGGAATTCTTTGGTGAAGGTGCCGACAGCTTAAGTTTGGGTGACCGGGCTACAATATCTAATATGACGCCGGAATACGGCGCTACTGCGGCCATGTTCAGCATTGACCAGCAAACGCTGGACTATTTAACCCTGACCGGCCGTGAGCCAGAGCAGGTCAAACTGGTAGAAACTTACGCCAAAACCGCTGGCCTGTGGAGCGAGAGCCTGAAAACCGCTGAATACGAGCGGGTATTGAAGTTTGACCTGTCAAGCGTTGGCCGCACCATGGCTGGCCCGTCTAACCCGCATGCCCGCTTATCCACCAGCGATTTAGCCGCCAAAGGCATTGCCGGTAAGTACGAAATTGAAGAGGGCAAAATGCCCGATGGCGCGGTCATTATCGCCGCCATTACCAGCTGTACTAACACCAGCAACCCACGTAACGTTATCGCGGCCGGTTTGTTGGCGCGTAACGCCAATAAACTGGGTTTAACCCGTAAGCCGTGGGTGAAAACCTCATTAGCACCTGGCTCTAAAGCCGTGCAGCTATATTTAGAAGAGGGCGGTTTACTGCCAGAGCTGGAGCAGCTGGGCTTTGGTATTGTCGCCTTTGCCTGTACCACCTGTAACGGTATGAGCGGCGCGCTGGATCCGGTTATTCAAAAAGAAGTGGTAGAGCGTGATTTATACGCCACCGCAGTATTATCCGGTAACCGTAACTTTGACGGCCGTATTCACCCTTACGCCAAGCAAGCGTTTTTGGCCTCTCCTGCCTTAGTGGTGGCCTATGCCATAGCCGGCACTATCCGCTTTGATATCGAAAAAGACGTGCTGGGCTACCATGATGGCAAGGCCATTACCTTAAAAGATATCTGGCCAAGCGATGCCGAGATTGATGCCGTGGTGGCGCAAAGTGTGAAGCCTGAGCAGTTCCGTAAGGTATACGAGCCAATGTTTGCGCTAAGTGTAGATTACGGCGAGAAAATCAGCCCGCTGTACAACTGGCGGCCACAAAGCACCTATATTCGCCGGCCACCTTATTGGGAAGGCGCCTTGGCTGGTGAGCGTACGTTAAAAGGCATGCGCCCGCTGGCATTATTACCGGATAACATCACCACCGATCATTTATCGCCGTCTAACGCCATTATGATGGACAGTGCAGCCGGTGAATATCTGCACAAAATGGGCCTGCCGGAAGAGGACTTTAACTCGTACGCTACCCACCGTGGTGACCATTTAACCGCGCAGCGCGCGACCTTTGCCAACCCCAAGTTGATTAACGAAATGGCCATTGTTGATGGCAAGGTGAAGCAAGGCTCACTGGCCCGCGTTGAGCCCGATGGCAAAGTGATGCGCATGTGGGAAGCCATTGAAACTTATATGGATCGCAAGCAGCCGCTGATTATTGTCGCCGGTGCCGATTACGGCCAGGGCTCGTCACGTGACTGGGCGGCCAAAGGCGTGCGCTTAGCCGGTGTTGAAGCCATCGCCGCAGAAGGCTTCGAGCGTATTCACCGTACCAACTTAATTGGTATGGGCGTGCTGCCGCTGGAGTTTAAAGCCGGCACTACGCGTAAAACGCTGGGCTTAGATGGCACTGAAACTTACGACGTAGTCGGCGAGCGCACACCACGGGCGACCTTAACGCTGGTTATTCACCGCACTAACGGTGAAGTGCTGAATGTGCCGGTAACCTGCCGTTTAGATACCGCTGAAGAGGTGTCGATTTACGAAGCCGGCGGTGTGCTGCAGCGTTTCGCGCAGGACTTTTTGCAAGGAGCAGTGTAATGGCTGCTCCGCAAATAAAAATCCCTGCGACTTACATGCGTGGCGGTACCAGCAAAGGCGTGTTTTTTAAACTGACCGACTTACCCCAGGCCGCTCAGGTACCGGGTAAAGCGCGTGACAACCTGCTGCTAAGGGTTATCGGCAGCCCGGACCCTTACGGTAAACACACCGACGGTATGGGCGGTGCAACGTCCAGCACCAGCAAAACGGTAATTTTAAGCAAAAGCGCCAAAGCCGATCACGATGTCGACTATCTGTTTGGCCAGGTAGCAATTGATAAACCTTTTATCGACTGGAGCGGCAACTGCGGTAACCTCACTGCTGCCGTCGGCTCTTTCGCTATCAGCAATGGTTTGGTGGCAGCAGAGCGCATCCCGCAAAACGGCATTTGCACTGTGCGTATCTGGCAGGCCAATATTGGCAAAACCATTATTGCCCATGTGCCGATGACCAACGGCGAAGTGCAGGAAACCGGCGATTTTGAGCTGGATGGCGTCACTTTCCCGGCCGCTGAAGTGCAAATTGAGTTTTTAGATCCGGCCGCTGACGAGGGCGAGGGTGGCGGCGCCATGTTCCCCACCGGCAATATGGTCGATGACCTAGAAGTGCCGGGTATCGGTATTTTCAAAGCCACACTGATAAACGCCGGCATTCCGACCATTTTTGTTAATGCCAGCGACATTGGTTACACCGGTACCGAGCTGCAGGATGCCATCAATGGCGATAGCGCAGCACTTACGCGCTTTGAAACCATTCGCGCCTATGGCGCAGTAAAAATGGGCCTGATTAGCGATATTTCTGAGGCTGCCGCGCGGGCACATACGCCGAAAATCGCCTTTGTCGCGCCGCCACAAAGCTATGTGGCCTCCAGCGGTAAGCAGGTAAATGCCAGCGATATCGATCTCTTGGTACGGGCACTGTCGATGGGTAAATTGCACCACGCCATGATGGGTACTGCCGCAGTGGCTATCGGCACCGCCGCCGCCATTCCCGGCACGCTAGTTAACCTGGCCGCCGGTGGCACTGAGCGCGAAGCCGTGCGCTTCGGCCACCCATCAGGTACGTTGCGCGTAGGCGCTGCCGCAACCCAGGTAAACGGTCAGTGGACAGTAACCAAAGCCATTATGAGCCGCAGCGCGCGGGTATTGATGGAAGGGTATGTGCGCGTACCGGGTGATTGTTTCTAACGTTGTTGCATAAGTTGAGAAGGGCGCTGCGGCGCCCTTTTTTTATAGCAGTTGTGACAACGGGCTTTTTACCCCGGCCGCACCGCGATTAAGCACATGAGTATAAATTTGCGTGGTACGCAAATCGGTATGGCCCAGCTGCTCCTGCACTGTGCGGATATCGGCACCGGATTCCAGTAAATGCGTGGCGAAGGAGTGACGCAGAGTATGGCAAGTCACCTGCTTTTGAATTCTGGCCAGCGTAGCGGCTTGTTTAATCGCTTT
>JAJLKZ010000016.1:0-139754 GCA_033838465.1 Chromatiaceae bacterium
CGCCTGCTGGGCCTGTCCACGCTGCTGGTGGTGAACAACTTCACCGCCCTGGCCATGTCGCTGCCGCGCGTGGGCGAACAGGGACGCGAGCAGGTCGGCGGTGGCGAGCCCCAGGCCAATGGCGTGATCGGCCTGCTGGGCCCAGGCACCGGTCTGGGGGTTTCCGGCCTGGTGCCCGTGGGCGACCGCTGGGCCACACTCGCCACGGAAGGCGGCCATGTCAGCTTCTCGCCGGTCGATGAACGCGAGCTCAAGGTGCTGCAGTACGCCTGGAAGTCGCTCACACACGTGTCGGCCGAGCGGCTGGTGTCAGGCCCCGGCATCGAGATCATCTACCAGGCGCTCACCGACGGGCGGACCGACCTGCCGGCCCGCCTGAGCACCACGGACATCGTCCAGCGTGCCATCCAGAACCTGTGCCCCTGGTGCGTGGAAGCGGTCGAGACCTTCTGCAACATGCTGGGCACGGTGGCGTCGAACCTGGCGCTCACGCTGGGGGCCACCGGCGGCATCTACATCGGCGGCGGCATCGTGCCGCGCCTGGGCGAGTTCTTCCTGCGCTCGGGCTTCCGCGAACGCTTCGAGGCCAAGGGGCGCTTCTCGGGCTACGTGGCGCGCATCCCCACCTACGTGCTCACGGCCGAGAACCCCGCCTTCCATGGCGTGTCTTCCTTGCTGGCCGAACACGTGCCGGCCCATGAGGGCGGCAATCCGCTGATGGAGCGCGTGCGGGCGGCCCGCCCCAGCCTCACCCCTGCGGAGCGGCGCGTGGCCGATTTCGTGCTCGACAACCCGCGCACGGTGCTGAACGATGCCATTGCCGTGATCGCGCAGATGGCGGAAGTGAGCCAGCCCACGGTGATCCGCTTCTGCCGCTCGCTGGGCTTCCAGGGTCTGGCCGACTTCAAGCTCAAGCTCGCCTCCGGCCTGACCGGCAACATCCCTGTGCAGCGCACCCAGGTACGCCGGCAGGACGCCACGCCCGACCTGTGTGCCAAGGTGCTGGACAACACCATCTCGGCCATCGTGCAGTTCCGCGAGTCGCTGAACGTCGAGGCCGTGGATCAGGCCATCGAACTGCTACGCGAGGCCAAGCGCGTCGAGTTCTACGCGATGGGGAACTCCACGGTGGTGGCCCTGGACGCCCAGCACAAGCTCTTCCGCTTCCGCATCCCCTCGGTGGCACACACCGATGCGTCGATGCAGTCGATGGCAGCCGAACTGCTGGGGCCGCAGGACGTGGCGGTCTTCATCTCCAGTTCCGGGCAACCGCCGGAGCTCGTGCGTGCCGCAACACTGGCCCGCGACCGCGGCGCTGCGGTGCTGGCCATCACGGCCAGCAAGTCACCGCTGGCCAAGAAGGCCACCGTGTGCATCCCCGTCGATCACAACGAGGACAGCGCCACCTTCCTGGCCATGATCTCGCGCATCCTCCACCTGCTGGTGGTGGACATGATGGCCGTAGGCGTGGCCGTGCGCCGCGACGCCGGCAGCAGCGTGCCGCGCTCGACGCAGCCAGGCGAGACCCCCGGCGATCACCCGCCGGGCATGCTCATCTCCCACGTGCTCTGACAGCCCCGCTGACGCTATCGGTCAGCGCACGCAATCGACGTAGTAGCGGCGAGTGCCAGCGGCATCCTCTTCTTCCACCAGGCCGTGCACGTCGGTGTCGAAGCCCGGGAAGGCTGCATTGAACTCGCGCGTGAAGCGCAGGTAGTCGCAGATCTTCTTGTTGAAGCGCTCGCCTGGAATCAGCAGCGGGATGCCCGGTGGGTAGGGTGTGAGCAGCGAGGTGGTGATGCGCCCTTCCAGCTTGTCGATCTCGACCCGCTCTGTCTCACGGTGGGCGATGCGCGCATAGGCGTCGCTGGGCTTCATCGCCGGGTGCAGGTCGGACAGGTACATCTCGGTGGTCAGGCGAGCGATGTCGTTCCTGGCGTACATCTCGTGGATGCCCTGGCAGAGGTCGCGCAGGCCCATGCGCTCGTAGCGCGGGTGCTGGGCGCAGAACTCCGGCAGGATGCGCCACATCGGCTGGTTCTTGTCGTAGTCGTCCTTGAACTGCTGCAGGGCCGTCAGCATGGTGTTCCAGCGGCCCTTGGTGATGCCGATGGTGAACATGATGAAGAAGGAATACAGCCCCGTCTTTTCGACCACCACCCCGTGTTCAGCGAGGTACTTGGTGACGATGGAGGCCGGGATGCCGGTCTTGGCAAACTTGCCGTTGAGGTCCAGGCCCGGGGTGACGATGGTCGACTTGATCGGGTCGAGCATGTTGAAACCCTCGGCCAGCTTGCCGAAGCCATGCCACTTGGCCGACCCCTTGATGAGCCAGTCCTCGCGCTCGCCGATGCCCGACTCCACCAGCTTGTCAGGCCCCCACACCTTGAACCACCAGTCCTTGCCGAACTCCTTTTCCACCTTGCGCATCGCACGGCGGAAGTCCAGCGCTTCCTGGATGCTCTCGGCCACGAGGGCCGTGCCGCCAGGCGGCTCCATCATGGCCGCCGCCACGTCGCACGACGCAATGATCGCGTACTGCGGCGAGGTGGAGCTGTGCATGAGGTAGGCCTCGTTGAACAAGGCCCGGTCGAGCTTGCGGGTCTGAGAGTCCTGCACCAGGATCTGCGACGCCTGGCTCAGGCCGGCCAGCAGCTTGTGCGTGGACTGGGTAGCGAACACCAGCGATTCCTTGGTCTTCACCCGGCCCTTGCCCATGGCGTGCATGCCGGCATAGAAGTCGTGGAAAGCCGCATGCGGCAGCCAGGCTTCGTCAAAATGCAGGGTATCGATAGTCGAGCCCAGCTCTTGCTTAATTTCTTCTACGTTATACAAGATACCGTCGTAGGTACTTTGTGTAATAGTCAGAATGCGCGGCTTTTTATTCTTCGCATTACGGGCAAAGGGGTTGGCCTCAATCTTTTTCGCAATCGCCGCAGGTGAAAACTCACTTTTCGGTATCGGGCCGATAATGCCGTAATGGTTACGGGTTGGCATTAAAAACACCGGTATGGCGCCGGTCATAATAATCGAGTGCAAAATCGATTTATGACAGTTACGGTCGACCACCACGATATCGCCCGGTGCCACCACAGAGTGCCACACCATCTTGTTAGACGTTGAGGTGCCGTTGGTAACAAAGAACAAATGGTCGCAGTTAAAAATGCGCGCTGCGTTGGCTTCACTTTCAGCCACCGGGCCGGTGTGGTCCAGCAGCTGGCCCAGCTCGTCTACCGCGTTACACACATCGGCGCGCAGCATGTTTTCACCAAAGAACTGGTGAAACATCTGCCCGACCGGGCTTTTTAAAAAGGCGACGCCACCGGAGTGGCCCGGGCAGTGCCAGGAGTAGGAGCCGTCAGAGGCGTAATCCATTAAGGCGTTAAAAAACGGTGGCGCTAACGCATCGAGGTATTTCTTCGCCTCACGGATAATATGCTTGGCGACAAACTCAGGCGTGTCTTCAAACATATGGATAAAGCCGTGCAACTCGCGCAGTATGTCGTTTGGCACATGGCGGGTGGTGCGGGTTTCGCCGTATAAAAAGATCGGTATGTCAGCATTACGCTTACGCACTTCTTTGACGAAGTTACGCAGCTCAGCCAGTGCCTGCTCAACTTCAGCGGCGCTGCCACTGCCAAACTCTTCATCGTCAATCGATAAAATAAAGCACGAGGCGCGGCTGGCTTGCTGGGCGAAGGCGCTTAAATCAACATAGCTGGTATAGCCCACTACCTCGAAACCGTGGCTGCTAATAGCTTGAGCTAAATCGCGAATACCTGAGCCGGAGATATTCTCCGAGCGGAAGTCCTCGTCAATCACAATAACCGGGAAGCGAAAATTCATAACAGTATCCTTATTGCTCCAGCTTTTTGCGCGCTTTCATCAGGCGCTCACGCTTATATTTCTGTAGCGGCGTTTCAGTGTTCTTTTTCGTCGGTGCAAAGGGGTTGTCACCTTCGCGGAATTCGATGCGAATTGGCGTACCCATCATTTGCAACGATTTACGGAAATAATTCATCAGGTAGCGCTTGTACGAGTCTGGCAAATCATTTACCTGATTACCGTGAATGACCAGCAGTGGCGGGTTGTAGCCACCGGCATGAGCGTACTTCAGCTTTACCCGTCGGCCGTTCACCAATGGCGGCTGGTGATCTTCCTGCGCCATTTTCATAATGCGGGTTAACAGCGCCGTGCTGTGGCGTTTAGTAGCACTGTCAAAGGCTTCTTCAACCGACTCAAACAGGTTACCCACACCAGAGCCGTGCAAGGCAGAAATAAAGTGCAGGCGGGCAAAGTCGATAAAGCCCAAGCGGCGGTCCAGCTCGCGCTTAACCTCGTCTTTAATGCTGTCGTTTAAGCCATCCCATTTATTCACCGCAATCACCAATGAACGGCCGGCATTTAACACAAAACCTAAAATGCTTAAATCCTGATCAGAAATACCCAACCGGGCGTCCAGCACTAAAATGACTACGTTGGCATCTTCAATCGCCTGCAGTGTTTTTACTACCGAGAACTTCTCGACCATGTCATCAATTTTGCCTCGCCGGCGCACACCCGCTGTGTCAATGAGCGTATAATCACGGCCGCCGCGCTGCATCGGAATGTAAATCGCGTCGCGGGTGGTGCCGGGCATATCAAATACCACTACCCGCTCTTCACCTAAAATTCGGTTGGTCAGCGTAGACTTACCCACGTTAGGCCGGCCAACAATGGCCAACTTAATATGTTCGTTACGCAGCCGCGCGGCTTCAGCGGCCGCTTCTTCATCAGTCAGGGTTTCCAGGGCAGGGCCATCTTCATCAGCAAGGTCGCTGCTCAACGCTTGCTGCTGCTCGTCACTTAATAAAGGCACCAGCGCACGGTTTAACAGTGCCGACACGCCGCGGCCATGAGCTGCAGCGATTGGGTACACTTCGCCCAGGCCCAAGCTGTAAAAGTCGGCAATGGCGGTGTCGGCGTCCAGACCATCGGTTTTATTCGCCACCAGAAACACTTGCTTTTCCACTTTGCGAATATGCGCGGCGATAGCTTCATCACCCACCGTCACACCGACACGAGCGTCAAGCATAAACAGCACGACATCGGCTTCGTCTATCGCCTTGAGTGACTGCTCGGCCATTTCCACTTCAATGCCTTGCTCATTACCGTCAATACCACCGGTATCAACCACAATAAACTCCAGGCCTTCATATTTTACCGTGCCGTATTTGCGATCGCGGGTCAGGCCCGGAAAATCAGCTACCAGCGCATCACGGCTGCGCGTTAAGCGGTTAAACAGTGTCGACTTACCGACATTGGCTCGCCCTACCAGGGCAACGACAGGCAACATTAGGTGCACCTCAAAAATAACAAAACAGGCCCACTACAGGCCTGTTCAAAAAACTTGCACCGCCGGGGCGGATTAAGGCGTTTGTAATAAGACTAGCTCACCGTTGCGGCTTTGCACCAGTAACACATCACCGTTACTGACCGCCTCAGTGTAGAAACCCGAACTGTCCATACTCTGGCGGGCAACAAATTCGCCGGTGTCTCGATTTAACCAGTGTAGGTTGCCCTGGTTGTCCCCTACCACCAGATAATTTTTGTATACCGTTGGCCCGGTCAGATAATGCTTGTTTAAGCCAAACTGTGACCAGCGCTCGGTACCGGCGCGGCTATCCATGGCGTAAATACGGCCTTGTGAATCAACCAGGTAAAGCGTGTCACCCTGCATGGCCATATTGCGAAAGCTGGCGTAATCCCGCTTCCAGATTTGCCGGCCGCTGCGCAGCTCCTGCGCCACTAAAGCGCCATTATAACCTATGCTGTACACGGTGCCGCCCTGTACAATCGGCTTGGCGTCCACATCAGCTAACCGCGACAAATCGGTAGTCCCCATTGGCACAGCAACTTGCTCTTCCCAAGCTTGATAACCGCGGTCGGCAAGAAGCACACCGACATGGCCACTGCCTGAGCCGTAAATCACACCACCGGATTCAATCACCGGCTCGCTGACGCCACGTAAGGTCAATGCGGGTTGCTCGTTTTCAAACTCCCAGCGCTGCTCGCCGGTGTCTGGGTGTAAGGCGATTAAGGTGCCCGCGCCTGTGGCAACAACGACCAAACCATCGCCGGTAGCCGGACTGGCTAATACTTCACCTGGCACTTCTACCCGCCAAACCAGCTCGCCGTCGGTGCTTAACGCCACCACGTCGCCGTTTTCGGTGCCAAAATACAGTTTGTCATAGCCAAAAGCCAACCCGCCAGAGATACGGGCATTATCACCCGACCAGACTGCACCGATACTCTGCCACAATGAACTGCCGGCAGGTTTGCGTAAATCAAATTGCCACTTACGCTCACCTGAGGCCAGATCAAAAGCGGCGACCAGGCCTTCACGGCTGGCAGCATACACGGTGTCTTTAACAATAATCGGCGTCAGGCTGGACTCATAATGTTCAACACCCGAACCAATGCTGCGGCTCCACACTTCATCGGGTTCAATGATATTGGTCACCGGCGGTAGCACCAGCTCTTCTTTACTTGAGCAGCCTGCCAGTACCAGAGCTGCCAGTAATAATGCCTGTTTAAGCTGTAATTTCACGTTTACCTCGTTATGCTGCAGTGACGTGCGCCAGCTCATCCAATTTTATTTGCAACAACTGCGTATTCTGACCGGCGCTGCTTAGCGCCTGTTGATAAGCCGTTTTGGCTTCGGCTAAACGCTCAGCCTGCACCAGCACATCACCTTTTAACTCAGCCTGGATAGCGACAAAACTTTCTGGCACTGGCTTAGCTAAGGTCGCTAACGCCGCATCCAGCTGGCCCTGTTCGCGCTGCAGTCGCGCTAAACGCAGCTGCGTAACCGCCAACAGCTCAGGTTGCTTGGTATTGGCCAACACCCAGGTTAACTGCGAAGCCGCTTTATCAAATTGTTGCAATGCTACGGCATCTTTAGCCGCCAGCAATGCCGCCAGCACAGCGTAGTTATCCGCCTTACTGCCATCAATAAACCCCTGTGCCTGAGCTAACCAATCTTCACTGGCGCTGGCATCACGCTGCTCAACCAACTGGCTGAACTTGGTTGAAGCTGCCTCAGCCGCTTCGCGCTGATCGGCCTGATAAAAACGAAAACCATATAATGCTGCTAAACCCAGAACCACACCACCCACGATGGCTTTACCATAGTCCTGCCAAAACCGTTTTATCGCTTCAACCTGTTGTTCTTCGCTGCTATAAATTTCCACTGCGTTACTCCGTTTCAAGCTCAGTGCGCTGTCAGCATTATGCCAGCACTGCCGCTACATCTGTGATTAGTAAAGTTTGCTGCGGCTTATCCTCACGCAACCATTTCAAGGTAATTTCACCGCGAGCCAGCTCATCTTCGCCCAGGATCAGGCCAATGCTGGCACCAGACTTATCTGCCCGTTTTAATTGTTTCTTTAAATTGCCGCCGCCGCAGTGCGTCATAATGCGCTTACCCGGCAAGGCGCTGCGCAGCTGTTCGGCAACAGTGAGCGCGGCAAGTTCCGCCTCATCGCCAAGCGCCATCAGATAAATGTCGGCGGTTGCGGGCAGTTGTGGCAGTAAATTCAGGCTTTGTAGCAACAATACCAGCCGTTCCAGCCCCAAGGCAAACCCTACTGCTGGCGTTGCTTTACCGCCCAGCTGCTCAACCAAACCGTCATAACGACCGCCGGCACACACTGTACCCTGCGCTCCCAATTCCGTGGTCACCCACTCAAATACAGTTTTGTTGTAATAATCCAGCCCACGCACCAAACGCGGGTTAAGGCTAAATTCAATACCGGCACGGCTTAACAGCTGCTGCAAACGGGCAAAATGGGCTTTTGATTCCTCATCCAGATAATCTGCAAGCTGTGGTGCTGCAGCTAACACCTCGGCCAAAGCCGGGTTTTTGCTGTCCAGCACCCGCAACGGGTTAGTGTGCATGCGGCGCAGGCTGTCTTCGTCCAGTGCGGCTTTGTGTTGTTCCAGATAGTTAACCAACGCTTCCCGGTAAGCGGCGCGCGACTCGCTTGACCCAAGCGAATTTAGCTCCAGCTTCACATAAGGCGTAAGGCCCAACTGTTGCCACAGGCGGGCCGACAAGATAATCACCTCAGCATCGATATCAGCCGAAGCCATACCAAAGGCCTCTAAGCCAAACTGATGAAACTGCCGGTAGCGACCTTTTTGTGGCCGTTCATGACGAAACATCGGCCCGGTATACCACAGCCGCTGCTCCTGGTTATACAGTAAGCCATGCTCATTACCTGCCCGTACGCAACAGGCGGTGCCCTCTGGGCGCAAAGTTAAGCTGTCACCATTACGGTCGTTAAAGGTGTACATCTCTTTTTCGACAATGTCGGTCACTTCACCAATAGAGCGCTTAAACAGCTCGGTCATTTCCACTATCGGAAAGCGGATTTCACTGTATCCATAGCTGGCAACGGTATTGCGCAAGATCTGCTCGACATACTGCCAGGCCGGTGTGTCTTGCGGCAGGCAGTCGTTCATGCCTCGAATGGCCTGAATTTGCTTCGACAAAATGAGTCTTCCATCGGGTTAAATTAAAAAACTGCCGCGATTATAGGCGCAACCACGGCAAACACCAAGCCTGTTACCGGCTTAATCGACCTTGCGCACTGCGATTTGCTGCGCCAGATAACTGCGTACCTGCTGCTCTAACTGGGTGGCGATTTGATCATTATCCAGCCGCAGTTTCTGCCGCTGACCATTAATGTAAAAGCCGCTTTTTTTGTTAGCGCCAGCCACACCCAGATCCGACACCAGCGCTTCACCGGGTCCATTCACCACACAACCAATCACCGACACCGTTAATGGCTCGGTGACATCTTCCAATTGTTGCTCTAACTGGTTCATGGTTTTAATCACATCAAACTCCTGCCGCGAGCAACTGGGGCAGGCAATAAAGTTAATGCCACGCGAACGAATGCGCAGCGACTTTAAAATATCAAAGGCGACTTTAACTTCCTCTACCGGGTCGGCAGCCAGCGAAATACGCAGCGTATCGCCTATACCTTCAGCCAGTAGCATGCCCAGGCCAATAGCGGATTTTACTGCACCGGCGCGGGCACCGCCGGCTTCAGTAATACCTAAATGCAACGGCTGCACAATTTGTTTAGCCAGCAAACGATAAGCGCCAACGGCTAAAAACACATCTGACGCTTTAACACTGACTTTAAACTGATCAAAATTGAGCCGGTCAAGAATATCAACATGGCGCATCGCTGATTCCACCAACGCCTCGGGCGTCGGCTCGCGGTATTTTTCCTGAATATCGGCTTCCAGCGAACCGCCATTAACCCCAATACGAATGGGAATATTATGGTCGCGGGCGCAGTCTACCAC
Organism: Chromatiaceae bacterium; assembly: GCA_033838465.1. Classification (GTDB taxonomy): domain Bacteria; phylum Pseudomonadota; class Gammaproteobacteria; order Enterobacterales; family Alteromonadaceae; genus Alishewanella. Next base: position 9,361 of record JAJLKZ010000016.1, read on the forward strand.
GGCGCGGATGCGATCTTCCCGGCCGATATTACCCGGGTTAATCCGCAGACAATCCACGCCATATTCAGCTACTTTCAGTGCGATACGGTAATCAAAATGAATATCCGCCACCAAAGGCACCGGCGATTGTTGCTTAATCAGCTTAAAGGCTTCGGCAGCGTCCATGGTGGGCACCGACACCCGCACGATATCAGCTCCGGCCTTGGCGATGGCTTGAATTTGCGCGACGGTGGCGGCGACATCGGTGGTCAGGGTGTTAGTCATCGACTGCACCGCGATAGGCGCGTCACCGCCCACAGGTACAGACCCTACATGAATTTGTGTGCTTTTACGGCGTTTAATCGGACTGTCTGCAAACATGCTTATTCTTACTCAGGAAGGGTGAACTTTGCTACGCGACCGGCAGGAAAAACTGCCATATCAACGGCTTGCTGATTTAAACTAATACTCACCACACTGGGGTTACCCAGGGTGATGGTAAAGGGGGCGACCCCGCTCAACTGCATAATATAACCGGCTTGTTTGGTACCAAAGGCGACCCGGCTGCCGGTGGCATCAACCACATCTATCCAGCAGTTCTCGCTAAATCGCATCTCCAGCTGCGCCATCTCGCCGGGGGCAACCGGTGGCGCTTGCGTATCGCCAGAGGCATCCCCTGCAACTGGCATAAGCTGCTCAAGCTCAGCGCTCAGCTGCTCCGGGACGGTTGGGGCAGATACTTCAACGTCTGCAGCTTCGCTCAAGTCCAACATACTGCTGTCAGCGGTATTATCAAAAGCCGCACTGTCAGCCGCTGGCTCTTTTAACGTGGTGTCAGAGTCTGTCTGACCTTCAATAATAGCTTGTGCTGCGACAGCAGCAGTATCGTCAACCGACTGAGCGGTCGACATCTGTGCTACCGTTTGGCTACTTGAAGTGCTACCGCTTTGCCACCACCAGATAAACAGCAATACCAGTAACAAAACAACCATAGCGTAGGTTAACCACACAAAGCGGTTTTCAGTGGCCTGGCGTGCAGTGCGGTTAGAAAACGTCCGCATTGGCTTGGCGTGGCTTTGCTCCAAACCGGTATGACGACCAAAAGCTGCCATCAGCTCGGCTTCCGGCAGCTTTAATAACCGGCCATAAGCACGCACATAACCGCGGGCAAAGGTCTCTAAGGTTCCTTCCAGCTGATCCTGCTCCAGCTGACTTATAATGTCCGGACGCAGGTTAAGCTGCAATGCCACTTGCTGCTGGCTCAGCTTGCGTTGCTCGCGGGCCGCACGTAGTAGCTGGCCTGCGGTGAGTTGTTCAGTTTGCTGCTGGCTCATGGCTCTACACTGGCTGGGTCAACCACCAATACCTGCTGGCCAACTTTTAATGTGCTTTGTTCAGTTAAATTATTCCACTGCATAAAGCTGCTCAGGCGCACATTGTAGCGGTAGGAAATACCAAACATGGTCTCTCCCGCCGCAACTGTATGATACGGCTGCTGTGGTGTAGCTTGTTCACGCTCTGGCAAAGCCGGTTGAGTTTCAGGCTGCTTTAACTGTTCATCTGACACTTCTGCTAACCAGATTCTTTGTCCGGTTTTAATCACAGAGTCTGGCGTGAGCTGGTTCCACTGCATCAAGCGCTGCAGACGGATATTATGTTTTACCGAAATAGCATACAGCGACTCTGACTGCTGCACGATATGAAAGGGAATATCCGCTGCGACAGCAGTATCTGCCTCGGGTGCAGAGGCAACACCCGCATCAGCAGTGACGTCCTCATCAGTTGCTGGATCTACCGACCCAGCTGTCTCAGCGAGTGTTGTTTCAGCAGAAATTGTCTCTGCAGCTGTTGCTTCAGCGACGACTGTGGCTGAAGATCCTGCACTGATGTCAGTTGGCTGCGTTGCTGGCATTGCTGTGGTGACTTCGGGCTCGGCCAACGCTGTCTCGCTCGTCGTTTGTGCCGTGGTAATAACTTCCTGCTCCGCTGGCGTTTGCACAGACGGTTGCGCAGGCTCAGGTGCTGGCTCAGTTTGCTCAGCGGCCTGCTCTAACGCTGCAGCTTGTTGTTGCAATGCGAGCAGCTCCTGCTGTGCCTGTGCTTCTTGTTGTGCCTGTGCTTCTTGCTGCAGGGCAAGTGCCTCCTGCTTTTCAGTCTCTTCCTGCTGCGCAGCCAGTGCTTTAGCCTCAGCTAACAGTTCTGTTTCAGTGGGTAACGCCTGTACCGCAGCAGCCTGACTAACCACCGCAGTCTGTGTCGTAACGGCAGGCATCAAAGCAGTCGTGCTGGCTGATGCACTGCTGTCAGTTTGGTTGTTAGCCCCCCTCATGTTTTCGCTTGTGCTGCTGTCGTCTGCTGTTTTGCGTTTAACAATTTTCAGCTTAGGGTTAGCAGTGGGCTGCGCCGGCAGCTCAGGTTTAGTTGCGGTCTCATCCGGCACCACAATATTGGCCATTAAACTGTCTTTATAGCGCTCACGTAGCTGCTCAAACTCACTGTCTTGCAACTTTTGCTGCAGCAAAAGCCGCGCTTCGGGCGTATCAGTGTATAAGGTCAGCAATAACTGCTCTGCATTACGCAGGGTTTCCTGATCGCCATTTTTGTTGGCAATCAAATAGCTTAATAACACGGTACGGGCCGACACCCGGCCCAGCCGCTGAATACGGTCCAGTAGTGCTTTGGCGCCACGGTTATCGCCCATCGCGTACGATAGCCCCGCAGACAGCGTTAACGACGTAATACGGGTACTGTTGTGGCTGGTAGAGTTGTCCAGGTAGGTTTTGGCTTTGGTAAAATTATTTTGCTGCAGCTGACACAGCGCCAGGTTTTCATAGCTTTCAGCGACGCGAATATAACCCGGCCGGCTAATGGCTTTTAGCAGTAACTGCTCGGCCTCGTCATAGCGCTCCAGCTGGCATAAAAAAGCGCCATAATTGTTGTACGCATCGGCATAGTTAGCGTCTTTACTGATGGCTTCGCGAAAATAGTTTTCCGCCTGTTTGTTTTCGCCGACCATCTGGTAGTAATACGCCAGGGCGCTATATACCTCGGCTGAATTGGGCGCAAAACTGCGCGCCCGCTCCAGGTTATATTTGGCTTGCGAGCTGTCACCACGGCGCAGATAGTTTAACCCTAAAGAAATACGGGTGCGGGCTGCTTCGATATTGTCAAAGGTGCGACTGGCCACCGGCCGGTCGGTGCCAACATAGGTTTGTTCAGATACACAGCCGCCCAGCAGCAGTACACTGCTAATTGACAGACTTAGTAATACTTTCTGTTTTACCACACCGACATCCTTGATGTTATGGCAGCACTTTTACGGCAATTGCCTGCCCTTTTTGCTGCTTCTTAATTAACCTTTTAGTCCGGTCGATAACATCGCCTACCAGCTGGCCACAGGCCGCGTCGATATCATCGCCCCGAGTTTTTCGTACAATAACAGTAAAGCCGTATTCTTGTAAGACTTTGTTAAACCTGTCAATGCGCGAATTACTTGAACGTTTGTAGGGTGAACCCGGGTAAGGATTAAACGGGATCAGGTTAATTTTCGACGGCGTATCTTTTAATGCCTGCGCCAGTTCATGTGCCTGCTCCATGCTGTCGTTTATCCCCTCCAGCATCACGTACTCCACTGTGACCTTATCATTGGCCTTAGAGTTCGCGACATAACGTCTTGAGGCGGCTAAAAATTCTTCCATCGGATATTTGCGGTTTACCGGTACCAGCTCGTTACGCAGTTCATTGTTCGGTGCATGTAACGAAATGGCCAACGCCACGTCGATTTTTTCCCGCAGTAAGTCCAGCGCCGGTACCACGCCAGAGGTGCTCAACGTCACCCGCCGCTTTGATAAGCCAAAACCAAAGTCTTCCAGCATCAGCTCCATCGCCGGCACGACGTTGTTCAGGTTCAGTAACGGCTCGCCCATACCCATCATTACCACGTTGGTCACCGGTTTATCGCCGGTATCGCCGTAACTGCCAATAATTTGTGCCACCCGCCATACCTGACCGATAATTTCGGCCACGGTTAAATTGCGGTTAAAGCCCTGCTGCGCGGTAGAGCAGAATGAACAGTCCAGCGCACAGCCGACTTGCGATGATACGCACAGGGTACGGCGGTCTTTTTCCGGGATCCACACCGTTTCAACTTCCTGACCACCACGTAAGCCCATAACAAACTTAATGGTACCGTCGCTGCTATCCTGACGCGTCACCACCACAGGGGCTTCAATCACACAGCGGGCTTTTAATTTTTCGCGCAATACTTTATTGATATTGCTCATCTTATCGAAATCGTCGATACAGAAGTGGTAAATCCATTTCATTACCTGATCGGCGCGGAAGGGTTTTTCGCCTAACTCGACAAAAAACGCCTGCATTTGCGCCCGGGTTAAATCAAGTAAATTAATTTTTTCTTGCTGCTCAGTCATTTGCAGAGCGCTCCTTACCACAATAAACAATAGCCATAAAACACTGGACCAACATGCACTAAGGGGGCTGTTGCCCCCTTAGTCCGTTACCGCAGGCGATTAACGCTTAGCGGGTACGGGCACACAGCTCAGCTTCAGTGAAGAAGTAAGCAATTTCACGTGCGGCAGAAGCGGCAGCGTCAGAACCGTGAACCGCGTTCTCGTCAATGCTGGCCGCGTAATCAGCACGTAAGGTACCGGCTAAGGCATCTTTCGGGTTAGTCGCGCCCATGATTTCACGGTTTTTACGTACCGCATCTTCACCTTCTAACACTTGTACCATTACCGGGCCAGAGGTCATGAATGACACCAGGGCGCCAAAGAATGGACGCTCTTTGTGCTCAGCATAGAAACCTTCAGCCTGCTCGCGGCTTAAGTGTAGCATTTTAGCGGCCACGATACGTAAACCGGCAGATTCAAAACGGTTGTAGATGGCACCAATTACGTTTTTAGCAACGGCATCGGGTTTGATAATAGAAAAAGTGCGCTCTAACGCCATAACAGGCTCCTGTTAATAAGATTATGTGAACTTAAGGTTTAAAATTTAAGGCGGCAAATTATACGCTAGTTGGTGAAAAAAACCTATTTTTTGCCAATAAAAAAGCCGCAACCTCAGGCTGCGGCTTTCGTTGATAAAAATAGCTTAGAAGGTGGCGACAACCTTCACGCTGCTATCGACACTGCTACTGTCGATATAGCCAATGGCACTGCTATCAGCCGCTACGGCAGCTTTTACTGCAGCATCGTCAGCCAGCTCTTTGGGTGGTGTACCTTTACCGGTAAACACCAGCTTTGACCAGTAAGCTTTTAGCTGCGCAGAAGAGCGGTTTAGTACTTTGCTGTCAAATTCGGCCCGCGCGGCCTGCCCTTCTGCTAAATTCAGTGGCGTGGCCTTGCTGCCGTCGGCAAAACTTGCACTACGACCTAAAAACAAGCGGTTAAGATCATCAGCAGACACTGCATTGGCATTGGCAGGATTAACCACTACAGCAATATCGGCCTGAGCTGCACCCGCCAGACACGCTGTTGCCAACAACACGATTTTGACTAATTTCATAAGGGACCTCCTTAAAACACCAGATCCACACCCAGCGTGATAAGGCTGGTGTCATCATCGGTAATGTCGTAATTTACACGGGTCAGCTGTGCTTTAAAAGCGGCTGAAGGGTGAAAGTCATACCGCAAGCCCAGGTTCCAGGCGTCACGTTTTACCTCAAAAAATTCAACGACCTGCGTGACACCCAGCGCCAGTTCCGCCGGCACGCCCTGCGGCAACAGGGCAATAATGTCGCGTTTGGCGTCGTTATCGCGTTTTTCGTAAGAGATATAAGGCGTCAAGCTGTCAAACCGATGCCCGATTGATACGTAGTAGCCATTTTGCTCGGCAATCAACGAATCATCCACTTCAGTGCGGGTAATTTCGGCAACCGCCACCCAGTCGTTTTTATCCAGCGTTAGCGCCAGACCTAAAAAGGTACTGCTCTCTTCATTCACGTCGATAGCACGGGCCACGGCACCTAAGCCGCTGGCGGTCAAAATGCCTGTCAGTGCATCAATATCCGGGTTAGAAAAACTGGTGTCACCCGTCAGATAAGCCAGACGTGCGCTGATGCCATCACGACTCAGCTCCCAGGTAGCCCCCAGGATTTGGTCAATTTTAGCTTGTACTGTCAGGCCGGTAAGGACTGCATCACCGTCGAAGCTACCGGCAATAAGTTGTAACGTTGAATCAAAACTGCCAAGCGTTGCGGTGTGGTATAACGACACGCCTTCAATATTATCAAAGTCAAGGTTGTACACGGCTTCTGGTACGCGCGACCAATCGTAGGCATAGCCAACATCTTTAAAATCAGAGTATTTATAAAATGGCGTCCGTAACCGACCGGCATTAATTTGCATATTGTCGGTAAGTTGGTAGCTCAGGAAGGCCCATTCAAACTCGGCATTGAAATCTTCCCGACCACGGCCCATCAGCTGAGCCGTGACAGACAGCTTTTCACCTAAATCTGACATTACCTGTAAAGCAAATAAACTCTCGTTTTTAAAATCAAGTTCATCAGTATAACCATACAAGGTCGAGTCACTATCCAGCGTCATGCCGGCTTTAATAGAAGCAAAGCCATTAATAGTCAGATCGGCATGCGCCGGTGCTGCTAAAAAGGCCGCCATAGCTAAGGTAAGCGCAGAACGTTTAAACATATGAACTCCGTCTTTCGTTGTTGTTAGTGCAAGAGTAGCCTAGCTGCGGCTAATCTCCAGTGTTTTCAGCAGTTTTGTTGATGTAAACGCATATCTCAGCGAAAAAAAACGGCCTTTACAGCCGTTTTATCTTTACGGTGGCCTTAATGGCCTTCACTGACCAGATTGACCGTATACTTGGGGATCTCGACCACCAGATCTTCATCGGCGATACGGGCCTGACAGCCTAAACGCGACTCAGGCTCCAAACCCCAGGCTTTATCCAGCATGTCATCTTCCAGCTCGTCACTCTCGTTCAGTGAATAAAAACCTTCACGCACAATCACGTGACAGGTGGTGCAGGCGCAAGACTTTTCACAAGCATGCTCTATGGCAATACCATTACGCAACGCCACGTCCAGTACTGTTTCACCGGTTTTAGCCTCTAACGCTGCGCCTTCCGGGCACAGCTGGGCATGGGGTAAAAATACAATTTGTGGCATCTGTTATACCTCGTCCACGTTATGGCCTTTAAGCGCGCGGCGAATAGATTGATCCATTCGTCTCGCGGCAAAATCGTCTGTTAACTGGTTGGTGTGCTCGATAGCGGCTTTAATAGCGGCAGTATCGTCACCCTGCTTCACCTGCTGAAGTGCTGCAAGCGCCTGCTGGATACTGTCAAGCTCGCCCTCACTTAATAGCGCCGCGTCTGCTTTCAGTGCCTGGCTTACGGCTTCCAGCACCCGCTCGGCCTCAACCTGCTGCTCGCGCAACAAGCGCAGCTGCATGTCCTGACGGGCATACTGCATAGAGCCTTTTAGCATAGTAGCAACCTGATCATCGGTTAACCCGTATGATGGCTTAACCTGAATATTGGCTTGTACACCGGTGGACTTTTCCTGTGCTGTGACGCTGAGCAGGCCATCGGCATCAACCTGAAAGGTAACGCGGATATGCGCACCGCCAGCGGGCATCGGCGGTATACCCCGCAGTTCAAAGCGCGCCAGAGAGCGGCAATCATCTACCAGCTCGCGCTCACCCTGCACCACATGTAGCGCCATCGCGGTCTGGCCATCTTTAAAGGTGGTAAACTCCTGCGCCCGAGCTACCGGAATAACGGTATTACGCGGAATAATTTTCTCTACCAAACCGCCCATGGTTTCAAGGCCTAAAGAAAGCGGTATTACATCCAGCAACAGGGTGTCGCCTTCGGCTTTATTGCCCACCAACACATTGGCCTGAATAGCGGCACCAATAGCGACCACCTTGTCAGGATCGATAGAGGTTAACGGTTCAGTGGCAAAAAACGCAGCAACCTGCTGGCGTACCAGTGGCACCCGGGTAGAACCGCCTACCATCACCACTTTGACGATATCGTCAGCGCTTAAACCGGCGTCTCGCAGTACCTGACGACAGGCGCGAATGGTTTGTTTAACCAGCGGGCTTATCAGTTGCTCCAGCTCAGCCCGGCGCAGGCTGCCGTTATATACGCCATCACTTAATGGCAGCGTGAAATCTACGCTATCCTGCTCAGTCAGCTGTTCTTTTAGCTGTCGTGCCGTCGTTAAATACTGGCGCATTTGCTGATGGCTTAAATTGGCCTGGCCGGTTTGCTGCTGCAAATAAGCGACAATCGCATGGTCAAAATCATCGCCGCCGAGGGCTGAGTCGCCGCCAGTGGCCAACACTTCAAATACGCCACGGCGCAGCCTGAGAATCGATATATCAAAGGTGCCGCCACCTAAGTCGTACACGGCAATGACCCCTTCCTGACCGGAGTCAAGGCCGTACGCCAGCGCCGCGGCTGTCGGTTCATTCAGTAACCGCAGCACATTAAGGCCGGCTAACTTAGCGGCATCTTTAGTCGCTTGACGCTGGGCATCATCAAAATACGCCGGCACGGTAATGACGACACCGTTTAACTCGCCACCCAGAGTTTCGCTGGCCGTGTTAGCCAGTGTGGCCAGAATTTCCGCCGAGACTTCTACCGGGTTTTTCACGCCTTGTGCCGTGTTAATGGCAACCAACCCCTGCTGATCAACCAGCTGATAAGGCACCTGCTGTTTTAATGCTGTGGTTTCGCTGTAGCCTTTGCCCATCAAGCGTTTTACCGACACTATGGTATTTTGCGCGTCGTCAACGGCGGCGGCCAGTGCCGCGTCGCCCACCACGACACCATCGGCCGTGTAACGCACTACAGAGGGCACCATATCGCGACCCTGGCGGTTAACCAGGGTTTTAGCTTCGCCGCTGCGCACTGTGGCGACCAATGAGTTGGTGGTGCCAAGGTCAATACCGGCCGCCAGTTTATGCTGGTGCGGTGCCGCGCTCTGGCCCGGCTCTGCGATCTGTAATAACGCCATAGTGTTGTTTAGTCTTGTAGTTGCTGTTCAATAAGCTCAAGCTCTTGCTGCAGCTTAAAGAAAAATTTTAGTTTACGGATAAGGTCAGCCGCCAGCTGGTCCTGCTCAGCTGTTTGCGCATCCAGTGCGCTGGCAAGTTGCTTAAGCAGCTGCTTTTTTTGCTGCTGTAGCTCACGTTCAATGCTGTCGATCATAGCGTCCGGATCGTCGCTCTGCGCCACCTCGGACAGCTGCTCTCGCAGCTCCATCTGCTGCATTAAAAACATCGGATCAGTGAAGCTACGCTGCTCGTTACTGATTTTTAAGCCACGCAGCGCCAGCAAGTGCTCGGCACGCAGCAACGGCTGTTTTAAGCTGTGATAGGCATCATTAATGTTAGCGGTTTGCTGCACCGCCAACAACTTGTCGCGCTCCGAGCCACTGCTGTGCTGATCCGGATGAAACTGTTTTTGCAGTTTCAGGTAGCGCGAACCGAGCTCGGTTAAATCGAGGTCGAACTGCGCCGGCAGATTAAACAGCTGAAAATAATTCATCCGGCCCTTCGATGCTTAATATAACAGGTTAGACAGTGAAGCTTTCACCACAACCACACTCGCCATTAACATTAGGGTTGTTAAACTGGAAACCTTCATTCAGGCCTTCTTTGACAAAATCCAGCTGAGTGCCGTCGATATACACCAGGCTTTTACCGTCAACGATCAGTTTTAAATCGTCTTGCTCAAACACCTGATCATCGTCGTTTAGCGTATCGACAAACTCCAGCACATAAGCCAGGCCCGAGCAGCCGGTAGTTTTTACCCCGACCCTAAGGCCAATGCCCTTACCACGGTTTTGCAGAAAACTGCGCACCCTGTCGGCAGCGGCTTGCGTCATCGAAATGGCCATGCTGGTCAGCCTCCGTGTTTCTGCTTGTAGTCGGCAATGGCTGCTTTAATGGCGTCTTCGGCCAGAATAGAGCAGTGAATTTTTACCGGTGGCAGCGCCAGCTCCTGGGCGATGTCAGTATTCTTAATTTGCTCAGCTTCAGCCAGGCTTTTGCCTTTTACCCACTCAGTTACCAGTGAGCTGGAAGCAATCGCGCTGCCACAGCCATAGGTTTTAAACTTGGCATCTTCAATAATGCCTTGCTCGTTTACCTTAATTTGCAGCTTCATTACATCGCCGCACGCAGGCGCGCCTACCATACCGGTTGCTACGCCAGCATCGTCTTTGTCAAAAGCGCCGACGTTACGTGGATTTTCGTAGTGGTCGATTACTTTGTTACTGTAAGCCATGATAGTTACCTCTGTTTGCAGCCGGCGCGCTTAATGCGCAACCCAGGCCACAGTGTTTAAATCGATACCGTCTTTATACATATCCCACAGTGGTGACATCGCACGCAGCTTGTCGATAGCCTGGTGCACTATCTTAATGGTGTGGTCTATCTGCGCTTCGGTGGTAAAACGGCCGATACTGAAACGGATAGAGCTATGCGCCAGTTCGTCACTCATACCCAGCGCACGCAGTACATATGAAGGCTCCAGGCTGGCGGAGGTGCAGGCAGAACCTGACGACACTGCGATATCTTTCAGTGCCATAATCAGCGACTCACCTTCAACATAGTTAAAGCTGATATTGGTGATATGCGGCACACGCTTCGTTGCATGGCCGTTTAAAAACACTTGCTCAATGTCTTTTACACCGTTTACCAACTTGTCACGCAGCGCACTGATACGCTTAATTTCGTCGTGCATTTCTAATTTGGCAATACGGAATGCCTCACCCATACCGACAATCTGGTGGGTAGGCAAAGTGCCTGAACGCATACCACGCTCATGCCCGCCACCATGCATTTGCGCTTCTAAGCGAATGCGTGGTTTACGGCGGACGAATAACGCCCCTATGCCTTTAGGTCCATAGGCTTTATGCGCTGAGAATGACATTAAATCCACTTTTAATGCCTGCAGGTCGATATCAACCTTGCCAGCAGCCTGGGCAGCATCGACATGAAAAATAATGCCTTTACTGCGGCAAAGCTCACCAATAGCAGCAATATCCTGCACCACACCAATTTCATTATTAACAAACATTACGCTGATGACAGTGGTATCAGGGCGGATCGCCGCTTCTAACATTTCTATTGTCACTAGGCCATCAGTCTGCGGCTCTAAATAGGTCACGTCGTAACCTTCGCGTTCCAACTGGCGCATGGTATCCAGCGTAGCTTTATGCTCGGTTTTTACCGTGATGAGGTGCTTGCCCTTTTTATGGTAAAAATCGGCTGCACCTTTAATAGCGAGGTTGTTTGACTCGGTAGCGCCCGAGGTAAACACAATTTCACGCGGGTCAGCATTTACCAGCTCAGCAATCTGGCTACGAGCAATTTCTACCGCTTCTTCGGCTTGCCAGCCAAAACGATGCGAACGTGACGCCGGGTTACCAAACTCGCCGTCCATCGTTAAATACTGCATCATTTTCTCTGCTACCCGTGGGTCGACCGGGGTAGTTGCAGCGTAATCCAGATAAATAGGTAGCTTCATTGTTTGCTCCGTGTTGCCTACAGCTGGCAGCTGACTTCGATATCAGTTGCCGGGTTTTTTACAATGCGGCTGTTTTGCCGCTTTGCCACGTTCTGTACATCGTGCTGGTTAACCAGCTCGCCCAGCGTAATGCCGGTAAGAAAATCTTCAATGCGGTGACTTAAGTCACTCCACAGGGTGTGGGTTAAACAGCGGGCGCCACTGTGACAATCTGACTTGCCCTGGCAGCGGGTAGCATCAACCGACTCATCCACCGCACTAATGACATCCGACACCGAAATTTGTGCCGCTTCGCGCCCTAGCTGGTAACCACCACCCGGGCCACGCACACTGCTCACTAAACCTTGTTTACGCAGGCGGGCGAATAATTGTTCAAGATAAGATAACGAAATACCCTGGCGTTCAGAAATATCCGCCAGCGGCACTGGCCCGTTGGCGGTATGTAGCGCCACATCCAGCATCGCTGTTACCGCATAACGGCCTTTTGACGTTAATCTCATATATCCCCCCAACAGCAGTGGCGCTATTTTACTTTCCTGACTATTTTAGTCAAGTATTAATACCCTACTATTTTAGTAAGGTATTTAGGCTACGGGTTCAATATTTTGTTTAGATGTTAGGGTCAAAACCTTCCACATCACGCTTACGCTCCTGCGCAGCGCGCTGCTCCGCCAAACGGAAGTCTTCCTCGTCAATATCTACCGTTGGCACTTCCTCGCAGACATTACCACCCAGCTGATTGACACTGTGGCACAGCTCAGCCACTTTATTGTCTAAAAACTGGATATGATCCAGCATGCGGCCGATGGCATTCGCTACCGGATCCGGGTTATCTGCAGACACAGCATAGGCATCAAAGCCGAACTTTTGCGCCAGCTGCTTACGCTCAGCGCTCACCTTAGCGTCTGCTTTGGCAACAATCCGGCCTGGAATACCCACTACAGTGGCCCCGGCAGGTACGTCTTTTACCACCACAGCATTAGAGCCAATGCGGGCATTTTCACCCACTTGCAACGGCCCCAATACCTTGGCACCGGCACCAATAACCACACCATTGCCCAGTGTTGGGTGGCGCTTACCCGGATTCCAGCTGGTACCGCCCAGTGTCACACCATGATACAGCGTCACATCATCGCCAATTTCAGCGGTTTCACCTATTACCACGCCCATACCATGATCGATGAAGAAACGGCGGCCGATTTTGGCGCCGGGATGAATTTCCACACCGGTTAACCAACGCGCTATAGTGCTTAAAAACCGCGCCAGCCATTTAAAATTAGCCTGCCACAATTTGTGGCTAAGCCGGTGCCACCAGATGGCATGCAGCCCCGGGTAATTGGTTAATACTTCAAAGCTGCTGCGTGCGGCCGGGTCACGCTCAAAAACACTTTTTATATCTTCTTTAATACCCGCAAACATGCCCTACTCCTTGTCGCCGGCCGCCTTTTGGCCATAGCGCTGAACTGAGGTTAAGATGCCACGTAAGATGTTGTATTCAGTTTCTTCCGGCCGCGCCCGGGTAAATAGCCGTTTCAGTTTGGTCATGACCACGCCCGGGTGCTGCTTAATAATAAAGCCGGTATCGTTTAAGGTGTCTTCCAGATGACGATAAAAACTTTCCATTTGCGCACTGCTGGGATACGCGACCTCTGACACTGGTTGCGGTTGCTGTGCTGTTGCCAGATACGCCATACGCACCTCGTAACTTAGCACCTGCACCGCCATTGCCAAATTCAGTGAGCTGTATTGTGGATTGCCCGGTATCGACACCTGACGGTTACATAGCTGCAGCTCGTCGTTGGTCAGGCAGCTCTTTTCGCGGCCAAACACCAGCGCCACCGGATGACTGGGCGCCTCCTGTACACACAGCTCACCGGCCTGACGCGGGTTAAGCATGGGCCAGCCTAAGGTACGTTCGCGGGCACTGACCGCAATCACCAGCGGGCAATCGGCAATGGCTTGCTCCAGGGTGTCGAACACTTTAGCATTGGCCAGCACGTCGCTGGCACCGGCTGATAACGCGTAGGCCTGACCGTCCGGCAACGTTTTTGGCGCCACCAGATACAGCTGTGATAAACCCATGGTTTTCATCGCCCGGGCTACCGAGCCAATATTGCCAGTGTGGCTGGTACCCACCAGAATAATACGGATTTGGTCTAACATAAGGCTTCCCGCGTAAAAGGGCCGGCATTCTATCACAGCCGAATGCAATTGTTGATGAGAAATAGCAGTCTGGCCATCTGAATTAAACCAGACAATGTGCCTGACTCACCTGCTTTTTTAGCATTGTTTTGCTACACTAGCGCCACTTTTACTCCAGGGAACCACGAAGATGAAAACACTTACACTCGCTACCGTGCTGTCTGCTCTGCTGTTAAGTCCACTGGCCAGCGCCAGCACACCAACCACGCAAGCCGCGGCTGAAGCCTTGCAACTGGCCGTTGACCACCCAAGTCGCAGCCCGGCTAATGTCGCCCGCGATAAATACCGTAACCCGGTTGCCACACTGCAGTTTTTTGACGTGACACCCAATAGCACCGTGGTAGAAATTGCCCCCGGTGGCGGCTGGTATACTGAAATTCTGGCGCCGTTACTGGCGGCACATGGCACTTATTATGCCGCCCATTTCCCGGCTGACAGTACCTCTGATTACTATAAGCGTAGCCGCGCCGCCTTTGTTGAAAAGCTGGCGGCCAACCCGGTATACAACCGGGTAAAACTGACTGAATTTGCCCCAGGCAACAGCAGCGCCATTGCGCCAGCCGGCAGTGCCGATGTGGTGCTGACCTTCCGTAACCTGCATAACTGGTATGGCAATGGCGGTGACGAAGGTATTATAGCCATTTTCAAAGACTTCTATAACGCATTAAAACCCGGTGGGGTGTTAGGCGTGGTTGAGCACCGCTTGCCGGCTGATAAAGCCAGCGGCGATTGGCAAAAAACCGGTTACTTCCCGCAGGCGCTGGCGATAAAACTGGCTGAGCAAGCCGGCTTTGTGTTTGAAGGCGAAAGCAACATTAACGCCAACCCGAAAGACAGCGCCGACCACCCGGGCGGCGTCTGGACCTTACCCCCTGTGCTGCGACTAAAAGAGCAGGACAAAGAGAAATATCTGGCCATTGGCGAAAGCGACCGTATGACGCTGAAGTTTCGTAAGCCGGTATCTGAGTAATTTTTTGATTAATTGACGGAAAGCTAAATGAAAGTATTGGTAATTGGCGGCGGTGGCCGCGAGCATGCCCTGGCTTGGAAAGCCGCCCAGTCACCTCTGGCCACTAAGGTATTTGTCGCTCCCGGTAATGCCGGCACCGCGCGTGAGAGCACCCTGACCAATGTCGCGATAGCCGCAGATGATGTGCCTGCACTACTGGCGTTTGCTAAGGCAGAAGCTATCGAGCTGACTATCGTCGGGCCCGAGGCGCCGCTGGCCAAAGGTGTGGTTGATGCGTTTCGCGCAGCAGGTCTGGCCATTTTTGGCCCAACCCAAGCCGCGGCGCAGCTGGAAAGCTCCAAAGCCTTTGCCAAAGACTTTTTAGCCCGTCACAAGATACCCACCGCCTCCTATCAGACCTTCAGCGACATTGCGCCGGCCAAAGCCTTTGCGAAAACGCTTGGCTTACCGGTGGTCATTAAAGCTGACGGTCTGGCGGCGGGTAAAGGCGTGATTATTGCGCAAAACCAACAGGAAGCCGATGCCGCTATTGACGATATGCTGTCAGGCAATAAATTTGGCGATGCCGGCAGCCGGGTAGTAATTGAAGAGTTTTTAACCGGTGAAGAGGCCTCTTTTATCGTTATGGTTGATGGTAAATCGGCATTACCATTTGCCTCATCACAAGACCATAAAGCGCGTGATAATGCCGATAAAGGCCCGAATACCGGCGGTATGGGTGCATACTCACCTGCCCCCGTGGTAACTCCTGCTGTTCATGACTGGGTAATGCAGCATGTGATTTACCCTACCGTTAACGGTATGGCCAGCGAGGGCACGGTATTTACCGGCTTTTTATACGCTGGTTTAATGATAGCGCCGGATGGCAGTGCCAAGGTACTGGAATTTAACTGCCGCTTTGGTGATCCGGAAACTCAGCCGATTATGCTGAGGCTTCAATCTGATTTGGTTGAGCTTTGTCTGGCGGCAACAAAAGGCGAACTGGCCGGCAAGCAGATCCAATTCACCCAGCAGGCTGCAGTGGGTGTGGTTTTAGCCGCTGGCGGTTACCCTGACAGTTATGCCAAAGGCAAGGTGATCAGCGGTCTGGATGGCATCGACAGCAGTAGCGCCAAAGTGTTTCATGCCGGTACCGAGCAAAAAGATGGCCAGGTACTGACTAACGGTGGCCGTGTGTTATGCGCCACTGCCTTGGGTGCGAACGTTACCGAAGCGCAGCAAGCCGCCTATCAGCTGGCCAGTCACATTAGCTGGGATGGCATGTTCTGCCGCACCGATATTGGTTATCGCGCTATTGCCCGTGAGCAGCAATAACTGATGACTCTTAGCTTGTTAACGCTAAAGCGGCTAGCCTTGCTGGCTGCTGTTGGTTGCAGTGTTGTAACCCCCGGCCAGGCACTGGCAGAGTGCTCGTCTGACACAACTGCCATTTCAGCCATTCAGGGAAATACGGATACCAGCCCGCTGCTGGGGCGCAAGCTGACCACGCAAGGTGTGGTTACCGCAGTGGTTTACCCCGGTAGCAAAGCCGCCGGGCTGATGCTGCGTACAGAGCAAAATACCGATCTGTTAACAGCCAATAGCCTGTTTATTGCTGATAATGAAGCTGCCACTATTTATCAGCCCGGTCAGGTGTTGCAGGTAACTGGTACTGTCGCTGAACTTAACCAACAGACCAGTCTGCATCAGCTAACGGATATTAAACTGTGTGGTGAAGCCGTGACGGTTAACCCGCAGCGCCTGACACTGCCTCTGGCGGATAACCTGCGTTGGGAGCAACTGGAAGGCGCACTGCTGCACTTTAGCCAGCCCCTTATAGTGAACGACACTTACCATTTAGCCCGCTACGGTGAGGTTACCGTTGCCGACCAACGGCTAATGGTACCCACAGAGCAGCTGCTACCTGGCGAGGCGGCAGCTGCGCTGTTTGATACTCAGCAACAGCGCCAGATGCTGGTGGTAGATGATGGCCATTATCAGCAAAACCCTGAGCCATTAATGCTGGGCGCGGTAAAAATCAGTGCCAGCCAAACCCTCAGAATCGGCGATACATTACATGATCTTACCGGCGTGTTATGGCAGGATGAGCGTGGCTACCGCTTAGTACCAACCACAACACCACGCTTCAGCCAGACCAATCCCAGGCCCACCGCACCTGCCGCTAAACCGGCTAAAGCCTTACGCGTGGCCAGCTTTAATGTGCTGAATTACTTTAATGGCGCTGGGCAAAACCCGGCGTTTCCTACCCGCCGCGGCGCGTCAAACAAGGCCGAACTGCTGAGGCAGCAGGCAAAAACGGTGGCGGCATTGGCTGCGCTGGATGCCGATGTGATTGGCCTGTTAGAAGTTGAAAATAATGGCTATGGTCAGCAAGGGGCGTTAGCCGAGCTAACCGCCGCGCTGAACAACGTGGCCAGCAAGCCTTATCGCTTTATTATTACCCGGGAAAAGCCGGGGAGCGATGGCATAAAAGTGGCGCTGTTATACCGGCCTGCAACGGTAAGTGTAGAGGGCAAAGCGGCTATGCTGTTAACCCCGCCTTTTGATTGGGGCAGCCGGCCACCCCTGGCGCAAAGCTTCCGCCACCTCGCAACTAACGAGTTGGTTACCGTTAGTATTAACCACTTTAAATCCAAAGGCAGCTGCCCAAAAGACGCTAAAGATGTAAACGCCGACCAGCAAGACGGCCAGGCCTGCTGGAATGCCCTGCGCACCCGTTCCGCAAAAGCATTAAGTGATTGGCTGCAAAGCCAGCCTACCGGTGTCAGCACCGATAAACAGATTATTCTTGGCGATCTGAATGCTTACCGGCTAGAAGACCCTATCCGCACGTTAGAGCAGCAAAACTGGCAATATCTGCAAAGCGAAAAGGGCAGCCACTACTCTTATGCGTTTCGCGGTCGCACCGGCTCGCTGGATCATGCGCTGGCAAGCCCGGCGCTAGCCAAACACCTAACCAGCATGCAGCACTGGGCTATTAACGCCGATGAACCTGTATTGCTGGATTACAATACTGAGTTTAAAAGCGCAGCACAGCAAAAACTGTGGTACAGGGCGGATCCCTATCGTTCATCCGATCACGACCCACTGATTGCCACCTTTGAGTTCTAAACACCTCGGGTTCAGCCAGTCACCAGACTGAACCCGCAGCAAGCCTTTCTGGTCCTCGTAATAAAGCGCAAGAAACAGTTGCCCAATATCGAACACTTGTTTTAAGGTGAGGTTCAGTTAAGTTAGCGGGCGACAGCTATGTCTCATAAAAACCCTATTATTGCCATTACCGGTTCTTCCGGCGCCGGTACCACGACCACGACCATAGCGTTTCAGCATATCTTTCGTACGCTCGGCATCGACGCCGCCTTTGTTGAGGGAGACTGTTTTCACCGCTTTAGCCGGCCAGAAATGGAAGTGGCAATACGTAAAGCAAAAGAAGAAGGCCGCCACATCAGTTATTTTGGCCCGGAAGCCAATGACTTTGGTGCGCTGGAAAACTTTTTTGCCAGCTATGGCGAAACTGGTAGCGGCAAAATTCGCCATTACCTGCACACTTTTGACGAAGCCGTGCCCTATAACCAGCTACCCGGCACCTTCACCCCCTGGCAGGATTTGCGCCCCAACACAGATTTACTGTTTTATGAAGGTTTACATGGCGGCGCCGTCACCGATGAGCACAATGTGGCGCAGCATGTCGATCTACTGATCGGCATGGTGCCGATTGTTAACTTAGAGTGGATCCAGAAAATTATCCGCGACACGTCAGAGCGGGGCCATAGCCGCGAAGCGGTGCAGGCCAGCATAGTGCGCAGTATGGATGACTACATTAACCATATTACGCCGCAGTTTTCGCGCACCCATATCAACTTTCAACGCGTGCCAACGGTAGATACCTCTAACCCATTCAGCGCTAAAGATATTCCGTCGCTGGATGAAAGCTTTGTCGTGATCCGCTTTCGCGGCATTAAACATGTCGATTTTCCTTACTACCTGCAGATGATTAACGGCTCTTTTATGTCACGGGTGAATACGCTGGTAGTGCCGGGCGGCAAAATGGGCCTGGCGATGGAGCTGATTTTAACGCCACTGATTGAAGAACTCATGATTAAACGGCGCCAGGCCCGTGGCCAGGTAGACTGGTTGGGAACCTAAACGACAGTGCTTGTTGCTCTGTAGCCCGGCCAAACCGTTTTACCCACACCAACACGCCGTAAATACGTCCCTGTAGGCTCGATTCGGCCATCCTGGCCTGCAACGGTTGGTTTAGGGTAAAGCGGTTCGTCCTGTTTAAGTGTTGCTTACGCGTTTAATCAGCTGGTGATAAAACCAACAGCCCTACAATTATCTTTTTTGCCAGCGCCCATTCCACCGTGTTTCTGCCTTTACAAAACACCAATTTTCAGCCGTTTAGCGAATGTCAAGACCGCAAAGGCCAGTAAATTTACACTTTTGTTTAAATAATAGCCTTTGCTTTGGCGGCAAAAATCCGTAAACTTAGCGCCCCTTACGGGTAGAGCCTTGGATTACGTGGTGCGCATAGGTCCATATCAGTTAGCGAACAAAGTAATTTGTGCTCCGATGGCTGGGGTGACTGATCACACTTTTCGTGAGCTTTGCCGCCGTTTTGGTGCAGCCTTAGCTGTGTCGGAAATGCTGTCGAGTAACCCATTGGTATGGCAAAGCGAAAAATCGCAAAATCGTATGGGACACCGGCAAGAATCAGGCATCCGCTCCGTACAAATTGCCGGTTCGGATCCGCAGCAAATGGCCGAAGCCGCGCAGTACAACGTGTCTATTGGTGCCGATATTATCGACATTAATATGGGTTGCCCGGCGAAAAAGGTGAATAAAAAACTGGCGGGCTCTGCCTTATTGCAGTACCCGGATTTAGTGCAACAAATTGTGCGCGCTGTGGTCGATGCAGTAAAGGTGCCGGTAACGTTAAAAATCCGCACCGGCTGGGATACCGACAACCGTAATGGCGTGCAGATTGCGCAAATTGCACAGGATAACGGTATACAGGCACTGGCTGTACATGGCAGGACAAAAGCCTGTATGTACAAAGGTGAAGCGGAATATGACACCATCCGCGCGATAAAACAAAGCGTGTCGATACCGGTAATTGCCAATGGCGATATCACCACACCGGAGAAAGCGCGCTTTGTGCTGGATTACACCGGTGCTGATGCCATTATGATTGGCCGAGCAGCACAGGGCCGGCCGTGGATTTTCCGCGAGGTGGTGCATTATTTGGCCACCGGCGACAAACTGGCGCCACCGGCAATTGCCGAGGTGCGCCAGATCATGCTGGAACATGTGCAGGGTTTACACCAGCTTTATGGTGAGCATGCCGGTTCCCGTATTGCCCGCAAACATGTGGGCTGGTATTTAGCCGAGCACGACGCGCTCGGCGTGTTTCGTAGTGAATTCAATGGCATTGAGTGCGCTAAGCAGCAACTTGACGCCTTAAATGACTATTTTCATCAACTAGCAGCAACCTAACGTAAAAGAGAAAAGCAATGTTTAATTCGAACGTTACTTCGCCATTTATTACTAACGCTAACGTACAGTCTCAGGAAAAGCCGCAGGCATTAAGCACTGCCGCCCAGAAAGCCGTTGCAAACTACCTGCAACAGTTAAACGGTCAGGACGTTACCGATCTGTACGAGCTGGTATTATCTGAATTAGAGCGCCCGTTACTGGAAGAGGTAATGAAATATACCCGCGGTAACCAAACCCGCGCTGCTAACCTGATGGGCATCAACCGCGGCACGCTGCGCAAGAAATTAAAACAGTACGGCATGAGCTAATGCCAACGCGGGGTTCGCCCCGCTGCTAAGCACCTTCGGGTGCTTTTTTATTGGCTGGTCCTGAGGAATTTTACGCATTACCTTCCGCATTAGCTTCGGTACTCAGGCAGCGACGACAACGTTAACAAATTGAGTGGCAACTGCCACCTTGCTCACGCAAACACGCCGTAAACCCATCCCTGGGGGCTCGTCTCAGCCCGTTCAGGGCTTCAACGGTTCGCTTAGAGCAAGCTGACATCTGCCCATGCGCTAAACTGGCGTTACAAATTTAATACGATTTCTGCAAGCTAAAATGAGAGTCTAAGCATGACGACACTAAGACCTATCCGCCGCGCACTGTTAAGTGTGTCCGACAAAACCGGTATCGTAGAATTTGCCCGCGCGCTTGAAGCCGCGCAGGTAGATATCCTCTCTACCGGTGGTACGGCAAAATTACTGGCCGAGCAAGGCATAAAGGTAACGGAAGTCTCTGACTATACCGGCCACCCGGAAATTATGGACGGCCGGGTAAAAACCCTGCATCCGAAAATTCATGGTGGCATTTTAGCCCGCCGCGGTGTTGACGAGGCGGTAATGGTTGACAACAACATCGGCCCGATCGATTTAGTGGTCGTTAACCTGTATCCGTTTGCCAGCACGGTAGCTAAACCTGGCTGCACACTGGAAGATGCGGTGGAAAACATCGACATCGGCGGCCCGACTATGGTGCGCGCGGCAGCGAAAAACCACAAAGACGTGACTATTGTCGTTAACGCCAAAGACTACGATAAAGTTCTGGCAGAAATGCAGGCCAACAGCGGTGCTACCACGCACGCTACCCGTTTTAGCTTGGCGATCAGCGCCTTTGAGCACACTGCCCAATACGATGGCATGATTGCTAACTACTTTGGCGCTATGCTGCCAGCGTACGACACACCAGCCGAGCCAGCTAGCAAGTTTCCACGCACCTTTAACGCCCAGTTTGTAAAAAAACAAGACTTACGCTACGGCGAAAACAGCCACCAGAGCGCGGCGTTTTATGTGCAGGACGGCGCCACTGAAGCCTCAGTGTCTACAGCCAAACAGCTGCAGGGTAAGGCGCTGTCGTACAACAACATCGCCGACACCGACGCCGCACTGGAGTGCGTAAAAGAATTCGCAGAACCTGCCTGTGTGATTGTTAAGCACGCCAACCCTTGTGGTGTAGCCATTGGTGACAGCATTCTGGAAGCGTACAACCGCGCCTATAAAACCGACCCAACGTCAGCCTTTGGCGGCATTATTGCCTTTAACCGCGAGCTGGACGAAACCACCGCGCAGGAAATTGTCAGCCGCCAGTTTGTTGAAGTAATTATTGCCCCGTCAGCAACTGATGCTGCCGTTGCGGTAGTGGGCACTAAGCCAAATGTGCGTTTACTGGTATGTGGTGAATTTAGCCCTGCTGCGCCAGCGCTGGATATTAAGCAAGTGAACGGCGGCATGCTGCTGCAAGACCGCGATCAGGCTAAAGTTGCTGCGTCAGACTTAAAAGTCGTCACCAAGCGCCAGCCCACCGAGAAAGAGTTAAAAGACTTACTGTTCTGTTGGAAAGTTGCCAAGTTTGTTAAATCAAACGCCATTGTGTATGTAAAAGACAGCATGACCATCGGCGTTGGCGCCGGCCAGATGAGCCGGGTATACAGCGCAAAAATCGCCGGTATTAAAGCTGCTGACGAGAAGCTGGAAGTAAAAGGCTCAGTGATGGCCTCAGACGCCTTCTTCCCGTTCCGCGACGGTATCGACGCTGCCGCCGCTGCGGGTATCACGGCAGTGATCCAGCCAGGTGGTTCAATGCGCGATGCGGAAGTAATCGCCGCGGCAGATGAGCATGGTATGGCAATGGTATTTACCGGCGTACGTCACTTTAGACACTAACAAGCTAATCTGCTTTAGACAAAAGGCCGCACTGCGGCCTTTTTTAATCTAGACACTTATTTGGCATAAACAATGAGGATTTGGTCCCATAAACTGGCAATACCAAGGACCACATTCTGAGGCTGCATATACCGCACCTGAAAATGACAGCCCTAATACTAATGCTAGTAGTTTTTTCCGGTTATTTTTTTTCATGTATTTCTCCATTTGCGATAAAAATCACCACCATTATCAACATAAAACCCTCTTTATGTAAATAAAATTAACTTAAAATGTACAGGTTATGACTTAAATTTATCTTACAGTGATGTTTATTTTAAGAAGTCACCCGAAAGTATTAGATCTAAGTGTTCTACACTGCGGTTATAGATATACACCCAGGCACTAACACTTTCGCCGCTATTAAGAGTCACTTGCTGCAGTTCACGCCGATATTCCTGTGGCTTGGCAAAGCCTTCGCCACACTCTTCGTACTTATCCAGTTGTGGCAGTAATAGTTCAGGCTGCAGTAGCTGATACAGCTCGCCCACCACCTGATCGGCGGCACTGGCCGATGGCACAGCGCCCGGGTAATAACTCAACTGATATAGCCGCGCCTGATACCGAGCCATAGCGACAAAGTTAGCGTGTGCTGCAAGCTGCTGGTGCACTGGATGCTTGGCGTTTTGGCGTAGGGTGCCGTACACAAAAAGATAGTCTGACATAGCGATGTGTTTCAGCTGTTTTACTCACTGTGCCAGTGCCAAGCGGCAATAACAAGCTGCCTTATAAACACAACGGCGCTACATAAAACGTGCTGGTACTGACCACTGTAGTTCAGCCTGTGCCAGACCCTCACTGATACTGATACAGCTCATCGACGCTTTACGAATATTTATCACCGGCATATCAGTACCCAGCAAGCGGCTAATCAGCAGCGAGAAATCTGGCTCATGGCCAACCAGCAAGGTATGCTCTGGTAATGTTGGCCACAACAGCTGTAGCTGCGCAATGGCTTGTGCAACCGGCGTTTCCAGCGCCAACCAGGGCTGCTCAGTGGCAGCAGAGAAACCGGCGTTTTTACACACTATGGCCGCTGTTTGCACCGCCCGCGGATATGGGCTGGTGAACACCTGCTGCATACTCAGGTTTTGCCGCTGCATAAAGTCAGCGACTCTTCTTGCCTGCAGCCGGCCTTTTTCTATCAGGCAGCGGTCAATATCCAGCTGATTAGGCCGGATCACTTCAGCAGTAGCATGACGCAGAAAATACAGGAGTTTATTCATAGCGCGCAGTTATAGCAGCCTTGTAAGGCATATTTATGACAAGCAGCAGCTGCTGACAACATTATCTCCGTTAATCCTCTGGAGCCAAGCATACCCTTTCTGATATGACAGTAGATCACGTTGGTAACTCTGGGCCTGGGTTGCTAAAATGCCCACATTAAGGAGACTATCACTGATGAAAGTAAACTGCCCTACCTGTGAAAAAGCTGTTGAATGGAGCGCCGCTTCACCCTTTCGGCCATTTTGCTCTGAGCGCTGCAAACTGATTGACCTTGGCGACTGGGCTGCAGAAAACCACCGCATACCTGATAAAGCGCCTATTGACGCTGCGCTATCAGAAGAATACCTGGCCGAACTGGAGCAGGAATTTATCGCCCAGGATAATGACTTTTTTAAAAACCATTAATTCATAATTAGAGTTAATCTGGCCAGCATTAGATAACTAGTAGGTGCCTTAGTAGTATAGATAGCAGCAATACCCAGCCTAAAATGGCTAAACCAAATGTTTCTATATCTCCAGCTTTAGGCTGCCGGAGTAAATACAGCAAAGTTTCTCTGGGAAAAACAATAAGCGGGGCAATTAACCCCGGCAGTACGAAACTCCACAATCCGCTGAATGATAAGGCGCGCCCTGCTTTATTCCCCTGATCCCCTAATTGTTGGATTGTTGACTCCACACCACTGAGCAAACAATAGGCAGTGTAGCCAATAAAGCAGCCCAATAAAAAAATCTGCCAATAGGACAAAGCATTACGGCTAAATTGGAACTCCTCCTTGTACCACTGATAGCCAACTATCAGCAAAGGTAAAACAAGAACCAACGGCAATAACAAGCTGGTCATATTAACTAGTCATTTATAGTCTGAGTGGCAAAATACTGCTGTACGCGCTCGACTATGGGCTGGTTGGCGTCGGGAAATTCGATGCTATCAAGCGCATTCACATCCACCCAGCGTAGTGGCTGGCCTTCGCGGCCGTGTGGCTCGCCGTTAAAGGCGCTAACCAGATAGATATCCAGCAGCACGGTTTTCTCAGGGTAAGCATACTCCAGCTGCATAAAGGCATTGCTTTGCGTTACCTCAATAGCCACTTCCTCTAACAGCTCGCGTGCCAGCGCCTGTGGCACCGTTTCACCGCTTTCAACTTTACCGCCGGGAAACTCCCATTTGCCGCCCTGATGCTGTTTACTGCTGCGCAGTGCCAGTAAGATCTGTTGGCCACGTACTATCACGCCCACCGCAACATGCACTACTTTATTACTCATACTTCCCCCCAGAAACAACAAAGCCAGCCTGAGCTGACTTTGTCTTACCACAACTGGCGTTAAACCAGCTTACCGTGACATTGTTTGTACTTTTTACCCGAACCACAAGGGCAAGGATCATTACGGCCTATTTTGTCTTGCTCACGAAAAACCGGGCCTGCTGGCATGCCTGCAGGCACATCACCACCGACATGCTCAGCTTCAGCGTGCTGATAATCGTGTGGCACAGCATCAGCCTTACGGCGCTGCTCTTCAACTGCTTCCACATCTTCAGCTGCCCGCACCTGTACCCGGCTTAATACGCCGATAACATCCACTTTCAGGTTTTCCAGCATGGTGGAGAACAGCTCAAACGCTTCGCGCTTATATTCCTGCTTCGGGTTCTTTTGTGCATAACCACGCAGGTTAATACCCTGACGCAGGTGGTCCATCGCCGCCAAATGCTCTTTCCAGTGCGTGTCCAGGCTTTGCAGCATAATGGCTTTTTCAAACTGGCGCAGTACCTGCGGCCCGACCATTTGCTCTTTATGCTGATACGCTTTTTCAACTTCTTCAGCGATACGCTCACGCAGCTTTTCTTCAAACAGTTTTTTATCATCTGCCAGCCACTGGGCAATGGGTAAATCCAGTGAGAAGTCTGCTTTTAAGCGCTGCTCCAGGCCCGGTATATCCCACATTTCATCCAGAGATTGCGGCGGAATATACTGGCTTATCACACCGTCAACCACGTCGGCGCGGATTGCGTTAATGGTTTCGCTGATGTCGGTGGCATCTAACAGCTCGTTGCGCTGCTCGTACACCACTTTACGCTGATCGTTGGCAACGTCATCAAACTCTAACAGCTGTTTACGGATATCAAAGTTACGCGCTTCTACTTTACGCTGCGCGTTCTCAATAGCACGGCTGACCCAGGGGTGTTCAATGGCTTCGCCTTTTTCCATTCCCAGCCGGCGCATCATGCCGGCCATACGATCTGAAGCGAAAATACGCATTAACGCATCATCCAGCGACAGGTAGAACCGACTTGAACCCGGATCGCCCTGACGGCCAGAGCGGCCACGCAGCTGATTGTCGATACGGCGCGATTCATGCCGCTCAGTACCAATAATATGTAAACCACCGGCCGCGATAACGGCATCATGCCGCTGTTGCCAATCGGCTTTCACTTTGGCTTTTTGCGCTTCGGTCGCATCATCACCAAGTGCCGCTAATTCAGCCTGTAAGCTTCCGCCCAGCACAATATCAGTACCGCGGCCGGCCATGTTGGTGGCAATGGTTACCGTACCCGGCTGACCGGCCTGGGCAATAATTTGCGCTTCGTTAGCGTGGAATTTAGCGTTTAATACCTGGTGCTTAATCTTGGCTTTGTTCAGCAGACCCGACAAGTACTCAGAGCTTTCAATTGACGCTGTACCCACCAGGACCGGCCGGCCCGCATCGCGGGTAGCGGTAATGTCAGCAATGATAGCCTGGTACTTGTCTTCTGCGGTTAAGTACACCAAATCGGCCATGTCATTACGTACCATAGGCCGGTTGGTTGGCACCACTATGGTCTCCAGGCCATAAATTTGTTGGAATTCAAAGGCTTCAGTATCAGCAGTACCTGTCATACCAGCCAGTTTGTCGTACAGGCGGAAGTAATTCTGGAAGGTAATAGAAGCCAGGGTCTGGTTCTCGTTCTGAATTTTTACCCCTTCTTTGGCCTCTACTGCCTGGTGTAAACCTTCAGACCAGCGGCGGCCTTCCATGGTACGACCGGTATGCTCATCGACAATCACAATTTCGCCGTCTTTTACCACGTAATCCACATCACGCTTAAACAACTGATGAGCACGCAGCGCAGCATACACGTGGTGCAGCAGGGTAATATTGGCAGCAGAGAATAACGTATCGTGCTCGCCAATCATGCCCTTTTCACGTAGCATCTCTTCTACTTTGATCTGGCCTTGCTCGGTTAAATACACCTGACGGGCTTTTTCATCTACGGTAAAGTGACCATCTCCATGAGCGCCTTCTTCGTCTTCTTTGTCCTGTTTTACCAGGTTAGGCACCAGCACGTTAATTTGTTTGTATAACTCAGAGCTGTCTTCTGCCGGACCCGATATAATCAGTGGCGTACGGGCTTCGTCAATGAGGATTGAGTCAACTTCGTCGATAATGGCAAAGGCCTGATCGCGCTGCACCCGATCTTGCGGCGAAAACGCCATATTATCGCGCAGGTAGTCAAAGCCAAATTCGTTGTTGGTACCGTAGGTAATGTCGGCTTGATAGGCTTTTTGCTTCTCCGGATGCGCCATACCAGGCACATTAACGCCGACTGTCATGCCTAAAAAGCCAAACAGTGGTGCATTGGTTTGGGCATCACGCCGGGCCAGGTAATCGTTTACGGTAATAACATGCACGCCTTTACCACTTAATGCATTTAAGTAAGCGGGTAAGGTGGCGGTTAAGGTTTTACCTTCACCGGTACGCATCTCGGAAATTTTGCCCTGATGCAGCACCATACCACCAATTAACTGCACATCGAAGTGGCGCATGCCAAACACGCGTTTGCTGGCCTCACGCACTGTCGCAAAAGCTTGTGGCAGTATATCGTCTAAGCTGCTGCCATTGGCCAGTAACTGCTTAAATTCGGCCGTTTTTTGTTTTAGTTGGTCATCGGATAAGGCTTCGAACTCCGCCTCGAGGCTATTAATGTGCTGAACCTGTTTTTCTAGTTTTTTTAAGAAGCGGTCGTTGCGGCTACCAAATAACTTGGCAAAAAGTTTTCCAAACATTATCCCAATACCATTTTAAGTTAAAACTGCAAGGCAGCCCCGGCGGCCTTTGGCCTTACCAGTATCAAATTGCTGTTGTGCAAGCATATTACGCCAGATATGGTGCCCTATGCTAATGCTTTCAAGGTGTAACATGTTCGCTTCGACGCTAAGCTGTTACACTGCGTTATCTGTTTCACTGCTGCCGGGAGTTAAGCATGACCCGTTATACGCAAAAACCTCAGGATATCAGTAGGCTGCTGTCGCACAGCCCATTGGCGTCACAGCAGCAACAAGTGCAACTGGTGCAACAGTTAAACCAGGTATTAGCTGAAGTTTTGCAATTGGATCAACTGAGTTTTTGCCAGGTAAGCTGTATTCGTGATGGCAGAGCCATTATTTTATGCGCCTCGCCCAGCTGGTTGACCCGTTTAAAAATGCAGCGCGACGCCATTCTAGACAATTTTCGCCGAAAAATCTTGCCCGATTTAGCCGGCATTGAACTTGAAGCCTCGCCCAACGGCCAGATAAACCGCCCCAAGGTGCAGCTTCCAACCCAAAACAGTAAGCAATTATCTGAACAGGCCGCCGACAACCTGCGCCAACTGGCGGCCGGTACTGACGGCGCACTGGCACAAGCGCTGTTAAAACTGGCGCAAAACGCCGGCGCTAAAAATGACAAAACCCGGTAACAACCGGGTTTTGTCTGTCATATCTAATTCTCGTGAATTAAGCCAACTGCGGTGCCAGGTAAGAAATTGGCATATCGGCTTTGTCTTCAAAGCTGACAAATTCCCAGTTCGCCTGGTCGGCCAGTACCGCACATAACAGCTTGTTATTTAGCGCATGGCCGGTTTTGAAGGCTTTAAACTCACCCAAAATGCTGTAACCGGCCATATACAGATCGCCAATCGCATCAAGAATTTTGTGTTTAATAAATTCATCTTCGTAGCGCAGGCCGTCCTGGTTTAATACCCGGTACTCATCCAACACTACAGCATTATCGAAGCTGCCGCCCAAGGCCAGGTTATTGGCACGCAGGTACTCTACCTCATGCAAGAATCCAAAGGTACGGGCGCGGCTGATGTCTTTAATAAAACCGGCGGCGGAGAAATCCATCCGCATGTGCTGGGTGGTTTCTGCAATCACCGGATGGTTAAATTCAATGGCAAAATCAATTTTAAAGCCGTGGTGTGGCTTAAACTCGGCCCATTTGTCGCCGTCTTCTACCCGCACATGCTTTTTAATGCGGATAAACTTTTTCGCCAGGCGCTGCTCGGCAACACCGGCTTCCAGCAACAGGTAAACAAAGGGGTTGGCGCTACCGTCCATAATCGGAATTTCTGCAGCGTCTACTTCAACCACCAGGTTGTCGATACCTAAACCGGCAATGGCCGCCATCAGGTGTTCAGTGGTAGATAACCGCACGCCATTGTCGTTGATTAAACAAGTACACATCACGGTATCACCCACTAACTCAGGCGCTACCTTAAAATCGACCACAGGATCAAGATCTACACGACGGAACACGATACCCGTGTTGTCCGGCGCAGGTCGGAGAGTAAGCGTAACCTTTTCGCCTTTATGCAATCCCACTCCTATGGAGCTGACTGTTTTGCCGATGGTACGTTGTCTAATCATAATTCATTCCTGCTCAAATAATAAGCAATCACAAAATGGCGGCGAAGCATAGCATAACGTGGCAATTATGCCAAATTTCACTGAACAGCAGCTTAATCCTGCTGTCGGCCCTGCCGTGCGACTAAGCTAACGCTTAGTCGGCTTGTTTGCGTAAAAATGCCGGAATATCAAAGATATCGATATTCGCTTTGCTCTCAGGCTGCGCTTTTACTGCCGCAGGCTGCTCCTGACGCACTTGCTGTGTTTCGTGCTGTGGTTGTAGCGCGGCACCGCCCTGAGTACCGTAAAACGGCTTTTGTACTTCTACCGTACGGTTGTTTGGCACCAGGCTGATATCCGGCCGGCGGTCGGCACCAATACCGGTAGCGACTACTGTTACACGCAGCTCATCCTGCATGTTCGGGTCAATCACTGCACCTACCACCACAGTGGCGTTTTCCGACGCAAAGGCTTTAACCGCGTTACCAACGGTTTCAAACTCTTCAATGCTGATATCTAGCCCGGCAGTGATATTCACCAATATGCCTTTAGCACCTGATAAGTCGATATCTTCCAGCAGCGGGCTGGAAATAGCCTGCTCGGCAGCCTCTTCGGCACGATCCGGGCCGGTAGCTCGGCCGCTACCCATCATCGCAGTACCCATCTCTGACATAACAGTACGTACGTCGGCAAAGTCGACGTTGATCAAACCCGGGCGGGTAATTAATTCAGCAATACCCTGCACTGCACCCAGCAGCACGTTATTGGCTGCTTTGAACGCATCCAGCAAACTGGTGCCTTTACCCAGCACCTTTAACAGCTTGTCGTTAGGAATGGTGATCAGCGAGTCAACATGCTTGCTCAGCTCTAAAATACCTTCATCAGCGTAGGCAGTACGCTTTTTACCTTCGAACGGGAATGGCTTGGTTACTACCGCCACGGTTAAAATACCCAGCTCGCGCGCCACTTCGGCCACGATTGGCGCCGCACCAGTACCGGTACCACCACCCATACCTGCAGCGATAAATATCATGTCCGCACCCTGCAGGGTTTTCTTAATGGTTTCGCGGTCTTCCTCGGCAGAGCGACGACCGATATCCGGGTTAGCACCTGCACCCAAGCCCTTGGTAACATTAGAGCCCAATTGCAGGGTAATATTGGCCGATGAATTACGCAGTGCCTGCGCATCGGTATTGGCGGCAACAAACTCCACCCCTTCGATGTTGCTGGCAACCATGTACTCGACGGCATTACCGCCACCACCACCAACACCTATTACTTTAATGACAGCTTCTTCGCTGTGGTTTTCCATTAACTCAAACATAGCTCTCTCTCCGTTTCTACGCTTACTTAAAATTCGCCTTTGAACCAGCTGCTGATCCGTTTGACGAAGCCACTTACTGAATCCCGTACGTCAGCTGCTTTCTTCTGCTGCGTACGCGCATCTTTACCGTACAGTAACAGACCAACCACACTGGCGTAGGCCGGATCCTGTACGTATTCTTTTAACCCGGTTACATGGGCCGGCTGACCCACCCTTACCGGCATCTGAAAAATATCTTCGGCAAATTCCACCGCCCCTTCCATCTTGGCGGTGCCGCCGGTCAGTACCACACCGGCTGCAATTTGCTCTTCTAAGCCACTGCTTTTTATCTCTTCCAGCACCAGCTCGAATAATTCCTGGTAGCGCGGTTCAACCACCTCAGCCAGGGTATGACGCGACATAGAACGTGCCGGCCGGCCACCCACGCTTGGCACTTCAATGCTTTCTTCTTTGCCCACCATGCTGCGCAGCGCACAGGCGTACTGCACTTTAATCTCTTCGGCGTGGCTTATTGGTGTGCGGAAAATTTTGGCGATATCGCTGGTCACCTGGTTACCGGCCACCGGGATCACCGCGGTGTGCCGCAGCGCACCATTGGTGAAAATAGCAATATCAATGGTACCGCCGCCTAAATCGACCACACAAACGCCCAGCTCTTTTTCATCGTCTGTCAGCACCGCATAGCTGGATGCCAGCGCACTGAAAATTAACTGGTCGACCTGCAAACCACAGCGTTCAACGCACTTTTCAATATTCTTTGCCATGTCGTTGGCGCAGGTAATAATGTGTGCCCGTGCTTCCATCCGCACACCTGACATGCCAACCGGGCTTTTAATACCCTCTTGCATATCTACCGAGAACTCCTGCGGCAGCACATGCAGCATGCGCCGTTCGGCAGAAATCGGCACCGACTTGGCGGCATGGATCACATTAGCGACATCGTCTGCGGTCACTTCAGTGTCGTTAATCGGCACCATGCCACTTTCGTTCTGACAGCGAATATGCTTACCGGTAATGCCTAAATACACTGATGACACCCGACAGTCAGCCATCAGCTCGGCTTCGTCTATCGCACGCTGTACCGCCTGTACCACCAGGTTTAAGTCGTTAACGCCGCCTTTATCCATGCCGCGTGACACATGAGTGCCCACGCCAACAATACTTAAACGGTCGTCAGCAGTAATTTCGCCCACCACCGCTTTAATTTGCGCAGTGCCGATATCCAGGCCAACAATCAGATCTCTATCTAACGACTTTGTCATGCTTTTCTCTTCTGCTCACTGCTGTAACGCACGGCGATACCGGTGTCGTAGCGCAGGTCGACTTCGGTTATCGCTTCGGCTTTGTGTTTGCTTATAACCGGATACAGCTCAATAAAACGCTGCAACCGTTTTAACGTATCATCACGCCCCAGCTTCAGTGCTACGCCATTACTCAGGCTTAGCTGCCAGGAGAAGCGCTCGGTTACTCCCAGCGCAACGGCATTAAATTTATGCAGGGCCAGTAAGCCCTGCATATGGCGGAACATGGCCAGGGCGTCCTGCTGGCTGCCGTTGGGGCCGGTTAGCATCGGCAGTTCCGTTTTCAGCTGCTCTAGGGGCGCCTGAAACACTTCGCCCTCTTTGTTGAGTAATTGCTGCTGATTCCAGATCGCTACCGGCTGTTGTTCTGTGACAACCACCACCAGGGCATCAGGCCATTGTTTGCGCACGGCTACCTGATAGACCCAGGGTTGCTGTAACAGGAACTGCTGTACCTGGTCCACGTTCACGCTAAAAAAGTTACCTATGTACTGCTGTGCCAGCCGCTGATGCAGCGCCTGGGCATCGATGTGGGCGAAGTCACCATACAGTTTTACCTGCTTCAGCGGCGCACTTTGCTGATCATGCAGCCAGGCATTTACCTGCACCGCCGCCCACACCAAACCTGCCACTGAGCAGAGAAAAAACAGCACGCCGGCGTAAAACGCCGGTTGCTGCTTAAACTCAAACTTCGGCAGGTGTTTAATCATTATCTCGCCTCCTGGCTTTGGCCTAAAATCGCCACCACCAGTTGCTGGAAACTGTAACCGGCCGCTTTGGCCGCCATCGGCACCAATGACTTCTCGGTCATACCTGGTACGGTATTCACTTCCAGTAAAAAGTGCTGGCCGCTTTGGTCCAGCATAATATCTACCCGGCCCCAGCCACTGGCGCCTACGGCGTTAAAGGCTTTCAGCGCACTTTGCTGCATGGCGGCCGTCTGCTCGGCGCTTAGCGGTGCTGGACACAAATACTCAGTGCTGTTGGCCTGATATTTTGCTTCATAGTCGTAGAACGCACGCGGTGTACGCATTTCAACAATCGGCAGCACCTGGCCATTTAAAATCGCCACGGTGAACTCGCGACCGTTGATCCAGCGCTCGACTAAAATTTCGCTGTCATAGTTAAGTGCCTGCTGTACCGCCTGCTGCAGCTCTTCGGCAGTGCTGGCGGCGCTCATACCAATGCTGGAGCCTTCGTTGGCCGGTTTCACCATCACTTTACCGCCCAGGCTTGCCAATAAGGCGGCAAAGTCGGTGTCGCCCTGGTGCACCACAGCAAAAGGCGCCGTGGGCAGTTGTTGCGCCTGAAACAGGTATTTGCAGCGAATTTTATCCATCGCCAGCGCCGAGCCCAGCACGCCGCTACCGGTATAAGGCAGGCCCAGTTGCTGCAATGCCCCCTGCATGCTGCCATCCTCGCCGCCACGGCCGTGCAGTACGATAAACACCCGTTGTGCACCACTTTGGGCCAGCTCAGCCAGGCTTTGCTGCTTTGGGTCAAAAGCAAAGGCATCAACGCCAGCTTCAGTAAGCGCCTTAAGCACGGCAGCACCGGAGCGCAGTGACACCTCACGCTCAGCCGACAACCCGCCAAACATTACTGCTACTTTGCCAAATGCCTGTACTGCTTCACTCATGCTTGTTCTCCTGCACTGGCTTTAAGCTTGCTGATATTCAGTTGCATCGCCGCCAGTTTCTTTACCAGCGCGCCAATATTGCCGGCGCCCTGCGTTAATACCACGTCGCCATCGGCCAGCACGTCGGCCAAGCTAGGCGGCAATTCATCCGGCCCGGCAACATAAATAGGGTCCAGCGTTCCACGGGCACGAATAGAGCGGCATAAACTGCGGCTATCGGCACCGGCAATCGGTGCTTCGCCGGCGCTGTACACTTCGAGCAACAACAGCTTGTCGACACTGGACAGCACCTTGGCAAAATCTTCATACAAATCGCGGGTGCGGGTATAGCGGTGCGGCTGATACGCCATCACTAAACGCCGCGCTGGCCAGGCTGCGCGTACCGCAGCAATAGTGGCGGCTACTTCGGTGGGGTGATGGCCATAATCGTCCAGCAGCAGCACTTTGCCGTTGCCGGTATCAAACTCGCCGTACTGTTGAAACCGCCGACCAATGCCTTCAAATTCGGTAAAGGCCGCTAAAATGGCTTGCTCGCTGATGCCTTCATCACGCGCCAGTGCAAAAGCGGCGGTGGCGTTTAGTGCATTGTGTTTACCCGGCAAATTCAGCACCACTTCACGCTGATTCCCCTCTGTATCGCTAATGACAAAACAGCTTTGGGTGCCACTCTGGCTAAAATCACTGATGACAAAGTCCGCATCCTGGCTAAAACCGTAGGTCAGCACAGTGCGGCCAATTTGCGGGATCAATGCGCGCAATACCGGATCGTCAATACACACCACGGCCACACCGTAAAATGGCAAGTTGTGGCAAAACTCCAGGTAAGTGGCTTTGAGTTTTTCAAAGTCGCCCTGATAGGTGTCCATGTGATCCGCTTCGATATTGGTGATCACGGTGGCCAGCGGCTGCAAATGCAGGAAAGAAGCATCACTTTCGTCTGCCTCGGCAATCAGATAGCGACCCGCACCTAAGCGGGCGTTAGAGCCAGCCGAATTTAGCAAGCCGCCGATAACAAAAGTGGGATCAGTGCCGGCTTTAGCAAAAATGGAGGCCAATAAGCTGGTGGTAGTGGTTTTACCGTGCGTACCCGCCACGGCGATACCATGGCGAAAGCGCATCAGCTCACCGAGCATTTCAGCACGGCGCACCACCGGAATGCGCAGCTCACGGGCGGCGGCCACTTCCGGGTTGGCACTGTTAATGGCACTGGATACCACGACCACACTGGCGCCGGCCACATTAGCTGCGTCGTGACCAAAGCTAACACAGGCACCCAGGCCGATTAAGCGCTCGGTAACGGCATTTGGCGCGATGTCCGAGCCGGATACGTTATAACCTTCATTTACCAGTACTTCGGCAATGCCGCCCATACCGGCACCGCCAATGCCAACAAAGTGAATGCGTTCTACGCGGCGCATCGCCAGTTTTTTCTGTTGTGGTGTCGTAATCATACTTCTTGTCCTGTTACGGTTTGACCTGCTACCTGCTGACACTGCGCTACTACCTGCGCCGTGGCATGATCCAGCGCGCAGGCACGCGCTTTAGCGGCCATTTGTTGTAACGGTGCTTTATCCTGTTGCCACTGCATCAGCAGCGGTAACAACTGTTGTTCGGTTAAGTCGGGCTGTGCCAGCATCAAGGCGGCACCTTCTGCCACCAGCCAGCGCGCATTGGCGCTTTGATGGTCGTCTATCGCCTGCGGTAGTGGCACAAACAGCGCCGCTACACCGGCACAGGCCAGTTCACTGACGGTAGAGGCACCGGCGCGGCAAATCACGACATCGGCCCAACTGTAAGCCTGCGCCATATCGTCGATAAAGGCGCTCACCTGTGCCGTTAAACCACTTTGGGCCAGTTGCTGGTACAACGCATCAGTCTGCTGCTGCATCACCTTACCGCTTTGGTGGCGCACCTGCAGTGGCGCCTGCTGTGCAGCTTTGGCGAAAATGGGCGGTAGTTGCTCGTTCAGTGCTTTAGCGCCCAAACTGCCACCCACCACCAACACTTTTAAGCTACCGCTAAAATCATGTTGTTTACCGGCATCGACCAGCGCCGCCCGTACCGGGTTACCTACCACCAACTGCTTGGCATGGCCGGCAAAAGCTGCGGGAAAGGCCACTAACACTTTTTGCGCCAGCCGCGCCAGTAAGCGGTTGGTACTGCCGGCAACGGCATTTTGCTCATGTACTAACAGCGGCACGCCTTTAAGCCAGGCTGCCAGGCCACCGGGGCCACTGGCAAAGCCACCAAAGCCCAGCACCAGATCAGGCTTTACTGCCGTGATAACACGTCTTGCCTGCAACAATGACTTCAGCAGCATCCAGGGCGCTTTGATCAACGATTTCAGGCTTTTTCCACGTAAACCCGCCACGTCAATACTGTGAAACGGCCAGCCAAATTGGGGTACCAACTGGGCTTCCATTTTTTCACGGCTACCCAGCCAGTGAATTTGCCAGCCATGGGCATTAAGCGCTGTAGCTACCGCCTGGGCCGGGAAAATATGGCCGCCGGTGCCGCCCGCCATGATCAAAATACGAGGCTTAGTCATACTTGCCTCCACTGATGGCGTGTTTACCTTTTAGCCGTACTTCAAAGTCGATACGCAGCAACAGTGCTGCCGCCGCTAACATAATGATTAAGCTACTGCCGCCTGAGCTGACATACGGCAGGGTCAGGCCTTTGGTCGGCAGTGCGCCAGTGGCCACACCGATATTGACGGCCGATTGAAAGCCAATCCAAATTGCCAGCGCATACGCTAAAAAGCCGTGGAAGCTTAAGTTTTTCGCCAGTGCCCGCTGGCCTATCCACAGCGCGCGGTATACCAGCAAAAATAACAGCAGCACCAGCACGGCCACGCCAATAAAGCCGGTCTCTTCAGCGATGACCGCCAGAATAAAGTCGGTATGCGCTTCTGGCAGGTATTCCAGCTTTTGAATACTGTTACCCAGGCCCTGACCAAACCAACCGCCGCGGCCAAACGCCATCAGTGACTGCGTCAGCTGATAGCCACTGCCGAACGGGTCGGCCCAGGGATCCAAAAAGGCGGTCACCCGTTTCCAGCGGTATTCGCTGTAGACAATCAACACACCAATGGCGGCGATGCCGGTAAAGATTAAACAAAAGAACTGCCAAAGCTTAGCGCCGGCTAAAAACAGCAGGGCCACGGCGGTAGCAAACATTACAATTACGGTACCCAGATCCGGCTGCATCAGCAGCAAGACGGCAAAAGCAAACAAGACAAACAACGGCTTTAAGAAGCCTTTTAAGTTTTCCCGTACTTCTTCGTGCCGGCGCACCAGGTAACTGGCCAGGTAGACAAAGAAAAACAGCTTTGCCGGCTCGGCGGCTTGTAAACCAATGGGACCGAGTGACAACCAGCGGGTACTGCCGTTAACATTTCGACCGAATAACAACACTGCCACCAACAGCGCCAGCGCAGCAAATAATAGTGCCATATTGCTGTTATGCCACCACTGTACGGGCATATTCAGGATCAATAGCGCCGCGCTGCAGCCCAGCGCCAGATAGACCAGATGACGAATAGTAAAGTGCAGCTCGTTACCGTATAAGCGCGACGCCACCGGCACCGAAGCACTGGTCACCATGACCACACCAATGCCCAGAATAAGCAGCAATAAGGTCAAAAATAATTTATCGTAAGCGGCGCCATCTTCAGCGCGCCACCACTGGCTGATGGCCTGTAGTGGATTAGTCCAGGGCTGTTTGAACATGCTTAGTGCCAGCTGTTTCATAGCACCTCCGCTTTAACGGTTTGCGCAAACAACTCGCCGCGCTCGGCATAGCTTTTAAACATATCCAGGCTGGCACAGGCCGGTGAGAGCAGCACCATATCGCCGGTTTTGGCCAGTTTTGCAGCGGCTTTTACCGCCTCCGTTAAGCTTTTTACTTCAATGCTGCCCGCCATTAACGCGGCAATGGCCGGGCCGTCCTGCCCTAGCGTAATCAGCTGCTGCACATCGCGCTGTAATACTGGTTGCAGCTCGCTAACATCCGCACCTTTGGCATCACCGCCGGCAATTAAAATCAGCTTACCGGCAACGGTAGGTCTAAGCCCGGCAATCGCTGCTAAAGTAGCGCCGATATTGGTGGCTTTGGAGTCGTTGATCCAGCGCACACCGTTGTGCTCGGCCACTAAGATGCAGCGGTGCGGTAATGAAACAAATTGCTTAAGCGCTGTTTTCAGGCCATCACGGTTGGCACCAGCGGCTAGCGCCAATGCACTGGCCACCAGCGCATTAAACTGGTTGTGCTCACCAAACAGCGTCATCTCAGCCAAAGGTAATAACGGTTCACCCGCCACCTGTAACCAGCGCTGGCCGTCTTTACTGACAATGCCGTAGGCGCCTTCAGATAGCTTAATGCCCAGACTGTGTCCGGCGTGCTGCGGTATCGTTGCGGCATCATCCTGGTTAAATACCGCCAGTTGGCTGTGCTGGTACACCCGCTGTTTTGACGCGGCATAAGCAGCCATATCGCCATAGCGGTCGAGATGATCGGCACTGACGTTTAAAATGCAGCTGGCGATGCTATGTAAACTTGAGGTGGTATCCAGTTGGAAGCTGGACAGCTCCAACACAAACACCTCGATATCGCGCTGGGCTAAAGCATCCAGCACCGGCAAACCAATATTGCCCGCCGCCAGTGCGTTTATGCCGCTGGCTTTGAGCATAGCGTCAACCAGCATGGTGACTGTCGATTTACCATTAGAGCCAGTAATAGCGACCACTGGTTTTTGGTTAACTCGGGCAAACAGCTCAACATCGCCCAGCAGCTGAGCCCCCTGTGCGACAGCAAACCGAATAGCCGGATGCGCCGGCGACAAGCCGGGGCTTAATACGATGATGTCCATTTTTGCCAGCCTGTTAGCGTCAAGCTCGCCTAAATAAATTCCATCTACCTTTTCCGGCGCGATTTGCTCAATACCGGCGGGCTTGCTGCGGCTGTCCATCAGTACCGGCTTAATGCCTAAATTCAGCAAAAAACGCACTGTGGCCAGACCCGACAGGCCAAGCCCCACTACTGCTATGCGTTTTTTCGCTAAAAATTGCATTAATACCTGCTGTGTCATGGTTATCTCAGTTTCAGGGTGGCTAAGCCCACCAGCACAAACATAATGGATAAGATCCAGAACCTGACGATAACGCGCGGCTCTGGCCAGCCTTTTAATTCATAGTGGTGGTGTATTGGCGCCATACGGAAAATACGCTGACCACGTAACTTGTAAGAACCTACCTGCAGGATTACCGACAGGGTTTCCATCACAAAGACGCCGCCCATAATAAACAGCACTATTTCCTGGCGGACTAAAATGGCGATCACGCCAAGCACCGCGCCCAGCGCCAGTGAGCCAACATCGCCCATAAACACCTGAGCCGGATAAGTGTTAAACCACAAAAAGCCCAGACCCGCGCCAATCAGCGCGGCGCACAGCACCACCAGCTCGCTGGCATAAGGCAGATAAGGAATATTCAGGTAAGCCGAGAAGTTCACGTTACCACTGGCATAGGCAATGATGGCAAAAGCCCCGGCCACCATAATAGTCGGTACTATCGCCAGACCGTCTAAGCCATCAGTCAGGTTAACCGCATTGCTGGTGCCGACGATAACGAAGTAACTTAACGCCAAAAACAGCAAGCCCAACTGTGGCATCACATCTTTTAAAAACGGCACTAACAGCGCAGTTTCAGCCGGACGTTCGGCGGTGAAATACAAAAAGGCGGCAGTGGCAATCGCAAACAGCGACTGCCAGAAATATTTCCAGCGCGCGATTAAGCCTTTTGGATCTTTACGGATCACTTTACGGTAGTCATCGACAAAGCCAATCCAGCCGAAGCTGACCAGCACAAACAGCACCACCCAAACGTATTTGTTTTCCAGATTGGCCCACAGCAAAGTACTGACCAGCACCGAGCCTAAAATAAGCAAACCGCCCATGGTCGGCGTGCCTTTTTTCGAGAAATGGCTTTCCGGGCCATCGCCGCGAACCACCTGGCCAATTTGCATGCGCTGCAGACGGGCAATCAGCTTTGGGCCCAGATACAGGCTTAGCAATAATGACGTTAAGATGCCCAAAATGGCACGGAACGTCAGATAACTGAAGACATTAAAAAAGCTGAAGTATTGAGTCAAATACTCGGCTAACCAAACTAGCATGGGCTGCTCTCCTGCTGACAACGTTCTAGCAAGTCCTGCACGACTAATTCCATTTTCGCACTGCGCGAGCCTTTCACTAGCAGGGTGACCGCCGGTTGTTCAAAAACGATTGGCATCAAGCGCTGCAACAGCGCCTGACGCGAACTGAAATGTGCCCCCTGACCGTTAAACAAGTCACTGGCGCTCTGTGATAACACGCCAAGGGTGAACAACAGATTAATTCCGGCATTTTTTGCGTATAAACCAATCTCTTCATGGTACAAACGGGCGTCGGCGCCCAGTTCAGCCATATCGCCTAGAATAAGCACGCGATAACCGCTGTAAGACGCTAACAGATCTATCGCCGCTTTCACCGACTCAACATTGGCATTGTAAGTATCATCAATCAGCCGCAGCTTATTACTCAGCTGCTTGATATTGGTGCGGCCTTTTACGGCCTGCATCTGCGCCAAGCCCTGCGCCACATCCTGCAAACTGGCGCCCACCGCCACACAAGCCGCTGCGGCTGCCAGCGCATTGGCCACATTGTGTTTGCCGGGAATGGTCAGATTGACATTCACGTTGCCGGAGGGGCTTTGCAGCACAAAACCGGCACAACCCTGAGCGTCCAGCACGATATCGCGGGCACTGTAATCGGCGCTCTGATTGGCTGAGAATTGCTGCACCGACATGTCGGTTAGACGGCGTAACCAGTAATCGCGGTATTCGCTGTCAGCCGGCACGATCGCCAAGCCGTTACCGGCTAACCCGTTAAAAATTTCGCCCTTGGCGCGTGCCACACCATACACATCACCAAAGCCTTCCAAATGCGAGGGGGCTACATTGGTAATAATGGCCACATCCGGCTTCGCCAGTGAGGTGGTATAGGCTATTTCGCCCTGATGGTTCGCCCCCAGCTCCAGCACGGCATAACGATGCTCAGCGGTTAAGCGCAGCAGGGTAAGTGGCACACCGATGTCGTTATTAAAGTTACCCTGAGTTGCCAGTACCGGCCCAAGTCTGGCCAGAATGGCGGCAATCATCTCTTTAACTGTGGTTTTACCGGCGCTACCGGTAACAGCAATGGTTTTCGGCGCCAGTCTGGCTTTTAGCGCAGCGCCTAACTGCCCCAGAGCTACTCGTGTGTCGGGCACGATAAGCTGGGTAATATCTTCGTCAACCGGTTGCTCCAACACCACAGCTACCGCCCCCTTGGCTTTAACATCGGCAACAAAAGCGGCACCGTCGAAGTTGGGGCCTTTTAAGGCGATAAACAGCTCACCGGCGCTGATACTACGGCTGTCGGTACTGACTGAGCTGATAACTTGCTCGCTGCCCCGCATACGGGCACCGAGCATAGTTGCAATTTCACTGCAGGCTAAGCGGATCATAGTGACATCTCCGTAACCAGTTGACGCAGGTAAGCCCGTTCATCGTACAGCCGATGCTCTGAGCCGATAATTTGTACGGTTTCATGGCCTTTTCCGGCGATCAGCACTAAGTCGCCCGGCTGCGCACTGGCCAGCGCCAGCTTGATCGCACTCTGCCGGTCGGGCTCGATCTGATAGCTCGCATCCGGGCTCATGCCGGCGGCAATCTCATGGCAAATACTCAGCGCATCTTCGCTGCGCGGATTGTCAGAGGTGATAATGACATGGTCAGCAAACAGCTCAGACAGCTGGCCCATAAGTGGCCGTTTGCCGCGATCGCGATCGCCGCCACAACCAAACACACACCACAGCCGGCCGCGGCAATGCAATCGTAATGACTGCAGCGCTTGCTGCAAGGCATCCGGTGTGTGGGCGTAATCCACCACGGCGGTAAACTTTCTGGCAAACTGGAATTGTTCCATCCGCCCAGGCACGGCTTTAAGCACGCTGCAGGCGGCCAAGATGGCATCAAAGTCATAGCCTAGCGCCATCAGACTGGCGATGGCCGCCAATACGTTTTGAATATTAAACTCGCCCAGCAGCGGCAGCTTAAGGTTAACTGTGCCACTGTGGCTGGTCAGCGTCAGGCTATATCCGGTGCCGTTAGCAACCACATCGGAGTAACCCAGGTAGCGGTTAAACCCCTGACAGTCTTCGGTTTTACCATACACCCACACCGGCAGCTGGCTTTGTGCTGCCAGCTTGCGGCCAAATTCGTCTGATACGTTAATCACAGCCACCCGCGCCAGCTGCGGTGTAAACAGCATCGCTTTAGCTGCGCCGTACTCGGCCATAGAGCCATGATAATCCAGATGATCGCGTGTCAGGTTGGTGAAAACCGCGACGTCAAACAATATGCCTGCCACACGCTGCTGCACCAGAGCGTGGGAGGACACTTCCATCGCCACCAACTGGGTTTGCTCAGCGACAAATTGCGCCATAATACGCTGCAAATCGACATAATGCGGCGTGGTATTGGGCAGTGGCGTAAGGTTTTGGCTGTGGCCATAACCCAGAGTGCCAATCACTGCGGCTTGCTGCTGTAATTCAGCGGCAAGCTGGCTAACAAAAAAGCTAGTGCTGGATTTACCGTTAGTCCCGGTAATACCAACCAATTGCAGTTTACGCGCTGGTTGCTGATAAAAATTCGCCACTAATGAGGGCAGAATTTGCATAAGTTCTGGCAGCACAACCACACGGGCGTCGTCATACTGGCCAGTATCAGTCAGTACCAGAGCAGCGCCCTGTACCAGGGCCTGAGCAATAAATTGCCGACCATGTTGTTGCACACCCGGTATCGCCAGAAATACATCGCCGGCGCTCACCTTACGGCTGTCCAGTTGCAGCTGTTCAAGCTCAACGTCTATGACATTGCTGGCGTAAAGTGCCAACCAGGCTTTGCTGTTAACCGGCATTGCGACCTCCCGTTACTGCTGAGATATTGCTCTGGCTGGACGCATCTGGCGTCAGGTTCAGCAACTGCATGGTGGCACCCATAATATTGGCAAACACCGGGGCCGCAATTTCACCGCCATGGTAGAAGTCACCGGCCGGCTCGTTAATCACTACCACACAAGCCAAACGCGGATTCGAAATAGGGCCAACGCCGGCAAACGAGGCGACATAATCTTCACCATAACCCCCGGCAATGGCTTTGCGTGCCGTACCGGTTTTGCCTCCAACCCGGTAACCTTTCACCTGCGCCCGGGTAGCGGTACCGCCAGGCATAATATTGGCTTCCATCATTTCCAGCATGGCAGCGGCATGCTCGGGATCCAGCACCTGCTCGCCCGGCAGAATATTGTCTTGTTTCACGATGCTCAGCGGCCGGCTGACACCGCCGTTAGCCATAGTGGCATAAGCCCGCGCCAGCTGGGCCGCAGTCACAGATAAGCCATAGCCGAAAGATAAGGTAGCGCGTTCAAAATCAG
Source organism: Chromatiaceae bacterium (assembly GCA_033838465.1). Lineage (GTDB taxonomy): Bacteria > Pseudomonadota > Gammaproteobacteria > Enterobacterales > Alteromonadaceae > Alishewanella. The sequence goes on from JAJLKZ010000016.1 coordinate 52,421, forward strand.
ACCAGCGGCGCCGATGGCTTAACATGCCACTGCTTTCACCATTTAGGCCAAGGCCGGTATCACTACCCAAGCCCATATTGGCGTACAAACTAATAACATGCTCTACCGGCATATCCAGCACCAGTTTGGTGACGCCGATATTGCTCGACTTCTGGATAATGCCGGTCAGGCTTAAGGTGTTGTAGTTAATGGCGTCACGCACCCAGCTGCCGCCGACGCGGATATAACCCGGGTAAGTGTCAATTTTACTGCCCAGGTTAGCGCTGCCAAACTCCAGTGCACTTAATACCGCTAACGGCTTCATGGTTGAGCCCGGTTCAAAGGTGTCGGTAATGGCGCGGTTGCGGAACAAATAAGCCGGTGTATTGCCGCGGTTATTCGGGTTAAACGATGGGCTATTCACCATCGCCAACACTTCACCGGTATGCACATCCACTACCATGGCCGAGCCTGAGGTGGCGCCGTGGGTTAACACCGCTTTTTTCAGTTCGCGGTAAGTAATAGACTGAATACGCTGATCAATGCTCAGCTGCAAACTGCCCGGTGCCTGCTGTTGCACCCGTTCCAGCACTTCAATTTCACGGCCTTTGGCATCTTTACGGAATACTTTACGCCCGGCGGTGCCGGTTAGCAGCTCATCAAAACGCTTTTCAATACCCTCTACACCAACATCATCAACGTTGGTAAACCCAAGCAGCTGAGCGGTGACTTCAGCGGCCGGATAATAACGGCGCGATTCCTGACGAAAATAAATGCCGGGCACTTTTAACTTTTTCACGTAATCGACCACGGCCGGATTGACCTGACGCTGCAGATAGACAAAGCGCCGCTGTGGGTTGGTGCCAATGCGGTTTTGCAGCTGTGCCGGCGTCAGTTGTAAAATCTCAGCCAGCGCATGCCAGCGCCGCTCATCAGAGGCGGCATGGCGCTCGATCACCACTTTAGGGTCGGCCCAAATCGCTTCTACCGGCACACTGACTGCCAGCTCTTCACCATTACGGTCGAAAATCATACCGCGTAATACCGTATCAGCTTCTACACGCAGCGAACGGGCATCGCCCTGGCTGACCAGCATGTCAGGCTCAACTACCTGTAACCAGGCGGCGCGCACCATTAAGGCACTAAACACCAAAGCTAAACTCAGCAATACAAAAGCAAAGCGCCATCCCAGCACCGAGGGCACCGTTCTGGCTTTGGCTTGAGGTGTACTGCGTTTGCTACTCATGGCACTGTCACCGCAATGTCTTGCTCAGCTGCCGGGCGCACCATATTCAGCTGGCGGCGGGCAATATCTTCTACCCGGCTATGCTCGGACAAGGCACGCTGCTCTAAAATCAGATTACGCCACTCGATATCCAACTGGTCGCGCTGCTGATACAAGGCATCTTGCGCTATGGTCAGTTGACGGTTTAAGTGGGCAAAGTGCACCACCACCAGCGCAGAGATAATGCAAGCCAGCAGTAGAAGCGCCAGCCATTTTTGCTCGCGCCAGTCGCGAAAAATTAACCGATGCAGGCTGATATTATTCATGGCGCTGCTTCTGTGCGATGCGCAGCACGGCACTGCGGGCGCGCGGGTTAAGCTCAAGCTCGTGCTCTGAAGGCATAATGGCTTTACCTACCAGCTCCAGCTCAGTGCGCTGCTGCATTTGCGCTGCAGTAAGCGGAATACCGCGCGGTAGTGGCTCACCTTTGGAATAGCGACGCATAAACTGTTTTACCAGCCGATCTTCCAGCGAGTGAAAGCTAATCACCACCAGCCGGCCACCGGGCTTAAGCACTTGCATAGCGGCGTGCAGCGCCTGATTAACCTGCTCCAGCTCGCTGTTAATGTAGATGCGAATGGCCTGAAAACTGCGCGTCGCCGGGTGTTTTTTCTCTTTATTACTTTTGGGCACGCTATCGCTGATAAGCTTGGCTAACTGCGCTGTGCGCGTCAGTGGCTGCTCGCTGCGCGCCGCTACAATGGCCTGCGCAATACGCCAGGCGAATTTTTCTTCGCCGTATTCGCGCAGCACAAAGCTGATATCTTCGACATCGGCGCTGGCAAGCCAGTCTGCGGCGCTGACGCCACTGGTGGGGTCCATGCGCATATCCAGCGGGCCGTCGCGCATAAAGCTAAAACCACGGTCAGCGTCGTCCAGTTGCGGTGATGACACACCTAAATCCAGCAAAATGCCGTCTATTTTTCCGATAATTTGCTGCTGCTCAGCAATGGTTGCCAGGGCGGCAAAGGGGCTGTGAGTGATATGAAAACGCGGATCGCCTGCCAGTGGGGCGGCAGCGGCAATCGCGGCGGGATCGCGGTCAATGGCAAACAACCGGCCCTGCGGGCCAAGCTTTGCTAAAATAGCCCGGCTATGGCCACCACGGCCAAAAGTGCCATCCAGGTAACAGCCGTCAGCTTTAATTGCCAGACCATCCAGTGCTTCCTGCAGCAGGACGGAAATATGAGCCACAGTATTCATTTACAGTGCAAAATCCTGTAATCGTTCTGACAGTTCCACATCACCGGCCTGAGCCTGTTCCAGCGCAATATCTGCCGCTAAACGCTCATGCCAGGCAGTTTCATCCCAGATCTCGAATTTATTTAATTGACCGACCAGACGGATACCTTTAGACAAACCGGCATGCTGGCGCAGCGGCGCCGGCAGTAAAATACGGCCGTTTTTATCCATATCGCAGTCGGTAGCATTACCCAGCAACACGCGCTGTAAGCGGCGTTCCTGCGGGTTTAGGCTGGACAAGCGCTTGAGTTTTTCTTCTATTTCTTCCCACTCAGCCAGCGGATACAACAATAAACAGGGGTCATGCAGGTCAATGGTGCAAATCAAGTGGCCCTGACAATCAGACAGCAGAAATTCACGGTAGCGTGCAGGTAACGCTAACCGTCCTTTCTCGTCCAGTGTCAGTGTAAATGAGCCACGAAACATAAGCTTCCTGTGCAATGACTTTAGTTATTTTGTTTGCAGGTAAACCAAAATGATCCACTTTTACCCACAAATCCCCACGACGATACAGTTTAGGGTGCAGGTTTGACCATTGTCAAGGTAAAAACCGAGCTATCGATCGATTGCGATCACAGTAAAATCGGGCGCTACAGCGAAGGTGATGATTTTGGTGGGAAAAAGTGGAAACAATACAAAACACTCAGTAAATAACCCTGTTTTTATATACAGCACCCTAAATTATGCTGCTTTTTTCTGCAGCCGCTTGCCAACATGGAATAAATTATTCAATACTGAAGTAGGTTGCCAATAACTAATTCCATAGAGCTTGGGCAACACAATAAGGATATTCCCAGTATGGTATGTTTACTCAAGATCCGAGGTATGCTGGATCAGATGTCGGTGATCGAGCGCAAGCTGGCAGATTTTATTCTGGATAATGCCCATTTGCTACGGGATTATTCCTCACAACAATTGGCCGATGCGGTCGGCACCAGTCAATCCAGCGTGGTGAAGTTTTGCCAGAAACTAGGCTATAAAGGCTACCCCGATTTAAAGTTGGCGGTAAGCGAAGCTATTATTACGGCCTCAACCCTGCAGCGCGACAGCAATGAGCCTGGCAACGCAACCAATCTGCAACAGCTGGTGGAGCAGTTGCAGTTTAGCCTGCACAGTCATTTGCGTGGAATTCTGGAAATTAATGAAGAGAAAGCCCTGCATGATGCCGCGGCGTTACTGCAACGCGCCGACCGGGTGTTAGTGGCCGGTTTTGGCAAGTCGGGCATTGTGGCGCATGATATGCAGTTTCGCTTATTACAGCTGGGTAAGTTAACGCTGGCGCACAGCGACCCTGCACTCTCCTTACAGTTGGCCAGCACCTTAGGCCCACAAAGCGTCGTGCTGCTGATCTCCGAGTCTGGCCAGAATGCCGACTTACTTAAATTGGCACGCTACGCCAAACAACAGCACATTCCACTGGTAAGCCTGACCAGTTATAAAAGCAATGCGCTCAGCCTGTCTGCCGATGTACCACTGTTTGCGCTAAGTGGCGATGAAAACGTGCGAATAAACCCGATATTGGTGCAAATGGCGCAGCAGCATTTATGTCATATCCTGTATTTGTTGCTCTGCCAGCAGCACAACAATGACCATCAACTGGAAGAGAGCACCAAGCTGCTGCAGGTGCTTAAACAGGCCTGATAGCTTAAGCCAGCATTTCCAGGCCATCGATACTGGTAATACCGAGGCCGGGTGCATCTTCAACGGTAATATCGGCATCATTAAATTTTACGCTGCTTTTTACCGGATCATAAGCGCACAGTGACGGGCCGTCTAAGTCGATTTTGGTAATCACATCAGATTTCGCCACCGCCACATGTACCGCTGCTGCCACACTGACACTGCCTTCTAACATACAGCCAATCATGCACTGCATATCGTAAAACGAGCAGATATCGGCAATTTTTATAGCATTGGCAATGCCGCCGGTTTTCATCAGCTTAATGTTAATAATGTCGGCGGCGCGCATTTTAATCAGCTCTATCACTTCACGCGGGCCGAAGCTACTTTCATCGGCCATCACCGGCGTGTGTACGCGCTCGGTAATATATTTTAACCCCTCCAGGTCGTAGGCTTTAACCGGTTGCTCCACCAGCTCCAACCGCACGCCGGCGTCTTCCAACTTACGCAGCGCATATACCGCCTCCTTCGCCGTCCAGCCCTGGTTGGCATCCAGCCGGATCAGCGCCTTGCCTTCAACCGCGGCATAAATGGCTTTGACCCGCTCTATGTCAACGCCGATATCTTTGCCTACTTTCACTTTTAAGGTTTCAAAACCACGCTCAACCGCACTTAGCGAGTCGGCGACCATTTTGTCGATGTAATCCACGCTGATGGTAATATCAGTGGTGATTTTAGGCACGCCGCCACCGAGAATTTTATACAACGGCGCTTTATACAGCTGAGCAAATAAGTCATACACCGCCATCTCCACAGCGGCCTTGGCGCTGAAGTTTTTCATAATACAGCTCTGAATAAGGCGGATAATGTGGTTTAAATCGCTAACGTCCTGGCCAATCAGCTTGGGTTTTATCACGGTGCGTATAGCTTCAATAATAGAGCCGTGAATATCACCGGTGATCACTGCGGTGGCCGGTGCCTCGCCATAGCCCACATGACCGCTGTCGGTGTGGATCATCACAATAATATCTTCAATGCTATTCACCGTTCGTAGCGCCGTTTTAAACGGCGTTTTCAGAGGCACCCGTAACATACCCAGTCTGATATCAGTTATTTTCATAGTTGCCTCTGTTATCGCAGTGATTTAATCGCATAAAGTGCATCAAGGTAAGCATGCTCGGCATTGTTATGCAGTGGCATTAATGGTGTCACCACCACCCCGTTTAAGGTCCCCTGATACAAACCGGTATCGGTTGGGTAAATTAACGTATTCACCGAGTGGATCATAAAAGGTTGCTGCTGCACCCTACCAATAAACATTGACACATGGCCGGGGAAATAGAATAAATCTCCCACCTTGGCCTGTGCTAACGCCTTTAATTTGTCGGCCTGGCTTGCGTCAGGTTTAAACCTTTGGTTAGTGCCATAACTGCCCATACCCTGCTGGCCGGAGTTGCGCGGCATCAGCATACCAAAGCTGCGAAACACTTCGGAGATAAAACCAGTGCAGTCACGGCCGTTATAATCATGGCCCCAGCCGTAACGCTCGCCCAAAAACTTAAAGGCCTGGCTTAGCAGATTGTGCTCGGTAAAAGGCAAATAGCCAATGCTGACATCGCTGCTCAGCGGCAGCAGCGCCGGCATAAAGTGCAACCGGCCATCACTCAGCCGCTGCGGCAATTGCACAATATGACTGGCCAGCGGGTTTTGCCCGTGTACATTAAAACCGGTGTCGGCAGCACTGATTAGCGGCAATCGAACGCCCATGTCCAATTGGAGTTCTGATAAGGCTGGCTGCGCAGGCGTGTAAGCGGTGTGGGTTTTGGCTGCGGTAATAACTAAAAACGGCGTTTGCTCAGCATAGGCCAGCACCTGCTCCCGGCTGCCGATGGCCACATCAGCCGCCTGCACCCAGCCGGTGTAATTAAAGCTTTGTACTAAAAGCCAGCTGTTATCGCGGCTTTGATGCAGCACCGCCACCGGCTCGGCAACAAAGAGTGCGGTTTCAGCAAAACGGTCCAGATCAGCGTTACCCTGCTCATTGACGACTCTGTCCAGTGTCGGAAACGCCCGCAGCGCCGTACGTTTTACAATAAGCGCAAAAGCGACGGGATTCGTCTGTTTTACCTGCTCTTTACCCAGCAGCGCCTGATACCGCTGCCAATCTGCTGCGCTAAGCGCGGTGCCATTAGTGTAAAAGCGTGGGCTGGACGGGATTTTACTGACAGTATCAATAACCGCCATCAGCTCGGCGGCAGAATATTGCTCAGGCAGTGCCGTTAACGGCTGCATTTCCTGCTGCTGTGTAAAGGTTTGCCGGTTACGTTCGGCAATTTGTGCTGGTGTGAGTAACAGCCTGTCGCCCTGGCTTAGCTTTTGCTGCCAAAACTGCAGCTGTAATTGCTCGGGTTGTACAAATGGCACGTCGGTTTTAAACCCAATAGTCAGGTTATTGTCAGTGGACGCAATGGCCGGAAATAGCACGCCACTGCTTAATAGCAGCAGCGCTGCACTAAACCAGCCCATGCTTTGATTAGCCCTTATCTTTACGCTATTTCTCACAGGTTTATCAGCCTTTATTTTTTCACTAAGATAGCGCCAAGGAATGAAATATTCCAACATTTTGCAAAAATCAGCATAATTTATTTTCAAAAGGAAAGAAATATTGCTATGTTAATTTTGTGCAGAAATTAAACGTTTTGCATGGGTAATAAAAACGGGCGCTCAGACCCGGGTAACGGATAGCACTATAAAAACAGAACAACGCAACTCCAGGAGAATGTGATGAAGTTGAACAAGCTTATTCAGGCGCTTACCCTAGCTGGCCTGAGCAGCCACGCGCTAGCCCAGGATACTACAACACAAAGCGACACGGCGCAGGCCGGCAGCAACGTTGAACGGATCCGTGTTACCGGGTCAAGTATCAAGCGCACAGCACTTGAGGGTGCGTTGCCTATTACCGTTTTCAGCAAGGCCGATATTGATGCCGCCGGCATTACCTCCGCTGAGCAATTATTACGGCAAATGAATATTGCTGGTAACTCATCCGATAACCTGGCCAGTAACGGCGGTATCGTCTCTGAAGAACAGCGCGGCAATAACGGTGTGTCTGGTGCAAACCTGCGAGGTCAGGGCGCTGATGCCACCTTGGTGCTGCTAAATGGCCGGCGTGTCGCGACCCATGGCTTAAAAGGCCGAGCAGTTGACTTGAACTCTATTCCATTTGCCGCGCTCGAGCGGGTTGAAGTCTTACGTGATGGTGCTTCTGCCGTTTACGGTACTGATGCTATCGGCGGCGTTATTAACTTTATCACTAAACGAGACTATACCGGCGCGGAAGTGTCGGCATTTGTCGATCATACCGAAGCCGGTGGTGGCAATATTTATCGCGGTAATATCCTCTTTGGTACCGGCGACATTAACAAAGATGGCTGGAATGCTTTTGCTACCCTGTCGTTTAAGAAAAATGAGGTGCTTGAGGGCACAGATCGTGATTTCTCCAATACTTTCCAGCCCGAGCGAGGCTTGTCACCTGATACACGCGGCACGCCGTTTGCTACCGTGTTTAACCGCGGCGAGACCGATGCCAACTTAATCGGCACGGGCCTTATAGATCCACTAGATGGCCAGTCTGTTACCGCTATTAATATTCTCGATTTGCCCGGTGGCGCGGGCTGCGAAACCGGCGGTCCGAATATGGGCCCCTATGATAACCGGCTGTGGAGCTCAGAGTCATCCCGCTATGCCTGTGCCTGGGACTACCCGGCGGCGGCACGCATTCAGCAGCCACAAGAGAGTATCGATTTTATTGGTCGCGCCAGCTTTAAACTGGCGGAACAGCATACCGCAACATTAGAGTTTGTTGCCTCTGAAGTCGATGTCAGTAAGGCGTTTGAGCCTTACCAAATTTCCCCCGGTTCAACCTTTGGCCCGGATACCTGGTACCCAAGCACCGGCGCATCTTATGACAGAATATACGATGCGTTGGCCGGCTATTTTGGCGCAGACCAGCTCAATTATGGCGCCCCGATCGCTTATCGCTGGCGGTGTATGGATTGCGGTGGCCGCGAAATTGACACTACCACTACGGCATACCGCTTTTTAGCGGCAGTTGAAGGTGTAGTCGCAGATTGGGATTACAACGTGGGCCTCTCACGTGCATCAAGCGAGTCCGACTCTGTACTCGGCGGTGGATATTACTACACTGACGCCTTACAGGCGGCTCTGGGCTCAGGCCTGGTTGACCCCTTTCTTTTACCTGGACAAAGCCAGAGTGCTGCCGGCATAGCGGCATTGCAGGCAGCATCAGCCCGTGGAGTAACGCTTTACGGTGGTGAGTCAATCATGACTCAACTTGATGCGACTGTATCAGGTGAAGTGGGTTTTGCGCTCCCCGGTGGCGAGGTGATGATGGCACTTGGTGCTGATTTGCGCCGCGAAGAGTTTAAGTTTAATGGTGACGAGCGCGCTGAAATGCGTCCGGTGTTTTTAGCACCTTTTGATAATGCTAATGTGCTGGATAAAGTCAGCCGCGATATCAAAGCCGTGTTTGCTGAGTTCTATTTGCCAGTAACTGACCAGCTGGAAGTCACCCTTGCCGGCCGTTATGACAAATACGATGGCTTTGGCAGCACCACCAACCCTAAAGTCTCATTTAGCTACAAACCACTGGAGCAACTGCTTGTCCGCGGGGCCTTCAGTACCGGCTTCAAAGTGCCGTCGTTTAACCAGTTGTTTAACGGTGTAACAGAGTTACCCTACACTGGTCTGGATTTAGCAGACCCACAAAGCTGCCCCGGTGGTGTGGCTGATGAGAATGTTGCTGGTTGTGAGCGTATTCAACCGGTTGAGTTATTTGGTGGCAAACCCGATCTGGCACCGGAAGAATCAGAACAGAAGAGCTTCGGTGTCGTTGTGGTGCCCACCGATTACTTTAACGTTAGCCTGGATTGGTGGGAAATAGAGCGTACTGACACGATTCGTTCTGCGCCACGTGATGTACTGATCGACAATTACGATTTATTTACCGCCAACTGGATCCGTAATGCCGAGGGTGAAGTTGTCGCGATTGACCGGCGTTACATCAACTCTGGCGGCTCATTAACCCAGGGTATCGAGCTGGATATGAACCTGACGGGTGAGCTGGCCGGTGGCGCCTGGAAAATCAACCTGAACGCCAGTTATATCGATACCTTTAAAACCAAAGGCTTAGACAGCTTACCATACAGCGAAAACTTAGTTGGCGAGTATGTGCGTTACTACAACCTGCCGATTAAATGGAAGCACACCCTTAACTTCAGTTATGTGCATGGCGACTGGAGTCACAGCCTGACACAGCTCTATCGTGATGGCTACAAAGATGAATTACCGGTAAGTGTGCGTAACGATACCTACATTCCGTCGCAATGGAACCCGAATGTCGATGAGTACATTACCTATAACTACAGCGTGAGTTATGCCGGTATTGAGAATATGAAACTGACTTTTGGTATCAAAAATCTGTTTGACGAAGATCCACCATTTACTGCGCACCAAAACGACTTTGCTGCCGGCGCTGCTTGGGAGCCCCGAGTGGCAGATCCTCGTGGCCGGGCTTATACCCTGCTGGTGGAATACAAATTTAAGTAACCTGGTATCTGAGTCATTCTGCTGTCCCTGATATTTTCAGCCCGCCTCGTGCGGGCTTTTTTCTGCGCCGTCATGCTGCATCTCAGTGAAGACCAAAAAAACAAAAAACCGCAGCCTGTTACAGCTGCGGTTTTTCTGTTGTTTGCTGTGAGCCAGCCATTAAGCCGGGTTCTGTGCTCTGTTGCCAGAGTGACAATCATTCCTCTAGGACTTAAGTCGCCTTAAGCCTCAAGCAATCTACCCGCCCCCAACGCGGGCCGCGCCAAAGGGAGCCTATTTGATCTTGCTCCGGGTGGAGTTTACCGTGCCACGAACTGTTACCAGTCGCGCGGTGCGCTCTTACCGCACCCTTTCACCCTTACCTGATCCCACTTGCGTGGGCCATCGGCGGTTTGCTCTCTGTTGCACTGGTCGTAGGCTCGCGCCCCCCAGGCGTTACCTGGCACCCTGCCCTGTGGAGCCCGGACTTTCCTCCCCCTGCTTACGCAGGCAGCGATTGTCTTGGCCAACTCACGAGCGCAATTATACCGGTTTTACTCTGTTTCACCAGTTAATTGCAGTGCCACCTTATATAACGCATTTTTCTTGCCGCCATGAATTTGTGCTGTAAGTGCAGCCGCTTTTTTTAATGGCAGCTCTGTCAGCAATAACTTTAGCGTACTCAGCTCCGCCTCGCTGATATCGCTCTCTGCTTTGGGCGTGGGGGCTATCATCAGCACCATTTCGCCCTGGCAACGCTGTGGGTCGGCCTCTAACCAGGCGCTGATCTGTGCCGCAGTACCATATTCCAGATGCTCAAAGGTCTTGGTCAGCTCTTTGGCCAGCACCAACTCGCGCTCATCGCCAAAGACAACCGCGACATCTTGCAGGCTGTCTTTAATGCGTCGCGCTGTATCGTAACAAATAAGGGTGCCAACGCCTGCCGGCACTTCCGCCAGCTGGTTTTGCCGTTGCTGGCTTTTCGGCAGTAAAAAGCCGATAAAGTGAAACTTGTCGGTCGGCAAACCCGCCGCGCACAAGGCGGTAATTAAGGCACAAGGGCCAGGAATAGGAATGACCCGCACGCCGGCGTCGCGGCATTGGCGCACCAAACTGTAGCCGGGGTCGCTGATCAGGGGCGTGCCGGCGTCTGATACCAGCGCCACATGCTCGCCAGCCAGACACTTTTGAATAATGCTGGCCGCACGCTGCTTTTCGTTGTGATCGTGCAGCGCGATGGTTTTGACGCTAATGCCCAAATGCGACAACAACCTGCCCGTATGTCGGGTGTCTTCTGCTGCTATCCAGTCGACCTGTTGCAATGTCGTAATCGCCCGTTGGCTAATATCATCTAAATTGCCAATGGGAGTAGCGACCACATATAAAAAACCGTTTTGTTTTGCCATTCTGTGATTTACACACGCTATTTATTTGAGCTTAGGTGGCAGTCTCAGTAAGATAAGACCCATATTTTTGGCTATGGTACTGCGCATTGTGACTTCCAGCAAATTAAAGCCCCTGTTATTTCTCGTCGCCGGTACACTGCTTGCCAGTTGTGCTCAACGCCCGACACCTACAAGCAGCTCACCGGAGTTGTTGCCTGATGAGCCGCTAAACAAAGTTGAAGAAAGCCAACAAACGGCAAGACAACTCTATCAGTTGGCGGGCAATTACCAGCAGGAAGCTAAGCATTATCATCTGTTAAAAGCCGCACGTCAGGCGCTGCAAGAGCAGGATTACCTGCTGGCACTGGCCATCAGCGAAAACCTAAAAAGCAGCAAATTCCCGATGATAGTGCAGCAAAATACACTGGTGCTGTTAAAAGCCTACCTGGCCACCCAACAGCTACAAAGCATCAATACGCTGCTGGATACTATCAATGCGTCGACGCTACCCAAAACAGACCAGGCCGAATTTGTCTGGCTGGCTGGCGGCCATCAGTTAGCCCAGCAGCGTTATGTACAAGCCAGCCGCTTCCTGCTGCAACTGGATTTACTGGATAACGGTGCCCAGCGTTATCCGCAATACCCGGATTTACTCTGGCAAAGCTTGTCGGCGCTGAATGACAGCCAGCTTGAAAGTCTGCGTACCGGCGCAAGCCAGGCCACCCTTGGTTGGTTAGAGCTGGCGCAGCTTAGCCGCCGTTATATCGGTAAGCCAGAGGCCTTACAGCAAGCCTTTGCCGACTGGCAGCGCCGTTATGTGCAGCTAAGCAGCCGACTCACACTGCCGGCAGCCCTGAGTCAATTAATGAGCCTCACCCCCTATCAACCACAGCGTATTGCTGTGCTGCTGCCACTTAGCGGACAATTTCGCCAACATGCCCAAGCCATTCAGTATGGCATTTTAGCCGCGGCCAGCGCCCAGCAAGCCGCCGGGCTGGTGTTTATCGACAGCCAACAGCCTAACGAGGTACTGGCCGAGCAGGTGCATCTCTCTGGCGCCGACTTCGTCATTGGGCCTTTGCTAAAACCTCAGGTAGACCGGCTAAGCCAGGACGACAACTGGCGCTGGCCTACGCTGTTTTTAAACAGTAAAGAGCCTGCCGCGCCAGCCAAGGCGGAACAATTTTATTTTGCCCTCAGTATGGAAGATGAAGCCACGCAAATGGCGCAGCTGTTTGCGCAAAAGAATTATCAGCGCCCGGTAGTGATAAGCACTAACAGCAATATTGCGCTGCGTATGCAGCAACGTTTTGCCGCGCACTGGCAAGCACTGGGACATAGCACCCCCGAGCAGTATCAGTTTGGCAATAAAGCCGAGCTTGAGCAATTAATCAGCCAGTTGCTTGAGACCGATAAAAGCCGCGAGCGGATAAAACAGTTAAATAACCTGATCCCCGAGAAACTGGAAGCTGACCCGCATAGCCGTCTGGATATAGACGCTATTTATCTGATTGCTGATCCGGTACAAACCCGTTTGTTTAAGCCCTTTGTCGATGTCTCGGTGAGCCAAACGGCACCGCGCTTACCCGTGTATGCCAGCTCACGTAGCCACAGCACCAGCCTGGACAGCACTGATTTACGTGACTTAAATGGGTTAACTTTTACCGAAATGCCGTGGATGCTGGCTGAACAAAATAGCCGTGCGCTCCGTGAGCAATATCAGCAGCTGTTTGCCGAGCAGGATGAAACCTTGCAGCGCTTATTCGCCATGGGCGTGGATGCTTACAACCTGGTGGGCAGCCTGCGCCAGCAGCAACAGCTGCCGGCTACCGTATTCTACGGTCTGACCGGCCGGTTGCAACTGGACGCCAGCGGCAGCCTGGTGCGGCAGCTTAGTTGGGCGGCTTATCGCAATAATCGCTTAATTCCGCTGCAGGAACCCTAAGCCTAAATGAATAAGACATTATGAATAACTTAGGCCAACACTATGAGCAGCTGGCTGCAGACTACCTGCAACAGCAGGGCCTGCGCTTAATTAGCAGCAACTTTCAGTGTAAAGCCGGTGAAATAGACCTTATTATGCGCGATGGCGACACCTTAGTGTTTGTCGAGGTAAAATACCGCGCCAGTGCCGCCTTTGGTGGGGCCATGGCGGCAGTAACCTACAGCAAGCAACAAAAGTTGCTGCGTGCCAGCCGCTGGTATCTGCAGCAACACCGTTTGTCAGATCAGCCGTGCCGGCTGGATGTGCTGGCCATAGAGGGGCAGTCGCCGTTTCAGTATCACTGGGTTAAAAATGCCATTGGCCAGTAAACTGGTCATACTAACCCGCTTACGCAGGACAGCCTGATGCAAGAGCATATTCGTCAGCTTTTTAGTGAAAATATTCAAACCATGATAGCCGCGGGCGAAAGCCTGTCTGGTCCGTTGGAAAACGCCGCCTTTGTGATTGTGAACAATCTGGTCAGCGGCGGAAAAGTGATCTGTGTAGGCGAAGGAGCCACCAGCGCGCTGGCCAGCCATTTTTGTCAGCTACTCTTAGACCAGTTTGAGACCGAGCGGCCCTGCCTGCCGGCGTTGGCACTGTGTAACCAGAACAACAGCCTGCAACATAGCCATCAGCAGGATTATCTGGCCCGGCAAATTAAAGCGCTGGGCCAAAGCCAGGACGTGTTGCTGGTGGTATCGAGCAGCGGCAGTGAACCCAGCCTGATAAAAGCAGTCGAAGCAGCACTGACTAACGATATGAAAATTATTGCGCTAACCGTCGATGGCAGCGGTGAACTGTCGGGCTTACTGAACCAGCAGGACGTTGAGCTAAAAGTGCCGGCGCACCGGCGGGCTCGCATTTTTGAATGTTACACCTTTTTACTGCACACCTTGTGCGAACTGATTGATATGACGTTGTTTCCACAACAAGGAGATTTATGAATACGCTAAAGCTTATTGCTGTTTGTGTCATGCTGGCTTTGCTGCAAGGTTGCGCGGCGGCCGTAGTCGCCGGTGGCGCCACCGCCGTTACCTCCGCCAACGACAGGCGCACCCTGGGCTCACAGATCGACGATAAAAACGTCGTGCTAAAAGCGCAGCGTGCGCTGGCCGACAACCCATTAACCGCCGAGGGCAGCAATATTAATGTCACCAGCTACAACGGTGTGGTGCTGTTAACCGGGCAAACACGCTCCGAGCAAATTCGCCAGCAGGCGCAGCAGCTGGTACGCGGCATAGATGGTGTGCGCGATGTGCAAAACCAAATCAGGCTGGGTAATAACACCGGCATGACCACCCGCACCCGTGATGGCTGGATCTCTACTAAAGTTAAAACGCAGCTGTTAGCCGACGAGCAGGTCAGTGGCCTGAACATTAAAGTGGTGACCGAGAACGCTGAAGTGTTTTTAATGGGTATTGTTAGCGCACAGGAAGCACAAAAAGCCGTTGATATCGCCCGCCACGTTGAAGGCGTAGCACGTGTTGTGCAGGCGTTTGAAATCCGCCAAAACTAATAAAACCGCCGCTTAGCACTTACCTAAGCGGCTTAGCATCTCTATGCCACTCAACACTCCTGCAGCGCCTTTAGCACCTTAGAGTGAAACTCGCGCTGCTTCATTACCAGCATCACCACCACCGACGCCACCATAAACAGTAGCGGGTCGATAAACCAGGTCAGTGCCGACAGCGAAAAGTAAATGGCGCGAAGGCCGTAGTTAAACGAGTGACCAGCCTGATCAATCACTTTCGACGCACGATTAGCGTACAGCAACTGCTCGTCACTGGTCATGCCGCGGCCATCGGGTGCCGCGCCAATTAATACGCCGCAAAAGCCATACTGACGCAGCGACCAGGTAAACTGAAAAAAAGCAAACACGAAGATAAACACCAACAGCAACAGTTTTAACTGTACTGCGCCCTCGCTGTAACTGGCCCAGGGTACCAGGTTAGATAGCATCAGGCTGAGTTTTTCAGCTGAGGCCATGGCGGTCAGCAAACCCGCCAGGATCAGCAAGGTACTGGAAGCAAAGAAGGTGACATTGCGCTCTAAGGTAGAGATAAGCCCGACATCGGCCATTTTGTTGTCGCGCAGCAGCATCTTTTGCATCCAGTCATTGCGCTTGCGCCTGAGTTCAAATGACAAACAACTGACCACTTTCGCCCGGCGTTTGGCAAACAGGGTATAGCCAATCCACAAACCGAAAAACCACAGTACTGCAATCAGGTCCAGGCTGCCTGCCATCTCTTTTCTCCTGCTGTTAGCTGCGTACCAGCTTACGCTATTTTGCCTGTATTTTGCAGCCTTTGCCGGCGGTTATGTCGCCAGGCATCGGCGGTGTATAGCAACAGCGCCAGCCAGATAAGACCAAAAGTCACCAAACGCTCTGCAGCAAAGGGCTCATGGTACAGCCAGACGCCGAACACAAACATACAGCTTGGGCCAATATATTGAAAAAAGCCCATGGTCGACAGCTGTAACCGGCGGGCTCCGGCAATAAAGCACAGCAGCGGCACAGTCGTCACCAAACCCGCGGCAATTAAATAGCTGTTAAGCGCGGCACTGTTGTGCAGCAGGTTTACCGCGCTACTGTCGGCATAACGGTGCCAGTACCATAGCGCCAGCGGTAACAACAGCAAAGATTCGATAAACAAACCGCTAATCGCATCGACATTAAGCTTTTTGCGCATCAGGCCATAAATGGCAAAAGACCCCGCCAGCGTCAGCGCTATCCAGGGCAGCGAGCCAAAGGTAATAAGCTGAATGAGCACGCCGCTGGTAGCCAGTATCACAGCTATCCATTGCAGGCGGCGCAGCCGCTCGCCCAAAAACAGCATCCCCAGCAGCACATTCAGCAGTGGGTTAATGTAGTAACCTAAACTGGCATCTAACATATGCTGGTTATTTACCGCCCAGATAAACAGCCCCCAGTTGCCGCCTAACAGCACCGCCGAAAGCAATAACCAACCCAGCATTTTCGGCTGGCGCAGCACCGCCACAACCTTAGCGCCTTGCTTTAAGGCCAATAGTACCAGCAGCAGTAACACAAAAGACCAGACGATACGGTGAATAAGAATCTCACTGGCGGGGATAAAATCGATTTGCTTAAAATACAACGGAGCCAGCCCCCACAAGCTGTAGGCACTGGCGGCAAAGAGCCCACCCAATTTTTGTTCACGGCTTAATGGCATAAGGTACTCCAGCGAAAGAGCGGCCATTATACGTGGCAACAGGCCCTTCGCGCAGTGGCTTTGTCGGCAAAAAACGGCCAACCGGCCCGGTGTTTGATGATAACGGGCCAATTAACGGTTCCGGCGACGCCATTAAGGCTTTAGAATGGCGGCTATTTGACAGCAACCCTTGGTTTAACGTGCACGCCGATTTATTGCCTCTACTAAAACAGCATTTTGGCTACAGCGACTTTCGCAGTGGCCAACAAGCGGTAATTGAAGCTGCGTTGGCCGGACAGGACAGCTTTGTACTGATGCCCACCGGCGGCGGTAAGTCCTTGTGTTATCAATTGCCGGCACTGTTGCTGCCACAAGTAACTATAGTGGTATCGCCCTTGATGTCGCTGATGAAAGATCAGGTCGATGCCCTTAAGGCCAACGGTATCGCGGCCGAATTTGTTAACAGCAGCCTAAGCCGTGAGCAGGTGCTGCAGGTGTTTGCCCGCCTGCGCCAGGGCAGTTTAAAACTGCTCTATGTCGCGCCCGAGCGACTGCTACAACCACAGTTTTTAGACCGGTTGCAGGACGTGGGCGTCAGTTTATTTGCCATAGACGAAGCGCATTGTATTTCACAGTGGGGCCATGATTTCAGGCCCGATTATATGGCACTGGCGCTGTTAAAACAGCGCTTTGCCGGCGTACCGGTAATGGCGCTGACCGCCACTGCAGATGGTGCGACACGCCAGGATATTTTGCAGCAACTTCATTTACAACAACCCTATGTGCATTTAGGTAGCTTTGACCGGCCTAATATCCGCTACACGGTGCAGGAGAAATTTCGCCCCACCGAACAGCTGATAAGCTATCTGCAGCAGCAGGATGGGGCCAGTGGCATCGTATATTGCAGCTCGCGGCGCAAAGTAGACGAGCTGACGGAGCAGCTAAAACAGCGCGGCTTTAATGCGGCCGCTTACCACGCGGGTCTTAGTAGCGACGAGCGTAATCAGGTGCAGGATGCCTTTAAACGCGATGACTACCAGCTGATTGTTGCCACCGTGGCTTTTGGCATGGGGGTGAATAAATCCAATATTCGCTTTGTGGTGCACTTTGAGCTGCCCCGCACCATCGAGGCGTATTATCAGGAAACCGGCCGCGCCGGGCGCGACGGTGTGGCCGCGGAAGCCATGCTGCTGTTTGATCCGGCCGATATAGGCCGCATGAAGCGCTGGCTCGACAGTGAAGAAAACCAGCAACGCGCCGAAGTGACCTGGCAACGCTTTTTGGCCATGGCGGCTTTTGCCGAAGCGCAAACCTGCCGGCGTCAGGTGCTGCTGAATTATTTTGGTGAGGCGCGCCAAACCCGCTGCGGCAATTGCGATATTTGCCTGCAGCCGCCGCAGCAGTTCAATGCTACCGAACTGGCGCAAAAAGCGCTGTCTTGCGTGTACCGCGTCGGCCAGAACTTTGGCATGCACCATGTCATTGAGGTGCTGCGTGGCGGTCATAGCCAGAAAATCACCGAACTTGGCCATGATAAATTGTCGACCTGGGGCTTGGGCAAAGATTTCAGCCACGACTACTGGCTAAGCATTTTGCGTCAGCTGATACATTTTGGCCTGCTGCAGCAGGATATTACCGCGCACTCGGTATTAAAGTTGCAGCCGGCGGCACGGCCGGTACTGCGCGGCGAAACCGAGCTGATGCTGGCCGTACCGCGCTTAGAAAGCGTGAAACGCGAGCCTGAGCGACGTGCTGTGCAAAAGTATGACCGGCTGTTATTTGCCCGCTTAAAAGCGCTGCGTAAACGTATTGCCGAGCGCGATGATGTGCCGCCTTTTGTCGTATTTAGTGATGCCAGCCTGATTGATATGTGCCAGCAGTTACCTACCGACAAAACTAGCTTTCTGGCGGTGTCAGGTGTGGGCCAAACCAAGCTGGCGCGCTATGGCGCCGACTTTCTAGATGAGATAGCCGATTATCTGGCGGAAGAGGCATCCTCAGCCGCCGGCCGGTAGACTGGCAAAATAAGCGGCAATATTGGCAATATCCGCATCGCTCAAACCTGAGGCCATCGGTGACATGATGGGGTTTTTGCGCTCGCCGTCACGATAAGCCTTAATCGAC
The DNA here is from genome assembly GCA_033838465.1 of Chromatiaceae bacterium. Taxonomy (GTDB): domain Bacteria; phylum Pseudomonadota; class Gammaproteobacteria; order Enterobacterales; family Alteromonadaceae; genus Alishewanella. The sequence goes on from JAJLKZ010000016.1 coordinate 70,820, forward strand.
GCTTCCAGGTAGCGTACTTTCTGCCCAGCCAGATTGGGGTAATCAGGGATCACTGAAATACCATTCGCACCATGGCAGGCGGCGCATACCGCAGCTTTAGCTTTGCCGGCATCAATATCGGCAGCGGCTGCACCGGCAGCGCCGAACAACATCACGGTGATCAATAGCATGTGTTTCATCAGGGCACCTTTTTATTGTTTTATTACGTTAAAACTAAAGTACACCATGCGCGGCAGAGAAAAAAGCCCCGCAATACTTAGCGTATTGTCGGCCAGCCAGGTTTTTCTGCTGACACGTTAAGCTGCGGTATGTTACTGTTTAGCACCCAATTTATTAACATGGCTACGCGCAACAAGGAGTGTCTGGAGTGAAGTTTGCCGTTTATCTGCTGTTGTTATGCTGCTGGTTATACAGCCTGACACTACAGGCATTTCATGCACAAACCAATAGTATCAGCCAGCCTCAACCTGCGCGTCAGCAATTACAGCAACTTTACTATCTAGCCACCCCTTCCACGCTAACATTAGACGAACTGTTGGCCGATCCAGCTTACCATCATAGTTTTAGCTTACTCAGCAAACAGCAAAAGGTGTTGTTTCAGGAAGAGCAGGCGGTATGGTTATTTGCCCGTCTGAACAATACCGGCAACCGCACGCTACAAAGCATTCTGGAGTATGACTTTCCACTGGCCGATAAAATTGAAATATACCAGGTAGATCGTCAAAACCAGGATATTCGCCTGCTTAGCCGCAGTGGCAATGCCTACCCCTACAGCGAACGGGCGCTACCCTATCGCAGCTTTGCTGTAGCGTTAAATCTGAAACCAGCCAGCGAAACGGACATTTTCATCAAGGTGCAGGATGCCGCTGTAGTGCCCTCTGAAGTGCTGCTGTGGCAACATGAAGCCTTTATGGCGGCAAAGCAGCAGCAAGCCCTACTCGATGGTGTGTTACAGGGCATTCTCATCTTACTGGCGCTGTATAACCTGATGTTGTTCGCCCGGCAGCAGCAGGTGCATTACCTGTACTATTGCGGCTTTTTTGCCAGTTTTGCCCTGGTGGTTGCTATTTTGAACGGCATGGCGTTTGCGCTGTTGTGGCCGGATTACCCCGAGATTAACCAATCCATTTTGTATATTGCCGTTGGTGCTTGCTTATTGTGCCTGAACTTATTTATGCGTTTTGGCCTGACAAACCTCTCTGGCAACTGGTGGTACCGCTGCAGCCAAATCAGCAGTTTTAGTGCCTTATTGCTGCTGTTTAGTCCATTATTTGCCAGCGGCCAGTTGAAGCTGCAGCTGTTGTTCATTGCCATCAGCTGGGTTTTGGGCAGTAATCTTTTGCTGGCACTGCGGGTGAGCATGGCTGGGGCTGCGCAGGCGAAAAGTTTTATCTGGGCTTGTGTGCTGACACTGATAAGCGCACTGCTACTGACGTTAAACCAGGCTGGTTATCTGCATGGCGGTATCAACTGGGCCTATATTCTGTTCTCGCTGGTGCTATTAAGCCTGGCATTAACCAGCTTTACGCTATACAAGTTTCAACCCGTGCTCGACACTAGCCGTCCCCCAGCATCAGAGCAGCAGTACAAAGAGATCTTCCATAATGCAGTTGAGGGCATGTTTACCACTACCCTCGATGGCCGTCTGATCAATGCCAACCAGGCGCTGTTAAAAATTCTCGGTTATGCCAGTCTGGAACAGCTGAAACAGGCTATCGCCGGTACCGGTATGGCCCGCTTTTATGCCGACCCGGCCGAGCGCCAGTATATGCTGAAGCAGTTGGAGCAAGGCAGTAGCAAAAGCTTTGAGATTCGCGGGTTGCGAGGCGATAACAGCCCATTTTGGGCGCTCATGTCAGTGCGTCTGGCTGCTTCAGATAACCAAAGGCCCGCCTTTGTACACGGCTCTGTGATTGATATCACCGAACAGAAGCTCGCCCATGAACAGCTGGCTTATCTGGCGAATCATGATGCCCTCACGGCGCTGTATAACCGCTACTATTTTGATAAACAACTGCAGGTACTGTGCGAGCAAAGTGGTGAAGACAAAGGCTGCGTGCTCTATATTGATGTTGACCAGTTTAAGCTGATTAACAACAGCTGCAGCCACAGTGCCGGCGACGCTTTACTGAAGCAACTGGCCGAACTGTTTAAACGCACCGCCCATCACAACGGCCCGCTGGCCAGACTGGACAGCGACGAGTTTGGCATTCTGCTGGCAGGCAAAAACGCCAATGAGGCGTTCTCACTGGCCTACCGCCTGCTCGATGCGATGCGCGAGTTCCGTTTTATCTGGCAGGACAGTGTGCATACTATTAGTATCAGTATTGGTATTGCTGAAATCCGCCGTGACGACAGCGGCGCCGACAGCGTACTAAAAAAAGCTGATGCCGCCTGCGCCATTGCCAAAGAAAAAGGCCGCAATCGCATTCAGTTGTTTGATGAGCATGATGAAGATACTCAGCGCCACCAGGCTGAACTGCATTGGGTAAGTCAGCTACGCCAGGCAGTACAGGACGATAAATTAGTGCTGTTTCAACAGCCGATTAAAGCCCTTAACGGTGGCGATGGTGGTGATTGCTATGAGTTACTGCTGCGATTGCAGGCCGAGAACAGTCAGCTTGTTACACCGGCCAGTTTTTTAAGCTCTGCCGAGCGCTATGGTCTGATGCCACAAATAGACCGCTGGGTAATTAAGCAGTATTTTCGCTGGCTGCAGCAGTATCCACAGCATTTGCAGCAACTGGCATTATGTAGCATTAACCTGTCTGGCAACTCATTACTTGACCCTACGTTTAAAGACGATGTTCAGCAGCTATTTGTGCAGTATCAGGTGCCTTTTACGCGAATTTGCTTTGAAATTACAGAGAGTGTCGCCATTGTAAATTTACAAAACACCCTGGCCTTTATTGAGCATTTTCGCGCTCAGGGCTGCAAAATAGCCTTAGACGACTTTGGCAGCGGCTTTTCATCTTATGGTTACCTAAAACACTTCCCGGCTGACTTTGTCAAAATTGACGGCCACTTTGTGCGTGATTTGCTGGACGACCCTTACGATAAAGCCATTGTGAAATCGATCCATGAAGTCGCGCGGGCAATGAATATGCTAACCATTGCTGAGTATGTCGAAACCACAGAGATTGAACAGGCACTCAGGTTGATTGGGATTGACTATGTGCAAGGCTACGCCATTAGCCGGCCGCAGCCACTAAACAGCTTACTGGACTAAAATATATTTAATCTGCCCTATTGCTGAGATCTTAAGCAACTTTGTACAATGCCGGCGCGACATTTCGTCGTTCCTTAACAGGCAACCCTAAATTTTTTAGTTATTTCGTTCGGAGTCTTTATGCAACGGCTGCGTGAATTATCGCGTCGTGTTGAGGCTGTGTATGGCGAAATAGTGGAAACATTCTCAGCATATCAACAACAGCGTGGCCTTGGCTGCCGCACTGGCTGTGGTGAATGCTGCTTGCAACCGACGATAGAAGCGACGGTGCTGGAGATGTTACCGCTGGCATTACACTTGTTCGATCAAGGTAAAGCAGAACAAACACTGACACAACTCGAAGAGTTAACAGAGCCTGCGGGCTGTTTTTTTTACCAGAAGCTGTCTTTTGATGGCAAACATGGCCAGTGCAGTGTGTACCAGCAGCGGCCAAGCATTTGCCGTTTATTTGGCGCGGCAGGCTATCGCGACAAACAAGGTAAAATCGCCTTGTCGTTATGTAAGGTGATTAAAGCAGATAAACCAACCGCTTATCAGGATAGCCTGATTGCGCTGGAATCCGATCCACCGCCAATGATGCTCAAAGCCAAAGAAATGGTGAACGAGCTGGATTATGAACTGGGTAAGCAGCATTTACCCATCAACGAAGCATTGCGCCAGGCGCTGGAAAAAGTGCTGTTTAAAGCCTGGTATAGCGGCTTTAATGACAACCAGCAAATTGCATGACCATCAGGCGGCTAAGCCGCCTGATATATTCAGCCTAAGTTCATTTAAGAATATCAAGCCTTTAAATTCAATAAAATCATAACGTTATATCCAGGCAGACTGTAATAAAAACAGGGAAACCGTTAACAAAACCGCTGTTTCAGCAATTTTTAATGTTCCCAATATCCTTTTACTATGTTAATACTACGACAACGTATACGTTAAATACGATGTTGTAAGGGATATTGTGATAGGACTTTCAAACACTTCTTTTCTAAAAAAATCTCAATCTGTCGTTTTCACCATCGCCGCTGTGATGATATCACTAGGCCAATGGGCTGATACTAAAGATATCATCACAAGCAGCTATGAAGGTTTTATCACTCATTTTACTGACCGGGTTGAACTGGAAAAACTAAGTGAAGTGAGAGTGGGCGCCAACCTAAGTTATCTTGAAACGATATTTGGTGATGCCCGGCTAATTAAAGTCAAGCAACCCGATACTGATCTGCAATACCGCTACTACCATGATAAAAAATTTTTGCTGGCACTAGCAGTGAAACAGCAACGTGTCATTGGTTATCAAATTGTGAGCTTACAACAGGATTTTATACCACCTATCGCGTTCTCAGATTTTACTTTAGGGAAAATCCCCCTTGCACAACAACAAAGCTTTAACGGCAGCTTTAGCACCGATACTGCCAACCTTCGCTACTACCTTGAACCCCAGACATTGGGACGGGAAGGACTGTTTTTAGAACGTCATGTAGGTTACGTCGAGTATGGTGCGGGTACAGATAATTCCCAGAGTAAACTAACACAGCTGAACGAATTGTTGCTAGGTGATTACCAAGACGAGACCTTGTTAAAGTTGAGCTCAGATCTGCGTAACACTTTGATCCCAAATGTTTATTCCTTGGGCGAAATCTCCCTGGAGCAGGCTGCAGACATGTTGTTGACTCGCTACGAGTTTAAAGCCTATTTTCATCAGGGAGACTAGTGTCATGCGACCATGGAAATTGTTTCTAACCGGTCATTTACTTGTTGTGCAGATGGCATGCGCCAGCACAGCGAGCTGGTGGCAGCAACCACCAATCGACACCGCGCAGGCTATCTATGGCTTAGGCGAAGGTCAAACGCTTGCATTAGCTCAGCAACAGGCGCTTGCCGATATTTCCGGTAAATTGAGCACACAAGTCTCTGCCTCTCTTGACCGCATAACGCAAGACACAGGTATTGCCTACAACGATACTATTCGCAGGCAAATACGCAGCAAAACCCAGCAAACCGAGCTTAGTCAGTTTCAACTTATAAAAAGCACAGAAAAAAATAAACGTTTTTTTGTTCTCATTGAATTGGACAGACCCAGACTGGCAGATGTTTGGCGTGTTCAGCTTGAGGAAAAACGCAGTAAGCTTATACCGCTTATTCAACGTAATAGTGTGGACAATTTTGCCCAATGGGTAGAGATACACCAAGCACTCAATGCCGCTGCCGACGCCCGAAATTTGAGTTTGCAGCTGTTTGCATTAGATGGCACAGCCCCTCATGCAGATTTACACCATCAATTAACACAGTTACTACTGGGCAAACCACTTGGCGTCTCGATAAAGGGTAACAATAATAAGCTGTCCCGCACATTACAAGAACAGTTGAATCTGGCAGGATTAAGGCCTTGTCAGATGAATTGTAACCTCAGACTCAGTTACACCATCGACACCGAACATGACACAATGTTTGGCGAATTTGTCAGTGACACTTCAGTACAGTTTACTTTGCATGAGAATAACTTAGTACTCACCAGTGCTGAACTCAAAGCCCAAGTCACGTCGGTGTCGGGTTATAAGTCAGCAGACGAGGGCAGTTTAATTAGCATTGCTCAACAACTTAAACAAATTGGTTTGTGGCAACTGCTAGGTGTTCAGCTTTAATTTTTTAACCTGATATAAGGACATCCACATGAAACTTAAACTTACTATTGCTGCTGCGTCACTGGCCGCCATTCTAGTAAGCGGCTGCGGCAGCACTCCACCGCAAGTGAGTGCTGCAGCGGTTGTTAATATTCCAATGGCTCCCATGGCTCCCAGTGCCGACGAAATAAAACAAGAGCAAAAAGTGGTATTACTCCCCTTTGAGATGTCTGAACAGCTACACACTGTGGTTGCAGCTACAGGTTATGCTGGCCTGGAACAAGCATTACTAAAAGCCGGAAACACGGTTATTGAACGTGATATTGCGGCAAAAATGCGCAGCGAATTACTTGTTGCAGAGAAAACGGGTAAATATCGGACATCAGGTTTACAGGCTGCTGATATCGCCGTTATGGTAAAAGTGATTAACGCCGATCTGAGCAGCTCTTTCAGTGAACGCCGCAGCTGGACTGATGATGACGGTAAGCGCCATACGGATCCTGCCGAATGTGATTTCAAAGGTAAAACAAAAATGCACGTCCGTGCTTACCGTTTACCCGACATGCTGCCTATCGGCACATATGACTTTGAAGGCTCAGCAACCAGTAGCACCGAAACCAGTAACAGTAAGTGTCCAATATCAACGGCCAATGCTGAGGGCTTGATCGCCAGCGCTACGAACACTGCAATTCTGGAAAATCAGTTCAAACTACTTAATCAGTTAGTACCACCCTACTATGTAATAGAAAGACGTCAGGTGCCTGGCGATAAAAATAACGCGCTGTTTCGCACCACTCTTAGCAGTGTTAAAGGCGCTAAAGAGGGAATGAAAGTCAATTTCTATCGCCGTGAGATGCGTACCAATCCGCTTACCCATGAGCAATCGGTGGAAGAGGTATTACTAACAAGCGGAGAAATAACCAATACTATCGACAGTAATGGCTCTTATGTGTTAGTGAAAAAGGCGGATGAAATTAACAAACTGATGCTCGGAGATGTCGTCAAAATCGAGCATGACCGCTGCCCTGAAGGTTATTACTCTTTCTTAGGTAGCTGTCATAAAAGCCTGAAATTATTTTAAGGAATGCGCGGATGAAAAATTACATCACTGTTGTCTGCTCGGCGCTGCTGCTTAGCGCCTGTGCCTCCACTGATAAAAAAATCAGTTACGATAAGTGTACTTATCCAGATGCACCGAAGCAAAGCGCGCCAAGCTGGATTTGTGACCAGCCAGCCGAAAATGTTTTCATGCAGGCTGTAGGTTACTCTGCCAAGTTAGCTTCAGGCCCGGGCATGATGAAAGATGTTGCCGAGGCGGAGGCCAGAAGCCGGCTTGCTGCTTCATTTAGTACAGACGTTGCAGCGCGTCTGTCTCGGGTTACTACTGAACAGCTTGGACAAGAACAAGCGTTATCAAAAGACACGATACAGCGTATTCAAAAAAATGTTACAGCTATGGAGCTTGTGTTTACCCGTACCTACCGCACACAAATCAGTCCCTCTGGCGGGATGTATGTCTTGGTCGGCATTAACGATGCCGCTTACAAGCAGAACATCGATAAACTCCTAAGTCAGTCTGTTGATGAAGATAATCCGGATTTATACCGAAAATTCCTACTGCAGGAAGCTGACGCTGCATTAGACAAAACGGCGGAGAAATTGCAGTGACCAAATCACACGGTATACTGCTGACGACACTGCTGCTTTGCAGCAGTGTCGCTTATACTCAGCAAACTGATTACCAAAAGTGGAAAGCTGAACGACTGCAAAATTACCAGTCATTTAGTGCCGACTACCTGCAAAGGTATCAGTCTTACAAAGAGCGGGTAGCTGAGCGCTGGGGGAACGGTGCCGAACTGCCCGATCAGCATAGCTACGTCACTTACTCTGATGACCTTACGGAGAAAACAGTCGTAGATTTTGCTCGACAGGAGATTCGGGTAGAAACCTTGGCAGAGCCAAGTGAACGTCAGGTCACGCAGTTGCAACGCCGCGCCGAGCAGTTACTGACAAAGCCGATAACACAGATAGCCGCAGAAGACCCTTTGCTGCAGGGGTTATCGTTAACAGCTGACGGCTCGCTGTTACAGGCATTAGCGCCTGATCTAACCCCCGAACAACCTTTGACTGATACAAAGGTGTCAACGGAACAGATACAGATACAACTACCCACTGAGTCTAGGTCAGATGCCAGCAAAAAGCGCGTGCAACGGGTCACCATTAAGTTAAATGGTCATAACTTCTATCAACGCCGGGCTGAACAATATCGGGCTTTGGTTCAAGAGCAGGCCAAGGCCTACGGTTTTGACACTGCACTGTTATTAGCGATTATGCAGGTTGAGTCCAGTTTTAACCCTCTGGCACAGTCATCTATCCCTGCGTTTGGTTTAATGCAAATAGTACCGGATAGTGCTGGCAAAGACGTGAACACCCGAGTATTCAAACGCAAACAAGCACCTAGTGCTGAGTTATTATTTAAACCGCAGCAAAATATTTTATTTGGCACTGCCTATCTTAATATTCTCGATAAAACTTACCTAGATGGAATAACAGACCCGCTTAGTCGGTTATATTGCACTATCGCTGCTTACAACACGGGTGCAGGCAATGTCGCCAAGGTGTTCCATCCAAGGTCAGAAAAACGTATCGGCGAGGCTGTTTCGGTTATAAACACGTTGTCAGCTGAACAGGTTTATCAGCGCTTACTGACTGATTTACCCTACGATGAAACGCGCAAATATCTTCAAAAAGTCATATCGGCGATGCCGCAATATCAGTTGTAAATAATAAAGGGCCACACAGGGCCCTTTAAAGTCTGTTAATAAGTACTATTCACCTACCAGCCTTCCAACACCAGTTTACCGATCGCTTTACCGCTTTCCAGCAGTTGATGCGCCTGACGTAAATTCGCCGCGTTTATCTTACCCGGCGTTTGCTTTAGCGTGGTTTTAACCTGGCCTTGCTGAATTAACCGGCTTAAGTCGGTTAACAGCTGGTGCTGCGCTATCATATCCGGGGTGTTGAACATGGCACGGGTAAACATAAATTCCCAATGCAGCGAAATACTTTTTTGTTTCAGCGGCATAATATCAATGCCACCTGCCGGATCATCAATCAGTGCCAATTTGCCCTGTGGGGCCAATAGCTGCACCAGTTCAGCATAATGCTGTTCGGTGTGGGTTAAGCTGGCGACATGGCTGACACAGCTCAGATCTAACGCCTTTAACTGGGGTAACAACGGCTGACTGTGATCCAGCACATAGTGTGCGCCCAACTCAGTTATCCACTGCTTGGTTTCTGGCCGTGATGCCGTGCCAATAATGGTTGCCGTCGTTAACTGCCGGGCTAGCTGTACCAGTATGGAGCCTACCCCACCGCCTGCACCGGTAATCAGCAGCACCGGGTGTGGATGCTTCAAACTGGCTTGTTGGATTTCCAGCCGGTCGAATAGCAGCTCCCAGGCGGTAATCGCCGTTAATGGCAACGCCGCCGCCTGCGCAAAACTGAGGTTTGTCGGCATCAATGCGGCCAGGCGCTCATCCACCAACTGATATTCGCTGTTACTGCCGGGGCGTGTTAATGAACCGGCGTAATACACCTTATCACCCGGTTTGAATAGGCTGACGTCATCACCCACCGCCACCACTTCGCCGGCGGCATCCCAGCCCAGCACCTTGTACTGGCCGGGCTCAGCACTCATACGTTTACGTATCTTTGTATCCACCGGGTTTACCGACACAGCGGCTACATTCACCAAAATATCGCGTCCCGTTGCCTGTGGCACCGGCAGTTCAATGTCTATTAAGGCGTTCGCATCGGTAGCGGGTAACGATTGCTGATAACCTACTGCTTTCATCTGTACTCTCCGTTTATTTGTCCCTACCTTAGACGCTTAGCCGGTAGCGGTCAATTTTCTTCAGCAAGCCCTGCCGCGATAAACCCAGTAGCCGTGCTGCCTGGCTTTTATTGCCCTCAGTTTGTGCCAGCGCCTGTTTAATCAGGCGTATTTCCAGCCGCTGTACGGCTTCATCCAGTAGCAGGCTATCGCTGACTGACGTTGCGTCCAGCGGTTGTTCATCGGTGTGTGCATGCAACAGGCTGATATCGGCCATACTGATCACGCCATCCTGCGCCACGGCCGCCACGCTTTCCAGCGTATTTTTTAGCTCACGGATATTACCCGGCCAGTCTCGCTGCAAAAACCAGCTCAGCGCTGTGCTGTCCAGTTGCAGGCGCTGGCCTTGCTGTTTGCTGTGCAGCTCGAGAAAATGTTGCAGCAACAGCGGAATATCCTGGCGTCGCTCACTTAGTGCGACGGTCTCCAGCGTAATGCCTTTGATACGGTAGTATAAGTCTTCACGGAACTGACCTTGCTTTACCAACTGCGGCAAATTGGCATTGGTAGCCGAAATAAGCCGCACATCAATTTTTTGCTGCTCACGACCGCCAACGGCAAAGAAGGTGCCTTCCTGTAACACCCGCAGCAGCTTTACCTGCATCGGCAGTGGCATTTCGCCTATTTCATCCAGAAACAAGGTGCCACCATCAGCCAGCTTTAACAGCCCCGGCCGGTCTTTATCGGCACCGGTAAAGGCACCTTTGACATAGCCAAACAGCTCGCTCTCCAGCAAGTCGGCCGGTATGGCACCGCAATGCACCGAGATAAACGGCTTGTCTGCCCGGCGGCTAAGCTGATGCAGCGCTTTGGACACCACTTCTTTACCGGTACCGGACGGCCCGGTGACCAATACCCGTACATCAGTCGGCGCAATACGCTGGATAAGGGTACGCATCGCTTCCATTGGCGCTGAAGCACCAATCAGCCGGTTTAAGCCATCATGGCTGGACGCTTTTAACTGCTTAAGCTCAGTGTCCAGCTGGTGCTTATTCAGCGCCCGTTTAATTACCACCGCCAGCAAATCCGGGTCAACCGGCTTGGCAATAAAATCCCAGGCACCCTGCGCAATGGCATCCAGCGCCAGTTGCCGCTCGGCATGGCCGGTTAAAATAATCACCGGCCGGCTGGTAAAGTCTGCCAGTGCGGCCAGCGTATGCTGGGGGTCAAATTGTGGCGGAAGCGATAAATCCAGCAAAATTAAATCGGCGTCAAAGCTGCTTAACTGTGCCCGGGCGGCCGTTAAATCGGCAGCGGTCTGCACCTGATAGCCACTATTTTGTAACCAGCTTTGCGCCAACTGGCGAAAGGCGGGTTCATCATCGACCAATAAAATACGGCCATTAGTCATGTTTGGCGTCCTGTGGTGAGTTAAATTCTAGTTCAAAGCTAACCGGCCAGCCCAGATCAGTGCGGTGCCTTACCTCACCGCCATGCGCCTGCATAATACGGCGCACTATGGCCAGTCCCAGGCCGCTGCCACCGGCACGCTTACTAACAAAGGGCTGAAACAGGCTGGCTTGCTGCGCGGCGTCAATCGCCGGACCATTGTTGTGCACATACAACCATACCTTGTTATGCTGGCGGCGGCTTTGCAGGCAAATTTCAGCGCCCACCTGATTACGGCAAAATGCCAGGGCGTTATCCAGCAGATTAACCAGCACCTGCTGCAAGCGATAGCTGTCGGCGAATACGCTAAGATCATCCAGCAACTCAACGCGGCAGGCCACGCCTTGCCAGTCTTGTTGGCTTATTACACTGTCAACCAGCGGCTTAACCGCCACAGCTGTGCAATGTAGCTGTAACTGTCCGGAGTAACTCAGCAGATCAGCAATCAACCGGTCGGCGCGTTTTAGCTGCTGCTGAATATGGCCGCGCACCTCAGCTGAGGTTGAAGCAGATGCCATAGCGATGATATTTAACGGGTTACGCAGTTCATGCGCCATAGCCGCGGATAACGCCCCCAGCTCAACCAGATGCTGCTGATCCAGCCGTTTACGCTCGGCGTCGGCCAGCTGCAAAGATTGCTCCAGACTGTTACAGCTGGCCAGCAATAGCTGGGCGAAGATTTCGCCCTGCAGGCGGTAACCGGGCGTGACGTCATCCCAGCCCTGCAGTTCGTAGTGCCAGCCGTTATTATCCCGCTGACAGCAGATATTTAGCGCACTGCTACGCCCGACCAGCGGCAGCGTTACGGTTACCTGCTGCCTTAACTGCTCGGACAGCAGCTGACTGGCCAGGATGCTAAGTTGCTGCCAGTCAGTACATTGTTGCAGGCGTGAGCGCCACTGTGCCAGTAAGCTTTCATTAAGCGTAAGCCCTGGATAAATGAGCCGGCGCGCCAGGGCCGCCAACGGCCGGTAGCCGGCCGCAGACAACAGCAATACCAGCGCCGAATATAACCACAACTGACTGGCCGGCACTGCTGCCAAGGCCTGCATACCCAGTTGCCCCAGTAAGGCACTGACCAACGCCATCAGCGCCAGCACCAGCAGCAACATTGCCAGCCACAGCAGCGCTTTGTTGGCAAAGGCGTTAATCTCCAGCACCTGATAGCGCACTACGCCGTAGACCAACAACAGTAAGTAACTTGGCAGCAGTAACATTGGATAGGGGTACCAGCTAAGGCCCAGAGATGGAAACACAAAGCTGGTCGCCAGTAACAGGCCCCAACCACCGGCCAGAAACATCGCCACTATAGAGCGACGTTTATTACCGCGATGCTGGTGCCAGCCCTGCCACAGCACGGCATGAGCGGCGATGCCCAGCAGCACCGTATACAGCAGGTTAAACCAGCCAACGCCGGTAAAAATAAAGAAGCCGGCAAAACCAGCGGTTTGCTTAACAACTCCGCCGGGGGACAGCCAGCTGAGCAACATCACCAGCAAGGTTAAACTGTATAGCAGCGGTAACAGCCAGCGCGGTTGGCGTCGGGCAGTAAATTGCAGCGCAAAATGCAGAAAAAACATTGGCATTAACGGGTTGGCCAATACCAATGCTACCCCCAGTTTTGGCAGCTGGTGCAATATAGCAATATGGCCGCTGCACCATAGCGCCATCATAGCCGCAAAGCCCGCCAGCGCTGGCATGGCCGCCTGGCGCTGACCTTGCCAAAGCAACCAGCCGGCCAGCAAAACGGCGCAGGCACTGGTCAGCCACATGCTGATTTCAAACGCTAAACTCAACGTCACTGTAAACCTCGTTTACAACACTAGCGGCCGAAGATCGTAAACCCGGTTTACATGCAACGCAAGCTAAATAGAAAAAGTGCTATAAATCAACAACTAAAAATTCACTCATAAAGTGGTAAGCATTTTGCTTTGTTACAGTAGGCAAAGCGCCTGTTAACCGGGGGATCAGATGAACAGCAGTATTTTAATCAGCGATATCTTAGGCTTAAGCTTAATGGTCGCAGTGGCACTAGCCCCTGCAGCCTGGCGTTATCTGCAACAGCGCCGGGGGTAGTATGGAACTGGATGCTGCGCTACTGTCACGGTTACAGTTTGCTTTTACGGTAAGCTTTCACATTATCTTTCCGTCAATCACCATAGGTCTGGCTACGCTGATTGCCATTTGGGAAGGGCTCTGGCTAAAAACCGCTAACCCGGTGTACCTGCAGCTGGCAAAATTTTGGATTAAACCCTTTGCTATTACCTTTGGCATGGGCGTGGTGTCGGGTATCGTATTGTCGTACGAATTTGGTACCAACTTTTCAGAGTTCTCCCGTATTACCGGCGCAGTGTTGGGGCCTCTGATGGCCTACGAAGTGCTGACAGCGTTTTTTCTCGAAGCAGGTTTTTTGGGCATTATGCTGTTTGGCTGGCAACGGGTTGGGCCCAAGCTGCATTTCTTTGCTACCCTGGTCGTCGCTATCGGCACCTGGATTTCCGCATTCTGGATTATCGCTGCTAACTCCTGGATGCATACGCCAGCCGGACATAGTATTGTCGATGGCGTGTTTCAGGTAGACAGCTGGTGGCAGGTGATTTTTAACCCCTCTATGCCCTATCGTTTTAGCCATATGTTACTGGCCGCCTTTATTACCGCCACCTTTGTTGTATTGGCAACCAGCGCCTGGCAGCTTAAAAACAGCGAACATAAAGCCATGGCCCGCAAAGGGCTATCCATGACCTTGTGGCTGGCGTTAATCCTCACCCCCTTACAGGCCTTTGTGGGTGATTTACATGGCTTAAATGTCAAAGAGCATCAGCCGGTGAAACTGGCTGCAATGGAAGGGATCTGGCCAGAGCGCGAGGCCGGTGCGCCGCTGCTGTTATTTGCGATTCCTGACCAAAAAGCCGAAAAAAATCACGTTGAAATTGGCATCCCTAAACTGGCCAGCCTGATCTTAACCCATGACCCTAATGGCGAGCTGATGGGCCTTAAAGCCGTGCCCGCAGAAGATCGCCCTAACGTGGCGGTGGTGTTCTACTCCTTTCGGATTATGGTGGGTATTGGCCTTATGATGATCCTGGTTGCTGTAGTAGGTACTTACTTGCGTTGGCGCGGCCGGCTGTACCAAAGCAACGGGTTTTTAACGGCCTGCAGTTATCTGGCACCCAGCGGCATTATTGCGGTATTGGCTGGTTGGTACGTGGTAGAAGTAGGCCGCCAGCCCTGGCTGGTGCAGGGCTTGGTACGCACTATGGATGTGGTCTCGCCACTGCCGGCCGAGCGGGTGCTGTTCTCGCTAACGCTGTTTGTGCTGACCTACAGCGTGCTATTTGGCGTTTACCTGTACTTTATGCGCAAGCTTATTCACAAAGGCCCGCCGTCTGTAGCACAACTACAGCAACAGTTAATTGGCGTTAAGGCCTCTGGTTATGCCGTGGCACTGGCGAAACAGCTTACCCCCGCACAGGAGCAACACTGATGGAACTGCAATTAAGCTTACCGCTGTTTTACTTTCTGCTGCTGGGCTTTGCCATTTTAATGTATGTATTGCTCGATGGCTTTGATCTGGGTATCGGCATTCTATACCCCTGGTTTAACACTGATGCCGAGCACGACCACTTAATGCGCTCTATCTCGCATGTATGGGATGGCAACGAAACCTGGCTGGTGTTCGGCGGCGTCATTTTGTTTGGCGCTTTTCCGCTGGCCTATGCCAGTTTGGCGTCACTGTTGTATCTGCCGATTATGCTGATGCTCATCGGGCTGATTTTTCGTGGTGTGGCTTTTGAGTACCGCTTTAAATCACAGCGCTCAAAGATCTGGTGGAACCGCGCTTTTGCCATCGGCTCCAGCGTAGCCGCGTTTTGTCAGGGCCTGATGTTGGGTGCCGTGGTGCAAGGCATAGAATATAGCAGCCAGAACCTGGCCGGCTTACCCTGGCTTAGCCCCTTTAGTGTGTTTACTGGCCTGGCGGTGATGGCAGGTTACGCCCTGCTGGGCTGTACCTATCTCACCATGAAAAGCCGGGGTGATATTCAGCAAAAAGCGGCGCGCTATGGCCAGCGTTTGCTGCTGTTTATCATGCTGGCAATGCTGCTGGTGAGCCTGTGGACCTTATACAGCCAGCCGGCAGTACGCGAACGCTGGTTTGGCGGCTGGCCTAGCCTGCTGTTAATGTTACTACCCTTGATCACCGTGCTGGCGGCACGGCTGTTATTTCGAGACCTTGGCCGGGTGCAGCGGCAGTTTGCCACCTCGACCGACATTAACCCTCGCCACGAAAGCCGGCCATTCTGGTTGGCCGCTGCGCTGTTTTTACTGGCGTTTGCCGGTTTGGTGGTAGGCTTATTTCCGTATTTACTGCCGCCCCACCTTAGTTTTAGCCAGGCAGCAGCACCGGACAGCAGCCTGCGGTTTATGTTGCCGGGGATTGTCATCTTTTTACCGCTGATCCTCGCCTACACGCTGTGGGGTTACCATATTTTTCGCGGTAAGGTAGAAGACTTTGAGGAAGGCTATTAATGAAACATATTACAGCCGAGCTACCACGAACTGTCTGGTTTGTATTATATTACCTGGTCGGTATTGCCGCTGTATCCTTCATTGCGTTGTTGCTGAAAAGTGGTATGGCATTACTTTAACGTGGCATGATGTTGGCGTACATACTCAATAAACGCGTCTTTGGGCAGCGGTTTGCTGTAATAGTATCCCTGCCCGAGCGGACAACCAAGCGCCAATAATTGCCTTACATGCTCGGCGGTTTCAACGCCTTCAGCAACAAGCTGATAGTTCATCGAGCGCCCCAACGACACGATAGTTTTGACAATTTCATAATCGCTTTTATCTGTCAGCATTTCTCTGACAAAAGACATATCGATTTTTAAGGTATCAATTTTAAAACGCTTTAAGTAAGCCAGGCTGGAATAGCCAGTGCCAAAATCATCAATTGCCACACTCAGGCCCAGCTCTCGGCAGCGTTCAAGCACGCTGGCTGTTTGCCCGGGGTTTTGGATCAGCGCAGTTTCGGTAACTTCCAGCTCCAGCAACTGTGGCGCTAACTGATAGTCCGCCAGTAATTGTTCAATTAAACCAAGCAAACTGTTATCGGCAAATTGTGCTGCGGCAATGTTTACCGACACAGGCAGCGCTATACCAGCCTGTAGCCAGGCTTTGGCCTGTTGGCACGCCTGTATTAATACCCGCTTACCCAAGGGGACTATTAATCCCGTTTCCTCGGCTAAGGGGATAAAATCTCCCGGCATACGTAAGCTGCCATCGTCATGCCGAATTCTGACCAACGCCTCTGCACCCACCACGGAACCGTTTAGCAGTGATACTTTGGGCTGAAAAAACAGCTCAACCCGGTCATCACTCAGTGCAGCGCGCAGCTGTTGCTCTTGCTGGTGACGTTGCAACATGCGTTGGCCAAGCTCATCAGAAAAAAAGCAAAAGCGGTTGCGTCCTTCCTGTTTAGCCTTATACAGTGCTACGTCTGCATGGCGCATCAACTCCTCTTCGTTTGCCGCATCTGTGGGATATAAACTGATACCCATGCTCACGGTAAGGGAGTATTTATCATCACCAATCTGAAACGGCTTGCGAGCGAGTCGTAAAATGCTCTGGGTCAGATTACTAATTTGTTCAACATGGCTAACATCGGGCAACACCAGCACAAACTCATCGCCACCGATCCGTGCCAGGGTATCTTCAGGCTGCAACAAGCCTTGTAACCGTTTCGACAATTGCAGCAGCAGTTGGTCGCCAGCCTGATGGCCAAGCGAATCGTTTAGGTATTTAAACTGGTCAATATCGATTAAAACAATACCGACCTGCCGTGCTATGGTTGGCGCCAGCCGGCAGGCTTGATGAATACGGTCGTACAACAGGATCCGGTTTGGCAAGCCGGTAAGCTGGTCATGGTTTGCCAAAAAGCTCATTTTCACTGCCAGCGCCCTGGCTTGGCTAACGTCATGAAACACCATAATGGCACCAATTAATGCGCCATCGTGGTCGAAAATGGGTGCTGCCGAGTCTTCTACCGGGATAGCTTCATCGCGTCCCAGTGGCACTAACTCACAGTTGAGGGCCATCGCTACAACGCGCTGCTCTTTTAATGCCAAAAAAATCGGATTAATCACCTTCTGACGTGATTCTGCATCGCGTAAATGCATCACGTCGTTAATTGATTTACCTATCGCCTCTTTTTCCCGCCAACCGGTCATTTGCTCCGCTATCGGATTCATCATCGTTACCAAACCATCAATGTCGGTAGCAATAACGGCATCGCCAATCGCATTCAACGTCACATCCAGGCGCTGCTTTTCAGCGTATATTTGCTGCTGACTTAACAACAGCGCCTTGGACTGCTGCTGCAAAGTTAAATGATTTTGCACCCTAAGCCGGCAAATAGCCCGGTTAAATGGCCGGGCTATAAAATCAATAGCGCCAAAGGCCAGCGAGTTAAATTCAAATTCAGGCTCAGTATGAGCCGAGATAAAGATCACAGACACATTGCAAGTAAGCGGATGTGTTTTTAACTGCTGGCAGACTTCAAAACCGGATAGATCTGGCATTTCAATATCTAATAACACTAAATCAGGTTGTAACTCAATTGCACGATCCCGCGCCTGTACTGCCTGAGTAACGAAAAATATCTCAGCCAGATCGTCTAATATTTCACTCAATAGGGTAATGTTACCAACCTGGTCATCGATAATTAGAATTTTTGGTTTGGTGAGTGTCATGCGGATCCTTTGCCTGGCGTCAAACAAAAATTACCGATCTTGGTTATAGACCACTTTCTGTTGGAAATCTGTATGAAAAACGGATATTTTCGGCGGATAAATATGATAAAAACGTAGAGAAGTCCTCTTCATCAATGCTTTGTGGCTAAGGATAGATATGTCTGTGCTTAACAAGACAACATTTGACACTGTACTTGGCATGTCAAAGACACATCAGGCTGCACTACTAACCATGCTGCGTAACATGCTGAAATCAGCAGACGATACGATTGAGCAGCTGCAACAATACGCGCGGCAGCAGCAACGGGAGCCGCTGCTGCAGGCACTGCACAAACTTCGTGGCGGTTATGCTACTCTGGGGGCAGAGCTACTGGCAGAGCGCTGCCGCGCACTGGAGCATGCGCTGGAAGAACAAGCCGATTTTGATGAAACAAGCTTAACGCAGGTGATTGCTGCGTTGCGACAAACCTGTGATGCAATCCGCTTAGCGTTACCTCAGCCTGCCTCAATGGCGAGCTCCCCGCATAACCGCATTGATTTACAACAGCTTTACACTATGCTGAAACAACAAAATATGCAGGCTGTTACTGTGATAAATACTGAGCACACTGCCCTGAACCAGCGTTTGCCTTCAGACATTGCACAGCAGCTCAGACTGTTGGTTTCAGAGCTTAACTTTAGCGCTGCTGCCGATCTCCTGGCGCCTTATTTGCCAAATACCGCATCATCGGGGCACTAAATGAAGTCAGTGATATCAGTACCCCAAATTTCGTTACGTAGCTGGTTAATGTCGCTTTGGCTGCCGCTTGGTTTGCTGCTGGCCGGCTACATTGTTGCTACGGTGCTGGTTGAAAAACAACAGCAAACACAGCATCAACGCATCAGTGAAGCGGTTGCACAAAGGCTGGACCAGATAGCAGATGGCGTACGGGATAAGGTCACTCTGTATCAGTACGGCTTGCGTGGTACACGCGGTGCGGTGATGTCGCTCTCACCAGAGCGTTTTGGTTACAACGACATGCAAACCTATACCAGTGTGCGTGATTATAAACTTGAATTTCCGGGTGCCCGTGGCTTTGGTTTAATCACCAAGCTGGAACCAGAGCAGACCCCGGCTTTTTTAGCCCGGATGGCAGCTGAACGGCCAGACTACCCTTTTCAGATCAAACAGCTGACACCACACCAAAATAGCTTGTTTGTTATTACCTATATTGAACCGGAGCAGGATAATCGTCAGGCCGTTGGCCTGGACATTGGCTCAGAGATGATGCGGCGTAAAGCTGCACTGGATTCAGCCAAGTATAACGAGGTTCAGCTGACGGCCCCCATCACCCTAGTGCAAGCCAATAAACAGACTCAGCAGGGCTTTCTTATCCTGATGCCTGTGTACACCAGCCATGAGGTGTCTGACATTCCCGAGCAGCGACTTAATCAACTCTTTGGCTGGAGTTATGCGCCTATTTTAATTAATGAAGTGCTAAGTACCGTTAGCGGTTTAGGTAATGATGTGTCATTGCGCATTACCGATATTACTGATCAGGCACCAATTGAGTTTTTCCAACGTGGTGATATAGAAAGCTATGCTCCTGAAGCACAACAACAAAAACAGTTGTTGCTGTTTGGCCGGCAGTGGCAACTCACGCTGGCGCCAACACAGCGCTTTATAGCCAATCTCAACCTGCCCTCGGGCAATAGCTTATTTGTTGAGGTGATGGCGCTAAGTGTTTTACTAACGCTGGGCATTTACCTGTTACAGCTGTTGCTTATGCGCCGCGCACAATTAATAAAACATAAGCAGGAACTGGCGCAGATTGCCGAGCAAACCCTGTTGCAGGCCAATGCCGAACTGGAGCAACAGGTCGAACGGCGTACTGCCGAAATTTCACGGGTAAACGCCTTACAACGCAGTATTTTAAGTGGTGCCGGTTACGCCATTATTGCCACCGACATTAATGGCACCATTACCGCATTTAACCCCGCCGCAGAGCAGCTATTGGGTTATCGCACTGAGGAAGTGGTGTATAAACAAACGCCGGCCATTTTTCACCTGCCAGAAGAAGTTGAACGCTACGCCGCTAAATTGACCACCGAGCTTGGCACTGAGGTGAACGTTGGCTTTGACACCTTTGTCGCCAAAGCAAGACTGGGCAAACCAGACAACAACCGCTGGACCTATTTAACCAAAGCAGGCGACAAGGTTCAGGTAAAACTGAATGTCAGTGCCCTGACCGATGAACAAGGACAGCTTGTTGGCTTTCTCGGTATCGCCTTTGATTTAACCGAGCAGCTTAAACATGAAGCAGAACTCGCCAAGGCAAAAGAGCAAGCCGAATTAGCCAGCAGAGCAAAATCAGACTTTTTGGCGAATATGAGCCATGAAATTCGTACGCCAATGAATGCGATATTGGGCTTGTTGCAACTGGTAGCAAATACCGATCTGGATAAACGTCAGGCCGACTATATTGATAAAACACAGCGGGCGGCCACCTCCCTGCTGACGTTACTTAACGATATTCTGGATTTTTCTAAAGTAGAGGCTGGCAAACTGGAACTTGACCCACATCCATTTAACTTAGCCCTGATGTTGCAAGATCTGGGGCTTATCCTTTCATCCAGCTCAGAGCAAAAAGAACTGGAAGTGCTTTACAACATCGCCGCGGACGTACCGGAACATTTGCTCGGTGATAGCTTTCGTATCAAACAGGTGCTGTTAAATCTGGCGGGTAACGCGATTAAATTCACCGAAAAGGGCGAAGTGGTGATCAGTATACATACCCAGCCACTGCAAGATGGCCAGCTCCGCCTATGTTGCAGTGTTAGCGATACGGGTATTGGCATGACAAAGGAGCAGCAACAAGCACTTTTCACCGGCTTTCATCAGGCAGAATCTTCCATCAGCCGCCGCTTCGGTGGTACCGGGCTAGGCTTAGCCATCAGCAAGCGCCTGGTGAACTTGATGGGTGGCAATATACAGGTTACAAGTGAACCTGGCCGGGGCAGCACCTTTAGTTTTGATATTGTTCTGCACACAGCCGAGCCAGAGTCAGTGTCAGCAGCGCAACGCCTACCCGCCGGTGTAACTTTGTTAAAAGTACTGATTGTTGATGACAACGACAGCGCACGAGTCATTTTACAGGCGATGGCCAGGTCATTAGGCTGGCAGGTGAGTATCGCTGCAAATGCCGAAGATGCGTTACTGTTACTGAAAAAAAACCAGCATAGCGACAGTGCCTATGATGTTGTCTTTGTTGACTGGCGCATGCCAGGCATGGATGGTTTGGCACTTGCACAATATATTCGCGAGTCTCAGGGTAATAAAGTGCCGCTGGTTGTAATGATAACCGCCTTCGGCAAAGAAGTACTCAGCGAGCATGCCGTTGCTTATGATCGCTATCTGGACGGTTTTTTAATTAAACCCGTTACACAACACATGATGCTAAAAGCGGTAGAAACCCTGTTTCAGGCAGAGGCGGCTTTGCCGCAGGCGGACACCAAAAGTCAGAGTGAACAACCGCTGCAAGGCTTGTGCTTGCTGTTGGTAGAGGACAACCTGACAAACCAGTTGGTTGCCAGTGAACTGTTACAACAGCAAGGCGCCACGATACAGATTGCCAGCAGTGGTACCGAAGCCTTAACAATTCTTCAGCATAACAGTCCAAACGTCGATCTGGTATTGATGGATTTACAAATGCCGGGTATGGATGGCTACGAGACCACACGCCGTATACGGCAACTGCCGCAGTATCAACAGCTGCCTATTGTTGCTATGACGGCCAACGCCCTACCCGCCGATAAAGCGTCCTGCCTCGCAGCAGGCATGCAAGACCATATCGCCAAACCCTTCGCGCTGGATGAGGTGATTGAAAAAGTGCTGCTTTACACCAGCGCAAGCCACACCTTGGATGCGAAAAAAGAGACTAAGCAAGGTTTATACTTTGCAGCGCCAGTACTGGCGTATTGTCAACGACATCAAATTGAATTGGAGGCGGCCTGTAACCGCCTTGGGCACTCACCAGCACTCTATGTAAAAGTACTTACGCAATTTGCCCGCGATATCAGCCAAATTTTGCAGAAACTGAAACAAGCTGAGTTAAACCTTAGTGACGCCAGACTGTTATTTCACAGTTTAAAAGGGGCAGCGGCAACGACAGGTTTTTCCCGGCT
Organism: Chromatiaceae bacterium; assembly: GCA_033838465.1. GTDB lineage: Bacteria > Pseudomonadota > Gammaproteobacteria > Enterobacterales > Alteromonadaceae > Alishewanella. The sequence continues at coordinate 92,861 of JAJLKZ010000016.1, forward strand.
GGCGAGTTTTGCAGCTAACAAGGAAAGTGCGCTGAGGCACCAAACTCAGGGGTATTATCAAGCGGATGACAACACTCACCAATTATTGCAGGAAGCGGGCAACAACGCCGCAGTGCTGCTGCAGTTAATACAACCCGAGCCCAGCTTAACCAAGACGGTGCCGGACCTTGTTAGCACCGATAGCAACGCATTAATTGCTATGCTAAAACACCACCTAAACTCTGCCAATATGGCGGCACTGCCGTTGTATCAACAGTTATCTTCGCTGCTGCAGGCGCAGCAACCAGAGCTGAACGCTAAATTAGAAACTGCCATATTAAACTTGGCTTTTGACGAAGCAGCAGTGATACTGGACACGATAATAAAGAAAATCAACGAGTAGCAATGATGGCAGATGAAGTGTTGGCTGCTGTGAGTGACAACGAGCAAAAGCCCACCATTTTAGTGGTAGATGACCAACCAATTAATATCCAGGTAATTTTTCAGGTGCTGGGTAATGATTACAACATTTTGATGGCCACCAGCGGTAAGCAGGCAATCAAAGTGTGTCGTGACAACCTGCCAGACCTTATTTTGTTGGATGTAATGATGCCAGAGCAGGATGGCCTGGAAACCTGTCGTCAGCTTAAAGCCGATAAAGCGCTGGCCGATATACCGGTGATCTTTGTTACTGGCCAGCAAAAGCAGGAAGAGCAAGATGCCTGCTGGGAAGTCGGCGGTGTCGATTTTATTCAAAAGCCGTTTAATGCCAATACTTTACACAATAGAGTCAAAGTGCATTTAACGCTAAAAAGGCAGGCCGATTTACTGCGCAATATGGCCTATCTGGATGGCTTAACCGGTATCTATAACCGACGCTACTTTGACAGCAAACTGCAAAACCAGCTTGCGCAGCACCGACGTAAGCAAAGCCCGCTGGCCATATTGCTGATTGATATCGACCATTTTAAACAATTTAATGATAGCTTTGGCCATTTAGCCGGCGATGATGCCCTACGTAGCGTCGCCAAGGCGTTAAAACTCAGCTGTTCACGCCCGGGTGACTATGTCGCACGTTATGGTGGAGAAGAATTTGTCGTGCTGCTTGCCGACACCGATGCCAAGGGTGCAGTCAAAGTTGCCAACAAAATGCTGCACAACGTTGCAGCACTGGCAATTACCCACCCCAAAAGCACTGCCGGTATACTCAGTATCAGCATCGGTATTGCCATAGCCGATAAAGATGACGACTATTCAACTGACGTTGTAGACCGTGCTGACCAACAGTTGTATATCAGCAAACAGCGTGGCCGCAATACCTACTCAGTGGCGCAAGAGAATGGCGAGCCACCACAAACAGCCTGACCATAAAAAAGCCACTTTTATCGCATAATGCTGTATCGCCCGCTTGCTAATTCAGCTGGCAGCGAACATAGTATTGCTATGCGTATCTTAAGTAAGACAGGCAAATGCGTTGGCTAAGTAGTTTTGCCTTACTGCTGTTTTTAAACCTGTGGTGCACGCCACAGGCTTTTGCTGTGCACGACAGCCGTTTGTCACCACTTGCCGACACGCAGTTTTATGCCGTTACCTCCGTTAGCTCCTGTCATCAGTTTAATATTGAAACCAACAGCAGCGACGAGCCGCAGGATAGCTTAAAACCCGGCGCTACTGTCTTCACCCCACCGTTAGCTGGCCACATTCAGGCTGCGAATACCTGCAGCCTGGCTGCAACACCCTATAGTTATAACCAGCCACGCGCGCCCCCTGCTATCGCTTAACCCTCACTATCGATTTAAAGCAACTTTGTTTCTTTTATTGACATTAAACCGGTAAGGCCTCTGCATACCGGTGGTTAAGGATTAGCATATGAAAACGTTAGCATTATATTCTGTAGAAAATATTGACCATTTAGTTCAGCCAGCCGATTTTACCGGCACAACCTTACAGTCTCCGGCGCTTAGCGTAGTAACCGACTTTAAGCACAGCGAACCTAACATGATAGACGCCGCCACCAGTGCTAAGGTGGCATTACAAATGATGCAGCAGGAGCACAGCAAACTAAAACTGGTGATAGACCGCGCAGGTGAGCTGGTGGGGTTATTACCCATAGAGCAACTGTCAGAGCAGGCCATGATGCGCCATATTGCCTTTGGCGCCAGCCGTGATGATATCCGCGTTGCCGATTTAATGCGTCCACGCGAGCGTATTAAAGCGCTGGCTTATCAACAGTTACAGCACTGCAGTATTTCAGATGTGGTGAACACCCTGCAATCGAGCGGGGAGCAGCACTGTGTGGTCATTGACCGGGAAAACCATCAAATCCGCGGTGTGATCAGTGCTCAGGATATTGCCCGCCGTTTAAAAATGTCGCTGCCCATCCCGCAGGCACCGACTTTTTTACATATTTTCGACAGTTTAGCCGGCTGATAGCCGCTACTGTCGGGTGTCATAACGCTCAAAACCGTCAGTTTGCCGCTGATAGCTTTGAGCCCGCCGCCGCTTCGGGGTAGTTTAGCCTTATTACAACGTAAAACTACCCTGAGGCGACTATGTTGAAGTTATCCCATGTTTCACTGGCTACTGCCTTGCTGCTAGGTTTTAGCAGCAAGGTGCTTGCCAGCACTGAGCCGGCAAATTTTGCCAGCAGCCGTTATTTTGAGGCAGAAGATATTTTTGCACTGGAATACGCCAGTGACGTGCAAATATCGCCAGATGGCAGCCAAATCGTCTATGTGCGTGCCAGCAACGATATTATGACCGACAGTACCCGTCAGACCTTATGGTTGCTGGATGTTAAAACGGGCAGCCAGACGCCACTCTTTGCCGACCAGTTTAACTACAGCTCGCCGCGCTGGTCGCCCGATGGTACGCAGCTGGCATTTATCTCAGACAGCTCAGGATCGCGTCAAATTCACCTACACTGGCTAGCCGAGAACCGCACCGCCAAATTGTCCGATTTACGCCACAGCCCGGCAAACCTGACATGGTCACCCGATACGAAGCAACTGGCCTTTACTATGAATATGCCAGCTGCACCGGCCGAAGTGCAGCAAAAAGTAAAACGGGTGACAAAACCCGCCGGCGCTAAGTGGTCTGAAAGTGCTACTGTGTATGACAGAGTGCGTTATCAGGCTGATGGCCAGGGCTTTTTAAAACCGCAATTTCGGCAAATTTTTATTCTGCCCACCGCCGGCGGCAGTGCCCGTCAACTGACACAAGGCGACTTTAACTATGGCAGCGACCTCACCTTTACGCCGGATAGCAAAGCGCTGATTTTTGCTGCCAACTTGGACGCCGAGTGGGAGTACCAGCCCCGCGATGCCAACCTGTACCAGCTGGATTTACGCACTGAACAACTGACTGCGTTAACCACTATGGCTGGCGAAGAAAGCGAACCGGTATTTTCACCCGATGGCAAAAAGCTGGCTTTTCTGTGGCAAACCAACGCCCTGGTGCCCTACAGCAACAGCAAGCTGAAGGTGCTTAATCTGGCCAACAACAGCATCAGCGATATCGCCGCTGAGTTTGACCGCAGCATAGCCGCGCCCAACTGGCTAACCAACAGCAGCTTTGTCGTGCAGTTTGATGACAGAGGTCAGCGTAAACTGGCCAGCTTAACCGACAAAGGTAAACTGACAGAGCTGACGGCCAGTCTGGGTGGCGTGAGCCAACCACAACCTTATTTAAGCGGTAGCTATTCGGTATCTGACAACGGCGTGATTGCCTACACCCATGGCACCAGCAACCGCCCAAGCGACGTTGCAGTATTGCAAAAAGGTAAAAGCCGGGTACTAACTGCGCTAAATGAGGATTTGCTTGGCCACAAAGCACTGGCCAAGGTGCATGAGATTACCTACAAGTCGTCCTTTGATGGTGAAGAAATTCAGGGTTGGTATATGACACCACCGGATTTCGACCCAAGCAAAAAATACCCGCTGCTGCTGGAAATTCACGGCGGTCCGCATTTAGCTTATGGCCCACAGTGGAGCGCCGAGATGCAGCGCTACGCCAAAGAGGGCTATGTGGTGTTTTACAATAACCACCGTGGCAGCGCCTCTTACGGCGAGCGTTTTGCCATGCTGCTGCACAATAAATACAGCTCACCGGAAGACTTCGCTGACCACAACAGTGGCGTGGATGCCATGTTAAAGCTGGGCTTTATTGATGAGAACAACCTGTTTATTGGCGGCGGTTCGGCCGGCGGTATCGCCAGCGCTTATGCCATAGGCTTAACCGACCGCTTTAAAGCTGCTGCTGTGGTAAAGCCAATTATAAACTGGCTCAGTAAGGTGATGACCGGCGATACCTACACTTACCAGACTTTTCATCAGTTCCCCGGTGTGCCTTGGGAGCATGTTGAGCATTACTGGCAGCGCTCGCCGCTGAGCCTGGTGGGTAATGTGACCACCCCAACCATTTTAATTACCGGTGAGGATGACAGGCGCACGCCTATTTCAGAGTCAGAGCAGTTTTATCAGGCGCTGAAACTGCGTCGTATCGACACGGCACTGGTACGGATCCCAAATACACCGCACGGCATCTCAAACAAACCCAGCCGCATGATTGAAAAGGTCGAATACATGCTGGCCTGGTTTGAAAAATACCGCACGCCGTCTAACCAGGAGTAAAAAATCTATCCAGCATTGCCAGCGTCTGGCTAATCGTTGCCAAGCGCTGGTCAATAACGGCGCTGTGCGGCCGGATGCCAATTTTTGCCCCCAACACCGCTAAGCTTGCTGCATCAGCGGCTGCCAGGCACGCATGCATCGCTGGCTCAGTCAGCCAGCTACCCGGCTCACCCAGCGGCATTAACGCACTTTGCTGCGGCGGCTGATGGCTGTCGCGCCAGGCGCCAAATTCAGAGTCTTTATCTGACACACCAGAGAACATCAGGCCAGCTAGCAAGCCTGCCGCTTTTGCCTGCTGTATATGCTCAAGCGCACCATCAACATGGCGGGTTTCAAACACCGAGCGGCCCCAGTTAATTACCACTCCAAGCTGCTGTGCCGTCAACTGACCATTTAAGTCTGTTAACACTTCAAGCTCATCACTCAGCGCTAAAAAGCCTTTTGATGGCGTATGGCTGGGTACATAGGCATCGCAATGTTCAATCAGGATCCGGGCCCCCTGCCAGTCCCATTGCAGCATGGTGTGCAATGACTCTCTGAGCGCTGTGGCTGAAGAAGCGGCATGATGCTGTGCCGGGGCGGTTTGAATTTGAATGGCGCTTACCGCCTGGCGGCCTAAATACGCGTTAAGTTTGCCAATAGCCGCACAGGCCTGCTGCATAAACGCCAGCGCCGCCTGGCGGCCGCTTTCATCTTCTGACGCCAGGCCAAACTGTGGCTTTTGCGACAGCGCCGTCATAATGCCGGGAATGCAGGTAAACACATAATCCCACTGTGGGTCGATATTGGCCAAAAACCAGTTATCGTCGTGCGGATGTAAGCGGCCTAAAAACGGGTGTTCCAGCCCTTTCAGATTGGGTAGCGTTTTCAGCGCGGCATAAAAGGCGGTTTCAAGCGCCGCATCCCAGTGGCTTTGGTTTGGTGAGGCAGCATAAGCGCCAACAGTGTATTTCATCATGGTTTAAGCAACCTATTGTTATCAGCGCTAATCATCAGGGCTGGCTAGTCTTCAGGGCTATTCAAGGTAAACACCAAATGTTTACGCATATCTTTTAACACCACACCCTTTTTTAGCAATAAGCCGCTGAGGCGTTTTTGCCATTGCAGCAGCTGCGGCTGAGCGTTATCTAACAGTGCTTGCTCAGCAAACTGCAGCCGCACTAATAACGAGCCGGGAAAGGCTTCATATTCCAGACTAAACCAGGCCTGCACCACGCCGGGCACATCAGCCAGTGCCTGTTGCTCCAGCATCGTCACCGCATCTAACACCGCGGCCTGTTGTTTCAGTTGAACTTTGGAGAGTTTTTTCATGGTATACCTTTAGCAATACTGCCCGGCGACCCAACCGCTGGCCCAGGCCCACTGGAAGTTATACCCCCCCAGCCAGCCGGTCACGTCGACCACTTCGCCGATAAAATACAAACCCGGCTGCTGTTTCGCTTCCATGGTTTTTGACGATAAATAATCGGTATCGACACCACCGATAGTTACCTCAGCAGTACGGTAGCCTTCAGTACCATTCGGTTTAAAGATATAGCGGTGCAGTGCATTCGCAATCTGGCCAATGCTTTTGCTGTGCAGTGCTTTTAGTGGTTGATTATGAATCGCGTTAATCTCAATCAGCTTTTCTACCAAACGTTTTGGCAGTAACTTCGCCAATGCGGTTTTCAGCTCCTGCTCCGGATGCGCCTGCTGCTGAGTTTGCAGAAACTCAGTAATCTCTGTTTGCGGCGACATATTCACTGTCACCTCATCACCCGGTTGCCAGTAGCTGGAGATTTGCAATATCGCCGGCCCGCTCAAGCCACGGTGGGTGAACAACATATCTTCCGGGAAAACGGTGCCATTAGCTTCGGCGGTTACCGGCAATGATACCCCACTGATCTCTTCAAACACCGCTTTATCATTTGGTTGCCAGGTTAGCGGCACTAATGCAGCGCGCAGTGGCAGCACTTTTAAGCCAAACTGCTCGGCTAACTGAAAACCAAAAGCCGTAGCGCCTAAATTCGGCAAACTTAAACCACCGCTGGCGACCACTAGGCTGTGGCATTGCCGGTGTAGCTCTGACGTGGTAACCGTATACTGGCCATCGGCAACGCTAACCGCGGTGATATTTTGCTGCAACGCAATCTGTACATTCGCGGCTTTGGCTTCTGCCAGCAGCATATCAACAATGTCTTTAGCGCTATTGTCACAAAACAGCTGGCCCAGGGTTTTCTCGTGGTAAGGAATGCCATGCTTTTGCACCAGGGCGATAAAGTCCCACTGGGTGTAACGGCTTAACGCCGACTTGCAAAAGTGTTTGTTTTGCGACAAGAAGTTTTCTGGTCCGGCATACATGTTGGTAAAGTTACAGCGGCCACCGCCCGACATTAAAATTTTTCGGCCTACCCGCTTGCCGTTATCCAACACCAGCACTTTGCGGCCACGCTTACCGGCTTCGATAGCGCACATTAACCCGGCTGCACCAGCGCCTATTACGATTACATCCCACTGCTGCATTGTCTGCCGCCTGCCTATTGTTTCTGAAGCCGCTATTGTCCTGTACACGCCCGCGGCATGCAATGCTGTTGTGCTTTCAGCTTAAGACAAACCCTACATATTTCTTTTTTGAATAACTTATAGCCAATTACAATAAATTACATTTGTATCTAAATGTAACACATGTCAGCCGATATCACGGTTAGATGACAGTGAGATGAAATCCTTTTTCTGCAAATAGTCCTTTTTCCGGAACAACGATTTACATTAGTTCCTGCTAAAGAAAAACGACACTTTTACGCCGGGTTTACATGGTCAGCGCAACAGGTTAAAAATCGGACAGCAGCTATCCAGACAGGCTGTGTACAACAATAAATAATCATAACCCCAGGTAACTAATTATTATGAAACACTCCTCTTTTCGCCTAACGGCATTGGCGGCGCTTTGCCTGCCTGCTGCTGTTTTTACAACCCAGGTACATGCAAACGATAATGCCGAGCAAGCTGACGGCCCGGCGACGCGTTTTATTATCAAATATAAAGAAACTGCCGGTGCCAATATCAGTAGTGCACTGCCACAAAGCGTGGGCCAGCAAATAAAAGCGCAGCGTATGGCAGAAAAAGCCCAGCGCTTTAGTAGCCGTGCCGGTGAGAACATGCGTTTTGTCCGTGGTTTAGCACTGGATAAACATGCGGTGTTCCGTGCAGAGCGCAAACTGTCGAAAAAAGAAACTCAGCGTATGCTGGAGCTGTTAGCACAGGATGACGAAGTAGAACGCGTAGAAGAAGACGTTATGCTGCGTGCTACCGCCACGCCAAACGACACCCAATACAGCAGCCAGTGGCACTACTATGAAGCCACCGGTGGTTTACGTGCCCCTGCCGCCTGGGATAACGCCACCGGCCAAGGTGTGGTGGTTGCCGTGCTGGACACCGGCTACCGGCCACATGCTGACTTAAATGCCAACATCCTGCCTGGTTATGACATGATCTCTGACAGCTTTGTCGGTAACGATGGCAACGGCCGCGACAGCGATGCCCGTGATCCGGGTGACTGGACCAATGCCGGTGAATGTGGCAATGGTTACCCGCCGTCATTCCAGGGGTCAAGCTGGCATGGCACCCATGTCGCAGGCACCATTGCAGCAGTAACCAACAACAACAACGGTGTGGCCGGTGTAGCGTACAACGCCAAAATCGTACCGGTGCGGGTGCTGGGTAAATGCGGTGGTTATACCTCGGATATCGCCGACGGCATTATCTGGGCTGCCGGTGGTACAGTTTCTGGCGTGCCGGCAAATGCTAACCCGGCGTCAGTCATTAACATGAGCTTAGGTGGCAGCGGTGCCTGTTCTTCCACTACACAAAATGCCATTAACATTGCCCGCAATAACGGCGCCGTGGTAGTAATTGCCGCAGGTAATGACAACAGCAACGCCAATAACTTCAACCCGGGTAACTGTGCTGGCGTCGTCAACGTAGCCTCAACCGGCCGTAATGGTGGCCGGGCGTACTACTCAAACTACGGCACTTCAGTAGACGTTGCCGCACCGGGCGGCGCGATGAACTCGGCCAATGATCCAAACGGCGTATTATCGACCTACAATACCGGCACGACCACGCCAGGCAGCGACAGCTATGGTTACAGTCAGGGCACCTCTATGGCTGCCCCCCATGTGGCCGGCGTGGCTGCGCTGATTAAACAAGTGAAACCTAGCGCAACACCGGATCAGATTGAGCAAATTTTAAAATCAACTGCCCGCAGCTTTCCGGCTAGCTGTAGCGGCTGTGGTACCGGTATTGTTGATGCCAACGCAGCGGTACTTAATGCGATGGGCTCAGGCGGTGGCGGCACACCAGGCACCAATGTGCTGGAAAAAGGCGTTGCCAAAACGAATCTGTCAGGTAGTACAGGCAGCAATACCTTGTACACCATTACTGTACCTGCCGGCGCCACTAATCTGACCTTCAATATGGCAGGTGGTAGCGGTGATGCTGATATGTACGTGAGATTTGGCAGTGCACCGACCAGCTCAAGCTACGACTGCCGGCCATACCGTACCGGCAATACCGAAAGCTGCAGTTTTGCCACGCCTCAGGCCGGTACCTACCATGTGATGTTAAATGCTTACAGTGCCTATTCAGGCGTGTCACTTACAGCGGACTACACGGCACCCGCTGGCGGCGGTAGCACAGGCGGTGGCGGCACACTGAACAACCTGACTGCAACGACTGGCAACTGGCTGCATTACACGCTGACGGTACCTGCAGGTATGGGTTCTTTGAACGTTACTATGTCAGGCGGTACAGGTGATGGCGATTTATATGTGCGCCGCGGCGCTCAGCCTACTACCAGCAGCTACGACTGCCGGCCATACCGTACAGGTAATAACGAGAGCTGTGCCTTTACCAATCCGCAGGCAGCGACTTACCATATCAGTATCCGTGCCTACAGCACCTTTAGTGGTGTAACACTGGTAGCGGAATATAAACCTTAACATCTTGTAGATTGCAAAAGGCCAGCATTTAGCGGGCCTTTTTATTAGCGAACCACCTTATTAAGGATTAAGTAACCGGCTAAGCTGTGCCTGCGCCAATGGCTCACTTTGTTCGGCCGCCAGTTGATACAGATCGCGTGCTTTTACCAAGTCTTTTGCCACACCGCGGCCATATTCATACATCCAGCCTAAGTTGTACTGGGCATTGGCATAGCCCTGCTCTGCCGCTTGCGCAAACAGTTCTACCGCACGTTTATCATCAGCTTTAACCAGCCGGCCGTTTTTATAAAACAGCCCCAATGCGGTAAGTGCACGTGGCACCTTGGCTGATAATGACTGTTGATACAAATCCAAAGCCCGTTTTTCATCCAGGCTTACGCCATAGCCTTTTTCGTACATATAGCCTAAATGCGCGATGGCACGCAGATGATTTTGCTCAGCAGCTTTTTGATACCAGGCTACCGCTTGGCGATCATCTTGCCTTACGCCTCGGCCAGTCTCGTAACGTAACCCCAGATTAAACTGCGCGTCAGCATCGCCCTGTTCAGCCACCTTGGTATACCAGTACAGCGCTTTTTCATCATCTTGTGCCACACCACGGCCTGCACCGTACATAAAGCCCAGGTTATACTGTGCATACAACACACCTTGCTCAGCAGCGGCCCGATACCACTTTACCGCTTCAACATCATTTTGTGCCGTGCCGGTACCGTTGGCCAAACGCAGCGCAGTCAGATATTGCGCTTCTGCATGGCCCTGCTGCGCTGCTTTGAGTAACCAGCCAAAAGCCGCACTTTCATCCACAGCAACACCCTGTCCCTGGCTTAACATCACGCCTAAACGGAATTGCGCCTCGCTATTACCCTCTGTTGCGGCACGCTGTAACAACTGCGCGCCTTTTACCGCATCAGCTTTAATGCCGCGCCCTTCCAGTATATGTAGCGCCAAATGATAACAAGCCGAAAGATCCTGCTTGTCACAAGCGAGCTGTAAAAACTCGACGGCTTTGCTGTCATTCGCACGCACACCACGCCCCTGCGAATAACTAATGCCCAGCTCGCGCTGCGCTTCTATAACACCTTGCGAAGCGGCACGGTTGTATAAATCAAAGGCCCGACTTTCATTTTTACTGACGCCCTGTCCGGTTAAATAAAACTGTGCCAGCTGGTAGCCTGCACGGTTATGCCCCTGCTCCAACGCCCGCTGATACCAGCCAATGGCTTTATTGATGTCTACCGCAGCGCCGCGCCCTGTTTGATACCGACCAGCGACAATATATTGCGCGTCAACATCCCCCTGCTCTGCTGCCCGCTCGTACCATAGTAAAGCACTAGCTTCATCCTGGGTAACACCACGACCATTAGCATACATAAAACCCAGGTTGTACTGCGCCAGCACATGTTGCTGCGCGGCGGCTTTTTGGTACCAGTACACCGCCAACGCATCATCCTGTGCCACACCTTTACCAGTAGCATGGGCCAGCGCCAGCTGATACTGAGCTTGCGCCATACCCTGTTCGGCAGCGGCGTTAAACCAGGCTGTAGCGGCACTGTCGTCTACTGCGACACCATGACCATTGGCGTAAAGCGCCGCTAAATTAAACTGCGCATCCGCCACACCAGCCTGCGCCAGCGGATACCAATGGCTGTAGGCCTCGGCATAACTCTGCCGGCTAAACGCTCGCAGTCCAGTATCGAATTTAGCCTCTGCAGCAGCCAATACCGGCAGCTCTGGTGCCTTTACCGCCAATACGCCGGTCTGACCGACAGGCGTAACAGCTGTGGTTGCTGTTGTGCTGGTTTCAGCGGCTGCCGTTGTGGCCACGGCTGTTGCAGACATATCGTCAGCTGCCGCTATCACGGCTTCAGGGCGCTGCGCAGCCTGGGCTTCACGTTGCTCTGCTTCACGTTGCTCTGCCTCACGTAGCTCGGCGACGCCCTGCACGATATCCTGCCTGGCCCGGGCCGATTCAGCGAAATCTGTACTGTTCGAGGCTGCCTGTTCAAGCCAGTAAGCGGCTTGCAGCGCATCCTGCTCCACGCCGTGCCCCAGCGAATACAATTTAGCCAATTCAAACTGCGCGGTGGTATTGCCGTCTAATGCCAGTGCCTGCCACAGCTCAGCGGCTTTTACGTAATCGCCCTGCTGATAAGCTGCCTTGGCTGCTTCCATTTGCTGTTGTGGCTGCGCTGCCAACACAAAGCTGGTTAGCATTAAGCTTGTTATTATTCTATTTAGCCGCATAGATGCCCCTCCGTTAGATGATGTTATATCAAAGAACGGCGGCGACACCAAGGGCGAAAGCGCGATATAAAGTGAACAGAGCGTGAATAAAAGCGCAAAAACTGCGATAAGTTACCGCTTTTAGCCGGCAAACTGCTGCTGATAACCCGCCAACAACCACGGCCAGTGCTCAGGCTGCCAGCCAAAGCCGGGTTGCAAACCACGCTCTTTGTGTAAAGACCTTAGCAAGCGTGCCAGATTATCTTGCTGCCAACTGCCCGCAGCGCGCAGTGCGCATTTATCAAAATCAATCAGCCAAAAACAACCGGCGCTATCAAGCAGAATATTATGGCAATTCAGATCAGAGTGATAAACGCCATGCCGGTGAAACCGGGCTATCAGGCTGCCAAGCTGCTGCCACTGAGCTTCGTTAAGGGTTTCACCGGCAGCCAGCAAGCTAGCCAGATCGCGTGCCCCCGGGATCAACTCCACCATAATATCGCTTTGATAGCACAGGCCGCTGTGGCGGTAATGCGCAGCCAGTGGTCGCGGTACCGGCAACTGGAAGCGTCTTAGCTGGCGCAACAGGGCGAATTCCTGCATCGCCCGGCTGTGCAGTACGTTTTGATAACTGAATTTGTCCTTGACGAGCTTACCAATCAGGCCGCCGCGGTAATAATGCCGCAGCACAAATTTGTACTGTTGATGCTGCACAAACCAAGCCGTATTTCGGCCCTGCGACTGACCAATCACCGCTTGTTGCTGTTGCCAGTGCTGTGGGGAAAAATCTAACTGCGCAGGCGTTGTAAAGGCCTGACGCTGATACCAGCTGATACCATCGCCTGTGGTCACAACCGCAAAATCGTCAACCCCCTCCCCCAGATAAGCCGCAATCGCCTGGCACATTCGCTGACTGGCGCCACTGTGGCACTGATACAACGCCTGGGCTTTATTACCCTGCTGCTGCGCCAGTGTCGTGTTGTTCAGCAGTTGTGCGGTGCTGTGCACCAGTGAAGGCACATCCGCTACCCAGTTCAGCGCTTGCGCTCTCTCCAGCCACTGATATGCCGTGGCAAAATTAAATACATGGCGGCCGCTTTGAATGGGCTTGGCAAAGTACATTGCCTCCAGCGGGTTATGTCCACCGCGCGCGATTAAACTGCCGCCAATAAACACCACATCAGCCAGTTGATACCAGGCCAACAGCTCGCCCATCGTATCGGCTAACATCACATCATGCTGTCGGGTAACCTGCTGGCCACTACTGCGGCGTAGGTAACTCAGACCGGCCTGACTTATCAGCTGCGCCACAGTGTCAAAACGCTCCGGGTGGCGCGGTACGATAATGAGTAACAACTGAGGGAATTGCGGTTTAAGCGCCTGGAACGCCTGTAACAGCAGCTCATCCTCGCCGGCGTGCGTGCTGCCGGCTACCCACACCTGACGGCCGCTAAACTGCGGCTGAAACTGGCTTACCAGCGCAGAATGCCGCGCCGGCAGCTGCATGTCGTATTTTAAATTACCGCATACCTGAATATTGGCCTTACAGCCTAATGCCTTAAAGCGCCGCGCGGTGGCGTTATCCTGTGCCAATAGCAGGCTGATATTATCCAGCGCCAACCGGCTAAAACTGTACCAGCGGCGGTAGCCTTTGGCCGAGCGGGCTGATAAACGGGCATTTACTACCACAGTGGGGATAAGCGCCTGGCGACACTGCTGCAATAAATTCGGCCACAGTTCTGTTTCCAGCAAAATAACCGCTTGCGGCTGTAATTTAGTGAGAAAACGGCGCACGGCGCCGGGGGTGTCTAGTGGCAAATAGCAGTGATACACCCTGTCGCCAAAGCTGTTAACGATACGGCTGGAGCCGGTGGGCGTGGTGCAGGTTACGGTTAACCTAAGATCCGGATACTGCTGCTGCAAGGCTTTAATCAGCGGCGTTGCGGCTACTACTTCACCGACAGAAACAGCATGCACCACTATGCCGCCTACAGCTTGCTTGGGTACCTGCTGCAACGCCAGCCGCTCACTAAGGCGCTGGCGGTAAGCGGGGTCTTTGCGTGAGCGCCATACAAAATAGGCCAACACTGGCAACAGTATCAGGTAGATCAGCAACGAGTAGCAGTAACGCAGCACGGTAACCAAGTTTTAGGCCCATCAGTAATAACACATCAGTGGCGCATTTTAGCATAGTGCGTTGTTTAGGATAGCAAAACTCAGGTAGATGAATACAGAAGGGTAATTCTGCTTTATACTGGGCATCATTTTACCGCTGTCATTTCAGTCGCAGGTATAGTTCCGATGAGCCAACTTTCAGCCAGGCCATTTGGCCGCATTGATGCACTTAAAGAGTTTCTGTTGCGCTTCGCCGCTTCAGGCATTATTTCCGGACGTCGTTTTAATCAGGCACTGCCAGATAAAACACAGCTGAGCAAAGCCCAGGCCCCGATCACGGTGGAAATTGTTAGCCATTGCTGGAAATACGCCGAGTTTCAGCTTTATCAGCTAAGCTCACTGGTAAATTACCCGCCCATGCACTGTCAGGTGATCCACACGGTTTTTTACAGTGAAGAAGATGCGGATACCGTAAGATTACTGAATTTTTTCCGGCAGAAAACAGTAACCAATGTCCGCTGGAACTTTATTGCTCTGCAAAAAGAGCAATTATTCCGCCGAGCAATAGGGCGTAATTTCGCCGCTAAAAACAGCACGGCAGACTGGGTCTGGTTTACCGATTGCGATGTGGTGTTTCACCAGGGCGCCTTGGATGCGCTGGCACAACAGCTGGAAAACAGGCAAGAGTTGCTGGTGTACCCCCAAAAAATGCTGGTCACCAGTTTACTTGCCAAAGACGACCCACTGATTGCCAGAGCGCGATCAGAGCCAGCGGTAATGGATATCGATGTCAGCCAGTTTACGGTACGGGAATTTAGCCGTGCTACCGGCCCCATCCAAATTGCTCACGGCGATGTGGCCAGAGCCTGTGGCTACTGTGACAGTTTGAAGGTGTACCAGAAAACCATGCCGAGCTGGAGCAAGTGTTATGAAGACCGGGCTTTTCGCTGGTTATTGGGCACCCAGGGCACACCGATAACAGTACCTAACGTGCTGTTTATCCGCCATGCAGAGAAAGGCCGCTATCAGCAAGACAGCCAGCTATCTGTGGTGCGTAAAACTATTCGCCGGCTAAAATCGGCACTGTTTAATCGTTGAGTGCAGCATGATACATATTTGTATATTTTCCTATAACCGCGGCGCTTTTCTACAAAACTGCATTAATTCGGTGCTGCAGTACGCGCCGCAGTGTCGGCTGAGTGTATTTGACGATAACAGCAATGACGAAGCAACTAAGCAAGTATTGGCGGCATTACCGGCCACGATCAACTTATACCAGCCCGATACACACAGTTCACAACGTCACGGTGGCCTGTATGCCAATATGCAGTGGGCGCTTGATGTGGCTGCGCAAGGTGAATACCTGTTGTTTATTCAAGATGATATGCAGCTGGTCAGGCCGCTACGCGACGAAGACAATCAGTACATTACACAGTATTTTGATACCTTTACCCAGGCGGCATTTCTCAACCCGGTTTTTTTAAAAGGTCAGCGTACAAGCCGGGATAAACGTATAACGCAGCTATCAGCTGAGTTTCCCGTCTACTTTCGTCACTACCCTACAAAGAAACATCCAAGAGGCTTAAGTTACGCCGACGTGGTGATTGCGCATGTCGACAGGTTACGCCAGTACAGCTGGCAGTTCAGTGACAGTGAAGTGACTAATGCGGTGCAGGCACAGCAGCAATTTGGCGCCATGGGCTTTATGCTGCATCCTTTTGTGATGTTTTTACCGCAAGTCCCGGTTTATCGTGGTAAGCGCAAAAGCTATGCCGTTACCCTGGCGCAGCGCTGGTCTGGCGAGCAACCAAAATCTTTTTTACCGCTAAACCAGACACAGCTGCAACAGCTATTACAGCGAAACCCTGAGGTACTGCCGGTGGCAGAGCAGTTTTTACACTGTATTGACCCGAAGGTTAAACGCCCGTTTCAATACAGTGCAGTAAATGCTTACCCGCTACTCAGAGTGTTGCATAAAATAGAGCAGTGGCTAAAACGCTAATCGCTGCGCCGCTTACAGCGCAGCTAAAATAACTTCTGCTTTACTGACTTCAAAGGTTTTTGGCGCTTCAACATTTAACAGTGTTACCACACCGTTTTCGACGATCATCGCATAGCGCTGTGAGCGGGTACCACCAAAGTCACCGGTTTCCATGGTCAGGCCAATGGCTTTATGAAAGGCCGCGCCGCCGTCGGCTAAAAACACAATTTCTTCAGCGTTCTGGCTTTTGGCCCAGGCATTCATTACAAACGCATCGTTTACTGCGGTACAGATAATGGCATCAATACCCTTGGCTTTAATTTGGTCAGCCAGGGTAATGTAGCCCGGCAAATGCGCAGCAGAGCAGGTGGGTGTAAAAGCACCCGGCACGGCAAACAGCACCACCTTTTTATTGGCAAACACCTGGCTGGTGGTTGGGTTCATTACGCCTTCTTTAGTCAGCTGCGAAAAGCTCACTTCAGGCAGTTTATCGCCGACTTTAATCATCTTGGTCTCCCCACGAGTTTCGTTAGTTATTAAAGGTGTCGTTATTTATTAAATATCATTAGATGGCCGCTATCACATAGACATCAAAACGGTTGTTTTTCCCTGTTACCGACAAGGTCGGTGTTTGTTGTGCCAAAAAGTCGGCATAGCCCGGCCGTTTTACTACCACCCGTTTTTGTGCCAGCTGCAGCGCTGGTGCCAGCAGCGCATCGGCATCAGTATCACTGCCCACGACATCATGAAAGGCGCGCATTTCTTTTTTCACCAGCGCACTTTTATCGCGTGGCGGAAACATCGGATCTAAATACACCACATCAACCGGCGCTTGCACGCTTAGCGCGTCTGTCGCACTGGCAAAGCATAATTGCATACGTTCATTTAGCCAGTTTAGCCCTTTATGGTGTGCGGCGCGGCGCAAACCATCGTGCAGCAACGCAGCGACCACAGGGTTACGCTCAACAAGGATTACCTTAGCACCTAAACTGGCTAATACAAACGCATCACGGCCTAAACCGGCGGTAGCATCCAGTACACTAAGGTCGCGCTTTTTATTCAGGCCGCAGGCTTTGGCAATGGCTTCGTTTTTACCACCACCGTGTAGACGGCGATAACTGGCGGCGCCACTGGCAAAATCCACCAGAATATCGCCCTGCTTGGGTAAATCGCTGTGGCGCAGCACCAGTGCATCATTAGCAAAGGTTAAATGCCAGCCCGAAGCGACATCCGTAGCGGTTAAAGCATAGTGTGTGCACAATGGCTCATATAACGCCTTATCGGTTTCTGATGTGGTAACAAGAGGCAACATGATTGAGCATCCAAAAAAACAGGAGCACAGTGTAACTGTGCCCCTGCCTGTAATGCTAGCGAACGCGGTTAATTAGCTGTAATTCGCCGAATATTATCGGCGCTGTCACGGTCAATCAAATTAACATAGGGGTCAACACCGGCATATTCAGGGCGTTCGTCTATCTCAATCACCACGGTGTTTTCACCCGTGCTAATCAAGTGTCGCTGCAAATAACGCTGTCCACCTTGCCCGCTCAGCTTATCGGGGTCTGTGTTGAATAAGCCAATATTAACCCATTGCTGCATGGGTGTACTTTGCTGGTTACCACGTTCGTCGGCCAACAGTTTATCGGCATAAATTTGAAGTGTTACCCGGTAGGCTCCGCTGTCTAACGGTGTCACATCAGCCTGTGTCAAACGCAAGTCATACAGCGTAATGTGTTCAAACTGATCACGAATAAATGCCGCTTCCTCTGCTGTAGTTTCCCGCGTAAGGTAATCTACCAAATCCAGCGTTGTGGGATAGGGATCATTACGAAAGCGATAACGATCATTGAACGCCCTTAACTTTGCGTTTAACCGCGCCTCACCCAATAAGTCTTTAATCGCCATCATCACAACAGACCCTTTTTGATAATGGATGTAACTTTGGTTTTCGGCTCGCAACAAAGGCATTTCAGCAATGCGCTCCGCAGCCCGCCCCTGCAGGTACCTGTCCAACTCGTATTTCATAAATTTACGAATTTTGTCGGCGCCATACTTATGCTGCATTACCATCAGTGCAGCATACTGCGACAAGCTTTCAGAAATTACGGCACTGCCTTGCACGTCGGCGGCGCCCACCTGATGCCCCCACCATTGGTGAGCAACTTCGTGCGCCGTAACATAATACACCGGGTCAATATTATCAGGGTTACGCAGGTCAGTGATAAAGCCGATACGCTCTGAATAAGGTACTGTATTGGCAAAACTTTGCGCAAAACGACGGTACCCCGGAAACTCGATAATGCGCATTTGTTTATGCTGGTAAGGGCCAAACGCGGCCGTGAAGTAATCCAAAGAGTCACGAACCGATTCCATCATACGTGGTACGTTCCACTCGTGGGTCGGATGATAATACACCTCTATTGCAATACCCTGATGCATTTCGCGTTTCACCGCATAACGCCCAGATGATATCGAATAAAAGTTCACCATAGGTTGGTCCATTTCATAGCGGAAGTACTGCCGCCCATCCTGTTGCCACTGCCGCTGCAAATACCCCGGCGTAATGGCAACTTGATCTGCTTCCGTTGAGACCGTAGCAGCAAATTTTATAAAATCGCCATCGGGGCCAAAAAAGTTTTGCCGGTAAAACTCGCTGTCTTCAAGCGAATTGGCACGCGCATTCGGTTCCAGGTTACGCTTCTGGCGCTCATGACGGTCTTGTAATTCGTACCCTTCCTGATAGCCAAAGGCTGGCAACAATGCAGCATTGTTGATAAAAGTACCATTCTCGACCACGCTGCTGTCGAAATTAGTTTCTTTAATGCCAACAGACTGGCGTACCAGCGTAATCTCACCGTCAACAATTTGGCCAGGGGCAATTGCTGGTTCAAAGCTTAGCCAACTGGTACGAAAGGTTTCATCGCGGGGCGACAACGATGCGCCGTCTATACGGATCTGCATTTGCTCAGTATGCTCTGGCCAGTTCACCAACACTTTTTCAATTGGTTGTGCCGCCTTGTTTTGCCAGCGTAAACGGACCGTTGCAGCAACTCTTTGCTGTGACGGATACAGGTCAATATCAGCATCCACTTCCGTAGTAACTAATATGGGTAAATCTGTATAAGCCTTGAACTGCTTCTCATAATCCGCTTGTAAATCACGGCGCTGATCATCGGTCTGATAGGTATTTAAGTGCATGGTTTGATGATATAAAAACCCGCCACTACCAACAGCCAGCAATACCGACAACGCGATGGTGGCTTTACCTGCTGCTCCGAGGTGATATCCCAGCTTACGCAGACGGTGTTTCAGGCTTTGCATTGGCCCTCGGTGGTACAAGCCGTAGCCTAGCGTAAACAACACCAGCGAAATGGCACCCCAATACAACATATACACGCTGTGGCTTAGCAAATTAGGCCCGTATTGGTTTAAGTCAGAGAAGCCTACCCCTGGCGAGCTGGCAAAATTAAACAAACTATGACCGAAGCCCCAGTTTGCCAGCACCAACGACAACAAATAGTAGCCGACAAATAAGCCCATACCGACAAACTTATTCGGGCTTATAACCTGCAGAAAAAACGCCAACACAACGGTGAGTAACATAGGCAGCCAGGTTTGAAACCCCAAGCGGATGACATACTGGCTAAACTCCACATCAGTGATACCTTTTAGTACCTGATACACCATGGTACACAGCATACCCAGCACAAACAGCAACACCATTACTGCACCAACAGCCAATAACTTAGCTAACCAGAACGTCAGGTTATGTACTGGCATCGTATCAATAATATCGCCCATACCTGAGTTACGTTCACGCCACACCACCTCAGCGCTGTAATATACAATCACAATGATTAACAGCAAACTAAGTGCACCCGAGATGTGTTCAACCATCAGCTGAGTGACCGGCCAATTAGAGGTGCCATACCACTCCATGTCGGCAAACAGCGGGCCGATAAGCTGGGCCAGTGAAATGAGTGCAAGAATAAAAAAGGGTGCTGTCCATAACACCTGACGCATCTCAAAGCGAATACGCGCCCACAGGGCACTGATATTGCCAGCAGCATTTGATTTTTGCTGTAGCTGCGCAATCGCCATCTGCGGTGCTGTGTTTGCTTTTGCCCGTTTGGGCTTTTTTGCATCACGCGCCTGCAAGCTGGGTAGGCGGAATAACCCAGACGCGGCCAACAGCCCCAAGGCGACCAATAACCACAAGCCACGGTTTTGCAGCAGGACACCCGTTAGCGCAACCAGCTGCGTATTTTTTTCCTGAATAGTCCAATACCGAGTCACATCAGCAAAGGTTCGAAGCCCAAAGGGGTCCATCAGTGCGGCAAGGTTGCGGTATTCAGGTAAACTGGCAAAACTGCCTGACACCATATACAACACCAACAATACCACTGCGATAAGGTACAGCGGCATTAACGAGCGAAACCGCACGGCAGCGGCGTAAAACAGAGCCGATAACACAAACAAGCCTGGCATCGACAACAGTACAAAATGGTACAGGTAAATGTGCAGGGCGGTGTCACCAAACCGGCTGGTATCAATCCAGGGCATGAAACTGCCGATAAACATCCCCAGCGGCACCGCAGCATACACCAGCACAACCACAAGATAACTGCCAAAAAACCGCCCGAATTGATAACTAAATGCTGGCAACGGCTTGGTATATAGCAGCTCTTCCATACGGTGCTGCGCATTGCGCACCGCGGCACTGCCGACAAAGTTCACCACCAGGAACATGGCAAAGATGCTTAAAATTAATAAGGTTTGGGCAATGGCATAGGGGCTGTTTTTAAACACTTCGCCACCGCCGCCAATAATAATATTGTCAGAGGTCACCGAAAAAAAACTGATGAGAAACAACAGCAAACTAACAACATAAAATGAGGGCTGCCGCAAAAAGTAGCGCAGCTCAAAACGCAGCATAGAGCTAAACATACCGCCTCCCTATGCGTGTTTTTGTCTGTGGGCAGACAAGGTGGAAAAATACACATCTTCTAAACCAGGCACCGCGGCAGTAAAGCCTTCTGGCTGCTGCTGCGCATACACATGCAGCACAGTACGCCCGGCCAATAACCGTTTAGCGATCACCGGTAATTGCTGCTCAAGCTCAGTGGCCTCAGCAGCAGACACCGTTTTATGCCAAATTTTGCCCTGCAAACTGTCAATCAGCGTAAGCGGGTTGCCTTGCTGTACAATTTGTCCTCCTGCCAGCACCGCCATGGCAGGACACAACTCGGCAACATCCTCAACAATGTGGGTAGATAAGATTATCACTTTTTGCTCACCCAGGCTGACCAGCAAATTATGAAAGCGGTTGCGCTCTTCAGGATCTAATCCTGCAGTGGGTTCATCGACAATCAGTAAATCAGGATCACCTAACAGCGCCTGCGCAATACCAAAACGTTGGCGCATACCGCCCGAAAAACCACTTACTGCTTTATCGCGATGCTGATATAAATTGGTGTGTGCCAGCAGGCCATCAACCAATTCTTTGCGCTGTTTTTTGCTGTTAAATCCTTTTAACACCGCCAAATGATCTAACAAATCAGCGGCACTGATTCTGGGGTACACATTAAAGTCTTGGGGCAAGTACCCTAGGGTTTTGCGCAGAGCCTGCGGGTCGCTTAACACATCTATATCGTTAAACTGAATATGCCCTGAGTCAGGTTGCTGCAAAGTGGCAATAGTGCGCATTAGCGAAGACTTACCGGCGCCATTAGGCCCCAATAAACCGAACATACCTTTGGGAATGGTTAAGGTAATATCGTTTAAGGCTTTTACGCCATTAGTATAGGTTTTGCTTAACCCTTTTATTGTTAGCATGATGATTCTCCGTGAAAAATTCCACTTAAACTATCATGCTGTACCCGTGCCAGGGTAATACTTAAAAGCAACAAAGCCAAATCAAATGTAACTAATAGTTACAATAGAAGCGCCAAAGTTGTTAACGCTGCATCCCAACGATATTCTCGCCCACGCTTAGCGCAATAATCTGGCTGATATGCGTCAGGCTGCGACCCGATTGCTGCTGCCACAGGTTAAACTGTTGCTGAATTTGGCTAAGGCTGCGTTTGCTGGTTAAGCCGCCGTCAAACACCTTGGTGGCACGTAAGTAAGCTTCCACGTCAGCACTTAAAATAAAGGTATCTTTACCAATGGCGCGAAGCGCATAAGGCCCGGTATTGCCGCCTAACCGCTCACCGTGCTGCTTTAAATAGGCCCACAGGCCAATAATATCGCTGGCGGGCCAGTTGGCGATAAAGCGGGCAAAGCTGCCGTGTTTGCGCGCTATATCGTCTATCATCATGGCATTGTGGCGAATGGTAAATACCTTGGCGGCGTTACGGATAATACGCTCATCGCGCGCTTTGGCTTCGAGCATCTCGTCGCTCATCAGCAGCATTTTTTCGATGTCAAAATCGAAAAACACGTCACAGAAACCCGGCCATTTCTGCCGCACTACGCGCCAGACAAAGCCCGACTGAAACACCTTCTTGGTCAGTTCACCCAGTAACAGATTATCCGGCAAAGCGGCAATTTTCTCATCGCTGACAGTAGGGGTTAACAGCGCTTCTAAGGCACGTGCGCCGCCTTTGCGCTCGCAGGCGCGCTGATAAATCCGCTGGAAAGGTTCTGCAGTACTCACGAAAACACCTGAAAAAAGAACAGGGCAACAGTTTACCTGCTGCCCTGTGGTTTAGGCTAGTTAGCCGACTGTTAATTAATACTCGGCGCTTTCACCGCCGGTTTGCAAAGTGCAGACACCGTCTTTTAACACCACAGCCGGTTTGGGCACCACCGCGCAGTTAGACATCAGCCCCAGCCGCTCGTTTTCAGCTTTTACTGCAGCATTATATTTGCCTATCAGTGCCATGATATGTTGTTCATCCAAATCTTTTATCGACACGGCAATATAGCTCGATGGCCCGCCACACGGCTTGCTGCCAAAGCCCACTACCCGACACTGGGCGACGTTATCGGCTTTGGCTTCGCCCACCAGCGCCATAATCTCAGCACGCATCGCATTGATATTGTCTTCACCGGCCATCAGTTGTTTCCTCGCTTTAACTGCCGCCACCGGATCCTTAACCGGGTCAATCGGCTCTACCACGGGCTCTGGCGCCACCCGCTGTGTGGTTTCCCCAGAATTGGCCTGGCCTTGCTGGCAAGCTGCCAGCAGCAAACTGGCGGCTAACACTAACACTGTCTTACCGTGCATAACACCTCCTGTCATTCAGTGTCAGCTTGGCAGAGCCTGGCTGAATTGGCAATGAATTGTTAACCCGCAATGCCCATATGGCGCAATAACGCTTCGTTACTCGGCTCACGGCCCCGGAAGGCTTTAAACAACTCCATCGGCTCGGCACTGCCGCCGCGCTCTAAAATACAGCGCAGAAAATCTCGTCCGGTGTCGGTGTTAAAAATGCCCTCTTCTTCAAAGCGGCCAAAGGCATCAGCAGACAATACTTCTGCCCACAGGTAGCTGTAATAACCTGCCGCATAACCACCGGCAAAAATATGGCTAAAGCCGTGTTGAAAACGGTTAAAGCGCGGTGGAATAATGACCGACACTTCATTGCGCACTTCATCCAGCAGTTGCTGTACGCGGCCGCCCTGTGCCGGGTCATATTCGGCGTGCAGACGAAAATCAAACAGCGCAAATTCAAGCTGACGCACTAAAAACATCGCCGACTGGAAGTTTTTCGCCGCCAGCATTTTATCCAGTAAATCTTGCGGCAGTGGCTCGCCCGTTTCATAGTGGCCGGAGATAATGGCCAGCGCCTCGCTCTGCCAGCACCAGTTTTCTAAAAACTGGCTGGGCAGCTCAACAGCATCCCAGGGCACACCGTTAATACCCGCTACCGCCGCCGCATCAACCTGCGTCAGCATATGGTGAATACCATGGCCAAACTCATGGAATAAGGTGACCACTTCATCATGGGTAAACAATGCCGGTTTACCGCCAACCGGCTTATTAAAGTTACAGGTTAAATAGGCCACTGGCGTTTGCACGCTGCCATCAGGCAGTATGCGCCGGCCCTGACAATCGTCCATCCAGGCGCCGCCACGTTTTTTCGCCCGGGCGTATAAATCCAGGTAAAAACTGCCGCGCAATGTGCCGTCAGCGGCAAAAATATCGTAGAACTTTACGTCTTGGTGCCACACATCTACACCGTCACGCAGTTTTACCGTTACGCCAAACAGTTTGTTCAGCACAGTAAACAGGCCCGCGACCACTTTATGCTCAGGGAAATAGGGCCGCAGCTGCTCGTCAGAGATCGAATATTTGGCCTGTTTTAATTTTTCGGCGTAATAAGTGACATCCCAGGCGGTGAGCTCTGCCGCACCATACTCGTTTTTAGCAAAGGCTGAGAGCTCAACTAAATCCTGCTGTGCCTGAGGCTTAGCGCGCTTGGCTAAGTCATGCAAAAAGTCGAGCACTTGCGCCGGTGATTCGGCCATTTTAGTCGCCAGTGACTCTTCAGCGGCATTGCTAAAATCCAGCAGCTGCGCCAGCTCATGTTTAAGCGCCAGGGTTTCTTCAATAATGGCGCTGTTATCAAACTGCCCGGCCGTCGGGCCCTGATCTGAGGCCCGGGTACAGTAAGCGCTGTAAAGCTCCTTGCGCAATTCACGCTTATCGGCATACGTCATTACGGCGATGTAGCTGGGGAATTCCAGCGTAAACACCCAGCCTTCAAGCTCGCGGCTTTTTGCCTCCTCAGCAGCGGCCAGTTTGGCATCTTCTGGCAAGCCCGCTAAATCTGCTTCATTGGTGATGTGCTTAAACCAGGCTTGCGTTGCATCTAAGGTATTGTTAGCAAACTGCGAACTTAAATCGGACAGCCGGCTTTGAATGTCGCCATAGCGCTGCTTTTTCTCGGCAGATAAACCAATACCCGACAATTTAAAATCACGCAGGGCATTTTGCACCACCTTTTGCTGCGCTGCGCTTAACGTGGCGTATTCTGCACTTTGCGCCAGTTGCTGGTACTTCTGATATAAGCCTTCGTGCTGCCCCAGCCAGGTGCTGTATTCCGACAATAGCGGCAGGCAGCTTTCGTACGCTTCGCGCAGCTCTGGCGAGTTCACCACCGAGTTCATATGCGACACCGGCGACCAAAGCTTACTTAAGCGTTCGCCGTCCTGCTCCAGCTGCTCCACCAGACTGTGCCAACTGACATCAGGGCTGGCCACCACCCGCTCTACGGCCGCTCTGGCCTGAGCAATAGCCTGTTCTACTGCAGGTTTTACCTGCTGTGGCGTAATTTGCGAGAATGGCGGTAAGCCGGTAAAGGACAACAGGACATTTTCTGTAGCAGACATAACACACCTTAAGGGTTAACAACCTAATACCGGCTAATGTTGGGGCTATACAGGTTTTTGTCAACCGCTGCTCTGCGCTATTGGCAGCCTGTTTAGGCTTGGCTATACTGCTGACAGTTTGTTAATCAAAGGAATGACTCGAAATGAAAATGTTAGCAAAATACCTCCTTACCGGCTGCATTATCAGCAGCCTGCCACTGTGTGCCAGCGAAGATGAGATCAATGAGGCCATCAGCGCCGCCAGTAAGCACTATAAAGCCGGCGAGCTATCGCAAGCCATTGCCCAGCTTGATTATGCCAGCACCCTGATCCGGCAAGAAAAAGGTGAGCTGGTTAAGCAAGCGTTTCCACCCGCGCCTGCCGGCTGGCAAGCGGAGGATGCACAAAGTGAAGTGGCCGCTGCGGCCATGTTTGGCGGTGGCATTACCGCCAGCCGCAACTACTACAACGATAACCTTAATATTGAAATGCAGCTGATGATGGACTCACCCATGCTACAGGCATTCTCTATGATGCTGAGCAACCCGTCGATGATTGCCATGTCTGGCGGTAAGCTGGTTAAAATTCAGGGCTTACAGGCGGTGCAAAAGCTGGAAGGCGACCGCTTAGAGCTGCAATTTGTTACCCCGGCCGGCGCTATGGTAACGGTATCAGGCGATAACGCTGCACAAAGCACTATGCTGGCGCTGGCCAATGCAATTGATTTGAAGAAACTTTAACCCTGTCAGCCCGACGCTACAGCTGCTTTTGTTGGCTTGTGGCGCATCGGGCTTGTAAAAGCCGCAGTCACCCCTTATAACCAGCCTAAGGCTAATTCTGGCCAAGCAGTTTGGCTGTTGTTATGGAAGGGTTTATGTCTCGTCATTTTAATTATCTTGCCATCGGTGCTGGTAGCGGCGGTATTGCCAGTGCTAACCGTGCCGCCCAGCGTGGTGCCAAAGCCGCCGTGATTGAAGCCAAAGCGGTTGGCGGTACCTGTGTTAATGTCGGCTGTGTGCCGAAAAAAGTGATGTGGTACGGCGCCCATATTGCTGAAGCGTTAAAATACAGCCCGGCATACGGCTTTGATGTCACGCAAAACCACTTTGACTGGGCCACCCTGGTGAAAAACCGCGAAGCCTACATTGAACGTATTCACGGCAGTTACCAGCGCGGCTTTGCCGCTAATAGTGTCACGCTTATTGAAGGCTTTGCCCGCTTTGTAGACGCCAATACAGTAGAGGTTAATGGCGAGCGCATTACGGCAGATCACATCACCGTCGCCGTAGGCGGTCGCCCGACCAGGCCAGACATCCCCGGTAGCGAATACGGCATCGACTCAGATGGTTTTTTCGCCTTAACCACTCAACCGAAAAAAGCCCTTGTGGTTGGCGCTGGCTATATCGCCGTAGAAATTGCCGGCGTATTGCATGCGCTGGGCACAGATACGCATTTACTGGTGCGCAAAGACCGGCCGCTGCGTAACTTCGACAGCGATATTACCGATATGCTGCTTGAGCGCATGGCGCAGGATAAACTGCAGTTACACACTCACACTGAAGTCAGCCGGGTGGAGAAAAACACCGACGATACTCTGACGGTTTACTGCAGCAACGGCAGCGTATTTAGTAACGTCGACTGCCTGATTTGGGCCATTGGCCGCGAACCGGCCACCGACGCCATTAACCTGGCCGCCGCTGGGGTGCAAACCGATAAGCAAGGTTTTATCCGCACTGATAAGTACCAAAATACCAATGTTAAGGGCATTTACGCCGTGGGTGATATCACTGGCGAAGCCCAGCTAACACCGGTAGCGATTAAAGCCGGCCGCATGCTGGCAGAACGGCTATTTAACCCAAGCCTGCCTGACGCGCATATGGACTACTCGCTAATTCCTACTGTGGTTTTTAGCCACCCGCCTATTGGCACTATTGGATTAACCGAAGCAGAAGCGATTGCGCAGTATGGCGAGGGCAAGGTCAAAGTTTACCGCAGCAACTTTGCAGCTATGTATAACGCCATTACGCCGCACCGGGCGCTAAGCCGCTTTAAGCTGGTGTGTGCAGGCGACGATGAAAAAGTGGTTGGCCTGCACGGCATCGGCGAAGGTATGGACGAAGTGCTGCAGGGTTTTGCCGTGGCGATAAAAATGGGCGCGACCAAAGCCGACTTTGACGCCACCGTGGCGCTGCACCCCACCAGCGCAGAAGAATTTGTCACGCTACGCTAATGACTGAGCCGCTAGAGCAGCCGAAGCAGCCCTTGCCATTAGTGCTGGCAGGGCCAATGCTGCGCGCCATCACACCGCACAGCCTGACATTTTGGCTGGCCACCTCTGAGTCGGTAAATATCAAGCTAAAGCTGATGCCAGAGGGCGCAGAAACTCTTGAACTTGATGCCTCTGTACTCAGTCAGCATACGCAAAGCCTGCGCTGTGCTGACAAGCTGTATTTGCAACTGCTGCATATCCCGCTTGAAACAGCACTACCGCGAGGCTGCTGGATTGGCTACGATTTGCAGCTGGCGCCGGCAAGCACGGCTGGTGCTGAAAACAGTGCTGTCTGGCAGGGCTGGCAGCAATGGGCACCCGATCTGGTCTACCCTGGCCGTGACAGTCCTGGCTTTGTGATACAACCCCGCTTAAAAAAATTACTGCACGGATCCTGTCGCAAACCACACTTTAATGCTGATGATGGCCTGCTAGCCGCTGATAGCTACCTTGAACAGCACGCGCCGGAGCACTGGCCGGCGTTGCTGCTGCTAAGTGGCGATCAGATTTATGCGGACGATGTGGCGGCGCCGATGCTCAGAGCCATTCATCAGCTTAGTAGCCAGTTGGGGTTTAGCGATGAACGCCTGCCCTGCTCGGCGATAGACAGTTCACACGCACTGCACAGCAGTAGCCCTTACTATTACAAGCGCGATACCTTACTGCCAAAAACCGATGCCAGCCAGGCCGTACTGACGCAAGTCTTTAAAGGTGTAAAAAAGCCGGTATTTACCTCGGACAATGCCCGTAACCATCTCATCAGCCTGGCGGAGATGCTGGGCATGTATTTATTGGTCTGGTCGCCAGCGGCCTGGCCAGTTGATGCCACGGCGTTAACGCAGCAGCAAGCGGCTGAGCTGACAGCAGAGCAGCAGCAAAGCTACGAAAAACACCAGACGATTATCAAACAGTTTGCCGAGGGTCTTGGCCAGGTGCGACGCTTGCTAGCGCATCTACCCAGCGCAATGATCTTTGATGATCATGATGTGACCGACGACTGGAACCTCACCGCCGAGTGGGAGCAGACCGCCTATAACCATGATTTCTCCCGCCGTATTATCGGTAATGCGCTGATTGGCTATTTACTGTGTCAGGGCTGGGGTAATACGCCAGAGCGTTTTACGCCTGAACTGCTAAAGCAAGTAGAGCACGCCTTTTCCGCTAGTGGCAGTGAAAAACATCAGCAGCTGATTACCGAACTGCTGCGCTTTAACCAGTGGCATTATCAGTGGCCCACCGAGCCACCTCTGCTGGTGTTGGATACCCGCACACGGCGCTGGCGCTCAGAAGTCGATATTGGCAAGCCTTCAGGCCTGCTGGACTGGGAAGCCATTACTGAACTGCAGCAGGATTTAATCGGCCACGATGCCGTGGTGCTGGTGGCGCCAGCGCCGGTGTTTGGCGTTAAGCTGATTGAAGGTATCCAGAAGTTCTTTACCTTTATCGGTCGGCCGCTACTGGTAGATGCAGAAAACTGGATGGCGCACCGCGGCACGGCCTACGCGCTGATGAACCTGTTTCGCCACCCGAAAACACCAAAACACTTCGTCATATTGTCCGGTGATGTACACTATTCCTTTGTGTATGAGGTCAATCTACGCGGCCAGCAAGGCGGGCCCGATATCTGGCAAATTACCAGCAGCGGTCTGAAAAATCAGTTCCCTGGTAAGCTACTCGATGTGTTAGACCGGCTCAACCGTTGGCTTTACTCGCCACGCTCGCCGTTAAACTGGTTTACCAAGCGCCGCAGTATGAAAATTGTGCCGCACAAGCCGGACAATGCCAAAGCTGGTGAGCGCTTGTTAAACCAGGCCGGTATTGGCCTGGTAGAGCTAAACAAAGACGGCTCGCCACATAAAGTGGTGCAGCTGACGGTTAACGGCGAGCAAATCGCTTTTAAAATCAGCGAGGATGAGGCGCGTTGGGAGTAAGCCACATTATTACTTTTGCAACACTGTTTGCAGCAAATCGTGCGCGTTATTCTTGGACATCCAGCAATGGTTATTGTTTAGCATTAGTCAAATGAGTGTATGGATTGCCAAAAGGAAAATAATAGGCAACACTGCAGCAACATTTAGCCTAACTCATTTGGAGCGCTTATGTTTCACCTCAGATCTAAACACAGTGCTTTCATTGCCCTCCTTTGTTTACCATTAAGTGCGCAAGCTCAATTTGATCAATGCAGTATTGAGGTACCCAGCGCAGTGCATGGCAGTCAGATCTGGCTGCAACTGGGCCATCCAGTGAATATGACCATAGAGCGCCTCGGCCGCTTGCAGGACAGTGCAGGGGCTAAGCTGATTGCCCTGGCATATCAGGGCTGGCAGCAAGGCAAAACCGAGCAGCAAATTAGTAATGAGGTTGCGGTACTGTGTAAAACCTTCAGCACCGCTGAGCTGGAGGCAGATATCGTTGATGATCCCTGGCCGGTGCCTCGCACTGTGTGCGGCGATGTTAGCGAAAGTGTACTGAATGCCATGAACGATTCAGGCAGTACCGCTGCCGCAACCGTGCTGTTTCAGTTAAAAGGTGAAGAAGCCGCGCCGAATATGTTGCCGTTGGTCGAACAGGCAGTGGCGCTAAAGCGGCAGAATGCCAGCGATACACAAATCCTTGAGCAGCTTTACAGTGGCTGCGCTAAAAAAAGCGCCGCAGAAAAGGCGGCGCTTGGCAAAGAGTTTTATGTAGAGTAAAGCCGGTTATACCGAGATTAAGGCTGCAAGCGAGCGGTCAATTTCCTGCTCATTATTTATTAGACTCGGGGCAAAACGGGCGTATGACTTCCGATAAGGTGTGGCACTCATGATCACGCCTTTTTTGTGCATCGCTTTGACCACATCCTCTGCCGCCATTTGTTTGTAATCAAAACATACCAGGCCAGATGATAACTCAGGCGACATTGGCGTATAGAGTTTTACCCCCGCCATTTTTGCCAGGCCTTGTTTGGTTTGGCTGTTTAGCTGATGAATGCGCGCCTGCACATCCGCTTTGCCCAGTTGCAAATGCAATTTAAAGGCTTCAGGCAACGCCCAACGATGTTCAAACGAATGAAAACCACCGGGTGTCATATGTTCACCCATTGGCACCTGATCCTGCGTACTGCCACCCAGCCAGACGTCATACGACTGGCTAAAGCTTGGAATAACCGCATTGCAGTGCTGCCAACCGCGTTTGCTGCCCCAGATCACGCCGGTACCACGCGGGCCAAATATCCACTTGTGAGTACCAGCGATAAAGAAGTCACAGCCCAGTGCGGCAACATCGACGTTTTCAATGCCAAAGCCATGTACGCCATCAACACAAAATATGATTTGGTCAGCCTCATCCCGCTTTCTATTTTGCTCATCAAGCATATCGGCAATGGCCCTAACCGGAAGCTTAACGCCAGTAGAAGAATGCACCCAGGTGACCGCTACCACCTTGGTTTTGGCATTAATAGCGGCTTTAAGTTTAGTGACCACTTCATCGACTGAGATCTGGGCAGGATCATCGTACAGTGCAACCTGGCGAACTTTAGCGCCGGTTCTGTCTGCCCTGAGTTGTAAAGACAAATCGGTGGAATAGTGATCATGTACCGTTTGCAGTATTTCATCGCCCGGGCGCAGTTTTAAACCACTGTATACCAGCGCCAACCCCATCGTAGTGCTGTCGGTAAGCGCAATTTGCCAGGCTTCGCCGCCCATGTACTCTGCCGCTGCGGCGGCGATCTGGTGATCAATGGTCATAAAATGCTCATGCCAGTAATCGGCCGGGTTTTCATCAAACGCTTTGCGATGCCGCTCAATGGCAGCCGCCACCGGCTTGGGGTGCGACGCCAGCAAAAAGGTAGCTAAATGAATATAGCTATGCGTTAAAGCAAACTGCTGTCTGAGGCCTTTCCAATCTGCGGTGTTAAGTGCAGGTATGGCGGTACTGGCTTGTAGCAGACTAGATACCGGCAGCAAACTGCTACCAAGCAGTAATGAGGTGTGGGTAAGAAAATCGCGGCGTTTCATGGCTAATCATCCTGATTAAATTTCAATCAGTTTAGTGCATGGAGGCCAGACTGCCGTAAAGCTTTAACAGTTTGGCACTAGCCGCTTGTATCGCAAGGTGTTTTAGATGCAATAAAAAAGCCCCGACGGCAATTCCTACGGGGCTTTGAATTATTAACAGAGGGTTTCAGAACGACAGCTTATCCAGGATATCGTCATCGACCCGGTTGGCCAGCGTGACTTTTAACTTTGGTGTTCTGGCCATTTCACGTTTAATGGCAAAGTCCGCCTCGGCATTACGCGCCCAGCTACGCCGTGCGATACCGTTGTTAACATCAAACAGCAGCATTGATTTTAACCGCCGGTCTGCTTCACTTGTACCATCCAGTAGCATACCAAAGCCACCGTTAATCACTTCGCCCCAGCCGACACCACCGCCGTTATGGATGGAGACCCAGGTCGCACCGCGGAAGCTGTCACCTATGACGTTGTGGATCGCCATATCGGCGGTAAAACGGCTGCCATCGTAAATGTTCGAGGTTTCACGAAACGGTGAGTCGGTACCGCTGACATCGTGGTGATCGCGCCCCAGTACTACCGGGCCAATTTCGCCACGGGCAATGGCGGCGTTAAAGGCGGCGGCAATTTCCATCCGGCCTTCGGCATCGGCATATAGAATCCGCGCCTGCGAGCCGACCACCAACCTGTTCTGCTTGGCGTCTTTAATCCAGGTGATGTTATCCTGCATTTGCTGTTGAATTTCTTCTGGCGAGTTGGCCATAATGCGCTCAAGCACCTGTGCGGCAATCGCATCGGTTTTATCCAAATCTTCCGGCTTACCCGAAGTACAGACCCAGCGGAACGGACCGAAGCCGTAATCAAAACACATCGGGCCGAGAATATCCTGCACGTAAGAGGGATATTTAAAATCGATACCGTTTGGGGCCATCACATCGCCACCCGCGCGTGAGGCTTCGAGTAAAAACGCATTACCGTAATCAAAAAAGTAAGTGCCTCTGGCCGTGTGCTTGTTCACCGCGTCAGCATGACGTTTTAAAGTCGCCTG
Source organism: Chromatiaceae bacterium (assembly GCA_033838465.1). GTDB lineage: Bacteria > Pseudomonadota > Gammaproteobacteria > Enterobacterales > Alteromonadaceae > Alishewanella. The sequence continues at coordinate 125,396 of JAJLKZ010000016.1, forward strand.
CACCTTCGCTTTAAACAGCTCTGGTTCTTCCCGGATCAAACGGTTTGCTTCGTCATAACTGATTCCAACCGGATAGTAACCGCCCGACCACGGGTTATGTAATGAGGTTTGATCTGAGCCTAAGTGCACGAAAATATCGTTTTGGTAGAAGCTTTCCCATACATCCACCACGTTACCAATGTAAGCAATCGACACCACTTCGGCATTGGCCTGCGCTTGTTTTACCCGGGTAATCAGCGCGTCCATGTTATCGATTAGCTCGTCAACCCAGCCCTGCTGATGGCGTTTAGTTGCCGCTTTGGGGTTTACCTCGGCACAGACAGTAATACAACCGGCGATGTTACCGGCTTTAGGCTGGGCGCCGCTCATACCGCCTAAACCAGCGGTTAAGAAGATTTTGCCTTTGCTGCTTTCGCCTTTTTTCAGCACTTTGCGAAAGGCGTTCATCACCGTGATGGTAGTGCCGTGTACTATGCCCTGCGGGCCTATGTACATATAAGAGCCCGCCGTCATCTGGCCATACTGGGTTACGCCCAACGCATTAAAGCGCTCCCAGTCATCCGGCTTGGAGTAGTTCGGGATCATCATACCGTTGGTGACAATCACCCTTGGTGCGTCTTCAGACGAGGGGAACAAGCCCATAGGATGGCCTGAGTACATATGCAATGTTTGGTCGCTTTCCATTTCGCTTAAATACTGCATGGTTAAACGATACTGCGCCCAGTTTTGGAACACGGCACCATTGCCACCATAGGTAATAAGCTCTTCCGGGTGCTGCGCAACCGCTGGGTCCAGGTTGTTATCGATCATCAGCATAATGGCAGCGGCCTGCTGACATTTGGCCGGATAATCACTGATAGGTCGGGCTTTTAGCTCGTAGTCCGGTTTAAAGCGGTACATGTAAATACGGCCGAAATCATTCAGCTCTTTGGCAAACTCTGCTGCCAGCTCACCGTGCCAGGCTTTGGGGAAATAACGCAGCGCATTACGCACCGCCAATTGCTTTTCCGCTTTAGTCAGAATGTCTTTGCGCTTAGGCGCCCGGTTCGCATCCGCCGGGTATGGCTTCGGCGCAGGTAACTCGGCTGGGAGGCCTTGCTTAATCTGGTCCTGAAAAGTCATTAAAAAATCCTCTAAATTCACATTAGCTCAGCGCAAAGTTCACAGTAAACGCCTGGGTTTTCACCAGTTCGATCATGGCGTCGATATCCGGCTTTAATAAGCGGTCTTCTTCCAGCTTGGCCACTTTGCTACGAATAAGCGCAAAGTTGTGTTCAACGATATCAGAGCAGGTATTCGGCCGGCGAAATTCAATAGCCTGCGCGGCGTACATCAGCTCAATGGCTAAAATCTTTTCCAGGTTACCTAAGATCTGGTTTAGTTTACGGCCAGAGATGCTGCCCATCGACACATGATCCTCCTGCCCCATCGAGGTGGGTACGCTATCGGCTGACGGCGGGAAGCACAAAGATTTATTTTCGGTCACCAGTGCCGCAGTAACGTACTGCGGGATCATCATGCCGGAATTTAAGCCACCGGCTTTGGTTAGCAAGCGTGGTAAACCATGTAAACCTTCTAACAATAAATAACAGCGACGATCGGAAATATTACCCAGCTCCGCCGCGGCAATAGAGGCATAATCCAGTACCATCGCCAGCGGCTGGCCGTGGAAACCACCACCGGAAATGGCTTCTTCGCTGCTGATTACAATAGGGTTATCAGTAACCGAGTTCATTTCAATCTCGGCCAGCTCTTTTAAATGGTAGTAAGCATTGCGCGAGGCACCATGCACCTGCGGAATACAGCGCAGCGAGTAGGGGTCCTGTACCCGGGCACAGCCGGTGTGCGAGGCCATATTTTCTGAGTCTTTAAACAGGCGACGCATACGTGCTGCCACTTCAATGTTCCCGGCGAAAGCACGAATTTGATGCAGCTCGGCACGAAACGGCGAGCCACTGCCCTGCATACCTTCAATACTCATGGCGCCAGCAACATCGGCTAAATCCAGCAGGTAGCGCATCTTAGTCAGCGCCGTAATGGCATGCGATAAAATAAACTGCGTGCCATTGATCAGGCCCAGGCCTTCTTTGGCCTGCAATTCCAACGGTGTCAGGCCATGCTGTGCTAAGGCTTCAGCCGCACTGATACTGCCTTTACCCTGCCAGAACTCGCCTTCACCAATCAGCGGTAAAAACAGGTGCGACAGCGGCGCCAAATCGCCGGACGCACCCACTGAGCCCTGCTCTGGCACGACCGGAATTAAGTCCAGCTCAAGAAACGTCAGCATGCGCTCAACCACTTCTACGCGCACTCCCGAATAGCCCTGGCTTAATGCATGCACTTTAGTAATAAGCATCAACTTGGAAATGGCTTTAGCGATAGGCTCGCCCACGCCAACGGCATGGGTGATCAGCAGGTTTTTTTGCAGCAGCGCCGTTTCTGCCGGGGAGATTTGCGTATCGCACAGCGGGCCAAAACCGGTGTTAATACCGTAAATGGCTTTGTCAGATGTGGCCATTACCTCAACGTTATTGCGGCTTTGGTTAATTCTGGCAATGGCTTCTGCACACAACTCAGCCTTAATGCTGCCATCAGCGATACCATTAACGATATCCAAATCCATCCGGTCTAAACCATAACGAAATGTCATCTTGTGCCCCTAAATTCTGCGGATCTTGATTAGAGCCATGCTAGCTTGCACAGGTAGTTTTATAAATACATAATAATCGTAATTTATTCCGAACTTATCGAACTAACAGAGAGTGACATGCAAGTACAAGATGTCGACCTGAGATTACTCAGAGTGTTCGTCACTATTGTCGAGTGCGGCGGCTTGTCGGCAGCCGAGTCGCGGCTGAATATTGGCCGCTCTACCATTAGTGCGCATTTATCTGATTTAGAGATCCGTTTAGGCGTAAAACTGTGTAAACGTGGCCGCAGTGGCTTTGAACTCACCGAGCCTGGCCGTATTACCTATCAGGCATCTTTAGAACTACTGCAGCAATGTGAAGCCTTTGCCAATACCATTGCCGGCTCTAAACAGCAGCTATCCGGCCGGGTCAGTATTGCCATTATCGACACGCTAGTCAGCGATCCGCACTGCAAAGTGGCGCAGGCCATTGCCGCGCTAAAAGACAAAAGCGATAACATTCAGTTTGACCTATACGTATGTGAAGCGCGAGAAGTAGAAACCGCCGTCGCCAATGGCCGCTCTTTGCTGGGCATTGGCGTAAGCCGCCATCATATCCGCGGCCTGGAGTACACGCCGCTATTTAATGAAACTAACTATCTTTACTGCGCCAGCGGCCATCCGCTGTTTCATTGTAAAGCCGAGGAAACCCAGAAGCTGTTACAGCGGGCAGAAGTCATTACCAGTCACTATCTGCGCGATAAAGAACGGCGTAACGATGGGCTTAATTATCAAAACAGTGCGATTGCCTATCATGATGAAGGGATTGCCCACCTGATTCTAACCGGTAAGTTTATTGGCTATCTGCCAGAGTATTACGCCAGTTACTGGGTGGATAAAGGCCTGTTTAAAGCCATTTTACCGGCAACATATTCGTATCAAATTCCTGTTGTGCTGATCACATCGAAAAATCACAGCACAACACCGTTAGCCCAAGCGATGATAAACACCATAAAACACAAGCATGCTGCTTAACCTGATAACCTCTGCCTTTAATGGATCTCTTTGGCTAACTTCAGCATTTGAGAGCTTAGCGTTAACCCCTGCTGTTGTGCTGCTTGCAAGTTAACGCGAAAACTTAAGCGTTTGGGCTCAGTAATAAAACCGATGATCATCCCCTGACGAAAAGTCTGCATGTTTTCTGCAATGGTCAGCACTGCCTGATTATCTCGCTTGTTTAACAGTGCCGACGCCTCATTCGCCTCGGTGGCAAAATACAGTACGTCGCACTGCGTGTGTTCGTGCTTTGTACTTAACAAGTGCACCTGGCTGTTGCTGTTATTCAGCACTTTTTGCAGCGCCGCAAACACCTTATCGTCGTTGTATACACAGTAACTCAGGCTGGTTTTTCGCTCGTCAGGCCACTTGGTAAACTGAGCAAAACGGTAAATAAAGGCGGCCTTAAGGCCGGCATCACTACTCAGGTTTTGCGTAGTGCCATTGGCAACAACCGGCAATAACAGGCAAATTAACAGCCATCTCATTGGCCAAATCTCCAACGCACAGAAAGCTCGGCCCGTCGCTCAGCCTGAAAATAGGCATCGCCCGAGGGCCGGGGAGCTTCAAAATAGCGCTTATCTGTCAGGTTTTTCACCCCTAGCACGACATCCAGCGTTAGCATAGGCTGCCACTGCACGGACACATCATGGCGGGCATAGCCACCCAGCGTGGTATTTACCAGCTTACGCTCAGCAGCAACGATACTTCGCCAGTTAAATTGCCAACCGTGCCACGGTAACGGCTGGCTGTACATCAGTTTTAACAGTTGGCTGGGTGAATTTGTCAGCTGCTCACCATCACTGTACTCGGCCTCTTGCAAACTTAACGACATATTTAACCGACCGCCAAAATCCCACAGATAATCAACACCGGTCTCCAAGCCGAAAGTGCTCACCGGCTGATCGTTAAAAAAGTCGATAAAAACGCCATCGCCTAACCGGCTGGTAATCATGTTTTCAATACGCGAATAATTCAGCGCAGCATAGTATGACAGGTTGGCTCTGGGCTGGGCATTCCAGATAAGCTCAGTGGTGTTTACCTTTTCTGACTCAGGCACACTTACACTGTAGAAACGGTTCGTTTCCGATTCATACTCGTTGGGGGCCCTAAATGCAGTACCATAACTTAACTTTAAGGTATTGCCGGCATTGGGCTGCCAGATCCAGGATAACTTGGGGCTAAGCTCGCTTACCCCTCCGGTGGTGTGGTCATAGCGAAAACCCGCCACCATCACATGGGTAGGGGCAATGCGCCACTCATCCTGAAAATACAAACCAAGGCGTGAATTACTGCCACTTGAGCTATTTACTGGCGCAACATCCACCACACTTAACGCGTAGCGCTGGTGGTGATCACGCTGGCCGTCAACACCAAACAACAGTTGATGCTCATCAAAGCCTGAATAGTGAAACCGCATATCAGCATTAGTCCATTTACCTTTTACGGCAAATAAATACTGCGCAGCAACACCGGGAAATACGATAAACGGCGTTTGCGAATCAAACGAAAATTGGTTGGTAGAGATATTTGTAAACGTGGTTAAATCTTCACTTAAGACACTACTATGCTGCAACGCGACAAAATAATTTGAGCTCACCGTTTTATTTAACGCTGCATCAGGCAAGCTGCTATCTACTAAACCGGGCTCCTGTCGTACCCTTTTAACCGCAGCGGCCTGCAGTTGTAATTGCTTATAGCGATAGGTTGCGGCCAGTTTATGGCTGTCATCTTCGTTGTGTGCAATAAAGGGCTGAAAAACCCGCTGCACGCTGCTATTGGCAATCGGCATATTGGCATGTTTTCTGTGACTAAACGACAGCCATGCCTCATGCCCCTGCGCATTACGCAACCCGTAGCTGGCCCGAAAACGTTGCTGGTCAATATTATCGGCACTTGCAGACAGTTCGGCCCCACGCAGCTTATTGCCACGCTTGGTAATCACATTTACTACACCTAAAAATGCATTATTACCATACAGCGCCGACCCTGCCCCGGGGCTATATTCCACCCGCTCGATCAGCTCGGTATCAATATAAAACTCATCAGATATCAGGCCGGCGTCATAAATATTGTCATTTACCCGGGTACCATCAACCAAGAACAATACACGCGAATTATAGTCACCAGGACGGCCAATACCCCGTGTAGTCAGGTACTCAAAAGTGCCGTCTGACCCGGTATACAGCCCCGGCATCACACTTAAAATCTCGGCCAGCGTCTTTAAGTTGAAGGCTAAAATATCATCGTCAGAAATAATGTAAGTTGCCTGAGGTGAATTGCGGACACTTTTAATACTGCGTGCCGAGGTAGACACTTCCACCGCAGCCGCCTCGTTTTTGATGTCGTGCTGCAACAACTCTTCGAGGCTTGGCGGCGTTTCGGCGCGCAATACCCCGCAACAACACAGGCTAATTAACAGGGCAATATTACTCAGGGCGGTATAGTGTAAAGTCATTCTTTCCTGCTCGTTTCGCTTTATACATGGCACTGTCGGCGTACTGCAATAAATCGGCGGCGTGGGTGGCGTGCTCTGGGCATAATGCAATCCCCATGCTTAGCCCCACAGGCATCACTTGCTCAGCCACAATAAGCGGCTTTTTGGTTTCAGTTAAAATTCGCTGACACAGCTGTGTCACATCACTCACTTTACTCAAATCGGGCACTAGCAAGGCAAATTCATCGCCGCCTAAGCGGCACAAATGGTCTTTACTGCGAATGACCGAGGCCACCCGGCGTGATATTTCCACCAACACCGCATCGCCGGCGTCATGGCCAAAGTTATCATTGACGAATTTAAAATTATCTAAATCAATAAACACCAGCGCCGACAAACTATTGTGCTGCACGCTGTGTTGCACCATGTGCTGAATAAGCTGCTCAAAATGCAACCGATTTGCCAGACCCGTTAAACGATCACGCTGTGCCAGCTCTTTAAGCACCTCGCCCTGCTGTTGTTCCTGGCTTAGTTTATCATTTAACTCTGACTGCCAAATTTGGGTGCGTTTTAATAACTCATTAAAACGAAGTGTAAGACCGCCTATTTCATCATCAGCATGCATTTTGGCGCGCAGACCGTAATCACGCGTTTGCGCCACTTTATCGGCAATATAAGCCAGCTCTAACAAGGGGCGCAGCGCCCGCTTCTGTATTTGCACAAGCAGCCTGGAGGCCAGCAAGAATACCGCGCTCATTACCACTGACAACACAGCAGCAGCCTGTAAAAACCAGCTAAGCAAGGTATGAAGGCGCTCTTGATAATACAAAACACCTTCAATTCTCTCGTTTATCACAACCGGTATATATAACTGCACCTGTAAACCATCATAAGAGCGTTGCACACTGCTTACAGGCTGATAGGCTACCGGCGACGTATCCGGGTGGGTCAGACCTGTACCGCGCAAAAACTCCTCACCGCCCACCTTCCAAATAACTAACTGCGACACATCGCGCTGCGACGATACTAAGTCAAGCTCGGTTTGAGCCGCGTCGGTATCATCAAAAACCATCATTGCGGCCACATTATTAGCCAGTTGCACTGCGGCCAACTCGGCCCCATCCGCCTGACGCTCACGAGACGTTAGCCACAAGGCCACGGCAATCAGCACAAAACTTAACAGCATAGCGCCAGAAAGCACCATGAGGTTTAACCGGGTAAGTTTTTTAACTAACGATTGCTTGGGTTTAATGGCGTAATGTTGAAGGGGCAAAGCACATCCTTTAACGTAGCGAAAACAAGTACTAAAGTTATAGTGTGTTTTTGCTCAGGAAAAAACCATCGCAGCGTATATTTTGCGCATTTTAGCGCATTACTGCACAGTGGTGACCTTATCAGCCCAGTCATGGCAAAGATCACGTTTTAAGCGCGTAAACTCTGCATCGGTTAAGGCTTGTATGCGCAACCTGCTTAATCGCAGTCGCTATGAGATTGGTGCCTAGGGTCGGACTCGAACCGACACGGAGTTTCCCCCGGCGGATTTTGAATCCGCTGCGTCTACCGATTTCGCCACCCAGGCACTGAGGGATATTTTGAGGTAAACGCCTGCATTATACGATGCGATTTGTGATGCGCAAGCGAATTTAGTGTCTTGATCGTTAGCTGAACAAAAATGCAGCATCTACGTCAACTTAATACTGCAATTTCTTTTGTCACGCTAATAAACTTATCTACTGCGAGTGAGTTTAACCTAGGTTTGTAGGTGGCGATACCATACTGGCTGTGAACTTTGTGGTTAATTTTATCAAAATTAACCACGCCTAATTCGCCACGACTGATAGCGTCTTGCACATTGGCATTTAACAAAAAGCCTACGGCATCACTATTTTTCAACGTATGAAGCATAAGTTGCACACTATTGCATTCAAAAGAAAATAATTCACCAGATTGATTCGGTAACAGATCAAGTGCTGCTGACAGTATTTCCTTGGCTAACAAACTAATAGTCGCTAACGGATATTGTCGAATCAACTTAGCATCGACTGTGTCAAACTGTAGAAGAGGGTGTCCATTACGAACAACTGTCAAAGCCGGCACTACAGGCAAAGGTTCAAAGGCGATATCAGCATATTGCTGTACTGCTCGCACATCTACTACCGCTAAATCGATTTGACCTTCAATAAGGCGCTTTATCAACACTAATGGGTCATCCACTCTTAATGCTAAACGAATTTGAGGATAGGTATTTAGCATTTTTGCACACGCTGCGGCGCAAATATGTTCTGCAGGTAGAGGGCCAGACCCGATGACAACTCGCCCAGACTCAAGATTATTAATTTTCTGCGCTTCAGTGTGTAAATTGTCTATATCCTGAAGCACAACTCTTGCGTACTTAAGTAACCCGCTTCCGGCCCGGGTTAACTTTATTGATCTTTGACTGCGGTCAAACAACTGTAGGTCTAAACTTTGCTCCAAATTCTGAATACTGCGTGTCAACGCTGGTTGTGACAGATATAGCTTTTCTGCAGCATCACTAAAATTACCGCACTCTGCCAGCACCACAAAATGCTTAAGCTTCTTTGAATCCGCCATTTGATACCTTTTGCGCATGGAAATTATAAATTAGTTGCATTTGAATAATAGCATGGGCTATGGATAATAGCGCGCTCAAATTTTCACCACCAAAACCATCCTTGCAGGGGCCAACGAATTGTTTACGCTATCAAGAGCTTTTTTGTTAATGCTGATTTTGTTATTGAGTGCTTGTGGTGGAGGCGGAGCAGATGACACTGCTAACGAAACGCCCAGTCCGAATCCGGCAGCAAACCGAGCGCCAGTTATCTCTGGGCAGCCATCAGACGCAATAGCTGGCCAGTTGTTTCAGTTTACACCCACAGCTAGCGATGCCGATAACGACTCACTTACCTTTAGTGTTTTAAATAAGCCTTCTTGGACAGAGTTTAATAGACAAACTGGCAAACTAAGCGGCACTCCACAGCAACAGCATGCTGGTTTGTATCAGCGCATTAAAATTACCGTTTCCGATGGAAAAGCCCAAGCCGTATTAGATGTCAGCATTCAGGTTGTTAATAAACAAACTGATACGCAAAATAACGCCCCCACTATCAGCGGTACACCCGGCTCTGCCGCTCAGGGCCAGGCCTTTAGTTTTACCCCAACCGCCACTGATGCCGATGGTGATGCGCTCAGCTTCAGTATCCGAAACCAGCCGGCATGGACCCAGTTTGACAGTAACACCGGCACCCTCAGCGGCACACCGGCTAAAGCAGACGTAGGCAATTATACCAATATCACCCTTACCGTAAGCGATGGCACAGCCAGCAGTAAGCTGGTGTTCAGTTTAGAAGTGATTGGAAGCCCATCTGCACCAACGCCACCAACTACGGAAGGCATGAGCGCAGATGTGGTCAGCACAAGCGTGACATCAATTAGCCTGAGATGGAGCTTTGCCAGTGACAGCAGCGCCGATGGCATAGCGCTGAGCCGCGACGGCACGGGTCTGGGTCGGATCGACAATAATGTGCTTACTTACACTGACAACAACCTCAATGCAGGTCAGGCCTACCGTTACACGTTAACACCTTATAACGACGCCGGCGTGAGCGCAAAGTCGCTATACCTTGATGCGACAACACGGGCTAACACCTCCCCTGTTTTTATAGATGGCTCTTATATTGAGTTGATTGCAGACACGCTTGAAGCAGGTACACGAATAAGAAGGTTTCAAGCGACCGATGCTGAAGCTGATACATTAAGTTATCGCCTGGTGTCAGGGAATGATGCAGGTTATTTTACTCTCGATAAAGATAGCGGTGAGTTGTTGGTACACAAAAACTTAGCACCTGCTGCCGGGCGGGCCTTCACCTTGTTGGTGGAAGTTAGTGATGGCTATAGCGTAACAGCAACAGAGGTAAAGATTGGCATTTATGCTAATAGCCAAACCGGCCTGTTGCGGCATTTTTACGACTTCAACAGCACGGTTTCTTCGATAGATGGACTAAAAAGTCATGCTGATTTCCCCGGTAAGCCAACCAGCACGTCAACCATTCCGACATTTGATGCACCCAGGGATGTTACCGATACCTATGGACAGAATGTTCAGGGGTATATCATCGCGCCGACCAGTGGTGAATACACGTTCTGGATCGCCGCTGACGATTTTGCCGAGCTGAATCTATCAACGGACGCGAATCCAGACAACCAGGTTAAGATTGCCGATCTGAATAGCTCCAGCACTTATCAGCAATGGACTCGCTACTCATCGCAAAAGTCGTTGCCAGTATATCTCGAAGCAGGTAAGCCTTATTACATCAGTGCACTGATGGTTGAAAAAAGTGGTGCCGATCACCTGAGTGTTGCTTGGGAAGGGCCAAACCTGCCTCAAGCGGTTATCGACGGCAATTACTTGCGCCCTGCACTAGATATGGCTGAGCCTACAGCACCAACGAATGTGCGGGCAGACAAGACCTCTGAAAATTCAGTGTTAATGCAGTGGAATGCCGCCAGCGATAACTTTGGGGTTACTGGCTATCGCATTTATAACGGGGACACCCTGCTGGGAGAAACCTCAGATACGTCAATTACCCTAACCGGCTTAGTGAGTGATAACGTATATCGCTTACGCGTCGCGGCGGTTGATGCAATAGGTAATGAGTCTCGCGGAGGTCAGATAATTAATGTTGTGATCAACGACTATTTAGCGCCAACCCAACCAATCGACTTGACCGCTACTGATGTCGGCAGTAAACAGGTGACATTGAACTGGCAGGCTGCAAGCGACGACTCTGGCACCGCTGTGCTGTATCGCATTACTCAGGACAGTGTCAGAGTTGGAACGACTTACGACACTCACTTTGTGGTCAAAGGGCTTACTGCTGGCAATGACTACGCATTTTATGTTGAGGCCGTTGACCATGTCGGTAATGTCTCTCTAGCCAGTAACACGCTGAACCTTACGACTACGCCGATCGATCCGGCTGCGCCGATGTTCGCGCGAACGGTCTATCACTTTGCTGTCGCTTCTAAAGCAGCAGTGGCGACGGTTTTTGGTAAGGTGCAGGCGAGTGACCCCAATAACAAGGCCGTAACTTTTGCGCTGATAAGTGAAAACGAAAGCAGTGCCTTTGCAATTAGCTCAGACGGTGTATTGTTGACAGCCACAACCTTTGACTCGTCCCAGTCCAGCCAGTATCAGATGATAGTACGCGCCAGTAATGGCACGCAGAGTACGGACATTGATGTACGTGTTACCGTGCTAAGTGACGCGCTAATGGCGAAACTTGGCGCTGCACGTGAGCTATGGACCAACCAGAGTGGTGACAGTGTTGCCAGCCTGAATACAACGGTCGATCCGGCCTTGTCCGACACCCTAAACAACTTTGAAACCCCGAGTAACATCGGCAATAACTATGGCCAACGGGTACGTGCACTGCTGCGCCCCGCGGTATCGGGAACGTATAGCTTCTGGCTGGCTTCCGATGACCACAGCGAGCTCTATCTTAGCAGTGATATTGCACCGGAGAATGCCGAGCTAATCGCTAAACTTAGTGGTTGGTCTAACCCTCGTTCCTGGAATGATAATACCCGGATCAAGACCGATATACAGTTGGAAGCCGGACATCTGTATTACCTTGAGGCGCGCCATATAGAGAACGGCGGTGGTGATCATCTGTCGATAGCGTGGCGTGGCGGTGATATCAGCACCAAGACGCTGCTCGGCGGTGATTACATTATCGACTACCGGGCTTTCGCTCCAGTCCCGCCGCAGGTTGTTACTGCCCGGCAAAGTGGCTTTGATAGCGGTGGCGACAAGATATCGCTGAAATTCAATGTATCTGAGCAACACATCGGCCAACCGGTTACAGTCTATTACGGCTTACGCGATGGCGGTAGCGATGTGTTGTCCTGGCAGCAATCTTTTGCATTGGGTAATTACAACACTGCCGGCGAGTACATCATTGAGATACCTGGCATTGAAGCCGGGCAAACTTACTATCTACGAATGTACATTGGCGGAGAGCTGGTTGGCGGATGGTCAAATGTTGTTACTGTTACCACCACAATTATCGATGATGAGCTGGCTGCAAAAGAAGCACTGCCTGAGCGCATCGCTCTGACCGTCAATGTTAAGGGTGTCGACAAGCAATTAGAATTGCAAAAACATTCGGTACGCTCACCTAACTTCCAGCTTTTCACTTTTGATGACCGTCGCCACCAGCATTATGAAGAGATTTATCCATTACCGGAAGTCCGGACCTATCGGGGCATAGTTAGCAATGATAACTCAGAGCTGGTGAGTGCCGTTGTCGATGTTAATAACGTACTGCATATAAAGGGCTGGAACGGCAAAAAGAGCGCCTGGACCATCCAAGTGTCTATTGCTGATAAGGTTGATACGGGCGCGCAGGGAATTGCTACCTCCAGCACCCCGGAAATTACGCTTGGTGGAGACATTCCGGCGGCTTCGAACAATCGGTTGTTTGTGCCGCAACCGGGCGCCGATTTTTACAATAACCTGGTGCGGGTCGGCTTCACCTTTAAATCCAACCATATAAACGCGGCTGATAACAACTTGATCAACGCTTTGGCGATTGCTGAAGCCACCGCCAACGAACTGGATTTTGGCTGGGCGCAGAAAACCGGCCTGCGTTGGGATACCCGAGGTGCACTTATCGAGTTCCACGGCAATCCAGATGACTCAACCCAGCCTAAGCCAAGGTGGACCGACGCCGCGAATTTTGCCGGCCAGTTCCAAAGTAGTACTGGTGCTTACTGTTGGGGTGGTGGTGATTGGGTCGGTTGTGTCGCTAAGTATTCCATGCACGGTGCCTGGATGCATGAGGTGGGGCATAACTTTAATTTGGGTCACGGTGAAGCTGTCGACACGCATGATCATGCTATGGCGATGGGGTTCCAGCTTAGCAATATGCAAAGCCGGGAAGTGCTGAGACGCATGCAAACTGGCAGCCGTTTTAATCGAGCGGAACCGATCTCTACGCCAATGTTGCCTGCCGCGTTCAAAGACTACATCACCGTATATGAAAATAGCACTGGCACCGTTGCGCCGCTGGCAAATGACTATGATGTCAACGGTGATGCCCTGACTTTGGCATCATTTGACAGCAACACCGCACAAGGCGGCATAGTCAGTCGCATCGGCGATACGCTGTACTACACGCCACCGGCTAATTTCGTTGGTACAGACCAGTTTGCTTACACGGTAAGCGACGGTCAGCTTACTACCGTCGGCCCTGTGCAGATCCAGGTTGTACCCAATGGCTTAGCCGGTTATTGGTCTATGGAACAGCTTGAAACTAACGCCGTAAAAGATGACCATGGCTTTGGCCACACACTAATGGCAAAAGAAAGAAGCGTTGGTTTTGGCTTCCAACAACGATCTTCGAAGGACATCGACGTCAACATGATGGCCGGCGATGGTGTTCAGGGGCTGGGCTTTAGCTCACCCTTGATATTAGAAGAAAAGAAAGTGAAAGATGCGATTGGCGACACCCTCCTTGAGCATACTTTTGACCCCGGGCAGCAAAGCTTTACTGCGAGTATGTGGTTTAAATACAGTAACCCTACCGGCACTACACTGCTGATGGGTAAATCAAATACTCAAGCTAAAACTATGATATATGGCGGTTGGGAAGTGCGTACCGAAGGACAAGACCTGGTATTGGAAGTACGCTTTCGCGACCGTTTGATACAGAACAATACTGTGAATATACGCCGAGCAGGTGCCATTGCAGATAATAACTGGTATCAGGTGGTAATGGTGATCGACCGCGAAGAAAACAAGCTTAAAGGTTTTCTAAATGGTCAGTTGTTTGACAGCATTGAGCTGCCCGCCAGTGATGCACCGATTATGGCAGCGAAAAGTTATAGTTCTTACTCAGGTGGTTCGCCGTTCAAGGTTGGTGGGCACACTGAGAGCTGTGAGGCCGGAGTAAGCTGTGAGCAAGCTTTCGATAACGTGCGAGTGTACCATCGCGCTCTAAATGATGCAGAGGTACTTAATTTATATCAAAGTGAGCAGTAATCTCCTGCAAAGCTGCATGTTATACAAAGTCGTCCAGGAGAGTGTAAAAAAATCTGTGTAAGTGGCATTCTATCCATGTATTTGAAAGGAATAAAGAATGCCAGTATCAGACCAGCTTATCGACCAGTTATTAGCTGACTACAAATCCCCGGAAGACCTGCTTGGTGAGCAAGGT
>JAJLKZ010000017.1:0-39875 GCA_033838465.1 Chromatiaceae bacterium
CCATTTTAGTGATTTAAACTTCAGTGTCAAGCGTCTTTTTAAAAGATTTTTGCTACCAAACTTAACTCACCCGAAGCACCTAAACCGCAGCACCCCGTGGCATGGCGCGCATTATAGGGCGTTTTTGTACAGGCGCAAGCGCTTAAGTTAGAAAACCTGTAATTTTGTGATCGTTCGAAGAAAAAACCAGCAAAACGGTAAAAACTCAGAAAAATAATGCGTTATTTGCCGCCTTTTATAACAACAGCAGCTTTAAGACGACTTTTGCCATAGCTAAATGCTTTCATAAAAATCGAATGCTCTACCGGTATATATTGTCGCTCACTGGGAGATAACCAGGGAATATCATCCGTATCAGGGTCATTAATGTAGACAAAGTGCTCATCCACCGCGCATACCACCACCCAATGCGGCGCTTTGCTTTTATCAAATTGCCAGGTGCTAATAAGTACCACCAGCAAAGCACCCTCTTTTAACAGCTGTTTTATATTATCAATAGTCAGCTCTTTTCGGTGTACAGCAATACCACTTTGTTCTACTTTCTGTCGATAAGACTCATGTACCCGCATCAAGATGTTTTTCTTTATTTCGCTTCTTACCGTATCTGTAAACAAAGGGCCTTCTTTATTAAGAAAAATTTTCACCTCAAAACCACGGTTATGAGCTGCGAGCGCTAAACCTCTTGGGCCACAACCGCCATGACCAGATGTCATAAAAATCGTCGTTGCTTCACGCCAGATATCTATCTCAAGCGCAGCGGGGTCGTAGTGATTTGGCTTAAAGTAGTTAAACACCATTAAAAGACATGCCGGCCCACAGGTAAAAGGTGTCGTTTGCGCTATATATGGGACTTGCCTGGTTACTGAATCAGAGTCAAATTGAATAACCTGTTTTTGCATGCAGATAGCATCTGAGTGGTCTTCATAAAAGTCATGCTTTACAGCAAACTCATGATAGTGCAGTTTCTGGTATAACTTTATCGCACCGATATTATCAAAACGCACCTCCAGCCGCAGTAACACGCAATTACGCGAGGCTGCACACTTTTCAGCGTGCTGCATTAATTGCTCGGCGATACCTTGCTTACGGAACGCAGGGGCAACCGCTAATGAATACAACCGAGCCAAACTGGTTCCGCGCCGATAGATCAACAAAAAGTAACCAGCAAGCGTGCCATCAATTTCCAACAAAAATAAATCGCTGCGCTTCTCTGAAATAAACCGGCGAAAACTTCTGACGCTGATGCGGTCGGTATCAAAACACTTTTGTTCTAAAGTACTCAGATATGGAATGTCATCGACATGCGCTCTACGAATTGCATTTTCGGCTACATCAGCGCGCTTAACTTGATTCACTTTTGTGTTTGCCTTTGGCGGAGTTTTTACCTAGTTTAGAATAACAACAGCTAAACGAATGAAAATCAAATAAGAAAATTAGCTTTTAAAGAGCAAATTTGTTTGCTGTCTTTTACTCTCAATTCACGCCAAGCTGAAAGTAACTTAACGGAGCGCGAATGGCCAAATTAGTTATTGTTGTTGATAAGTCCCAAGATTGGGCCCCTTTTTACCAATACGATGGCGTAATGACCCTACCTGACTATCTGAAGTGGTCCGTGAAGAATAAGCAGCGCACGAGGGTAATAAATCTGTGTCGTCAGTCGGGCTACCTTGGCACAGGCTACTATTGCTCGTTATTAGCTGAAGCGAGAAATCATAACGTTATGCCGTCAGTAAGAGCATTCAGTAAGTTTAATCGGCATGAAATAGCCGATATCGCCGAAGAAATTCCCGGCACTATTCTGACTCAGTTAAATAAGGCTTTGGTTGACGAACCGGCCACGCAACTATTGTTTAATATCTACTTTGGCGAAACCGAACATAAAGTGTTAAAAAAGGTTGCAGCCTATTTGTTTGAAGCCTTTCCGGTGCCAATTTTACGAGTCGAATTACAGAAAAAAGCTAGCTGGCAGGTTAAGACGCTTAAAATCGGTAGCGTGCACAAACTTAATGAACATGAGCAAACCTTTTTTGGCAACACACTAGAAAAGTACAGCCACAAGATCTGGCGGGTCGAGCCCGCCAATAAGAAGTACAAATATGACCTGGCGGTGTTGGTTGACCCGAAAGAAAAGTTTCCGCCCTGCACACCAAAATCATTAGAGTTATTTGCCAAGGCTGCACGCAGAGCAGCAATGGATATCGAGCAGATTGGTGCCAAAGATATTCATCGCTTAGCTGAATTCGATGGCTTGTTTATCCGTGAAACGACAGCCGTTAACCATCATACCTTTCATATGGCGTTAAAAGCTGAACGCGAAGGTCTGGCGGTTATTGATGATCCAAACTCCATTTTGCGCTGTGGTAATAAAGTCTATCTGCAAACGTTGTTTGAACAACACAAAGTACCAGTGCCCGACGGCATACTATTGTTTAAACAAGACGAGGATAACCTAGAGCGAGCGGCGGATTCGCTGGGCTTGCCACTGGTATTAAAAATCCCAGACGGTAGTTTTTCCCGAGGCGTAGTTAAGGTAAAAACCCTGACAGAACTTCGCGCTCAGTTAACTGCGCTGTTTGAGCAAAGCGCAATAATTCTGGCACAACGGTATACCTATACCGAATATGACTGGCGCATAGGCGTATTAAATGGCCAACCCATTTTTGCCTGCAAATATTTTATGGCGCGTAACCACTGGCAAATTTATAAACACGGTAAGGCAAAAACAGAAAGCGGCGGCTTTACTACCTGCGCTATCAGTGAAGTACCAAGCCATGTTATCGATGCTGCGCTTAAAGCCTGCGCCCCGATAGGCGACAGCCTTTACGGTGTTGATGTTAAACAAGATGGCGATAAGGTTTATGTAATTGAAGTGAACGACAACCCAAACATCGACGATGGTGTAGAAGACCTATATCTGGGTAATAAACTGTACGATCTACTGGTAGAAGACTTTATTCGCCGCATCGAGCTAAAACGGTAAACTGCAAAAACAAAAAAACCGGCTTTAGCCGGTTAATTTGGTGCAGATGGAGAGACTCGAACTCTCACGCCTTGTGGGCACAAACACCTGAAGCTTGCGTGTCTACCAATTCCACCACATCTGCGTTATGTTTCGCGCTCAGCGCTTAACATGGCGTGCAGTATAGCGACTTTAAAACAGCAGTCAACTGTGGAACTGCACATTTTCTGCTGTTTTATACTGTTCGGATAAATACTAGGCAAAGCGCCTAGTATTTCGCCTTTTTCAGCAAACCAATCTCCTCTAAACGCTGCATTAAGTAGTCGTTTGAATTAATTGGTTCAGGGTAACGATTCGGATTATCAGCACTAATACAAGTTGATAGTGTTTCAATCACGTAATCCGGGTTTGGGTGCATAAAAAACGGTATTGAGTAGCGAGGCTCACCCGCTGCCGCACCAGCAGGGTTAACAACCCGGTGCGTAGTCGATGGTAATACATGGTTAGTCAGTCGCTGTAACATATCGCCAATATTGACTACGATTGTGCCTTCAATAGTCGTGACCGGCAGCCAGCTACCATCACGACGCAATATCTCAAGACCCGCCTCGTTAGAACCCACTAACAAGGTAATAAGGTTAATATCTTCATGCTGACCGGCACGGATAGACTGCGTACTGGTATCTTTAATTGGCGGATAATGAATTGGCCGCAAAATTGAATTACCGTAGTTCACCTTATCAGCAAAATATTTCTGCTCTTGTCCAAGATAAAGTGCTAGGGCTTCCAGTACCGTATTGCCTAACTTTTCCAGTTCTGTGTACAGAGCATAAGTAGCTTGTTTAAAGCCCTCTACCTCTGTTGGCCACACATTAGGATACAAACTGGGATGCGGCGCTGGGCCATCCAGCTCACGGCCAACATGCCAGAATTCTTTTAGATCTGGGTGGTTTGAGTCTTTTGCTTTTTCAACCCCAAAGCCGGTGTAACCGCGTGCACCGCCCTGCCCTGGTTTATGGTATTTTGCTTTAACCTCAGTGGGTAACGCAAAAAACTGCTTAATTGCTTTATATGTATTCTCTACCACTTCATCCGGAATACCGTGGCCACTAATGCCGCAGAATCCAAACTCAGTGTAGGCCTTGCCAATTTCGGCAACAAAGTTATCTTTGTCGGTGGCAAACCGTCTTATATCTAACGTCGGAACTTGCTGTGTCATATAAAAGACCTGTTTTTAGCCTAAAGTAAAAAAGAACCCTGCTATAGCAGCGCTCATTAAGTTAGCTAACGTTGCTGCAAGCAAGGCTTTTAAACCCAGTTCAGCAATGTCAGCCCGGCGACCTGGTGCCATACCGCCCAAACCACCTAATAAAATAGCAATTGAAGAAAAGTTAGCAAAACCACACAAAGCAATAGTTACTATCACCTGAGTATGGGCACTTAACTGCTCCTTCACCTGCACAAAGTCGAGGTATGCGACAAACTCATTAATTACCAGCTTCTGACCTATAAAGCTGCCAGCCATACGCGCCTCATCCCAGGACACGCCTAATATAAAAGCCAGCGGCTGAAATACGTAACCGAATATCAGCTGCAGGGTCAGGTCATCCTTACCGAACCAGCCGCCCACGCCACCAACAATGCCGTTGACCAGCGCAATTAAACCGACAAACGCCAATAACATAGCACCGACATTCAACGCCAATTGCATACCACTGGACGCACCGGCAGCTGCGGCATCTATTACGTTGGTATGAGGCTTTTCGGTATTTATTTCTGTCAGTTCGTTTTTCGGTTGCTCAGTTTCCGGCAAAATCATTTTCGCCATTAAAAAACCACCGGGCGCGGCCATAAAACTTGCCGCGATAAGATACTTTAACTCCACACCCAAGCCAGCGTAACCGGCCAGTACTGAACCGGCTACAGACGCTAAGCCGCCCACCATCACGGCAAACAACTCTGACCGGGTCATAGTGGGAATGAAAGGCCGCACGATTAACGGCGCTTCGGTTTGACCAACGAAAATATTGGCTGCAGCCGACATCGATTCTGGCCGGCTTGTACCCAGTACTTTCTGCAAACCACCGCCGATAATGCGGATCACCCAAGTCATAATGCCAACGTGATACAACACCGCGATTAACGATGAGAAGAAGATAATGATGGTCAGCACATGGATAGCGAAGATGAAGCCTTGGGAAAACTTCCCCAAATCACCGAACAAAAACTGAATACCGGCGTTGGCATAGCCAATCACATTAGCCACCACCTGAGAAATGTTGTACAACACGTCCTGGCCAAAAGGTACATAAAGCACAAATGCACCTATTGCCAGCTGAATAGTAAAGGCGCCGCCTACGGTACGCCAGTTAATACGGCTACGATTGGCTGATGCCAGATACGCTACCAGTAACAGGGCAGCAATGCCCACTAATCCCATCATCGGTAATTCCCTGATTATTGTTATTCCGCTAGTAACTGGCGGATTTTTGCTTTTATGATGTCAATGGCAATTTGGTTTTTACCACCACGGGTAACCACTAAATCGGCATATTGTTTGGAAGGAGCGATAAACTCAAAAAATGCCGGACGCACTGAGTTTTCGTACTGCTCAGTGACCGAGCTTAAACTGCGGCCCCGCTCTTCTAAATCCCGCTTTATCCGACGCAGTAAACAGATATCCAGTGGCGTATCCATAAATACAGTGATATCAAACTGTTCACGCAACTGCTCATCAGTTAGCAGTAAAATGCCTTCCACCAGAATCACTTTGGCCGGTTGTACCGCAATGGTCTCTTCAGTGCGGGTATGAGTTTTATAGCTGTATTGCGGCATCTGTATCGCTTTACCGGCGCGCAGTGCCCGCAAGTGTGCAGCCAGTAATTCATGCTCGAATGCTGCAGGATGGTCGTAATTGGTGAGCGTGCGCTGCTCAAAAGACAAATGGCTCTGATCACGGTAATAGGCATCTTCGGACAAAATGGCGATACGCTCGCCACCCAGCTCAGCCACCAGCTCTTGATAGACTGTTGATGCAAAAAGACTTTTACCAGACGCCGAAGCACCGGCAATAGCTATGATGGTGTTTTTTCCCACAATTCAGCTCTGCTACAGACATAAAACCAACGGATTATCCCCAATCTCGACTCATTTATCATCTTTTTCGTGCATTATTTGCTTTCGCATAAAAAGTTAGACGTTTAGAAGTCTAAATAGTGGAAGTTGGTCAACTACAAACACGAAAAACCGTACAAATTCGCTGAACGTATAGGGAAACAAAAAAAGTTCCCCGATTATTTAGTCATTTAAATGTAATATTTTGTCATTAGAGTATAATACCAAGTTGTGGGGGACCTACCCGCTTTGTGGCCAAAATAACAACGGAAATCAGGACACTTTCGAATGAAAAATAGAACTCAACTGAAAAGGCTGTCTGTCGCGATTGCATTATCTTTAGGCATCGCTGGACCAGCCTTGGCGCAAGAAACAACTTCAAGTTTACGCGGCGTTGTCGCTACTGTAGACGGTAAGGTTGTTTCTGGTGCTCAAATTACTCTTACAGACACGCGTACTGGTTCAGTCAGATCCTTCAGTTCAAATGACACTGGTACCTTTTCTGTGCGTGGCTTACCTGTCGGCGGCCCCTACATTGTTACGGTGCAAGATAGCGTAAACGGCTCGAAAACAGTAAATGATGTTTATCTGAAACTGGGTGAAACGTTAAATCTGCCTTTAATGCTGGAACAAGCGCAGATTGAAAAAATTGCCGTAACAGGTAGCCGCATCCTGAATCCTAACTATGGTGGTAAGGGCCCAGCGTCGAACTTTAATCTGGCTGATTTACAAGACGCACCGGCTATTAACCGTGATATCAAAGACGTTATTAAAATTGACCCACGCATTTATTTGGATGCTGGCAACAATGACGGCATTCAGTGTGCTGGTGCCAACCCGCGTTTTAACAGCCTGACCGTTGATGGCGTTCGTATGAACGACAATTTCGGCTTGAACAGTAATGGTTACCCCACTGAACGTATTCCATTTTCGTTCGACGCCATTTCTCAGGTAGCCGTCGAATTAGCACCGTTCGATGTAAAATATGGTGGCTTTACTGCTTGTAATATCAATGCGGTAACAAAATCAGGTTCCAATGAATTTGGTGGTTCTGTGTTCTTCGATTACACCAACGATTCGTTACAAGGTGACAAAATTGAAGGCCAAAGTATCAATATCGGTGACTTTTCAGAGAAACGTTACGGTATCAACATGGGTGGTGCGTTAGTTGAAGACAAACTTTTCTTCTTCGCTGCCTATGAAAAGCTTGAAGGAGCAGATACCTTTGAACGTGGCGCTGAAGATTCAAATGCAGCGGTAAGAGTGCGTGGCGTTACACAAACACAATTAGATGAAATCGCTCGCATTGCCCGCAATGTGTATGGCTTTGAGCCCGGCAGCTTCCCAGCTTCTATTCCAGTAGAAGACGAAAAATTGCTGTTAAAGCTAGATTGGCAAATCAACGACACTCACCGTGCTGCCCTAACTTATAACTACAACGATGGTTATTCAATTGCAGAGTCGGACTCTGGTTCTACCCGGATCGAATTCTCTAATCATTACTACGAGCGCGGTGCAGAGTTTACGTCTTTCGTTGGTCAATTATTTTCTGACTGGAGCGATAACTTCTCAACCGAAGTTCGTTTAGGCTGGTCTGAGTTAGACGCTCGCGTAAATCCACTGGGTGGTACTGAAGTTGGTGAAATCCAGATCACCGTACCAAACGACGGCTCATTCACTGCTCCAGTAGTATACTTGGGTGCTGACGACTCTCGCCATGCTAACAAACTGAAATATGATACTACCTTTATGCGTATCGCTGGTACTTATGTCCTTGGAGACCACATTATTACTGCTGGCTTCGAGCGCGAGCAGTATGATGTCTATAACTTGTTTATTCAGGAAGCTGAAGGTGAGTTTTACTTCGGCTCAATCAGTGACTTCGAACAGGGTCTTGCAAACCGTATTATTTATGAAAATGCGGGCATCACCAATAACCCGCAAGATGCCGCGGCAACGTTCAAATACGCCGTTAATACTCTGTACTTGCAAGACGAATATTTCTTCTATGATTACGACCTGACACTGACCTATGGTCTGCGTTATGACTGGTACACCAGTGATGACCAACCTGTGCTGAACCCTGGTTTTGAAGGTTTGTATGGTTTCAGTAACCAACAGAACCTTGATGGAGAAGGCCTGTTACAACCACGGTTTGGTTTTAACTGGGGTGCAAGTGATCAACTGGAAGTTCGTGGTGGTATAGGTTATTACTCAGGTGGCAACCCTAACGTTTGGCTGTCTAACAACTACGCCAACAATGGTGTAACACAGATTGAGTCTCAGTTAGGTGCAACCAACCTGTTTGAAATTCCGCACACAGGCTCTGGCCGTCCACTAATTGATATCCCGCAAAGCTTGTTTAACGATGTCGCATCTGGCGTAGGCCGGGTGGGTGGTCTTAACGTATTAGATCCCAACTTCAAACTTCCGTCTGAGTGGAAATATGCGCTGGGTGCTACTTATACATTCGATAGTGAGTATGTATTACTTGCCGACTTGCTCTACACCAAGAAAAAGGATGCCGCAACTATCGTTGACCTGAGTCGCGTACAAACAGGTACGGCTGTAGATGGTCGTCCAATTTATGGTTCAAGTAATGGCCGTCGTCAGGACTTTATGCTAACTAACGTTGATGGTGATTCGGGTAAAACTGTGTCATTCTCAACATCGGTACTGAAGTCGTACGATTTCGGTCTTGATTGGGCATTAGCTTATGCTTATAACAAAGCAGAAGATGTAAACCCAATGACCAGCTCAGTTGCGTTTTCTAACTACGCCAACGTGGCAGTAAGTAGCACAGAAGCACCTGATGTAGCACGCTCTAACTACGACATTCCACATCGGTTTACGTTAAAAGTGGGTTACAAACATGAGTTTATTGACGGTTACGCCACTAAGTTTATGTTATTCGGCACGCACAACAAGGGCCGTCCTTTCAGTTATGTATTTGACAATACAGACGACTCGCGCAGACCAAATCAGAACTTCCTAAACAGTGCCTTTGGTGACACGGTTAATACTGACCGCCATCTGGTGTATGTACCAACCGGCGTAAATGATCCTAATGTCACCTTTGACGGGGCTTTGGCTGACCCAGCAAGACAGGCAGCGTTTTTTGCTATGTTAGACGAAACAGGTCTGAGCAAATATGCAGGTCAAATTGCACCACGTAACGAGTTTGACAGTGATTGGTTCACCAAATTCGACTTACGCATTGAGCAGGAAGTACCGGGTTTCTATGATAATCACAAAGGTAGTGTCTACTTTATGATTGAAAACCTGGGTAACCTATTAAATGATGATTGGGGTGTAATGAAAGAAGCGTCATTCCCACGTATGCAGGCAGTTGTTGATGCAACACTGAATAACGATGGCACTTACACCTACAGAAACTTCCGCACTCCAGCTGGTCAATCACTGGTTGCTGATGCATCATTATGGACTATGCGTCTGGGTGTGAAGTACAAGTTCTGATAACTTGTGCTGTGAGATAACTAATTCATAAAACCCCGCCTGGCGGGGTTTTATTTTTGTTAGAGGTTATACAAATAGCTAATGAAAACCCATTTATTAACGTTTTTCCTGTTCGGTAGTTTTATTATGAGTAATAACAGTATCAACGCCAAAGAAATTACCTTCGCGACTTTTAACGTCAGTATGGAAGCACAAAACTACCTGCCCCATGGCGAGCCGGGTGATGGAGAGGTATTGGCTAAGCTGCTGCAAACTGATGATCAGCCACAGATCCGCAATATTGCCAGGATTATTCAGCACATAAGGCCTGATGTGCTGCTATTAAACGAATTCGATTATATTGCCGACCCCGAGCGGGGGGTAAAAGCTTTTGTGCGTAATTACTTAAATAAACCGCAGGGCAACGCTAAAGCGATAGATTACCCCTATTTTTACTACAGTACAGTAAACACTGGCCAACCAAGCCCGTTCGATTTGGACAACGATGGCAAAGCGACTGGCGTTGGCGCCGATGCTTGGGCTTTTGGCTTTTACCCAGGCCAGTATGGCATGCTGCTGTTATCAAAATATCCAATAGACACCAGCAAAGTGCGTACTTTCCAGCACTTTAAATGGAAGGATATGCCCGGCTTTATGCCAACCAAAAAAGCAGATGGCAGCCCCTGGTATAGTGAAGCGGCCTGGCAGCAGTTTCCACTATCGTCTAAGAGCCATTGGGACATACCGTTAAACATCGACGGAAAACCAGTGCATGTTCTGGCCAGCCACCCTACACCGCCGGTATTTGATGGCCCGGAGAATCGTAACGGCATTCGCAACCACGATGAGCTTCGCTTCTGGGTGGATTATCTGACTCCGCATCAAAGTCAGTATATTTATGATGATAACGGCGATAAAGGTGGCTTTAACCATTGTGAGCGTTTTGTGCTACTGGGCGACTTAAACGCTTCTGCCGAAGGTGAAGGCGATGCGATTAACAGTGGCATTAGCGCACTATATAACCACCCCGCCATTAACAACAACCAGCCGCCAAAAAGCCTGGGCGGTAAAGAGCACAGCCCGGATAACCCACATGGCGCTGTTCACACTGCGGGTTGGCGTATGCGGGCTGATTATGTCCTGCCATCCAAACACGGTTTTAAGCTGGTGGATAGCGGTGTATTCTGGCCAGAAAAAGCCGATCCACTATATCCGCTGGTCGGCTCACGCGGTGCAAGCTCTGATCACCGCCTGGTCTGGGTAAAGTTAACATTAAGCGCTGATTGAATCAGCGCCTCTTAAGGCAGAGTCTTAATTAAAATCGCCGCACCAAGTTTTGCACATGCACAGTCACTTCCTCCCGGTCATGGTATAAGTGCTTTGCCTGCAGCCGATATTTAATGCCAGCTGATGTGAGGCGCTGCTCAAAGTGTCGCAGAATATCGCACAGCGTTTCATAGCGTTTTTTCATCGGCAGCTTCAGGTTGAAGATAGTTTCCTGACACCAGCCGTTAATCAGCCAGTCGGCGATGCGCTCGGCCACCCGCTGCGGCTGCTCTATCATGTCGCACACCAGCCAGTAGTTGTTTTTGCGCTGTGGTTCAAACTTAAAGCCATCGACCATTAGATGCTGTACCTGACCGGTCTGCATTAAGGAGTCTGCCATAGGGCCATTGTCAATGGCGGTAACCATCATGCTGCGTTTCACCAACTGATAAGTCCAACCGCCCGGGCAAGCGCCCAAATCTACCGCATGTAAGCCGCCCGACAGTCGCGTATCCCACTCACGCTTAGGGATAAACTGTATAAACGCTTCTTCCAGTTTTAATGTGCTACGACTTGGCGCCTCAGCAGGAAATTTAAGCCGCATAATGCCGTTTTCCAGCGGGCTGTTGTTCTCCGGATATGACACCCCAACATAGCCCTGCTGCCCGCTTAACAAAAACAAATGCAGCACTGCTGCCCGTTTTTGCTCTTTTTGCGTCATCACGCCCGCCTGTCGTAGCGCCTGACGCAGCGGTACTGTAAGTTTACGCGCCAGCGTAGATAAGGTTTTACCGTCATTGGTATCGGGGTACTCTACCCGCAACTCGCCACAGCCGGTTAGCTCTGCTGACAATAGGGCCTCAAGCACCGGCGCAATACGATCCGCCGGTGGTAAATCAAGCAAACCGGCTTGCAGTAAGCTCCACTGACGGATAAAAATAAACTGCTCAAACGGATAGTCGCGGTAAAACGCCGCCAGGCTGTCGCTGTCATAGGCTTCAAAAATGACAAAGCCGCTGTTGTTTTGCAGCTTACAAAAACCGCCGGTGTTATTAAGGGCCGCTTTGTGCTGAATTTCCGCCGCGCATTCTTTTTCAAAACCTGCCCGACAATACAGTAATAGTTGTCTCATATCAGCTCCGCCGCCATGCTGTTATTGCCAGCAATAACCAAGCAGCAATTAGTAACTGCCCGCCAACCGGGGCCAGTTGTGAATAATACAGTGGCAGTACAAACACACCTGCCAATAAGGTCCAAACAAAACAGCAAACCCCCAGATGCCATAGCAATGCTACCAGTTGCTTTAACCGGCTGTTACTGTGTGCCCCCCCTAAAGCCAGCAGTGCCAAGGCATGGAACGCCAGCATGCCAAGCGCACTTAACACCCGGGACAGCTGTTCAGCTGTTAAATCGCCCTGCCACAAATGCATTAATAAAGCGCTCAGCGCGACTACTGCCATACCGTATAAAGCGCTAATACTGTTACTAAACTGCCAAAAGTACTTCATCAATTTTCCTGCTACAAAAGGCTGCCGCCGCGCGGATTAGCTGCAACTGAGTAAAACCGCTTTTAACCCGGGGCGCAAAATCATGGTTTGCATCAGCCAGCCAGTAAAGTTCAACGTTTGGCCAGTGTTTATCAATTAGCTCAACTTTGCTGCCGAAAGCATCTCGCTCGCCCTGGGCGATATACAAAGGTGCCGCTAAATCTGCAAAATGCTCCGTACGCCACTGCTGCTTATTGGGTGCGTGAAACGGATAACCAAAGGCAAATACCGCCTGAATGGCGCTGTTACCGCTTAACAATGACGCCACCCGCCCCCCCATAGACTTACCACCAATAAATAACGGCAAGTCTGCCGGGCACTGCGCTATTTGCTGGCTAAATTCGGTAGCTAACAGCGGCATTTTTGTGGGCAAGCGCCGCTTGCCTTCGTCGATAGACTGCTGCATATAGCCAAAATTAAAACGCCACACTTCAATACCACATTCAACCAGCGCACTGGCCAACTGCTGCATGACATCGCTGTCTGCACCGGCACCCGCGCCATGCGCCAGCAGCAATCGCGCTTTGGCGTTATTTGCCTTATTAATTAGCACCTTAGTCAAGCGCCACCGCATTGGTAAACTGCTGTTCAGCAAAGGCGGCTTGCTCTGCCTCGACCATTTGTGTCATCCACTGACGAAAGGCGGTAATTTTACCCAGCTCAGTCTGGCTTTCGCGGCATACCAGATAGTAAGCGTCTTTCGAGATAAGTACATGGTTAAACGGCACGATTAACCGGCCAGAGTTGATATCGGGCCGTGCCAGCACATTATGCGCCAGCGCCACGCCCTGGCCATGAATCGCCGCCTGCAGCACCATCGATGAGTGGCTAAAAATCGGCCCCTGGTTCACATTAAAATGCTTAAAGCCCTGAGTGGTAAACCAGGCTTTCCAGGCACGGCGCGAGCCATCATGCAACAGATTATGGTATTGCAGATCAGTCGGCTCCTGCAGCGGCTTGCTACTGTTTAACAGCAGCGGCGAGCATACTGGCAGTAAATATTCAGTATGCAGCTTGTCGGCATGTAAATTACGCCAGGTGCCACGGCCATAATAAATGGCCACATCAACATCATCGGTCAGTGAGCCTTCGTCCAAATCAACCGCTTTAATCCGTACGTCGATATCGGGGTGTTGCTCACTAAATTGATTAAGCCTGGGTACCAGCCACTGAATAGCAAAACTGGGCTGCAGGCTTACCGTTAACGAGCCTTTAGCGCCGCGTGCCAGCAGCTTTTCTGTCGACTCGTGTAGCTGCAAGAAAATTTCTTTAATATCGAGAAAATAACTTTGCCCCTCTTCAGTCAGCAGCAAAGAGCGGTTTTTACGCATAAACAGCTTAAGGCCAAGATGGTCTTCAAGCGCTTTGATCTGATGGCTAATAGCGGCCTGCGTAACATACATCTCTTCCGCCGCCTTGGTAAAACTTAAATGACGCGCGGCGGTTTCAAAGGCTTTCAGTGCATTAAGAGGGGGTAAACGCCGCGCCATAAGCTCTCGCAAAAGTAGGTTAATGATAAAAATTTCTAATGCGAATTATAGCGCTGCCACTGCCGCTGCGCCAGCGGCAGTGTAATATCTAGTTACTTATCGACAGGTTTGTAGCCTTCAATTTCAACATCTTCGCCTTTAAACAAAAAGGCTTCCATCTGTGTTTCCAGCAGCTTTCTGTGCTCCGGGTTCATCATATTCAGCTTTTTCTCATTAATCAGCATTATCTGTTTTGCCTGCCACAGCGCAAAGGCCTCTTTACTGATCGAGTTAAAGATTTTTTTGCCCAAATCGCCCGGATAGAGCTGAAAATCCAACCCCGGTGCGTCCTTTTTCAGATATTCACAAAATACGGTACGGCTCATACCTGTGTTTCCTCCTGCTCTGACGCTGCAGCGACGACCTGCGCAAACAGCTGCTTGGCCGGTGCAGACAGTCCCACCGGCGGAATGGCGTCTATTGTAAACCAAGTTGCCGCAAATTGCTCCTGTACCTGCAGTGGTGCTTTTGCGAGCACCACTAACTTTGGTTGCACCCATAAATGAAAATGACTAAAGGTATGCCTAAAGCCTGCAAGCTCCGTTTGTTGGCTAAGTTCAAGGCCGTTGATAGCGATAAATTGCTCACGCTCCGCTGCCGAGGCAAACTCAAAAAAGCCATACAGGCCGCCCCACAAACCAGAGACTGGCCGCTGAGTTAATAAAAGCTGCCTGTTGTACTGTAGCAACAACCAGAAGCTGTGCCGTTCAGGCAGCGCTTTTTTGGGCTTTTTGCCAGGGTAACGCGCTTGCTCTGCGCTAAGCGCCGCCTTGCATTTCAACTTTAGCGGACAATCAACACAACGTGGCTTACTGCGGCTACATAAACTGGCGCCTAAATCCATCATTGCCTGGTTAAACTCTGCTAC
Organism: Chromatiaceae bacterium; assembly: GCA_033838465.1. Classification (GTDB taxonomy): domain Bacteria; phylum Pseudomonadota; class Gammaproteobacteria; order Enterobacterales; family Alteromonadaceae; genus Alishewanella. The sequence continues at coordinate 14,740 of JAJLKZ010000017.1, forward strand.
GGTCTCAGCGGGCGTAATTTGCTCTGCCAGTTGCCAAAGCTGCTGCTCTACTGCTTTCTCGCCCGGCCAGCCGTCCACCGCGGCAAAACGCGCCAGCACCCGCTTACAATTACCGTCTAAAATCGGATAATGCTGTCCAAGTGCCAGCGACAGTACAGCGCCGGCGGTTGAACGGCCCACACCTGGCAGCGCCAGCACCTGGTCAAACTGCTGTGGGAACTGGCCATCATAGTGTGCGGCTATCTGCTGCGCCGCTTTGTGCAAATTACGCGCCCGGGCGTAATACCCCAGCCCGGTCCATAAATGTAATACCTCATCTAAGGGCGCTTCAGCTAACGCTTTTACATCAGGAAAACGGCTGATAAAGCGCAGAAAATAGGGTATCACGGTGGCAACCTGCGTCTGCTGCAACATCACTTCACTAAGCCAAGTGTTATAAGGGCTTTTATTTAGCTGCCACGGCAGGCTTTTACGTCCATGCTGGCGATACCAGTTAACTAGCTGATTTGAAAACCAAATTGCGTCTTGTTGCTGCAGCATTTTTACCTCAGTTTTAGCCCCCGCGCAGTATAAGCAGCAAGGCTTTACTTGCCAACCTGAATCGGCGGTTGAGCAATAGTGTCAATACAAGGATAATACGCGCCAATTACGCATATTGGAGCAGACAATGACAGACACGCACGACCAGCCAGCACCACAACAGGGCGAAACCTATATGCGCAGGATCCGCTCTTTTGTACTGCGTGAAGGCCGATTAACCAAAGGGCAACAGCACGCACTGGACACGTACTGGGGCGACTACGGTGTCGACTACCAACCACAGCTTATCGATTTACCAGCGCTGTTCGGTCGGGACAACCATAAGGTGCTGGAAATTGGCTTTGGTATGGGTAAATCACTGGTACAAATGGCTAAGGCCGCGCCAGAAAAAGACTTTATTGGTATTGAAGTGCATAAGCCCGGTGTCGGTGCCTGTTTAGCGGATGCTGTGGCCCAGCAGGTAAAAAACCTGAAAGTGTTTGAACACGATGCGGTTGAAGTATTAGAGCAAATGGTCGCCGACAACAGTCTGGACACGGTGCAGCTGTTTTTCCCCGATCCCTGGCATAAAAAACGCCATCATAAACGCCGTATCGTGCAACCGGCTTTTGTACAGTTACTGCGGCGTAAATTAAAACCCGGTGGCGTGTTTCATATGGCAACCGACTGGGAAAACTACGCTGAGCATATGCTTGAGGTGATGTCGCAGGCCGAGGGTTTTGTTAATCTGGCCTCTGATAGCCGTTATGTCGAGCGCCCGGAGCACAGGCCTCTGACCAAATTTGAACAACGCGGTCAGCGTCTGGGCCATGGTGTTTGGGACCTGATGTTTAAAAAGGAAAGCTAAATGCTCGCCACCACCAGTCAACTGGTTCTACGCAACATTAATGACTTAAACGGCCGGGTGCTGTTAGTTGAGCCTCAGGCCGATAGCCTGGCCATCGAGCTGTTGCACCTCTCGCCACAGCTTAACCTAAGCTGCTACAGCACAGACGCAGCTGTCGCCGCCTGCTGGCAGCAAAGCGCGGTAACCCTGTATACCGAACTTAGCCCCCACTTTACTCAGACTTTCGATACGCTGGTGCTGTTTTATCCCAAAAGTAAAGAGCAGCTTGGTTTTACCCTGGCTCAGCTAACAAACGCGATAGGCCCGGCTACGCAGGTATTTGTCGTGGGGGATAATAAAGGTGGCATTAAAAGCCTGCCCACTCATGCACAGAAACTGGGGCTTAATGCCAATAAATTAGACAACGCCAAGCATTGCCTGTGGTTTTCGCTGTTTGGCGACTTTACTGCTTTGCCCAGCGTCACAGCCAGTCAGTTCAGCATTAATATCGATGGCAAAACACTTAAGCTGTGTTCTTTACCGGGCGTGTTTAATCACGGCAAGCTGGATATCGGCACCGCGTTGTTGCTGGACAACTTACCGCCGATAAATGGCGGTAAAGTGCTTGATTTCGCCTGTGGCTGCGGTGTAATTGGTGCGGTATTAAAACGCCGCTACCCAGCCGTTGAGCTATACAGCTCGGATATTAGCGCTTTGGCTGTGGCGTCAACGGAACTTACATTAGCGGCTAACCAGCTACAAGGCTCGGTGCTATTGGCAGATGGCTTACCTGCTCAACCCAAGCAGTTTGACTATATTGTCACTAACCCGCCGTTTCACACTGGTATTAAAACCGACTACAGTATTGTGGAAAGCTTTATTCAGGGCAGTGCCAAACGTTTGAACCCGCAGGGTAGCCTGACGCTGGTGGCAAACAGTCATCTGGCTTATCTGGATCTGCTTCAGCAGGCCTTTAAACGGGTTGAGATTCTTGCCAAAGCCAATGGCTTTGTCGTATACCGCGCCTTTCCATAAGGCGATAACGGAGACTCATGATGCGAATACACCTGGTGCTAGTCCTGTTTATTGGTGCGCTCTCAGCGCCGTTACAGGCTAGCACTGGCTGCATTCAGGACCCGAAGCGACAAAACGCCTGTCCGCACCTGCTATACCGGGCAGTGCAGCTGCCTGGCGCGACCAGCAACAGCGTGCTGTGTGTTTGTGTTACCGATTTTGCCCCGCTATTAACGCCAGCAAAGAATGAGGCTGAGCAAATTAGTCAGAATATGACACTGCGCCAGCTTGAAGCTCAGCATGGTGATAAACTTCAAACTGTATTAGACATGCTGCAACAGCGGCGTTAGTCGCTGAGCAGCACCAAACGCTCAGTAAAACTGCCCAAGCACTCTTCCTCTGCTGTAAGTAACACCGGTACCAGAAACAATCGGCCCTGCTCTACCCAATAAATAGCATTTTGCTCAAACTGCCGTGCCAGTAATACTGCCTGTGGTTTATCACACAACACTATCCAGCTTTTTTCCTGAAAACTCCTATCAGGTGCGCTACCTATCACAGAGCGATGAGGTAAACGCTGCTTGTTCAGGCAGGCTTGAAATTCGTTATCGCGGCGCAGGTTAAGGTAAGGATGCTCAGTGTGTCCGGCAGGATTTTGCGCACTGATAATGGCAAAATCGACATCACAATTAAGTGCCTGATGGCACAGGAAGATACTCGTTTTATAACTTTCCCACAGGTTCATAACCAAACCCAAAAGTAACAAGTGCCTCTACTATAAACGGCTTTGCTAAATTTGCCAGTGTGGTTTGCTAAATTGCGCTAATGTGCATAACATCAATGCAGACGTACACGGCTAAAACCTGCATCGGCATAGAGATAACTGAATGATTGCCATAGATAAAACAACATCGATTAAAAGTGCATTAATTTGGGTAATCATGCTTATTTGCAGTCTGACACTGTGCCTGGCAATGGTGGTATCGGCCACGCAGGATGTGAAGCTGCAGCGAAAAAAGCTTGTTGCACAGCTCGACGGCTATGTCAGCATTATCGCTTTTAACGCCAAAAGCAGTATTTTGCTGGACGATGCCGACATCGAAGACAACCGGCTTAACTCTTTTAACGCTGTTGATATGCTGCATAACATTCACATCTATAAGAAGCTGACGCCCGGCGATGAACTCAGTTTTTTTGCCAGCTATAACCGCGATGGCGTTGGCCCCTACCCGGTGCAATTTGATAGGGTGCAGCAGCTGCTAAAGCCGTATATTAGTGCCAATTATATAGAATTAACCAAAGCCATTACCCACGACAAAGAGGTTCTGGGTTATGTCTACCTAAGAGCCAGTCAAGAAGAACTCAGTGCGTATATTCAAACCCGTGTGTTGCTGGATATTCTCATCGCACTGGTCGCACTTGGCAGCGCATTTTTTATTAGTGTTCGTTTGCAGCGGCGCTTCACCAGTCCGATCGACATCCTGCTTAATGTGGTGCAAAAAGTGGCCAAGGAGAAAAACTATCAGGTTCGGGCGCCGATAGCGCCGATAAAAGAATACAACATGCTAAGCCGCGCCTTTAATACCATGCTGGATCGCATCGAACAACAAATTAGTAAACTACAACAGGCCGAGCAGGAAAACCGCCAACTAACCTTGAGCCTGGAGCAAAAAATTGAGCAACGCACTGAAGCGTTAAAAACTTCGAATCAGGAGCTGTTAAACACCTTATCAACACTGCATCAATACCAGAATCAGATTGTTGAAACCGAAAAAATGGCCAGCTTGGGTCAAATGGTCGCAGGTGTGGCGCATGAGGTTAATACGCCCATTGGCCTAGGTGTTACCGCTTCAACTTTGCTGCAAGATAAGCTGGCCGATATTCAAAAAGCCTTTGATGAGAAAAAGCTCACCTCGTCACAGCTGGCGAAATTTTTGTCAGAAAGCAAAGAAAACCTTGGCATTATCTATCGCAATATGGAACGGGCGGCCAGCCTTATCTCCAGTTTTAAACGGGTGGCTGTCGACCAGTCAAACGAAAATCGCCGTCAATTCAACATGCTACAGCTGATCAATGAGGTGCTGTTATCACTCAGGCCAAATTTGAAGAAAACCCAACATCAAGTGCTCATAAACTGCCCGCCAGCACTCGAACTGGACAGTAAACCGGGGCCGATTAATCAGATCCTGATTAATTTGATAATGAACAGCCTGATCCATGCCTTTGAACATATCGAGCAAGGTGAAATTACGATTGACGTCAGTGTAAGCGATAACCACTGCCAACTGGTGTACCGGGATAACGGCGCTGGCGTGCCCGAATCAATTAAAAAGCGTATCTTCGATCCCTTTGTAACCACCAAAAGAGGTGAAGGCGGCAGCGGTCTGGGTTTGCATTTGGTCTATAACCTGGTGACTCAGGCTTTAAACGGCAAAATTGTACTCGACAGCACGCTTGGCCAAGGCGTGCGTTTTCAGATTGATTTTCCGGTTATCATTGTCAAAAATTAAATAAATATAATCAACAACATAGTAAACAATCACCGACGATCAGAGCAGCTAACAATATTAGCAAAGACTAATTGTTAACAAAAAACTTGTTAACATTTGGACGGGTGGTTATAATTGCGTATTATTTGACAATTGCACGTCATCTATAAAACGTTAAAATCTCACAAGATTAACATAATTCACATAAGGTTTAACTCCAATGCAAACACCTGTGATTCTGATCGTTGAAGACGAAGAAGTAACCCGCCTTAATCTGGTCAGCCTGTTTCAGGGCGAAGGCTATGATGTAATCGAAGCGGTAAATGGCGAGGAAATGAATCAGAAGCTAACCGAAAATAAAGTTAGCTTGGTTGTCATGGATATTAATCTGCCGGGTAAAAACGGCCTGATTTTGGCGAGGGAGTTACGCCAGAAAGAAAACATCGGTTTGATCTTTTTAACCGGCCGCGACAGTGAAGTAGACCGTATTTTAGGTCTGGAAATCGGCGCTGACGATTACCTGACCAAACCCTTTAACCCTCGCGAACTGACGATCCGTGCCCGTAACCTGTTAAACCGTACCGTAGCGCAACCGGTGGTTGAAGAGCATAAAAGCGTGGTTAAGTTTAATGGCTGGACACTGGATGAAAATAGCCGCAATTTAACGTCACCAAAAGGCGTTGCGCGTCGGTTGCCCAAAGGCGAATACCGCGCTTTACGCTTGATGTTAGATACACCCGGTAAAATCTTTACCCGTGAGCAATTGATCCGTCATATGACCGGTCGTGATTTACGCCCGAATGACCGTACTGTAGATGTGACTATTCGCCGTATCCGTAAACACTTTGAATCGGATATCGACAGCCCGGAGTTAATCAGCACTATTCACGGTGAAGGTTACCGCTTTGTTGGCAAGCTGGAAAAGTAACCCTTAAGCTTGTTCGATAAACTCAGACAGAGCAGCCAAGTGCTGCTCTGTTTTTAAGTGAAAATCCACCAGCTGCCGCTCTAATCCCTGCCAGTTCATGGGCTCTTGTTCAAACCGTTTAGCTTGCTGCTGCACCCACAATAACCCCACCGATGCCGCCGCACCTTTCAATTTATGCGCTGCTTCCTGAAACTCCTTTGCCTGTTTTTGTAGTGCTGTTTCCATCATACGGTTGATATAACCTGGCAATAACTGGGCAAATAATTGTGCACTGCGCTTCATGGCATCCTTACCTAACGACTGCAGGTAGTCGTTCAAAGTTACGCTGTCCAAAACCCCAGTATCACTGCTTGTACTATCCATTGCCTGGTGCTGCACTTTCATTGCACTGGGGGAAAATAACTGCGCCAGCATGTGGTCAAGCTTGGCGGTGTTGATTGGTTTAGCCAGAGCACCCTCTATTTGTATGCCCTCTAACTGCTGCTCCGCTTTACGCACATTGGCACTGAGCACGACGACAGGTAATGCCGATAAATGTGGCTCCTGGCGAATATAGTGTGCAACTTGCTCGCCGCCCATATCAGGTAACTGCATATCCAACAGCACCAAATCGATATCATCCTCGGTTTCCAGCAGTGCGATGGCATCTTCACCGGTTTCAGCCAGCACGACGGTGTGACCTCGCTGCTCTAACAAGCCGGTGGCGATTTCAGCGTTAAGCGGCACATCTTCTACCAGCAAAATCGTCAATGCCGGACAATTAATGGTGTGCTGTAGCTCTTGCTGTGCTACTGCAGTTGGCAGCGTCACAATAAACCGGCTGCCCTCGCCACTAATGCTGCTCACGCTAATTTGGCCCTGCATAGCCTCAACCAGGGCACGAGACACCGACAAGCCAATACCCGAACCCATAATACTTAACCGGCGCCCGTCGTTAGACTTGTAATACATATCAAATATGCGCTCTTGCTCTTGCGCCGCAATACCTATACCGGTATCAGTGACTTCAAAGCGAAGCTGGTCGCACTGTGCACTGAGCTGACAGCTTAAACTGACGCTGCCGCTGCTGGTGAACTTAACGGCATTATTCAACAGGTTCCACAACACCTGACGCAAACGGGTTGGATCAAGCCGCAGATAGACATCATCTGAAGCCTCTACCTGCAAATTAAATTGCAGGCCCTTTTGCTGACACAACAGCTCAGCAAAGTTGGCTATGTCATTAATAAAGGGGTTAAATGCGACACTTTGATAAACAATATCCAGATCCTGACGATCGATTTTATCCAAATCGATAATGTCATTAAAAATATTACCCAGGGTTTCTGCGCTGCTAAAAATAGTATTCGCCCAGCCATGCTGCTGCTTTGTCAGCTTGCTTTCCAGCAAGCGCCGGCTTAACCCCACTATACCGTTTAGCGGTGTGCGTAGCTCGTGGCTTAACGTCGCAATAAACTTGCCTTTGTCCTGATAGGCTTTTTCCAACGCCTGCTCGGCCAGCTTACGCGAGGTAATATCACGACCGAAGCCAAGCAAACCAATATAACGGCCATGGCGATCGTAAAATGGCACTTTGCGCATCTCAAACCACAATACCTGGCCATCCTCTTTCACAAACTCGACATCCAGTGTCAGCTCAGAGGGCTGCATATGCAGCTCATGCTCGGTCAGGATAGCGGCTTGTGCACTATCATCAGTGTAAATATCGGCGGGCAAGCGGCCTATAAGTTCGCTGGCAGGCTTGCCCATAATCACTTCAAACATTTTATTGCAACTGGCAAAGCGGCCAGTTTCATCGCGGTAGTAAAACAAATCGGGGGAGCTGTCAACGATAGAGCGGATCAGTAAACTTTGCTCTTCTAACTCTATCTGGGCTTTTTTACGCTCGGCAATTTCCTTACGCAGCTCATCTACTGCACGACGCTTGGCTTGAAAGGCTTTTTTCCGCTCTTCAATTTCAAAGTTAAGCTGGCGGATATTGTCTTGCATCCCTTGGTTTAACAAACGCTCCTGGTGCGCAGAGTCTTCTAAGTAAGACAAGGCGGCATCCAGATGCAGTACTAGATAAAACACAATAGCAATAACGGCAGGGCCAAGTAGCAGAGTAATACCCAGTACCGCTTGTACCTGTGGCCAGGCAATACTGTTGTATAACACCAGATTTAAAGCAACACAGGCAAGACCGCTCAGCAGCAATAACAAAAGCTGGCACAACAGTGCCAGCTTGAGCTTACCCCAGGTACGGATGCCGTTAGCAAAGCTCCTGACCTGGGGGTGAACCGGACCTTGCATCAGGTTACACCTCGCAGAGTGCTGTTAGTTTGCCGGGGCCATATCCAGCAACACGTTTCGGTATGAACAGTACTGCACTTCAGTACCGGCCTGACGGTAAAGGCCCTGACGCGCATAGGTGGTCATATCTTTGCTCAGGGTAAGTTGATGCCCTTGCCCCACCCGCACTGCGCGCCCCTGCGCCTGTCGGCTTTGTGTCAGGCAAAGCAGCTGTGCCAGTTGGCGATAATTATCGCGTTCGAACAACTCGCCAGAGGTCAACAAGGGTGACTGATTATTATTAGGTGCAAACTTCCAGTCGGCGAAACGGGTACGCAGTACACCATCTTTAATTTCCAGCATGTCATCACGCGTTAAGTAATGCGTACTGACTTTTTCAATCTGGCTGGCGCTACCCTCACCGCTGCTTTGCGCTTGCTGCATATCAGCGACAAATACACCCGCTTCACCCAGCACCGCCATTTTCACATCAGGGGCGTTTTCGGCCCGGTCAAAACCGACTAATAAGGCCGTATTTTCGTCAATACCAAAACCCAAACGGGTTTGCGTGTCGTTTTGCAACCGCACTAACCGTGCCTGGCGGCCGCGCTCAGAGAAATGCGTATCCAGTACACCCCAGTTAAACAAGCCAAGGCCACCAGCCCCGCTGTAGGTTAGGTGGTTTTCGCCCAGGCCGTTGGCACAACTTTGATCTTTATCACAACCACTTTGTGGTGCAGGCAAATCAAAAGCCCCGAATTGCATAGCGCTGTAGCTGTCACCGTTTGTAATCATCGGCGTTTTGCGTCCCTGATAGCTCCCTCCTGCCATCACAGCACTACCGGCACTGGTACCGGCTACAATGATCTGGCCGGCGGCCAACATTGACTCCAGTTGTTTCAGCTCCGCCGTTGCCGTGCCATCGTCCTGACGAAATGCTTGTAATGTCAGGCTTTGGTCTCCACCATTAATGAAAACAGCATCCGAGCGACGAATCAGCTCTACCGCGGCTGTTGTTCCCTGTTGGCAAAACTGTTCAAATTGTTGCATTAAATCAGGGTATACCCGTGCTCGCTGATAAGTGCCATGATAAGCGGCCAGGTATTGCGGCAGCTGCTCACATGATGGGGTATTGTTTGTTTTGTTTTGCTGTGCCGCCTGATAGGCGGCATTGATCGGCAACCAGGTTACTTCGGCGCCGGCTTCGCTAAACAGATTGGTGTACATATCCACCGCGGCGAAGGGATCGCGCCCCGAAGCAGTGACTACCAGCAGTCGCGGTTTGCGCATTGGGCCACTGACCTGCTGCGCCAAATCGACGATTTTACGTACAATTTCGACAGTAAACGTATTACTTGTCTGCGCCAAATCAGCAAATTCCCGTTGTCGGGTCGTCGCGCGACGGCTACCTGGGTTAGCACTGGCCATAATTTGCAACTGGTCGAGCACAAAATTACGCTCACGGTCGGTCAAGGCGGCATAGTTCGTCCGGCCCGACACCCAAATACCGTCTATTTCTATCTCGGCACTACGCCACTGTCTTACCAACTCGCGCTCTGTCATCGGCTCACCGGTCTGACGACTGCGAATAAACTCAAGCAGCGCCAGTGTTTGCTGCTGCTCTATCACCCGCTCTTCACCCCAGAAACTGTTATCAGCAATATTGGCCAGGTGCTGCTCAGACAACACATACTGCTCGGTAGACTTCGCTGCCGCAGTAAAGGTATCAGCCGCCGAACAATAGCGATTGCTCACCGAAGAGCAAATTTGCATACCGCCGCCGACGAGTACCATGGAGTATTCGGGCATTTTTCTCTCGCCGTTAATATTGGCAGCCGAGGCTGAACTGGCCAGTAAAGCCGCAGAAAGGTAAAAACTTAGTGATCTCATTATTCTCTTTCTTATCGTAAGCGCAGATAGTTGCCTGAGCCTGTTGCCCGGCGCGGAATAAAATGTAATGTGCATAGATTATCCTGTATTGACTTCTTTGCCAATTAGCAGTACTTCTAATAGCACTGCTAAATTCATTTAACGTTCATTTTCCGGTAACGATATGCTGAAAAAAGCCTTCGCGCTAAGTTCGTATCATTACTCGTCTTACTACCTGTCTGAGTGGTTTAACGAGTAGACACATGCCAGGCACTAAACCGTGTCTGGCAGGGCTATTCCTGCAAACCAATAACTCTAATTAATCATGACAAGTCAGGCATGGCATATGTTGCCGCGCGCCTGACCAGTTAAAGACAGGTATTTTTTATGCACAAGTTATCTTCTGTAGCGCTGGCTATTGCCGGCAGCTTTGTCGCTATGCCATTGATTGTTGCCGCTGAAGAAGTGGCCAAAGAAGAGCAAAAAATTGAGAAAATTGAGGTTACCGGCTCACGCATTAAAGGTGTTGACCTCGAAGGCTCCCAGCCGCTGGTTGTTATCTCGGCCGATGATATTAAAAACTCCGGTGCCAGCACGGTATATGATTTATTAAAAGATGTCGGCCAGTTACGTGGCGGCTCAGGCACCTTTTCAACTTCTGAAAGCGGCACCGCATCCAATGACACACCGGCTGGTCAGGCTGCTGCTTCACTACGTGGCTTAGGCCCTTCATCTACACTGACCCTGATAAACGGCCGCCGCGTTGCCGCCAGCTCATTCGCGGCCGGCACCGAAAACTTTGTTGATATTAACTCTATTCCGGTATCAGCTATTGAACGGGTAGAAATTCTCGCCACCGGCGCATCAGCTATTTATGGCGCCGATGCGGTAGCCGGTGTTATCAACTATGTGTTGAAAAAAGATTTCGACGGCGCAGAAATGGACTTGAGCTATGGTAACTCTACCGCCAGTTCAGACGAAGGCAAAGCCGGTATTAATCTGATTTGGGGTAAGAGTTTTGGCAACAGCAACCTGACGGTATTTGCTGACTACTTTGACCGTAAAGATTTTGCCTACAGCGACCGCGAACTGACCGATGAAACCTGGTCGTTATCTACCCGCGGCCAGTTTGCCAGCGTACGTTACACCACCTCAGACTTTTTAGATCCGGTTAGCGATGAATACGTCGGCTTCCCTGATCCGGCCTGCCCGAGCGAGCTGATCGTGGTAACCGATCCGGTATTCGGTGACAAAGCCTGTGGTTATAACCCGAATAAAGATATGCTAATTCGCCCGGCACTGGAGTCAGCTTCAGGTGGTTTTATGTTCACTACTGAGCTTAACAACCTGCGCTGGTCTAACGAATTTTTTATCAGCCGCACTAAATCTACCGCGCAAAGCACACCGGCAAACTTTACCAATTTACAGGATCAAAGTAGCTGGATTTTTGCCGCCTTCGACAATCCTTTTATTCAGGATAATGACGAGCTGGTATCGTTAATTTATCCGGGCTTTGAAAGCAGCCCTAATGGCAACGATGTCGATGTGGTAGAACTGCGTGGGCGTTTCTTAGCGCCACGACAAATTGAAAACGAAACCACAGCACTGCGTTTCGTCAGCGCGCTGCAAGGCGAAGTGGGTGATTTTGAATGGGAAGGCGCACTGATGTATTCGCGCAGTGAGTCCGATCAGCAAGCCCTGGCGGGTATTTATAATCGCTATAAATTTAATGCGGCCTTATTTGGCGAGCTGTGCACCGACGGCTCAACCGACTGCGCCCCGGATGACGGCGGCTTATGGTTTAACCCCTTTGGCGGCCAGACCGGTAACGATCAGGTACTGAGCATTATTGCAGAGCAACCAAACCGTAAAGGCAAGTCTGAAGTGTTAAGTGCCGACTTCCGCTTAAACGGCGACCTGTGGGAGATGCCTGCAGGTATGGTGGCGTCAGCTTTTGGTGTGGAATACCGGCAGGAAAAACTAAGCGACAACCCGGATTTAATTGCCCAATCGCGCTTTGACCGCGATTACCTGGTGGACGTTATTGGTTTTGGCTCCAGCAAATCGGCGGCCGAGCGCAAACAATGGGCGGCGTTTGCTGAACTCTTTGTGCCGCTTGCTGACAGCGTTGATTTGCAACTGGCTGCCCGCTATGACCACTATGACGATTTTGGCAGCAGTGTGAACCCTAAAGTCGGTTTAACCTGGCGGCCAACTGACAGCCTGGTATTGCGCTCGTCCTGGGCCACGTCGTTCCGCGCACCGTCACTAACACAGGCTGGTGTAGAGTTGCGTACCACCAGCACCACGGCGCGCTGTCTGCCTGAATTTGCCGAACTGTTTTGTGGCGGCGAAGTGGGTGGTGAAATCACGCCAAACACGCTGGAATTTGGTAACCCAAATCTCAAGGCTGAAGAAGCCGAATCTATCAGTGCCGGTTTTGCCTACAGCCCGAATCAGGACATAACCTTTACTGCTGATTACTGGCAATTTGACCACAAGAAAATTATCGGTACCGATTTAGAATCTATGCTGGTACGCACATTAACCGACCCAAGCTTACGCTTCTGTGGCCTGGTACCCAGCGACAAAATCGGTATTTCATTTGATCCTGAACTTTGCGACGAACTGGGTTTAATGTCTGGCTTTGACAACGACCTCAGTCAGGTACTGGCCGACTGGCAGGACATCGACACCCGCGCCACCAGCCTGCCACTGTTCCGCGATCATATCCTGCTGCTGGAAAATACCGGTAACCAGCAAACCAAAGGTATCGACTTTACCTACAGCCAGCGGTTTGATGCCGACTGGGCAACAGTACGCTTAAGTGCCGATGTCACTAAACTGATGAGCTTTACCCGCGATCGCACAGCGTTTTCCGGTACCGAGCAGTTGGCTGGCAGTTTCCGTTATCCGAAACTTCTGGCCAGTATGAAGCTGCGCTTTAGCGGCGATAACTGGTTTGGCGGTGTCAGCATTAACTACACCAGCGACTATCAGGATGAAATCGCCCTGCTCGAACCTGCCGACATAGCTCTGTTGGCAGATCAGGGCATCGGTACAGATCGACGGGTACCTTCCTGGACCAAAGTGAACGCCAACTTTGGCTATGATGTCAGCGACAACCTGACGCTAAGTGTGAATATTGATAATGTGTTCGACCGTGACCCGCCATTTATCTATGGCCGTTATAAAGATGTCGACTTTATCAACCATGATGTCTTAGGCCGTAACTATCGCTTATTGGCGACCTACCGCTTCTAACATCAGCCAGGGGGAGTGATTATACTCCCCCTGATTAACAATTTTTTCAGGATCATTTTATGTCTGCCGTAACAAACAAACCGGTATCGATGCCTGACGCCTTTATCATTCTGTTTTTCGTCATGATACTGGCGGCAGTGGCATCGCATCTGGTGCCTGCCGGCTCTTTTACAATGCTGGAGCCAGCGCCGGTTGCTGAAGGTGCTGCCAAACTGAAGAGCAAAATCGACCCCAACAGCTTTACACTGCACCATGACGCTGAGCAAGGTGCGCCGCTGTTTGCTGAAGGTGGCGGCATCGGCTTTTTTAACTATGCCTTTGAAGGTCTGGTATCCGGTGATAAATGGGGCTCTGCCGTCGGCGTAGTGGCGTTTATTCTGCTCACCGGTGGAGCCTTTGGCATCATTATGAAAACCGGCGCCATTCATAACGGCATTCTGGCGCTGATTGCCAAAACCCAACGCATGGAATTTTTGTTTATCCCGCTGATGTTTGGCTTATTTTCTTTAGGCGGCGCGGTATTTGGTATGGGTGAAGAGGCGATTGCCTTTTGTATTGTGCTGCTGCCACTAATGCTGGCTCTGGGCTATGACGCCATTACTACTGTGCTGGTAACCTATGTCGCTACCCAAATCGGTTTTGCTACCTCCTGGATGAACCCGTTTAATGTTGCTATCGCGCAGGGCATCGCTGAAATCCCGCTGTTATCCGGCAGTGATCTGCGCATTGCCATGTGGGCCGTGTTTACCCTGTTTGGTATTATATTCACCATGAAATATGCCGCAAAAATAAAAGCCCAACCGGAGCTATCACTGAGTTTTTCCAGCGATCAAAAGCTGCGCTCAGAACAAAGTGACAGCGCGAAAAACCAGTACAACGGCCTGGATTCCATCATACTGCTGGCATTCTTCGCCGGCTTAATCTGGATCATCTGGGGCGTTACAGTGCGCCAGTATTATATCCCGGAAATTGCCAGCCAGTTTTTTACCATTGGTGTGGTGATAGCGGTTATTGCAGTGCTGGGAAAACGTTTTAGCATGAATGACGCTGCTGACGGCTTTAAACACGGCGCAGCTGAACTGTTGCCGGCTGCGCTGATTGTCGGTATGGCCAAAGGTATAGTACTGCTGTTAGGTGGCGATAGCCCTGAGTCACCGTCGGTACTCAATACCCTGCTGTATTACAGCGGCCAGCTGCTGGGCGATTTACCAGCCTATTTATCCGCCTGGCTGATGTTGGTGATCCAATCGGTGATTAACTTCTTTGTTGCCTCCGGCTCAGGTCAGGCGGCGCTGACGATGCCACTTATTGCCCCGCTGGCCGATTTAGTTGGCCTGTCACGCCAAATCGCCGTCTTAGCGTTTCAGCTGGGGGACGGTTTAACCAACTGCATCATTCCTACTTCGGCGGCATTAATCGGATGTTTGGGTGTGGTACGGGTAGATTGGACGGTCTGGCTACGCTTTGTCTGGAAACTGCAATTGTGTCTGTTTGCACTCGCCAGCGCTTTTATGTTTATCGCCGTTGCTATTGCATATCAATAACAGCCTGTGTGCTGTGTAAGGTTATAACTTTGAACAACATTATTCTTATAAAACATGCCGAGTTGCTAGCACCAAACAGCCTCGGTAAACAAGACGTAGTACTTGCAGGCAATACTATTGCCGCCATTGGTGAAGACTTTAATCTGGCAGGCTCCAACCTGCCGGTAACGGTAATAGACGGCAGCGGCTATTACCTGACCCCGGGTTTTGTCGACTCATTAGTGCATTTTATTGGCGGCGGCGGTGAAGGCGGTTTTGCCACCCGAACCCCTGAAATGCAATTGACTGACGCCACCTTAGGCGGCGTCACCACAGCCATTGGCGTACTGGGTACCGATGCCACCACCCGCACTTTAACCAACCTTCTGGCCAAAGCGCATGCGCTGGAAACCGAAGGCATAAGCACCTATTGCCATACTGGCTCGTACGAAATTCCCTGTCGCACCTTAACCGGTAATATCACTGATGATTTGATCCTGATTGATAAGTTTATCGGTGTCGGCGAAATTGCCATCAGCGATCACCGCTCATCACAGCCCACCACCGATGAAATACGCAAAGTGGCCGCGGCAGCCCGGGTCGGCGGTATTTTATCGGGTAAAAGCGGCGTGGTTAGTGTGCATATGGGCGCCGGCGAGCGTATTTTGCAGCCGATATATCAGGCGGTGGCTGGCACAGAGCTGAAACTAAAGCAGTTCTACCCTACCCATATGAACCGCAACCGCCGGGTATTTGAAGCCGGTTTAGAGTTTGCTGTTAAAGGCGGCGTTATCGACTTTACCACCAGCACCACCGACTACGACTTACAACATGGCGAAGTTGCTGCAGCAGCCGCACTGGCCGAAGCCCTGGCTTTTGGCATCAAGCCCATGCAGCTGACACTAAGCTCAGATGGTAATGCCAGCCTGCCAATTTATAATGACAGTGGCGAGCTGTTAGGCTTACAGGTCGGCAGTGTACAAAGCCTGTATCAGGCGGCGCGAGAGGCGGTGCTGCAACATCAGGTCGCGCTATCTGATGCCATTTGCAGTATTACTGCCGCGCCGGCAGCGGTGTTGGGGTTAAAACAAAAAGGTCGCTTGGCCGAAAATCTCGATGCCGATTTAGTGCTGCTGCGCCGAGAAGACCTTACCATCGACAGCGTTCTTGCCAAAGGCAAGTTGCTGGTGCAACAGGGTAAAGCCCTGGTAAAAGGTACCTTCGAGCGTTAAAGCGAAATAGCAGCGGATAAATAGCCCCGGTTAAATAGCAATAATTCGCATAAATATGGCACCTTACCTGCCTGCCACTGATACTAAAAAGCTGCTTTTGCAGCTTTTTTTATTGTGCCAATAGGTATCATCGCTAAAAATATCGCCAATTCATGTAATTAATTTTCATTTTCAGAAGTACAGTTACTGCGCTGTCTGGCGCAGAATTCACTATAAAGCACGCTTGCTTTTTGCTGCAATCCGCGATATACCTGTTAACTCTTGAACGTTTAGATGGCTAAACATTTCAAGAGTATTTACTCTACAACGCATTGACCTCTGAAAGACGAACCGTTATTTTCTTTCAGCAGCAGTACAAACCAATAAAAAGAATAATAATTCATAAAAAGTAGATATTTATTATTTATCAGGACAAGTGTGGAGGTTAGTCATGGCGTTGTATCAGCACAGTCAGGCAAGGGAAAACTGTGGCTTCGGTCTGATCGCACATCTGGAAGGCGCTGCCAGTCACCGGATCGTCAGAACCGCTATCAATGGCCTTGACCGGATGCAACATCGCGGCGGTATTTCTGCCGACGGTAAAACCGGCGATGGTTGTGGCTTATTAATGCAAAAGCCCGATAGCTTTTTTCGCGCCATCGCCGAAGAAAACGGCTGGAACTTAGCGAAAAAATACGGCGTCGGTATGATTTTCTTTAGTCAGGACCCGGTAAAAGCGGCACTGGCAAAAAAGGTTATTGAGCAGGAAATTGCCCGCGAAACCCTAACCTTAGTCGCCTGGCGTGCTGTACCTATCGACAGCAGCGTATTGGGTCCTCTGGCGCTAAGCTCGATGCCAACAATCGAGCAGGTGATTGTTAATGCGCCGCACGGCTGGGGCGATCACGACTTAGAGCGTCGCCTGTATATGGTGCGCCGCCGCATTGAAAAACAACTGAGTGACGATGCCGATTTTTATATTCCCAGCTTCTCGTCCTTGGTTACCGTATTTAAAGGCCTGATGATGCCGGCCGATTTGCCGCGTTATTATCTCGATTTGGCCGACATCCGCATGGAAACCGCTATCTGCGTGTTCCACCAGCGTTTCTCTACCAACACCATGCCGCGCTGGCAATTGGCGCAGCCGTTTCGCTTTTTAGCGCATAACGGTGAAATTAATACCATTACCGGTAACCGGCAGTGGGCCCGCGCCCGCCAATACAAGTTCGCCTCACCGCTATTGCCGGATCTGCAAGACGCCGCACCTTTTGTCAGTCAAAGCGGCTCAGACTCCAGCTCACTGGATAATATGCTGGAGCTGCTGTTAGCCGGCGGTATGGATTTATTCCGTGCTATGCGTTTATTAGTGCCGCCAGCCTGGCAAGGCAACCGGGTGATGGATGACAACTTAAAAGCGTTTTATGAATTTAACTCCATGCATATGGAGCCGTGGGACGGCCCGGCCGGTATTGTGATGACCAACGGCCAGCACGTGGCATGTAATTTAGACCGCAACGGCTTGCGCCCTGCCCGCTTTGTTATTACCCGCGATAAACTGATCACGCTGGCCTCTGAAGTGGGGATCTGGGATTACACGCCAGATGAAGTGGTGGAAAAAGGCCGGGTTGGCCCGGGTGAAATGCTGGCAGTGGATACCACCAGCGGCGAAATCTGGCGCTCGGATAAAATTGACGCCGATTTAATGGCGCGCCACCCATACCGCGAATGGCTGAGCAACAACGTGCAGCGCCTGGTGCCGTATGAAAAATACGAAACTGACCTTATCGGTAAACGCGTGTTCTCTGACGACGACATGCTGGTGCTGCATAAGCTGTTTAACTACAGCTATGAGGAAATTGATCAGGTGATGACCGTACTGGCAAAAGACGGTCAGGAAGCCGTGGGCTCTATGGGTGATGACACGCCAATGGCGGTGCTGTCGCGCAAACCACGCACCTTGTACGATTATTTCCGTCAGCAGTTTGCGCAGGTCACCAACCCGCCAATCGACCCACTGCGCGAAGCGCATGTGATGTCACTGGCCACCAGTATCGGCCGCGAGCATAACGTATTTAAAGAAACTGCCGGTTACGCGCGGCGTATTCAGTTTGAATCACCGGTGATGATGTACTCCGACTTAAAGCAGTTAAAGCAGGCGGATGAAAAGTACTACAAGCACCAAATCTTCTCGCTGAACTTTGACCCAAGCGCTTATAGCCTGGAGCAAGCCGTTACTCAGCTGTGTCAGGATGTGATCACAGCGGTGCGCGATAACAATGTGGTGCTGGTGATCTTAACTGACCGCCGTATCGAACAAGGTAAGTTGCCTATTCCAGCGGCTATGGCGGTAGGTGCGGTGCAACATGCACTGGTTAATGCTCAGCTGCGCTGCGATTCCAACATTATTGTCGAAACTGCTACCGCACGTGACCCGCACCACTTCGCGGTGCTGATTGGCCTTGGCGCCACCGGTATTTATCCGTTTCTGGCCTATGAAACCGTTGAGCAACTGGTCGAAAAAGGCGTCATTAACTTAACAGCACGGCAGGCGGTACTGAATTATCGTAAAGGCATCAATAAAGGCCTGTACAAAATCATGTCGAAAATGGGCATTTCAACGGTGGCCAGCTATCGCTGCTCTAACCTGTTTGAAGCCGTCGGCATTGATAAAGCGGTGATGCAGCAATGCTTCGCCGATATCCCATCACGCTTAGGTGGTGCCGGTTTCGACGATTTCCAGCAGGATATTCAATTACTTGCCAATGTAGCCTGGTTAAAGCGCAAGCCGCTGAACCACGGCGGTTTGCTTAAGTACGTGCACGATGGTGAATACCACGCCTACAACCCTGATGTCGTGCAAACACTACAAAAAGCCGTGCGCTCGGGCAAGTACGAGGATTATCAGCAGTACAGCAGCATTGTTAATCAGCGCCCGGTGGCACATTTACGTGACTTATTTAAGTTAAATGACGCCAAACCAGTTGCACTGGAGCAGGTAGAAACCGAAGATAAGCTGTACCCGCGTTTTGACAGTGCCGCTATGTCTATCGGCGCCTTAAGCCCGGAAGCGCATGAAGCTTTAGCCATTGCGATGAACCGCTTGGGCGGACGGTCAAACTCGGGTGAAGGCGGCGAAGATCCACGCCGTTTTGGCACCGAGAAAAACTCCAAAATTAAACAGGTCGCATCCGGCCGCTTTGGTGTGACGACGCATTATCTGGTGAATGCTGAAGTTATCCAGATCAAAGTGGCGCAAGGCGCCAAGCCGGGTGAAGGTGGCCAGCTGCCGGGTGAGAAAGTCACCGCAGAAATTGCCCGCCTGCGCTATTCGGTGCCCGGTGTCACGCTGATATCCCCGCCGCCGCACCACGATATTTACTCGATTGAAGATTTAGCCCAGCTGATTTTCGATTTAAAACAGGTCAACCCGCAGGCGCTGATCTCGGTCAAACTGGTTTCAGAGCCTGGCATCGGCACCATCGCTACCGGTGTCGCTAAAGCTTATGCGGACCTTATTACCGTATCTGGTTACGACGGCGGCACCGGTGCCAGCCCACTAACGTCAGTGAAATACGCCGGTAGCCCGTGGGAGCTTGGCCTTGCCGAAGTGCATCAGGCCTTAGTGGAAAACGGCCTGCGTGATCGCGTGCGCTTGCAGGTAGATGGCGGTTTAAAAACCGGCCTCGATGTAATTAAAGCGGCGATTTTAGGTGCCGAAAGCTTTGGCTTTGGTACCGGCCCTATGGTGGCGCTGGGCTGTAAGTTCCTGCGGATTTGCCATTTAAATAACTGCGCCACCGGTGTAGCAACCCAGGATGCAACACTGCGCCGCGACCACTTTAACGGCCTGCCAGAGATGGTAATGAACTACTTTAAGTTTTTAGCTTTTGAAGTACGGGAATTGATGGCGCAGCTTGGCGTAACCGAGCTGACGCAGCTTATTGGCCGCACCGATTTATTAAGTGTTAAAAACAGCGAAACGCAAAAGCAGGCGCGGCTGGATTTAACGCCTATTCTACAAGCCAGCGGCGTGCAATCAGACAAAGCGCTGTACTGCGTGCAAAACAATAAACCTTTTGATGAAGGCGCATTAAACCAGCAATTGTTAGCGCGCTGCGAACAGATGGTGCTGAACAAAACCGGTGGTCAGCTAAGCGTGGCTATTCGCAATACCGACCGTTCAGTGGGCGCGGCGCTGTCGGGCTTTATTGCCCGTCAGCATGGTAACCAGGGCATGGCAACCGATCCTATCCGCATCCGCTTAACCGGCACTGCCGGCCAAAGCTTTGGCGTGTGGAATGCCGGCGGCCTGCATATGTCACTGCAAGGCGATGCCAACGACTACGTCGGTAAAGGTATGACCGGCGGGTTGCTGGCGATTTACCCCGCCAAGGGCGCCGCCTTTGCTAAAAACGGCTTTACCATTGCCGGTAATACCTGTTTATACGGCGCAACCGGTGGGCGTTTATACGCTGCTGGTCAGGTTGGTGAGCGCTTTGCGGTGCGTAACTCTGGCGCGCTTGCGGTAGTAGAAGGCACCGGCGATAACTGCTGTGAATATATGACCGGCGGTGTAGTGGTGGTGCTGGGCTGCACCGGTGTGAACTTCGGTGCCGGTATGACCGGTGGCTTTGCGTACCTTTTAGATGAGCAGGACGATTTAGCGCTTAGGTTAAACCCGGAGCTGGTAGAAGCATTAGAGGTAAGTACGCCAATACTGCAGGAGCACCTGCGTAGCTTGCTGCACCAACATGTTGAAGAAACCGGCAGTGAAAAAGCGCAGAAGATCTTAAGCGACTTCGGCAACTATCTAAGCAAATTCAAGCTGGTTAAACCAAAAACCAGCGATGTAAACACCTTGCTGGGACACCGCGCACGCTCGTCAGCCGAGCTGCGGGTACAGGCGATGTAAGGGCAAAGGGAACGTTATGGCACAGAATGTATACCAGTTTATCGACGTAAAACGGATTGATCCGCCAAAACGCTCACACCATGAACGCACCATCGAGTTTGTGGAAATTTACCAGCCGATGACCCACACCCAGGTGGAAGGTCAGGCCGATCGCTGCCTTGATTGCGGCAACCCTTACTGCGAATGGAAGTGCCCGGTGCACAACTATATTCCGCAGTGGCTAAAGCTGGCCAACGAGGGCAAGATCATTGAAGCGGCAGAGCTGTCGCACAAAACCAACAGCCTGCCGGAAGTGTGCGGCCGGGTGTGCCCGCAAGATCGCTTATGCGAAGGCGCCTGTACGCTAAACGAAGGTTTTGGCGCGGTGACCATCGGCAGTATCGAAAAGTACATTACCGATAAAGCCTTTGAAATGGGCTGGCGGCCAGACCTTTCTGCCGTAGTAAAAACCGACAAACGCGTCGCCGTCATCGGTGCCGGCCCGGCCGGTTTAGCTTGTGCCGACGTATTGGTGCGCAATGGCGTCACGCCAGTGGTGTTCGACCGCTACCCGGAAATTGGTGGCCTGCTTACCTTCGGTATTCCGCCATTTAAGCTTGAGAAAGACGTATTAAAACTGCGCCGGCAAATATTTAGCGAGATGGGTATCGAGTTTCGCCTAAATACTAACGTCGGTGTTGATGTCAGCTTTGACAGCTTACTAAACGAGTATGACGCGGTGTTTTTAGCGCTTGGCACTTACACGCCAATGAAAGGCGGTTTAGCCAATGAAGATGCGCCGGGCGTATATGAAGCGCTGCCGTTTTTAATTGGCAATATCAATAACCTGATGGGCTGGCAAACCGAGCACCCGTTCGTTAGCTTAAAAGATAAAACCGTGGTGGTGTTAGGCGGTGGCGACACGGCGATGGACTGCGTACGCACCTCTATCCGCCAGGGCGCGACTAAGGTTAGCTGTGCCTACCGGCGCGACGAAGCCAATATGCCAGGCTCACGTAAGGAGGTACAAAACGCGCGCGAAGAAGGCGTCGAGTTTTTGTTTAACCTGCAGCCACTGGGTATCGAAGTTAACGCCGAAGGTAAAGTGATTGGCGTTAAGGTGGTGACCACGCAAATGGGCGCCCCGGATGCCAAAGGCCGCCGCAGCCCCGAGCCGGTGCCGGGTTCAGAGCAAGTGTTACCTGCTGATGCGGTGGTAATTGCCTTTGGTTTTCAACCCAGCCCACCACAGTGGTTAGTCGATATGGGTGTGGAACTGGATAACAAAGGTCGTGTTGTAGCCAGCGAAAAGAGCACCTATGCGATGCAAACCAACCAGCAGAAAATCTTTGCCGGTGGCGATATGGTATTAGGTTCAGATCTGGTAGTCACCGCTATCGCCCAGGGTCGTAAAGCCGCCGAGGGTATACTGGATTACTTAGAAGTATAAGCTTAGAAGTATTACGCTTCTGCCATCTGCAGCAGCGGACTATTAAAGCGAGATTAGGTTTGCCCTAAGCCAACCGTTGAAGGCATGGATGCCTGAGACGAGCCCCCAAGGATGGGTTCACGGCGTGTTGGCGTGGGCAAACCGGTTCGAGCCTAAAACCCAAACCATCTGCTCCACAAACAAAAAGGAGTCGAACAGTGCCCCACTTCACCCTACCCGACCTCTGTGACGCCCACGCCGACTGCATTCGCGTAGCCGAACCTATCTTCCACAACTACGGTGGTAAAGCCGCCTTTGGCGGGCAAATTGTTACCGTCAAATGCTTTGAAGATAACTCCAAGGTTAAACAGTTAGTTGCCACACCAGGCCAGGGTAAGGTGTTAGTCGTCGACGGCGGCGGCTCTAAACGCCATGCGCTACTGGGCGATATGCTGGCCGAGCAAGCGGCGCAAAATGGCTGGGAAGGCATTATTATTAACGGCTGTATTCGCGACATCGACGAGATCCGCCAAACACCGCTTGGCGTGCAGGCGCTGGGTATTCACCCGATGAAAACCGACAAGCGCGACTTGGGTGATATCAACCTGACGGTCACCTTCGCCGGGGTCGATTTTATCCCCGGCCAGTTTGTGTATGCTGATAACAACGGTGTGCTGGTGGCAACTAAGCCGTTAGTGTAGCCGTAGCGGTATCCTGGTTTAAACCCTGCTGCACTTTAGCCAACAAGCTTTTTAACTGTGTCTTCTCGTCTGCGGAAAAACCTGCCAGCACTTGTGCTGCCAGCTCAAAACGCACCTTGGTTAACTGGTCTATAAGCATTAAACCCTGCTCTGTTAGCTGCACCGGCTTAGAGCGCAAATCGGTCTGGCTGGGTACCCGGCTGATAAGTGACTTTTCAATTAAACGATTTAGGCAAGTGGTTAAGGCGCCAGAGGTAATACGCACTTCTTCTAACAGCAGTGCCGGTGTTACCTGATACGGCGGCCCCTGCCGCCTTGCACAGGCCAGTACATCGTGCTCGGTCTGACACAGCGCAAACGGCTTTAGCTGCTGTACACCCAGCGTATCGGCATTAGCACCGACACCAATCAGTAAGCCTATCAGCGCGGCATCGTCAACCGGCAACTTTGGGTGAATAGCTTTCCACTGCGAGGCCGCGCGCTGTAAAAGTGCCGGTACCTGATTCAGTTTATTCATTTACGCATCTCTAATACGCCAGTTAATCGGCTTAGTGTAACCTGCAAACTTCATACCCGTTAACTTACTGCAGCTTCTCGCCGCGTAACGTATTGCCGTTAATGGTGATGATCATGTCATTACCGGCAAAACTAATGCTAACTTCATCGGTGTAAGTTAGCCGCAGCGTGTTATCAGGCCGCACCGCCATCAGTTCATCATTCATAAATACTTTGCCGTCTATCGCCTGCAAGGTGACAATGTTTGACTGCATCATCAAATGTTTCTGTACCTCGTCTGCAACAAAACTGTAGCGACCTAAACGGGCGGAAAACTGTGCCTCAGAGGCTAAGCTGCGCTTATCCGGTAAGCGGTAATCCATGTCGTTTAGCACAAAAAACAGCCCTGCCATCAGCTGTAAAATAGGGGTATTACCCCAGTTTGCGGTAATGGCGATAAAGTCATCTTGCGATGCAGAGCGCAGCATAACGCTTTTGGTGCCAAAGCCACTGCCAGCCGCAAAATACAGCACACGCTCACCGAACGGTTTTAGCGTCCAGCCATAGCCGTGGCTGTCGCCATCAGCTGAGGTCAGCTGTGGCTGAAACATCTGCCGGCTGGTTTCTGCCGACAGCAACTTGTGTTGCTCCAACGCCAGCATAAATTGATATAAGTCGTTAACGTTAGAATACATGCCGCCACCGGGGTTAACGCCTAAATGCTTCGACCGCGCCGCAGTAGCAACCCCCTCTGGCGAAATCCGATAAGGTGTCGCCTGGCGCTCAACCACTTTTTCCGCCTGGTATACACCGGTATTACTCAGCTTAAGCGGCTTGATAATGTGCTCGGTAATGTAGCTGGCAAAATCCAGCTTGGACGCCGTTTCAATCACCCGGCCAAGTAACATAATGCCAATGTTGGAATACTCATACCGGCTACCCGGTTCAAACAGCAAGGTTTGATCGTTCACCAGCTGCGTGATCTGCTGGCTAAGGGTTAGGTTCTGGTGTGGCTGAATGCCCGACTCGCGCGGCAAGCCGCTACTGTGGGTTAGCAAATGATGCAGGGTGACCTTGTTAGCCCAAGCGGCAGTTAGCTCGGGGATATAAGCCGCCACCGGCGTGTGCAGCTTTAACTTACCCTGCTCTACCAGTTGCAACACCGCCGCAGCAGTAAAGGTTTTCGACATTGAGTTAATCGAAAACCGCACATCCGGACTATTAGCAAGATTAAACTCGCGGTTCGCCAGGCCATAACTGGCCAGTAACACCTGCTCGCCATGCTTCACTACCTTTACCGTGCCGGAAAAGCCATACACATCGGCATACGCCTGGGCCACCTCAGCCAGCTTAGCGGTTGTTGCCGCCAGCTGCGGGGTTTGTTCAGCCTTCGCGGTAGCAGCACCCAAAACCAATAACATGCAGAAAAATATTGCTGCAGCAAATACACGCGCCATAGTTGCACTCCTTTGTGTTATGCATTGACGGCACTATAGCAACACATTTATCTTTACGTAAAGATATGGTTTGTATCTAACTGTGATCAGGAGAGTGTAAAAAAATCTGTGTAAGTGGCATTCTATCCATGTATTTGAAAGGAATAAAGAATGCCAGTATCAGACCAGCTTATCGACCAGTTATTAGCTGACTACAAATCCCCGGAAGACCTGCTTGGTGAGCAAGGT
>JAJLKZ010000018.1:0-130115 GCA_033838465.1 Chromatiaceae bacterium
CCATTTTAGTGATTTAAACTTCAGTGTCAAGCGTCTTTTTAAAAGATTTTTGCTACCAAACTTAACTCACCCGAAGCACCTAAACCGCAGCACCCCGTGGCATGGCGCGCATTATAGGGCGTTTTTGTACAGGCGCAAGCGATAATCTGAGGAAAATAGGCTTTAGGTGTGCGATTGCTTACTAATTCAACTTTTCGTGCAATTTAGCAACAATAACAGCCGAAATACTCTCAGCTTAATAGTTGCTCTTTACTGCCTAACCGCTAAGATAAGGCTGCTTTAGCGAAAAAGCAGTCCGATAAATAGAATAAGTGCTTAGGATATTATTATGTTACCCACTTTACGTGCTTCTTTGCCGTATACACTGGCGTTGGCCGTGTTGGCTTATCTTGCGTTTACCTTTCTGCCCACGCTGGGCCTTACTCAGCAAGTGTTCGTTGTCATTGGTGTATTGCTGTCAGGTATTTTGGTGCCTGTATTAATAGATGTGAAGGGCAGTGCTGCTGAGTCAGCTGCCGTCCCCTCACCCGCAGCTGCATATAAAGGTGAAACCGTAACCTTGTATGTTGGCAATCTACCTTATCGTGCTAATGAAGATGCCGTAAAAGAGCTGTTCCAACGCTTTGGCGCCGTCGTTAATGTTCGTCTGATGAAAGACCGTCAAACCGGCCGCCGCCGTGGTTTTGGTTTTGTCGAAGTTGCGGCGAAAGACAGTAGCAAGATGATCCAGAAATTGAATGACTTCAATTTTCAGGAGCGCACATTAAAAGTACGCGAGGCCAAAGAGCGGCAGGATAACGATGACAGTGAAGAGTAGTTAACAGCAGTTAGGCTCAAACAGGGAGACTTCGGTCTCCCTGTTTTGTTTTTACCGCTATAACGCGGTTTCGGGTTGGCTACGAAGACTGTCTGGCTTAAAATAACCGTTTTGCCGATACCGAGTATTGAATGAGTGTAGGTCAGGTTTTTCCCGAGCAGTATAAAGCGCAGCTACAGAGCAAAGTTAGTCAGGTACAACAGCTGCTGGCAGAATTCAACCCGCCAGCACCACAGGTATTTAGCTCCAGTCCGGAGCACTATCGATTACGCGCTGAGTTTCGTATTTGGCACAACGGCGATGATATTTATCATGCCATGTTTGACCCACAAAGCCGAGACAAAGTTAGGATAGATTACTTCCCGGTCGCCTGTCGCACCATCGCTGATTTTATGCCGTTGCTGCTACAGCATATTCAGTTTAACCACGAGCTGCGTTACAAGCTGTATCAGGTAGATTACCTGGCGACCTTATCTGGAGAGTTATTGGTATCGCTTATTTACAAGCGCCCCCTAACGAATAGCTGGTTAGAGCAGGCCCGCCTGCTGACTGAAGAATTGGCAGGAGAGTTTAACGTTAAGTTTATCGGCCGCTCACGCAAGCAAAAACTGATGGTAACGCATGATTATGTTACCGAGCAGTTCGAACTTGACGGCCTTATCTTAAAGTATCAGCAGGTAGAAGGCAGCTTTACTCAGCCCAACGGCGAAGTAAACCGGCATATGCTAGGCTGGGCAAAAGCGCTAGCCGGAGACCTAAGCGGTGACCTACTTGAGCTATATTGTGGCAACGGTAATTTTTCGATAGCCCTAGCAGCGTGTTTTGATCAGGTGGTGGCAACGGAAATATCTCGTACTTCTATTAAATCAGCCCAATACAATATTGCACTTAATAACGTTGCAAATTTGCAGGTGCTGCAGATGTCTGCCGAAGATGTGTCTGCCGCTTTGGCACAAGGTAACGCGTTAAAGGATATTGATTTAACGGGCATGCAGCTTAATACCGTGCTGGTAGACCCACCCCGTGCAGGTTTAGATAGCGACACAGAGCAGCTGGTCAGCCGGTTTAACGACATTATTTATATTTCTTGCAACCCTATGACTCTGGCAGAAAACTTAAAACAGCTGAGTCATAGTCATTACATCGCGCAGTTGGCTGTATTTGACCAATTTCCTTATACCCATCACATTGAAACCGGGGTCTGGCTGAGAAAACGCGGTTAAAGCGAGCCTTGTTCTTTTGGTTTACGACCATAGCTGGCGGCACCATGTGCCAGCCAGCGCAGCTGTGTAACGGTACGGCTGGTTAAATAAGCATATTGTGATGCCGGTGCATCCAGCGCATCTGCGCCGGTATGAAACACCAGGGTTACCATGGCCTCAGCTTGTGCTCTGGCTAACTCGTCCGGGCAGATGGTTTCTTTGCGTAAATATTCCGCCAGCTCAGCAACAAAGTGCTGAATTTCACGCGCCACCGCACTTCTAAAGGCCGCTGAGGTACCTGAACGTTCGCGCAACAACAATCGGAACACATTACTGTTGCCGGTAACAAACTCCATAAAAGTTTCTACTGAGGTGCGGATCACGCTGCCATTCTTTTCAATCCGTTGCCGCGCTTGGCGCATTAACTGGCGCAACATTAAACCCGCTTCATCCACCAGCGTTAAACCCAGCTCATCCATATCAGCAAAATGGCGATAAAATGATGTCGGTGCTATCCCTGCTTCGCGCGCCACTTCACGCAAGCTTAAACTGGCAAAGCTCTTATCTGCGCTAAGCTGTGAAAAAGCGGCGTTAATAATGGCACGTCGGGTACGCTCTTTTTGCTCTGCTCTTGACACGGATATATCTCTGTTCGCCGAAAAGCGCTATTTTATACCTTGACCAAGCAATTGTGACCAGTAGAATGAGCGAACAGTTGTAAGCTAAACGGTGTTTTTATGCAACAAGCCCCTATTATCTGGACCAATGTCCTGCTGTTTTCCATCACAACGCTGATCGCGGTTATCGGGGTGCCCTGGTATGCGTTAACGGTCGGCTTTGGCTGGTTTGAAATCATCTCTACCATTTTATGTCTGGGCTACTGCGGTATGTCTATCACCGCGGGCTACCACCGCTTGTGGGCACACAAAACTTATGAGGCTCATCCGCTCCTGCAATGGTTTTTCGCTATCGGCGGTGCTTTTGCGCTGCAAAACAGTGCTTTGCACTGGTCTGCCGACCACAGGGTGCACCACAAGCATGTCGATAACAATGATAAAGACCCCTACTCTGCTGGTCGTGGTTTTTGGTATAGCCATATTGGCTGGATGCTGCGCGACTACCCTGGCGTAGAAAAGCCTGATTATAACAATTGCCGCGACTTACAGAAAAACCGTATTGTGATGTGGCAACATCGCAATTATCTGTGGCTGGCTATTGCCACTAACTTCGGTATTCCATTACTACTGGGTCTTATCAGCGGTAATATCCTTGGTATGTTGCTGCTTGCCGGTGTGCTGAGGCTGGTGCTGAGTCATCATTTTACCTTCTTCATTAACTCCTTGGCTCATATCTGGGGTAGCCAGCCTTACACTGAGCAGAATTCAGCGCGCGATAATGGTCTGTTAGCACTGTTGACCTATGGCGAGGGTTACCACAATTTTCATCATATTTTCGAGTCAGATTATCGTAACGGCATAAAGTGGTACCAGTTTGATCCAACCAAATGGTTAATTAAAACGGCATCCTGGGTTGGCTTAACTCGTAATCTTCGCACGGTACCCGAAGAGCGTATCGCTCAAGCCAGAGCTAAAATGCAGTTACAACGTGCGATGGCAAAGGTAGAACAGCGGCCAAATGCCGAACAGTTATTGCGTTTGCTAGAACAAGAATATGAGCTGCTACTGGCGCGTATGCAAGATTATTATCAGGTAAAGAAACAGCTGTTGCAGCAGCGTCGTAAGCAACTGGTGGCGCAGTATCAGGCAGTTGATTTTAAACAAAGCTATCGCGAGTTTAAGCAGCATTTACAGCAGCAGCAGCAGCATTGGCACCGCCTAATCGGCGCCTTTAGCTAACAGAAAAAAGAGACTACGGTCTCTTTTTTTGTGCCCAAGACCTGATATGCTCAAATAAGTGTAAGCTAATCAGTGAGATTGAATTGTGGGCCAGAAAAAACTCAGCAACAAACCCCGTTTTGATTATGATGCCATTGTTATAGGCACCGGCCCCGGCGGCGAAGGCGCCGCGATGTATTTGGCAAAAAGCGGTTTAAAAGTTGCGGCGATAGAGCGCTATCAATCGGTCGGTGGTGGCTGTACCCATTGGGGTACTATACCGTCTAAAGCACTACGTCACTCGGTGAGCCGCCTAATTGAATTTAACGAAAACCCACTTTTTCACTTAGATGAGCAGCACACCAAGCTAACTTTCTCGCAAATACTAAAACATGCCGCTGGCGTGATCCGCAAGCAAGTACGTTTACGCAGCGGTTTTTATGACCGCAATTTGGTGAAAATTGTTCAGGGTGAAGCGCAGTTTGTTGACAAGCACCGGCTTAGTGTTACCAGTGAAGATGGCAGCAGCTTTGAACTGAGTGCCCAAACTATCGTCATCGCCTGTGGCTCACGCCCTTATCGCCCAGCCGAGGTGGATTTTAACCACAGCCGTATTTATGACTCAGACACCATACTGTCGTTACAGCACGATCCAAAACACATCATTATTTATGGCGCAGGTGTTATCGGCTGTGAATATGCATCTATCTTCCGCGGTTTAGGCGTTAGGGTCGATCTGGTGAATACCCGCGATCGGCTGTTATCTTTTATGGACGCGGAAATGTCGGACGCCCTGAGTTACCATTTTTGGAACTCAGGCATGACGATTCGCCATGGCGAAGAATTTGATCGTATCGAAGGTAAAGATGACGGTGTGGTGCTGCATTTAAAGTCTGGTAAAAAGATGAAAGCCGATTGTTTTTTGTTTGCTAATGGCCGCACCGGCAATACCGATAGCTTGAATCTCGCTGCTGTTGGTTTAGAGGCAGATGGCCGCGGCTTACTGAAAGTAAACCAACAGTACCAAACCAACATCGACAACATTTATGCCGTAGGTGATGTGATAGGTTACCCGAGCCTGGCCAGCGCCGCTTACGACCAAGGCCGTTTAGCCGGCGAAGCCATTGTAAAAGGTAACCTCGATGGTCATCTGATCGCCGATATTCCCGCCGGCATTTACACCATTCCTGAAATCAGCTCTGTTGGTAAAACAGAGCAGGAGCTTACTGCTGCGCGCATTCCTTACGAGGTAGGCCGCGCTCAGTTTAAGCATCTGGCCAGAGCACAAATAGCCAATACTAATGCCGGTAGTTTAAAGCTGTTATTCCATCGTGAGACGTTGGAAATTCTGGGCATTCATTGTTTTGGCGAACGGGCAGCAGAGATTATTCACATCGGACAGGCCATTATGATGCAAAAGAATGGTGGTAATACAGTCGAGTACTTTGTACATACCACCTTTAATTACCCGACCATGGCAGAAGCTTACCGAGTTGCTGCATTAAATGGATTAAACCGGCTATTTAAAGATTAAGTTTTTGAAATTAAACAACTAAATTAATTACAATCAAGCCCGATATTAAATTTTGTTTTGGCTGATAAATCGTTGTAAACTCGATTACATAATAATTAAACAATAGTGTGTTGGAGTGTTTTTATGGTGCAGCGTCGTTATGGTTTGGCACTCGCATGGTTAATCATGTCATGGCAGGCAGTGGCAGATTTTCCCACTGCTAAAGCCTTGTTCGAAAAACAGGAGTACGAACTGGCCAAACCGCAACTCGAGACGTTGGCGGAGCTTGGGCACTTAGAAGCACAATTTTTGCTCTCACGTATGTATGCAGAAGGCTTAGGGGTTGACCCCGATATGAACCTTGCCTATGCGTGGACACTGATTGCCCGCGAGAGAGAACACCCACAAGCTGATAAGCAATACCGGCAATTGCGGTCCAAAGTGAGCTCCAGGTTAGAAGCCAAGGAGGTGTTTAATAGCCTGAACAATCAGTTCGGCAAAAATGCCCTACATGGCAACCTCTATCCTTCAGCTAACCGTTATGTCGCTACCAACCCGAGATTAAAAGCCATAAGCACACCAGAGCCGTCTTATCCCAGCTATTTTGAGCGAGCCGGTGTTTCTGCCTGGGCTATCGTACATTACGATGTAAACGAAGATGGTAATACCGAAAACGCCACCGTTGTTGCATCCTTTCCGGTGGATGCCTTAAGCGAGTACGTGCTAGCAGCAGTGCAAAGCTGGAAATATGAACCACCGAAGGATTTATATGGTGACGCGATACGCTTAGAAATGCAATCACACACCTTTCAAATTAAAGCCCCTGCAAGTGCCAAAGCGCGTAAATTTGAACGGGAAAATGCTGAGTATCTGGACGCAATTCGGGCTGCTGCTGAAGCAGAGTCGGCTCGCTATCAGTATTTATATGCCCTGCTGGCAGAAAACCGTATTGTAAGTGGCGTAGATGCTATGGACTGGTACTTGCAAGCCGCTATTAATGGTTTTCCAAAAGCGCAGTACCGACTGGCACAATGTCTGGTGACCGGCAATGGTTGCGATCGCGACCAGAACAAAGCTGTAAACTGGTTGGCTATCTCGGCAGACAGTGGCGATGCCAAAGCCGCCTATTTATTGGCGCAAGCGCTACTAGATAGCAATAACGTTAATTATGACCCGCGTAAAGCTGCTGGCTATCTTGAAGTAGCGGCATTGCAGGAATATATGCCGGCGATTACCGAATACGCATCGCTATTGGCGATGTCAGATGACCCAACACTGCGTGATCCGCAAAAAGCTATTCGTCTTGCTGAGCAAGGCCGCGCTATAGACGCCAATAACCCTAATTTACTCTCTACCCTGGGTGTCGCTTTTATTGAGTTGGGCCAGCAAGGTCGTGGTGAGTCTATGTTGCGTCAAGCCATAGATGAAGCGAGAAAACGTAACTGGACGATTGAAAACTATGAAGATTTGCTGGCGGACTACCAGATGGCCGCTACCGATAACAACTAAAACAAACCCCGGCCAAAGTGCCGGGGTTTTTGTTATTACTCGGTAATATCGCTACTCATATGGTAAGTACGACTAAACGAGTGCACCGCATCAATAAACACCGATACCCGCTCAGGATCAACATCAGGTGTTATGCCATGGCCTAAATTAAACACATGGCCTGAGCCCTGACCAAAGCCGTCTAAAATCATCTGCACTTCCTGGCGAATACGTTCAGGCGAGCCAAGTAAAATGGCAGGGTCCATATTGCCTTGCAGGGCAACCTTGTGCCCGACCCGGGCTTTGGCATCGGCTATATTAATTGTCCAATCAAGGCCTAACGCATCACATCCTGTGTTAGCAATAGACTCTAGCCATAAACCACCGTTTTTGGTAAACAAGGTCACAGGCACCTTGCGGCCATCTGCCTCACGGGTTAAGCCATTGACAATTTGTTGCATATAGCCCAGCGAAAACTCTTGATAATCGCGCGGCGTTAATACGCCGCCCCAGGTATCAAAAATCATCACCGACTGAGCCCCAGCAGCAATTTGCGCGTTCAGGTATAAGGTGACGCTTTGCGCAAGTTTATCAAGCAACAGGTGAAGCGCTTCCGGCTCAGAGAACATCATTTTTTTAATGGTGCCGAACGTTTTACTGCTGCCGCCTTCCACCATATAGGTTGCCAAAGTCCAGGGGCTACCAGAAAAACCAATCAGTGGCACACTGCCAGCAAGCTCCCGACGAATAGTGCGCACAGCATCCATCACATACCGCAACTCTTGCTCTGGATCAGGTATAGGCAAATTAGCAATATCGATAAAATCGCGCACGGGTCGCTGGAACTTCGGCCCCTCTCCCTCACCAAAATATAACCCCAATCCCATCGCATCAGGGATGGTTAAAATGTCACTAAACAGAATAGCGGCATCCAACGCATAACGACGTAGCGGCTGTAAAGTGACCTCGCAGGCCAGCTCAGGATTTTTACACAGCGACATAAAATCACCAGCCTGAGCCCGTGTGGCGCGATATTCTGGTAAATAGCGGCCCGCCTGGCGCATCATCCATACTGGGGTTCTGTCTACCGGCTGTTTCAACAAAGCCCTTAGGTAGCGATCATTTTTTAATTGCATAAGTTATCCGTCAGTCCGCGAAATGAAATTATTTTACCACCCCATCGCCGCTGCGCCTATGTTTAACCGGTAAATGCTGTGTTCAGCTTTTTTCCGCTTATTGCTTGTCATGCTAAATTCATTCTGCTATAACAGTGCTGCGCTAGTGAAGAATAACAAGTAAGAAGCTCGTTTAAACGGGACCACGCAAACCTTAGTTAAGCCACGTTAAGTGGCTTTTTTATTTTCTTAACAACGCCAGCTACCTTTATGCCACCAGCCTATTCAGCAGCCATTTGCGCTAAACGGGTAATAATTTGTCCTGACAAGGTTTCAAGTGGTGGCACCTCAGGCAATTCATCGACACTAAACCAGGCTGCTTCTTCAATTTCATGCGGCTGACAGCGAATATCACCGCCAGCGTAATCAGCAATAAAACCCATCATCAACGAATGTGGAAATGGCCATGGCTGGCTGCCAACGTAGCGCAGGTTACAAATATCAATGCCCACCTCTTCTTTTACTTCACGCACCGCGGCTTGTTCCAGGGTCTCGGCTGACTCGACGAAGCCTGCGAGAATAGAATAGAAACCGGCTTTATGCCGGGTGGAGCGCGCCAGTAGAATTTTGCCCTGATGGGCAATACCCACCAGCACACACGGTGCGATACGCGGATAACAGCGATGGCCACATTTACTGCAGAGCGTTGCCAGTTCCCAGTTCACCAGGTTCATCGCACTACCACACTGACCACAAAAGCGATGCGTTTGTAAAAACAGTGCTACCTGCACCGCGCGTGCGGCCAACTCAAACAACTGCTCCCCCGCTGGCAATATAGCCCTGGCACTGACCCAGCGATTTTCATCGGTAATCTGGTCGTTATTTATCAGTAAATATGCGGGTAAGCCCTGAAACTCGCCCAACAGACAAATCTGCTCCGGCGTAGCAGATAACGGCAAACTGTTATAAGCACCTTTGGGTAACTGTTGCTGCTCGTTTAGCCAAAGGCGGCCACGGTTGACAATCAACCACAACCCCTGCTGCTGTGGTTCCACATAAACACTGTGTTTAATCATCTGCTCTCTTCGTTACTTGCTTGGCCATGGGCATCATCATAATGCGCTTTACTGGGCTGACCAATAAAAAAACGGTTGATCTTTAGCGCAAAATTCTTTTAATTAGACGTTACTGCAGCATGTTAGCTGCACTTAAGGAGAAGGCAATGTACACCCGGGTGCAGACCGCGCAAAAAAAATGGGGTGGTTCACTAACTGCCATCGATAACTGGCTGGAAGAGCGACAGCAACTTATCGTCAGCTACTGTAAACTGGCAGCTTTACCACCATTCGATACCAAGCGCACCACCTTGCCACCTCAAGCTGCGGTGCAGGAATTTTGTCAGGTGTTGGTCGATTATATATCTGCTGGTCATTTTGAAGTCTACGAACGTATCGTGTCAGAGTGTGCGGTCAATGGCACTGACAGCCGGAAGCTGGCTGATAGCCTTTACCCAAAGATTGCCGTATCAACGGATTTAGCACTCAATTTTAATGACCAATATGCTGAACACTTGAGTACCCGCCATAGCGCTGCCTTTGACCGCGAGTTGTCGACATTAGGCCAAGCGCTGGAAGAGCGCTTTGAATATGAAGATCAGCTTATTAATACACTATACGAAAAGCACACTGATAACAGTGTCTCTGCGTAGCCTTTTTGCATGACGATTATTATGAAAAAAGCGGCCTAAGCCGCTTTTTTCAACTGTTAGCACAGATTACTGCTCTACAGTTTCTGCTTTGATGATATCCAGCAGCTCTACTTCAAATACCAATACGCTATTTGGCTTAATCACACCCATATCGCGCTCGCCATAAGCCAGCTCTGACGGGATGGTGAACTTAAATTTAGAGCCGACATTCATCAGTTGCACGCCTTCGGTCCAACCTGGGATCACACGATTTAATGGAAACTGCGCTGGTTCACCACGATCCAGCGAGCTGTCAAACTTGGTGCCGTCGGTCAGGGTGCCGGTGTAATGGACTTTTACGGTGTCAGTCGCTGCAGGTTTAGCCCCATCAGCCGCTTGTAGTACTTCATACTGTAAGCCAGACTCAGTCACGGTAACGCCTTCTTTCTTTGCGTTCTCTTCCAGGTAAGTCTTACCTGCTGCAATGGCCTGAGCAGCTTCAGCGTCAGCGATAGCGGCTTGTTTCTCACGGAACTGTTCTTCCAGCGCAGTCATCATCGCCTGCACTTCTTCTTCATTCAGGGCTGTTTTATCGGCAATAGCGTCTTGTACACCACGTAAAATCAGCCCGCTGTCGAGGCTCAGGCCCATTTTGCTGTACTCATCCAGCGTGCTGTCAAGGTAGCGGCCAACAGACACACCTAAGCTGTAAGATTGTTTGGCTTCATCGGTATCCAGTGCAGCTGGCTTTTGCTCCGCTTCTTTCTGACAAGCGGCAAGCGTGATAACAGCCACTGCGACCAGTGACATTTTGGTAACTAAGCGCATTCGGTTCTCCAAGATTTACGCAGCCAGGCTGCAAAAGTATGTTTTAATAGTGTCCAATGAACTGACCTATACTAACGGTTTGTGCGGATGAGGTTAACACCCGACATGAAATATCCTGTGTTTTTTCTGCTATTACTGCTATCAGGCTGCGAAAAACTTACCACGGTACCGCCGGTACAGCAGTTTGCCCATGTAGCACAAGGTAGCTATGCGGCGGCCATTTCAGATGACGGCCGCTTTGCTGCAGTGTCCTCCATTCAAGATGGCGTAGCACTGTGGGATCTCACAGACAATGCACTAAAGTACCAATGGAAACACCAGGACAACAGTGACAATCTGGTGTTTAGCCTGGCCATTAGCCATAACAGTAGCCATGTGCTGACGGCCGATCAGCAGACCTATGCGTTGTGGCATATAGCTACAGGTGAAAACCAGGGTTACTGGAAGCTCGATGCTGCTACTGTGCGCGATATCGCCGTGTCAGACAATGGTGCCCACTTACTGATTGGCAAAAGTGATGGCGGCGTGCAGCATATTACGCTGTCATCGGGCCGGCGGCTGGAGTTTTTAGGCCATACCGAGCGCATTAACAGTGTAGCCATGTCACCCAATGGCCGCTATGCCCTAACCGGGGGTAACGACTACAAAGCACAT
This sequence comes from Chromatiaceae bacterium, assembly GCA_033838465.1. GTDB lineage: Bacteria > Pseudomonadota > Gammaproteobacteria > Enterobacterales > Alteromonadaceae > Alishewanella. The sequence goes on from JAJLKZ010000018.1 coordinate 11,140, forward strand.
TTGTGGGATACGCAAAGTGCGCAGATTATTTACAGCTTTAGCCACCCCAGCAGGGTAACAAAAGTGGCGCTTGATCCTAAAGGCCGTTATGCCTTTACCGCTGATAGCCAGGATCTGGCCCAAATATGGGATATCCAAACCGGCCATCTGGTAAGCAAATTGCAATTTATTGCCCGTCAGCAGGTGTTTAGCGCGGTGCGCTTTAGCAGTGATGGCAAGTATCTGGCTACCGGCGCCCCCACGCGCAAACTGGCGCTATGGGATGTACAAAGCGGTGCCGAGCTACAGCAGTGGCAAGTGGGGGTAAAACCCGACAGCCGGCCGCCCAGTGCCGTGGTACACGCCGTGGCTTTTTTGGGTGATAAGCAATTAATCAGCGAAAGTTCCAGTGGCATAGCCGAAGTATGGGAGATTAACTATGAGCGCAAATGAACGTGACCTGCAGCTGCATATCGTCGAGCTGGAGAGTAAACTGGCGTTTCAGGAAGACACAGTAAACAGCCTGAGCAATGAGCTACTGGAGCACCAGAAAAAAATAGACCGACTGCAGCAGCAGGTCATGCTACTGGCAGAAAAATTGCGTAATCTGCCGGATGATCAGGGCATATTGCGACCAGAGGAAGAACCGCCACCGCCGCATTATTAATTATTCTGGTTTAAATACACCTATCACCTGCTCGGCAGCGCGGCTGGCTTTGGCAATCTGCGCTTCGGGCTGCACCATCTGGTGGCCACATTCTACGCATTCTACTTTTTCCACATTGTTTTCAATAAACAACATCATGGTGTCTACTGCCTTACATTTCGGACAGCTGGCACCGGCAATAAAACGTTTCTTTTTTCGGCTTGTCATCGTGCTTCCCGGGTGGCGCTGGCGGCTATTTTCGTCGCCGAGCCTTGGTTTGTCGGCCTTATACGGTTAAATTAGCAGCCCAATTCAGTTACACAGGAAAAAACATGATCCAGCTGCAACAGGTGGAACTGCGCCGAGGCATTCAGTGCTTATTTAAAGACGCCGATCTTACCGTATTTCCGGGCCAAAAGGTGGGAATTGTTGGTGCTAATGGCTGTGGCAAATCCAGTTTGTTTGCCCTGCTACAGCACAAATTGCAGGCAGACGCCGGAAGCGTCAGCATACCCGGCAGCTGGCAGATTGCCACCGTAGCGCAAGAAACCCCGGCGCTGGACTGCAGCGCGATGGATTATGTTTTACAAGGCGACGAGCAACTGTTTCCGCTACTGCTGAAAGTGCGTAGTAATTGCAGTGAAAGCGATTTAGCCGCCGTGCACCTGCAAATTGAGGCGCTGGATGGCTACCGGGCTGAAGCCAAAGCCGGCGTGCTGCTCGATGGCCTGGGCTTTAACGGTGACGCCCAGCAGCAAGCAGTAAAATCCTTCTCCGGTGGCTGGCGTATGCGGCTTAACCTGGCGCGCGCTTTGATGCAACGTGCCGAGTTACTGCTGCTGGATGAGCCGACCAACCACCTGGATTTAGACGCCGTGCTCTGGCTGGAAAAATACCTGGCAAACTATCAGGGGACTTTGCTGCTAATAAGCCACGACCGTGATTTTCTCGATGCCGTAACGGACAATATTGTGCATATTGAGCGCCAGACGCTGACGCTATACAAAGGTAACTACAGCCAGTTCGAGCGCCAGCGCGCCGAGCAATTAGCCCAGCAACAGGCCAACTTTGACAAGCAACAACGCCAGGTGGCACACCTGCAAAAATTTATCGACCGCTTTAAAGCGCAGGCCACCAAGGCCCGCCAGGCACAAAGCCGGATAAAAGCTTTGGAACGCATGACAATGCTGGCTCCGGCGCACGTCGACTCGCCCTTTAGCTTTAGCTTTCGTGAGCCTAAAGCCCTGCCCAACCCGCTGTTAAAAATGGATAACGTTCAGGCGGGCTACGGCGATAAAGTGATTTTAAGTCAGATTAAATTTCAGCTGTTACCGGGCAGCCGTATTGGCTTACTGGGCCGTAACGGTGCTGGTAAATCGACGCTGATTAAGCTGTTGTCCGGCAGTATGGCACCACAAAGCGGTGAGGTTTGGTTCGCCAATGGCGTAAGCCTGGGTTACTTTGCCCAGCATCAGCTGGAAACACTGCAACCGCAGGACTCGCCGCTGCAGCACTTAGTGCGGCTAGACCCACAGGTGCCCGAACAGAAACTGCGCGACTTTTTAGGCGGCTTTGGCTTTCATGGCGATAAAGCCTTAGAGCCTTGCGCCCCCTTCTCAGGTGGTGAAAAGGCCAGACTGGTGCTGGCGCTGATTGTCTATCAGCGGCCAAACCTGTTGCTGCTGGATGAACCGACTAACCACCTTGATCTGGATATGCGTGAGGCCATAGTGATGGCGTTGCAAGAGTTTGAAGGCGCTATTGTCATTGTGTCGCACGACAGACATTTACTCAGTAGCTGTACCGACGAATTCTATTTAGTCGCGCAGGGCAAGGTGGCCCCTTTTGACGGCGATTTAGCCGATTATTACCAGTGGTTACAGCAAGATGCACGTCAGGCCGCCAGCACCGCGGCCGCACAGGCGCCGCAAAGCGCTACCACTCCACGTAAAGACCAAAAGCGCCTCGAAGCCGACTTACGTAACCTATTGCGCCCGCTGAAGCAAAAGATAGACAAGCTGGAGCAGCAGCAGGAAAAGCTGACGCAAGAGCTGGCGGCCATTGAGCACAAAATGGCAGACCCGGATATTTATGATGCCAAACGCAAAGCCGAACTGACGGAGCTATTGGCGAAACAGGCCAGCGCCAGCCAAAACCTCGCCAGCATTGAAGAAGACTGGTTTATGGCACAGGACGAGCTGGAGCAAAAAACCACTCAGTTTTGGCAAACCCATGCTTAACAGCAAACAGCCAACAGCGCCCAGCGCAGAGCAGTTCTGGCAGTTTAGCCTTAAGCTATACCCTGCGATAAAGCCGCTGTGTTTAGACTGGCAAGACCGGCTGGGCGCTAATGTCAATCTGTTACTGCTGCTGTGCTATCTGGAGCAGCAACAGCTCGGTTTTTCTGCCAATGCCTTAATGCAACTAAGCGCAGAGCTGGAAAATTTTAGCCGCCAGTTTACCCGACCACTGCGCCAGCTGCGCCGCAGTGCCAGCCAAAGCACGCTTAACCCGGCGCAGCAACAGCAACTAAAACAGCATTTACTTAACGCAGAGCTGGAATTAGAACGCTTAGAGCAGCAGTTGCTACTGGCACACTGCCCCTTACTCACTGCAAGCCCCACCCGATTAGTGGAGCACTATCTGGCACTGCTTAATGCAGATCCCGACACATGCAGCCAGCAGTTAATTGATCTGCGTCAAAAGCTGCTGCAGTTGGCCTAATGGCGCGTTTTAGATTTGATCTGCATCAGCTAACAGTGACATCACTTTACCTACACTTGCCGTAACAACACAGCAAGAGGGTATGAAGATGAATCTGTGGCAAGAATTTCTCAATGATCCGGTAATTTTTATCTCTTTTACCGGTTTGGCGATCGTGATCGGTCTGTGCATATTTTATGCTATCTACTTTATGTACAAAGTAGAGCACGAGCAGCCAGATACAAAGTAGCATGCGCTGACGCGTGTTATTCAAGCTGCAGGTACTGCAGCTACCTTTTATTCCTAATCAAGCTGCAAGTACTGCAGCTTGTGGGGCACCCCATTCCAGGCATCGGCATCTGCCGGTGCCGGTTTTAGCTCACGGATATTGGGCCAAAGCTCCGCTAATTCGGCATTCAGCGCAATAAAACCTTCCTGCTCTGGCGGCACTTTGTCTTCCTGCACAATAGCATTGGCCGGACATTCTGGCTCACATAAACCGCAATCTATACAAATAGTCGGGCTAATTGCCAAAAAATTGGGCCCTTCAAAAAATGCATCGACCGGGCATACCGCTACGCAATCGGTGTATTTACATTTAATGCAGTTATCTAATACCACAAAGGCCATACCGCAGGTGCTCCTGTTGTTTAAGGCTAATGATCATACTGCAGACCAATACAAAAACAAACACGGACAATCTGCCAGCCTTGGCGTAAAATAGCGCCATCTTGTGAGTGGCAGGCCTATTGCTATGCCGCAATGACACCGATATGGAACCTTTATGCTGCGTCTTACCGAAATAAAACTGCCGTTAAACCACGAAGAAAGTGCCATTAACGCGGCCATTCTGGCCAAGTTAGCTATCAAAGCCGAGCAATTACACAGCGTGAATGTATTTAAACGCGGTATAGACGCACGAAAAAAAACCGACATTCAACTGATTTACACCCTGGATATCGAGGTAGATAACGAAGCTCAGCTACTAAAAAGCTTTGCTAAAGATCCACACGTAAAGCCCGCGCCTGATACCCGCTACAAGTTTGTCGCCCAGGCGCCAGCTAATTTAACCGAGCGGCCTATTGTGATTGGCCTTGGCCCCTGTGGCTTATTTGCCGGCTTACTGTTAGCGCAAATGGGCTTTAAACCTATTATTTTAGAGCGCGGCAAAGAAGTGCGTGAGCGTACCAAAGACACCTTTGGTTTTTGGCGCGGTAAAGAACTTAACCCCGAGTCCAACGTGCAGTATGGCGAAGGGGGTGCTGGCACCTTTTCTGACGGCAAATTGTACAGCCAGGTAAAAGACCCTAAGCATTATGGCCGCAAAGTCATGAGCGAGTTTGTTCAGGCAGGCGCGCCCGCCGAGATTATGTATGTCAGCAAGCCGCATATTGGCACCTTTAAGCTGGTGGCGATGGTGGAAAAAATGCGCGCCAACATTATTGCCCTGGGCGGTGAAATCCGCTTTAGCAGCAGGGTAGATGATTTACACATTACTGATGGCCAGCTAACCGGTGTAACCCTGTCAACCGGCGAACAACTGCATAGTAAGCATGTAGTGCTGGCGGTAGGCCACAGTGCACGCGATACCTTCCAAATGCTGTACGACAAAGGTGTCTATGTTGAAGCCAAGCCGTTCTCTATCGGCTTTCGTATCGAACATGAACAATCGATGATTGACGAATGCCGCTACGGCCCCAACGCCGGCAACCCGATTTTAGGTGCAGCGGATTACAAGCTGGTGCATCACTGCAGCAACGGCAGAAGCGTGTACAGCTTTTGTATGTGCCCGGGTGGCACCGTTGTGGCGGCAGCCTCTGAGCATGGTGGCGTGGTCACTAATGGCATGAGCCAGTATTCGCGTCATGAGCGCAACGCTAACAGCGCTATCGTTGTGGGTATCGACCCCGAACGTGATTATCCGGGTCACCCACTGGCCGGTATTTATCTGCAGCGCAAACTAGAGCGGCAAGCATTTAAACTGGGCGGCGAGAACTACCACGCGCCGGCGCAGCTGATTGGCGATTTTCTCGCTGGCAAGCCGTCAACTGAACTGGGCGAGGTGAAACCTTCCTACACCCCCAATATCACCCTGACCGACTTGGCGCAGGCGCTGCCAGATTTTGCCGTCGCCGCCATTCGTGAGGCGATACCGGCGTTCGACAAGCAAATAAAAGGCTTTGCCAAATCTGACGGTCTGTTGACCGGCGTAGAAACCCGCACCTCATCGCCGATTAATATTAAACGCGGCAGCGACTATCAAAGTATTAATACCCGCGGTTTATACCCAGCGGGCGAAGGTGCCGGTTATGCCGGCGGCATTTTATCGGCCGGCATCGACGGCATTAAGGTAGCTGAAGCCGTTGCACTGGCGATATTGGCAGAGACCCATGCAGGCACTGCAGCATAAGTAACAGTGTCTGAAGATGAACAGCACAACGGCACGGCACTATTACCGCAATGGCCCACCACACCGGGCCGGTGCCAATGTCAGCTTTGCCGATCTGGTGAAAATTTTTGGCTTTAACAGCATTCATATTGGCCGCTGGGTTACTACTGACGAGCAACAGCGTGCGGCCAATCTGTTTTTTGATGCGCTGTGTGATTTACAGCAACTGTTGCAGGTGCCGGCGCAGGTAATTTCATTAAATGGCAGCCTGGCACTGACCTACGGCATTGGCGGCCGGCCAGGTGTATGCGCGCATTATCAGCCACAAGGGCGCATTCTGGCGCTGGCGAAAAATGCCGGTGGCGGCAGCCTGGCACATGAGTGGTTTCATGCGTTTGATCATTATGTCGCAGCGAAAATGTTTCAGCCGGCGCCCCAAACCGGGCTATTTGCCTCGCGCTGCTGGTTAAACGACTACGTACTGCAGCCTCACCCACTCAACCAGCAACTCGCCCTTGCCTTCCAAACAGTGTTTGTCAGTGCTGACGGCCAAAATGAGAGTGACTATTTTCGCCGCTGCCGGACGCTGGACGAGCGCTTTAGCCAGCTGTATCTGGCCTTGCCGGAGGAGATGGCCGCCAGAGCGTTTGAGCATATGCTGCAGCGCCAAAGCCTGAAAAACAGCTTTTTGGTCGCCGGCACCTTGCAAAGCCCACTGGCAAAACTGGGCGCATACCCAGAACCGGCGTTAAGCGACCGGCTAAGCGAGCTTTGGCTGGGGTATTTTAGTACGCTGGGACAGGCGTTACAGCGCGTTAGCTATTAAAACAGCAGAGAACCGGTTTAGGCGCTACTGCGTTTTGGTGCCACAGCTTGGTGTAGCTGCACCCGGTTACCACCACTGCTTTTGGCCTGATACATCGCATTGTCGGCCAGTAATAGCAACGCTTTAATGTCCTGGCTGTGGCCGGGGTACAGCGCCACGCCTATGCTGGGCAGTATCTGCAGCAGGTGGCCAGCCAGCGCAAATGGGGTTTCCAGTGCACTACGTACCTTTTCTGCCAGCGCCATAGCGCTATCAGCACTATCTACCTGCTCCAGTAAGATAACAAATTCGTCACCGCCAAAGCGGGCCACGGTGTCGCTGTGGCGTAAACTGGCGACAATACGCTTAGCGGTGTGCTGTAGCAGTTCATCACCTACCTGATGGCCGTGGTTGTCGTTAACCTGCTTAAACTTATCCAGGTCCAGATACAGCAGCGCGAATTGGCCCTGCTCGCGCTGCGCCCGGGCCATGGCTGAACGTACTCTGTCGTCAAACAGCTCGCGGTTCGGCAAACCAGTCAGCTGATCGTACAACGCATTGCGCTGCAAGCGCTGCAGCATTTGTTTGCGCTCTATCGCCACGGCCACCTGCACCGAGACAAATTCCAGCAGTGCTATTTCACTATGCGTGTAAGCCGCAGCCTTTCGCGCATTGTGCACCATGAGTACACCTATCACGGTAGTTTGTGATTTTAGCGGCAAGCCCAGCCAGTTTACCGGCAATACTGATATTTGCTGGCGCAGCACCGCCGGCAAGTCTTGTGGTTCTTGCTGCTGCAGGTTTATGGTTTCACAGCGCTGCATTACCTGATGACACAGCAGCATCAGATTATCGCTGTCATCTTCCTCTGACACAGCGCTTAAGCGGGCATCGTGCACAAACTCCAGCAGGGCACTGTCTTTTGCCGCCAACAAAATAGCAAAGCGCTGCATCGGCACCAGCTCGGCAATAATCTGCTGAATGCTCTGGTACAGTGCCGTTAAATCATCACAGTCAAAGGCGGCTTCAGAAATGGCATACAGTGCCTTCTGGCGCGCTTCAATCGTTTTACTGCGGGTAATATCACGCGCTACCGCCACCCGGCGCTTATCACTGCCCGACCAGCGCGCCGACCACAGTAAGTGCACTACCTGGCCATCTTTGCGGATATAGCGGTTTTCAAAGTCAATTTTTACCGCGCCGGCGTTAATCTCTGCTGCCGCTTTTAAAGTGCGCTCTCTGTCGTCCGGGTGTACCAGCTCTATCATCGGCCGGCCCAGCATTTCTTCTGGCGTATAACCAAAAATACGCTCGGCACCGCTGCTGACAAATTCAAAGCGGCCGAATTTATCCACCACGCAAATCGCGTCCAGCAGCAGATCGATATAGTTACTCAGCGCTTTATAACTTTCTGTATTCATTGAACAGACTAACGTGGGTATAAAATTGCTTAAACCTTAGCACGGCGAAGGCGGGATAGCAGGCTATCTCTGCAAATTTACTTGTTACAACCGCCGTTAATTTTTGAATGATTCTACTGAAGTTTTTGGATTAGCGTCTCTGATAAATATGACCAGTGCATCCGACTTACGATTTAAATCAAAAACAGTTAAATCAGGCTAATCTTTCTCTACTATGTATCTGGAAAAAACTGCGGGCTGGGCCCAAAGCTTCTATAACCCTGAATACCGAAGCTGGAGATAGTTTTCTTGTATTTACCGCTCATATCCGTCCCTGAAAACAGCTTTTGGACACTATAGGTACACAGAACAGAATAGGCAACAGGTTAAATATCAGCCATCGCTGTTACGGCGTCGCTGCTTAAGCTCTTCTTCTTGCTGCAAAAAACGCAACCGCGCTTCTTGCTGTTTGTGCCGAGCGGCAAGGAGTTGTTGCACCTGCTGCACCTCCTCAATTGTGCCACGTTGCACTAAATGGCGAATATCATTGTCATAACACAGGCTTTCGTTGTGTACCCACACTTCCATTGTGATGCGGTTACTTAATAACGTAGTCATTGGGCACGGCGCGTAACCTGCCTGATCAGCCTGGCTACGCCAGTGTGATGCAACCAGAAAATTACCACCAAATAGCACCAGCAGACTTGCCAACATTAACATTGCCAGCGCTTTCTCAGCTTTTTTGAAAAAGCTTGTTTCCTTTTTCAACACGCAGCGGTAAAAAAAGTACAGCAAAAATAGTAAGCAGCCAGTAGCACCACCAAGCATGACTCCCGGCCCGTAACCGTGCATGGTACTGATTACGATTAGCGGCAGCCGGTCAGCCAACATGACAGTGTGCTGGTTCCATTCATGGATAAAAATTAACAAGCCAACAACTGCCAATACCAGCATCAACAAGCTGATAGACAATGCCATAGCTGACAGTTTTAATACATTTTGTTTAGCTACCATTACCAACGGAACCCCGGCCGTCTCAAAGAGTTGAGATAGCTACGCACAGAATTAGCGAGCTGTCGCCTTACTGCTCGGCCAGCAGCACCGATAACATAATAAAAGCCGGCGGAAATATCTTGTTTAACCTTTTCTTCAGTTCTTTCAAGATGTTCAACTAAAGCGGCGGTAATGCCGTAATGCTGATCTACCTGATAAAGCATCCAGGCTATGCCAATCGCCACAACCAGTCCAACTGCCACTGGCACTACCGCAATAGAAGTAAACGCAGCTGCTGTTATAGCAGCGGCATATCCGGCTGCACTGGCAATAACTGCCTTAACAATATCGGTACTTACGGTTGCCAGCCAGTTAGTCCAGCGGAACTCGTCTTTAAACAGCCAGGTTAACGAGTTGATAGAAATCGAGAATATGACTGAAATTAACAGACCGCCTTTTGCCGACTCTTTAAGTGCCTGGCCACCCACGCCCATACTCATTACTTTGGTATTATTTGCCAAGTAGCGGGTGCCCGTCAGGACTTGGCGCAAGCCTGCACGACCTTTGAACACAATGTACTGTTTACCACCCTGAGTCTGCACGTAATAACGTCCTAACATGCTGCCCGAGCGCCGCATATCAATTGCCAAGGCAGACAACATTTTGGCATCAGAGCCGGCAGCTATCGCTGTTCCACCGAACTCACGGCCATAATGGTCCACATGCTTTACCAGCTGAGTGTCTGTTAATGCTAAGAAATGCGCTTGAATTTGCTGCATGTTTTTGCCAGCGCTTTTTTGCTCTGCAACCCAAATTTGAATTAATTCATCAGCATTTAACACATAAATATCGTGTTGGTGCTTTTTGAATGCCGCATCCAATGCATCACGTTGCATTTGAGTGTTAGACATCGACTATCGTCCTTGAGGTATATAAATTATTAACAGGACGTTATTAAAGCATTGAAATAAGCTGTTGGCAATTACGCCATACCAGCGCGTAGATAGTCAGCTGCGGGTTGGCGCCTAAGCTGGTCGGTAATATCGAGCCGTCAAATACCGACAGGTTTTGTAGCTGATGGTGGCGGCCGTTTTGCCTGACCACGCCCCTGGTGGGGTCTGTACTCATATTACAGCCCCCCATCACATGGGCCGATACCACGGTTTGCTTAAGCTTTTGCATCGTTAAGCTTTGTATTGCCGTTTTGGCCTCTGCCCAACTGCGATAGAGTTTGGCATCGTGGTGGATTGGTAATACCTGCTTAGCGCCAGCGGCAAATTGTAGCTCAGCCATGGCCAGCAGCGCCTGGCGCATGCCCTGCCATAAATAATCGCTAATCGGGTAATCCAGCACTGGCTGCTCCGCATCGTCTAACTGCACGGTGCCGCCCTGGCTTTGTGAATGAAAGCCATCGCGCAACAGCGCTATGGTCACTTGCAGCTGATTAAATTGCTGCATCAAGACAGCATGCGCCTCACCATGACCAATCAGCTTGGTAGCCATAAGCACCGGGTGCAGTGGAGGCACTTCCAGTTTAAATCCTGCCTGTTCGCCGTTATCCGGCCAGACAAACTGATCAGAATAGATCGACTGTGGCGCGCCGCTATGGCCATAAATTGCCTCGTCAAACACCGCGCCGGAGATCACCGTCGGGTGCAAATAGGTATGTTTGCCCAGCCGGCCAGACGGATTAGGGACGTTCGAGCGTAGCAGCAGCGCCGGCGAGCCAATAGCGCCGGCGGCGACGATATAATGTTTAGCCCGGATGCTGATTTTAATGCCGGTACGTGGCTGAAAATACCGATCAACCGGCACGGCTTCCAATCCGGTCACGCTGTCGCCCTGCCAGTTAAGTTTGCGCACCGAAATACGTGATATCAGTGTGGCGCCCTGCGCCAGCGCAGAGGGAATAGTGCTGACCAGCATCGACTGCTTGGCATTTATCGGGCAGCCCATGCCGCAATAACCCAGATTGGCACAGCCATTAACGTTGCGGTTAATCACAGTGTACTGCCAGCCCAGCTTTTCACAGCCTTGCTGCAGTTTGGCGTTATTGGCATTGGGCGGTATCGGCCACTGATGGATATTCAGCCGCTGCTCGGCCTTGGCAAAGTAAGGTGTTAAATCGTTATCGCCAGTAAAAGTGAGGCCAAATTCGCTTTGCCAGTAGTTAAGCGTTGGCTGTGGGGTGCGGATAGAGGTGGTCCAGTTAACTGTGGTGGAGCCACCCACTGTGCGGCCCTGTAAAATACCGATAGCCTGATCGCGGGTTTTGCGCGCTGCACCTTCCTGATATAAATTCGGGTAGGCCCAGCGCTCCTCCATAACAAAATCGTCACGGGTGTAATAGGCACCCTCTTCTAACAGCAACACCTTAAAGCCCGCCTGCGCCAGCTGCTCAGCCGCGATACCGCCACCGGCACCGGAGCCAATAATGACAATCTCAGTATCAAATTGCTGATCTTGCGTAAATTGGCTGGCATCTAAATGGTTGGCTGACATATGAAATTCTCTTTATCTGCGGTAACTGAAACGGCATATCAGCGACGGCACAAGGTGTCCGCACAACGTGTATTCACAGTACCGTTGTTGTAGTTGCGACAAAGAAATTCTCACTTCGCCGCCTTCAACAGCACGTCCCTGTGCTGTCTCAGCCTGCGCGGCATCCCTGCCGCTGCTACGTAAGAACACCTTGTCACAACTTGTCGGCGCATCTGACAAGCCTATCTAAACCTTGGCGCAGTGTAGCCTAGCATTTGCCAGTGCTCACTTTGACCATAATAAGCCCCATATAACAGCTCGCGAAGACCATGATAGGCTTGCTGCAACAGGTTTAGGAAGCTGTCGCGCCAGCGTTGTAATAACTCCAGACGTTGCATAATGCTCAACTCGGGTAAATTGCTGATCTGGCCGGTTAACCCCAGTTGGCTCAGCCGGTTGGCCAATAAATTAAACAACTGATGCAGCTCCTGCTGCTGGCGCAGTGGCAGATACGGCATAAACTCGGAAACCGCTTGCTGGGTGCGGGCAATTTGTTGCTGTGCCAGGGTCGGATCTTGGGGTAAAACCCCGTACAATAGCGCCGGTAATAACGCGGCTAACACCCACTGCCGGTTGTCCGTGTCAGGTTGCAAGCTGTGCTGCCACAGGCTAATGCCCAACGAGGCGCTGGCGGCCAGAGCAATGCCAGAGAAGATAAACTGCCGCCGATCCATAACGTATTACCTTGAGTAAAAGTTAACTCATTGTTTATCAGGACACGCTAATTTGCAAGCTCAGATCAGACCAGTAAAGCCCGCACCTTTTCAGCCTGCCTGGTGGCTTAAACACGCCCATTTGCAGACCATTTTTGCCAAATATTTAAGCCCGAAACAGCGCCTGACGACAGAGGCCGAACTGTTCAGCTTGCCCGATGGTGACGAAATTCAGCTAAATTGGCTAAAACAGACAGCCACTGACGATAAGGCGCCTTTGCTGATTTTACTGCATGGCTTAGCCGGTGATATTAACAGCCATTATATTCAGGCAATGCTGGCACAGTGTCACCAGCTTAACTGGCCGGCCGTGCTAATGCATTTTCGCGGCTGTAACGGCAAGCCTAATAAGCTACCGCGCGCCTATCATAGCGGTGACACCGCGGATGCCGCTTTGGTGATTAGCGAAGTACAACGGCGTTACCCGGCGCGACCATTAGTGGCAGTGGGTTACTCGCTGGGCGGCAATGTATTACTAAAATACTGTGGCGAACAGGGAGAGGCTAATCCGCTTAGCGCTGCCGTGGCGGTATGCCCGCCCCTGTCGCTGGCCGCCTGCGCCAAACGCATTAACCGCGGCGCCAGCAAAGTTTATCAGCGCTATTTGCTGGGCCGGCTAAAACGCAGCACGCTGGCAAAACTTGCGCAATTTCAGGATTTTCCGCTACCACTTACGCCAGAGCAGGTGCAGGGCTTTAGCAGCATAGAGCAGTTTGACCAGCATTATACCGCGCCAATCCACGGCTTTTTAAATGCACAGGATTACTACCACAAAGCCAGCGGCAAAGCGTTTTTGCGTCATATCCGTATACCCACGCTGATTATCCATGCCAAAGACGACCCATTTTTAAGTGACGAGGTGATCCCAGCGCAGGAGGATCTCAGCCCGCACATTCATTATGAACTGACCCAAGGCGGCGGCCATGTCGGTTTTGTCTATGGCAGCGTGCTGAAGCCGCAGTTCTGGTTAAACCAGCGTATTCCACAGTTTATTATTGAGCAGTTACAACGATGATAATTCCCTATACCGACCTTGCTGAAGATACGCTAAACAACCTGATTGAATACTATGTGCTGCGTGAAGGCACCGATTACGGTGAACAAGAGGTGACATTGTTGGAAAAGGTCGCCGCTGTGAAACGTCAGCTAAAAAGCGGCGAGGTGGTCATCGTATATTCCGAGCTGCACGAAACGGTAAATTTGATGCCAAAACTGTTGTTTTTACAGCAGCAGGACGAACAGCAACACGCGTCATAAAAACATCACCAAGCTTACATCAAATTGTCATTACAGCAGCTGACACTGGTTTATTAATTTAATAATAAACTCAGGAACTTCAGCATGTTAAAACGTTCTTTGCTGGCACTTAGCTTAGTGTCTATCTTATCGGGCTGCTCGTTAGATGGCGACGATGGCGCAGTGGGCGCCACCGGCCCGGCCGGACAAACGGGCCAAACCGGTCAGCCGGGTAAAGACTTACCGCGCGCGCTCAATATTGAGGTGGTCGGCCGTTTTACTACCGGTATTTACGGTAAGTCGGCAGCTGAAATCGTACAATTTCACCAAGCATCTCATTCGGCGTTTGCCATTAACGCCGCTGAAAACCGCATTGAAGTGATTGCGCTGGCTAACCTACCCATAGCAGCAGTGGGTAATGGCATTACCGATGATAGTTTAAGCTCGGTCCCTTTTACGTTTGCTGATAGCGTGAGTGTTAAAGATGCACAGGGCAATGATGTCACTGTGTCCTTGGGCGAAGCCAATTCAATCGCGATTTATGGCGACGTGTTAGCCATCGCCGTAGCGGCACCACTGAAAACCGATAACGGCGCTGTACTGTTTTATAACCTCAGCGCCACTGGCAGCGGCAGCTTTGTTAAAGCCGTTGCAGTAGGTGCCCTGCCCGATATGCTGACCTTTACCCCAGATGGCACTAAAGTGCTGGTTGCCAATGAAGGCGAGCCGGACACCAACTATAACGCCGATCCGGAAGGCAGTATTTCCGTCATCAGCCTGACCGATGGCGTACCTGCCGACCAGGCACAGACGATTAATCTCACCACAGACATGGTGTTTAGCTCAGATTTGCTTTCAGCAAGTGATTACGATACCGATGCGAAACGTCGCACTATATTACAAACTGCCGGCGTGAAGTTTGCTGGCCCAGCTGGTACCACTGTAGCGCAGGATTTAGAGCCCGAGTACATCACCGTGGCAGCTGACAGCAAAACCGCCTGGGTGTCACTGCAGGAAGCCAATGCAATAGGCATTATTGACCTGGACGCCATGAGCATAGAAGTGAAAGCGCTGGGGTTAAAAGACTGGGGCCAATACCTGATTGATTACACCAATGAGGACGAAGTGGCCTCTTTTCGTAAACTGCCAAACGTCTATGGCTTGTATCAGCCCGATTCAATCGCCTCTTATCAATGGAATGGCGCTACCTTTATCGTGTCAGCGAACGAAGGCGACTCACGTGATTGGGATGCCTACTCAGAGGATATCCGCGCCGCTGATATTATTGACCCGGGCGAGCTGAATAAAACCTTTAGTACAGAATTACAAGCCTTGTATGACGCCACCGGTGGCGATGATGGCTTAGGCAGGTTGAAAGTGACCGCCGCGCTGGTCGACCCGGATAACGATGGCGTTGTAGAAAAACTCTATGCCTATGGCGCCCGCTCGTTCTCTATCTGGGATCAAAACCTGAACCAGGTATATGACTCAGGCGATGATTTTGGCCGTATTTCCGCCGCTATTTTGGGCAATAACTTCAACAGCGCCCATACTGAGAACAAAGGCGATAACCGCTCGGATGACAAAGGCGGCGAGCCCGAAGCTATTGAGGTCGGCACCATTGCAGGTCGTACCTATGCCTTTATTGCACAGGAGCGTAGCGGTGACTTATTTGTTTATGATGTCACCAACCCGTTTCAGGCCAGCTTTGTCAGCCACTATATCAACCGCGACTTTGACGTCAGCTTTGAATTGGATGATGACCTGGCCGAGCCGTGTGATATCACTGAAGGCATGGACTGTACCGAAGTGCCATTGGCAGGGGATTTGGGTCCGGAGAGTATTAAATTTGTCTCTGCCAGTGACAGTCCGAATGGCAATGCCTTATTGATTATCGGTAACGAAGTCAGCGGTACTGTCACCGTTTACCAGATAACTGAGCAATAATAGTCAATGCGGGCCGGCAGCAAACCGGCTCGCATTCCCGCCGCACTGTTAGTATACTGCTGCCGTCTTAGTAAAACGGAGTGTTGTAACCAACCTGTATGAGCCTTTTAATTGCATTTGCGGTTTTGTCAATTGCGGTATCCTTTATCTGTTCTATCCTCGAAGCAGCCCTGCTGTCGATTACCCCAAGTTATATTGCCCAGCAAAAACTGTCCCGGCCTAAGCTGTACGAGCAGCTTAAAGTACTAAAAGACAAGATAGACCAGCCGCTGGCGGCCATTCTTACATTAAACACCGTGGCGCATACCGTGGGAGCAACCGGCGTCGGCGCTCAGGTAACGATAGTATTTGGCGATGGTTATCTGGGTATTGCGTCAGCCGTGATGACAGTACTTATTCTGATCTTGTCGGAAATTATGCCGAAAACCATAGGCGCGCGTTACTGGCCACAATTAGCTCCCATATTGCCTTTTGTGCTGAACAGCATGATCACGCTGCTTAAACCCTTTATCTGGTTGTCTGACCAAATAATGAAGTTATTCGGTGGCAGCCAGCACGAGCATGACTTACGCCAGGAAATTAAAGCCCTAACCGTTTTAGGCCGTGAGCTGAATAAACTGGATGAAGACGAACAGCGGGTTATTGCAAATATTCTCGACCTGCACGATATCAAAGTGCGCGACATTATGACACCCCGTACCGTGTGTGAAACCGCAAGCCCTGAAGAGTCTTTAGATGCCTTTGCCGAGCGGGTAAAAGTCGGCCAGTTTTCCCGCTACCCGGTGCTGGATAAAGACGAAGCTCCACTGGGTATCGCCTTTCGTTACGACATGCTGGACATTACCGACCAGCAAACCGTAGCCGACATTATGAAGCCGGTAAAAGTCATTTCCGACAAAATGAGCGCAGAGCAGTTAATGACTCAACTTATGCACGAGCGTCAGCATATGTGCTTAGTGTACGACGAGTACGGCAGCTGGTTGGGGCTGGTTACTATGGAAGATGTGATAGAAACCATTATTGGCCAGCCGATTATGGATGAAACTGACGACATTCCCAACATGCGCCGTTTTGCCAAACGCCGTTGGGAGCACAAATTAAAGCATCTGTCTGACGATTAACCGCAACATAAAAAACAGGCCGCAATTGCGGCCTGTTTCCATTGGTAAAACTTACACCTTAAACTTACTGACCAGCTCATTTAACTGCACAGCCAGGCGCGTTAACTCGCTGGCACTCGCAGTAGTCTGGCTGGATCCTTCCGCCGTTTGTGCGGCTAAATCACTAATGGTGACAATATTGCGGTCAATTTCACGCGCCACTTTAGACTGCTCTTCTGCCGCACCGGCGATCACGTGGTTTTGATCGCTTATCGCCATAATATTCTCTGAAATCAGCTCCAATGCATCTGATGCCAGCTTGGCAACATTCTGCGCATTGTCGGCGTTGCCGCTGATCACCTGCATCGCATTGACCGCTTCTTTTGCTGACGCCTGTACCTGCTGGATCATCTGCTCAATTTCGCCGGTCGAGGTTTGAGTGCGATACGCCAGGCTCCGTACTTCATCAGCCACCACAGCAAAACCGCGGCCCGCTTCACCGGCACGGGCCGCCTCAATAGCGGCGTTCAGTGCCAATAAGTTGGTTTGATCGGCCACGCTGCGGATCACTTCCAGCACCTGGTTAATCGACGACACCTTATCTGCAAGCGTATTAATCACCTGAGTACTTTGACGTACATCAGTGTTCATTTTCTCAATAACCTTGCTGGTTTGTACCACTTTTTGTGAACCGTCTTTAGCCAGGTTAGCTGACTGCGACGACGCTTCCGACGTTTTAAGAGCCGTGCCGGCCACTTCATCTACCGCAGAACTCATCTCGGTGATCGCTGTGGCAGCTTGCTGTACTTCATCATTCTGCAGTTGAAGTGCCTTGGCTGACTCATCAGTAATCACATTCAATTCTTCTGCCGCAGACGCTAATTGGCTGCTGGAACTGGCAATATGGCCAATGGCATCACGCAGTTTCTGCTGCATTTGCTTTAACGCCTGGGCTAAATCGGTTAACTCGTCACTGCCTTCTACCGTTAACGGCTGCGTTAAATCGCCATCGGCAATATAGCGGGCAGATTGCACTGCTTGAGCCAAAGGCCCGTTTACACTGCGTGAAATTAATATTGCTATACCAAGGGCTATAGCAATAGCAATGATAATTAAGACAATCACGGCCAGCTTAGCGGTATCATAAGTTGATATTGAGGCTTTGCGCGCATCCACTGCTGCCTGCTGGTTCACTTTTGATAATTCCTTTAATAAATCGACCATCTGGTCGGCTAAGGGGTTCATCCTGTCGAGTAAATCCTGGGCGGCGCCTAACTCTTCCTGCTTTAACAAGGCTAATGCCCGGCCTTGTAATTCTGCATACTCCGTATCAACGTCAGTGAACTTTTTATACAAGGTGCGCTCTTCGGCCAAAGCGATAGTGGCTTCGTATTTTTTACTTACGTCAGTTTTTTCTTTGTTCAACGCCTCAATGCGTTCGAAAGTTCTGCTTTCCTGCGTGATATCAATCGCCAGCAGCAGTCGTAACGTCATGGCACGGGTTTCAGCTGTTAAGGATTCAACCTGGCCTAAATAGCTAATAGCGGGTAATAAATTAGATTCAACGATATCAGCTTGAGCCCGCACCTTAGACAAGCTTTGCATACTAAAAATACCGGTAATTGCCAGTAATAAAGCCAAGGCGCCAAAAGCGGCCAATAGTCGTTTTTGTATACTTATGCTGCGTAACATTAATCACCTCTTTTATGCCCTGGGCAAAGTTTTGCTTGCGTAAAACAACGGCCTGGCGGAAAACACTTACTAAACAATATTTAGCGGCTGTGTTGCGTTTTACTTTAGTCAGATTGTTAACGGCTTACCAGTACTGCGGCAAAATTATCTTCGTCATAACTGCAATAAAAAAAGCCGCAACAGCGGCTTTCTCATTTAAAGGTACAGTTTATAACTGTGGGCCAGCCGCCACTAAGGCTTTGCCTTCAGCATTGTCGGTAAACTTAACGAAGTTATCAACAAAACGTTTGGCTAAATCTTTCGCCTTCACATCCCAGTCCGCGCTATTGGTATAGGTGTTACGCGGGTCCAGAATAGCGTTATCTTCCACGCCAGCTAAGGCTGTTGGCATCGCCAGGTTGAAGTAAGGCAATTGCACAAACTCAGCATTTTCAATGCTGCCATCTAAAATGGCATCAATAATAGCGCGAGTGGCTTTAATTGAAATACGCTTGCCTGTGCCATTCCAGCCGGTATTCACTAAATACGCCTCTGCGCCTGAGGCTTCCATCCGCTTACCCAGTACTTCGGCGTATTTGGTTGGGTGCAGGCTTAAAAATGCGGCACCAAAACAGCTGGAGAAAGTAGGCGTTGGCTCAGTAATACCGCGCTCAGTACCGGCCAGCTTAGCAGTAAAGCCTGACAGGAAGTGATATTTTGCCTGCTCTTTGGTCAGCTTAGATACCGGCGGTAACACACCAAAGGCATCCGCCGTTAAGAAAATAACTTTTTTCGCGTGACCCGCTTTAGATACTGGCGTAACGATATTATCGATATGATAAATCGGGTAAGACACGCGGGTATTTTCAGTTTTAGAACCGTCGTTAAAATCGATTTCGCCATTGGCTAGTACGGTGACGTTTTCTAATAAGGCGTCACGACGGATAGCATTGTAAATATCCGGCTCGTTTTCTTTCGACAGGTTGATGGTTTTGGCATAACAACCACCTTCGAAGTTGAATACGCCATCATCATCCCAGCCGTGCTCGTCATCACCAATCAGCTGACGTTTAGGATCGGTTGATAATGTGGTTTTGCCGGTGCCAGATAAACCGAAGAATACAGCTACGTCGCCATCTTTACCTACGTTGGCAGAGCAGTGCATTGACGCTATACCTTTAAGTGGTAAAAAGTAGTTCATCATGGAGAACATACCTTTTTTCATCTCACCGCCGTACCAGGTACCGCCAATCAGCTGAATACGTTCAGTCAGGTTGAAAGCCACAAAATTTTCAGAATTCAGACCATGACGCTGCCAATCCGGGTTAGTACATTTGGCGCCGTTCATTACGATGAAATCAGGCTGGTAAGTTTTCAGCTCTTCATCCGTTGGACGGATAAACATGTTCTTAACGAAGTGCGCCTGCCAGGCCACCTCAGTGATAAAACGCACCGCCAGACGGGTGTCAGCATTAGCACCACAAAAGGTATCCACAACAAATAAACGCTTACCAGACAGCTGCTTAGTCACCAGTGACTTCAGATCTGCCCACACTTCAGGTGTAATCGCTTTGTTGTCGTTTTTACCCTGATCAGACCACCAAACGGTGTCACGGGTGGTGTCATCGCGCACGATGTATTTATCTTTTGGCGAGCGGCCGGTAAAAATACCAGTATCGACTGAAACCGCGCCCAGTTTGGTCAGTTTGCCTTGTTCATAACCTTGTAAATCAGTGCGGGTTTCTTCCGCAAACAATTGATCATACGAAGGGTTATAAATAATTTCCGTGACATCTGTTATGCCGTATTGGCGCAGATCCAGATCGGACATGTTGTAACTCCTAAGGGTACTGTAGGTAAGGGTGCAGTCTCTGACGGACTTATTTTTCTGGTGCTTTTATCACAATTCGACGTTTTTCTGTGCAAAAACCCGGCGGCATAATAGCGTTTTTTCCGCAGAAAAGATAGTTAGCAAAACGGCTGATTTGGCCAAAAACCGCGTCAATGCTGGTTTTGCCACACTATGCAGTTTTATTGCGTAGTTATGAAAGCTGATTGGTAAGGGCGGCTGAAAGCTTTCAGCACTACAGGCTAAGGTTACGTTCGGTGCGCCGGGCTTTAATCAGTTCTGGCCAGGGTGTACTGGCCTGCCCCATTACCATAAAGTCGGGGTTGGCCAAGGTATCGCGCTGGTTATAGCTTAACGGCGTAAATTCACTGTCGAGAATTTTGCCGCCGGCTTCTTCCACAATCACATGTACAGCACCCGTGTCCCACTCGCCGGTTGGCCCCAGCCGTAAGTAGCAATCGGCTTTACCTTCAGCCACCAAACAACTTTTTAATGAGCAGCTGCCTAATGGAATATATTCGACAGCATGCCCGCTATTGAGCAAATCAATAATAGGCTGTAGCGGCTGACGGCGGCTAACAGCAATTTTTAGCGTGTCGCCTTGGTGGTGTTGGTTTACCCGAATTCGATTAATCAGGTTACGTTGCTGTTTAAAGGCGCCGTTACCGCGGCTGGCATAGTACAGGATGTCTTCTTTGGGCCAGTAAATTACGCCCAATGCCGGCCAGTCCCGCTCAACCAACGCAATGCTAACGGCAAAGTCACCGCTTCGGGCAACAAACTCCTGGGTGCCATCCATCGGGTCAATCAACCAGTAGCGCGGCCAATGTTGACGCTGAATTAACGGTGCCAGTTTTGATTCTTCTGAAATAATCGGAATATCGGGTGTCAGTTCAGACAAGCGTTCAATAATAATGCGGTTAGCGGCCAGATCGGCACTGGTCACCGGACTCTGATCGGCCTTTTGTTGCTGCTGAAAATCACCACTTTGGTATAACTGCCATAGCGTTGCCCCGGCTTCTTTGGCCGCCGCTTTAACGGGTTCCAGCAGTCTGCTTAAAAACATCCGGATTCGCTTCCAAATAGTGCTGTGCCAACAATAGCGCAGCGACACTTCTGGCTTCAGTAAAATCAGCCTGTTGCAGCAAGGCTTCGGCTTCGGCGCGTGGCCAGCTTACCAGCTCAAGGGGTTCGGGTTCATCACCCGAGAGGCTTTCTGCATATAAATCAAAAGCCAAAACTATATGCATTGTAGCATTAAAATAACCCGGGGCGAGCGCCAGCGATTTAAGCTGTACAAAACGGTGGGCGCCAAAGCCAATCTCTTCTTTCAGCTCCCGGTTGGCGGCGGTAATGATATCTTCGCCCGGATCGATTAAACCTTTGGGAAAACCCAGCTGATAATCATGGGTGCCGGCGCAGTATTCCCGTACCAGGTAAAGATGCTCTGGGTCAGGACAGGCAATGATCATCACAGCGCCACGGCCACTACCACGCATACGTTCGTAGGTGCGCTGCTCGCCATTACTAAACTTCAGCTGTAACTGCTCAATTTTAAACAAACGGCTTTGCGCTACAATTTCAGCACCTAAAATGTCAGGCTTTTGTTTATTACCGGGCTTGTCATCCTGCCGCTGCGTCATGCTGCCACCTCTGGTACAATCTAAGCGGTTACTATAAAACGATTAACAGGAAAAACCTATGCTGAACTGGGCACAAATTGATACCGTGCTGCTGGATATGGATGGCACCCTGCTCGATCTGCACTACGATAATTATTTCTGGTTGCAGCATTTACCCAAACGTTGGGCAGAAATTAGCGGCATCAGTCAGCAGCAGGCTGAGCAGCAATTAACAGCCGAGTATGCTGAGCTTACCGGTAAACTGGAGTGGTATTGCCTGGATTACTGGGGCAAACGGCTACAGCTGCCGATCAACGAGCTAAAACGCGAAGTGATGCACAAAATTGCCATGCGCGCCGATGTGCCGGAGTTTCTTACCGCCCTAAAGCAAAGTGGCCGCCAGATTGCGCTGGTGACTAACGCCCACCCGGATAGCCTGTCGCTTAAAATAGAGCGCACTGAACTGGCCAGTTATATCGATACGTTAATTTCGACCCATGAATTTGGCGTGACGAAGGAAAACTGGGCGCTGTGGCAGAAGCTGCAGCAGCGGCTTGGATTTAACCCCGAGCGCACACTGTTTATCGACGACAGCCTGCCCATACTTAAAGCAGCGCAGGATTTTGGTATTAAACACTTGCTGGCAGTCGCCAACCCGGATAGCCAGCAGTTAAGCCGGCAAATTACCGAGTTTCCCGCCATTACTGATTACACGGTACTACTGGATGATATCCGCACCTTTCGCGCTGGCTAAGCCGGCGTTAAAAACGTAAGCGGTACCGCCCTTCTGCATCAGGCTTTCCAAGAAATTGCATGGCCTGGTGCACTTCTTCCGGCAGGCTTGGCGCGGGTTTTACCGTACCATCAACCATTAGCTGCTCAGCATTTATCACGGCTTTGATGTCCAGCCCCAATACGTTAGCGCCGTCAGTGGTTAGCGCCACAGTGCCGCTGTCGCAACTGAGCGTGCCGAACAGCTGTTGTAACTCCAGCCAAGTGCCGGTAGGCGTTTGCAGGCGGGCATTTTGCCAGCTGGCACTGCCAGTCAGACTGTTACACCAGGGCTGGCCCTGGCGGTACTGGGTAATATCCAGTACCAGCTCGCCACTGGCATCGACCGGCAACGGTAATGGCAATAAGGGCACCAGGCTGGACACTGGCAGGCTGATCAGGCTGTTATCCAGCGCAGCACCGCCTAAGCCATAACTGGCAACGGCGCTTAAGTAAGGCATACTGCTTTGTTGCAGACTGCCGCTTTGCAGGCTAAAAGCCAGTTTACCGCGTAGTAGCTGCCAGCCTTGTAGCTGCCAGCGAATACGTTCAAACTGCAGTTGTTGATACTGTGCAGCACTCACCTCGCCCTGCCACAAGGTACCGCTGACAGCACCTAACTTAAGCTGCGCCGGTATGGGCACCAGCTTTAGCCACCAGCTGACAGGCGTGAGCAATAGGGTAAACAATAGATAGCTCATTACGCCGATAACGATAAGTCTGGTCTTTGTCATACTGCCGGTTTACTCCACTACCATGCGTCGAACCCGCACTATGCCGGGTTTATCGGCCAGCGCCACATCCAGGCTGATCAGCTGCACGCCGTGCTGATAGTGCAGCGCATGCAACCAACCCAATAACTGCTCAAAGCTGACATCTTCCAGCACCAGCGTCAGTTGCTGGTTTTGCGGCTGCATCCGGCTAACGCGAATGCCGCTACTGCGGGCGCTGTTACTGATAATTTGCGCCACACTGCCACTGCGGTTAACAGTGCCACTACCGGCTGCCTGCAGCTGGGGTAACAGCTGCTGCAACTGGCTTAACTGGCGCTGGGCGGCCTCGACTTTTTGTTGCTGGGTATCACGGGCACTATGCAGTGGCTGCCATAACACCCAGTAAAACAGGCCAATAACCACCACCACGCCGGCACCCGTTACTAAACGTTGCTCGCGACTTTGCAGGCTGCTCCACCACTGTATCAGTTGCTGTTTCATTGTGCCCCCCGCATGGCAACACTGCCCTGTACTTTGTCGCCATCGTTACTCAGCGCACCCTGCTCCACACTAAAGCCGGCTTGCTCCAGGGCAGTTTTTAGCCGCTCAAAACTTTGAAAGCCATCGCCCTTGGCCTGAAAGCGCAGTTCGGCCCGTTTGCTGTCAAAGCGTAAGTTGTCCAGGCTGATATCGGGTACCTTAGCCAGCTGTTGCTGTAAGCTTTGTAGCAGGGTTAAAAAGCTTTGCTGCTGGGCACCACCGCTGGCGGCCAGCTTTTGTTGTACCTGACGGCTTAAATTGACGATACGCTCATCCGGAAAGGCCTGTAAATACAGCTGCCGACTTTGCTCGCTTAGCGACGCCGCCTGGCTCGATAATTGGTAACTTGTGGCACCTAACTGCAGCAAATACAGTGCCAGGCAGCCCAGCGTCAACAGCGCCGGCGTGCGCCAGAGTTGCCAGTGCCGGTTTACCTGCCGCTTAGGTTTGTACTCGCCCTGCAATAAGGTGAAGTCCTGTTTATCCAGCTCACTGGCCAACAGCGCCAGTGGCAGCTCCGGCTCTGCCAGCTGATGGCTTTGTAATAATTCTTCTGGCCAGGGACTGTAACTGGTCAGCATCGGCAGCGCCGCTAATTGCAGATAGTCCGGCCACCAGTTGGCTTCAATAGCCGATACCTGCCAGCTGCTTTGCTTTAACAGCCACTGTTGCTGCAACTGAATACAGGCAGGCAGTTGCTTTTCGGGCAGTAACAGCGCATCAGGCAGCATACGGCTAACACTAAAACCGGCGTGTTGCAGCCAGTCTAGCCACTGCGCCAGGCGCTCGCGCTGACAAATGGCCACCTGCTGGCTGTATTGACCTTCGTGCTGTACCACTTTACCCAGCGCCAAAAACAGCTGCTCAATGTCCTCTGCTTGCTCTTCTTCCAACATGTACGGCAGCGCCTGCAGTACCTGGCGGTTGGGTTTGCCCGGCAGCGCCACTTGCTTTAATACCACATCAGATGCTGGCACCAGTGCCACCACCGGCCGTGTACCCAGCCGCTCGGCCAGCTCAACCAAGGCATCGGCACCCGGCAACTCGCCACTGGCAATCACTTCCTGGCTATGGCTGGCCCATACCAGCCAACTGATGCTGTGCTCTGCCCGGCTGCCAAGCCGGATCACCAACTGTTCACTCACCCCTGGCCTCCAAATCGCCGGGCCAATACTTTGACCTGATTATTATCATTTATTTTAAATACCGACGTTAACACAAAACCGCTTTCCAGATAGGCCGCGGTGGCCACTAACTGAAAGCTGTCTGATTTTAATGTCAGCAGGCTTTTAACCTCATCGCTGACGGTTATACCGGCTAACTCTGCGCTGCCAAATACGTCATCCAAGGTGGCAAACCCCTGTTCGGGCCGGTTGGCAATCAGATCTTGCGCCGCCTGTTCGGCTAACTCCGGAATAAGCGCCGCTAAAAGCACTGCCGTGTCCTCGGTTAGGGTATTCACATTTAGTTGCAGGCTGCTGTCTTCGGGTATGACACACACATAAGGCGCCAGCAACTGATAGTCTGCTACGGTCAGATCCAATATCACCCTCAGCTCAGACACGCTGGCCATCAGCGTATTGGCACTGTAGTACGGAAAACGCAGCGCAGCATAGTCGTCCTCTTCGGCACCGCCGGCACTATTGAGCAAGCTGTCTTCGTCTAACCAATCGCCGAGGCGGGCCAGCAGATATTCCGCCGGCATCGACAACTCTGGCGCTTTTAATTCTAACAACCGCAAAAACGCTTTTTGTGCTGCAGTTTGCTCAACCCGGCCTCCACTGGCTGGCTGCACATTTTGCAGCGCATTTAAATTAAAGCAGCTGCGCAAATCTGTCATCTCGCCGGCGATAGTGCCATCTTCCACCGGAAAGCTGGCGCCACTCAGCGCCCAGTCCTGACCCAGATGCACCGTTTCTTCGCCGGCTAAAGTGCGGGCTAACAACACCCGGGCAAATTGCTCGGCGCCCATGGCATACCAAAACGCCTGCTGTTGTTGCTGCAGGTTCTGCTGGCGCTGCAATTGCAGTTGCAAGCGGCCGGTCATGTTTACGGCTATCACCACCACGATGGCGATGATCATTAACACCGCCACTAAGGCAACGCCTTGTTGTTTGCGCTGCGCCGGTTTGGTCATTATTCGCGGCTCCCGCTACTTACCGCTGCATCGGGCATGATAAAAATGCGCTCAATGCGGCCTAAGTTTTCGTCGGTCAGGATGACCCGCACCGCTGAGGGAAAATTACCATCCTGCCAGCGTTCCAGCCACTCTTCACCTTGCAGGTATTGCAGCTCAAAACCGGTTAAGCCGCTTTGCAGCGCCTGAATTTTTGGCTCGGTACCGGTCACCGCATCCGGATACAGGCTGTATAAACGCTGCAGCGTGCCTTCCTGCAGCCGGTAGGCCACAGTTTGAATTTCGCTGCGCGGTAATATCATCCCCGGATTACGCCAGCCCTGACGGGCAAAGCTCACCCCATGATCGTCACTATTTAAGAAAAACTTTTCGCCCATCAGCCGGTTCTTTTGCGGCGCTTCACCGTCAATCCGCACGTGGCGCAGGCTAATTTGCATAAAATCACGTTCTAACATCAGCATGGTACGTTGCAGCTCTATCAACCGTGTGCTGGCCTGCTGCGATAGCTCATCACTTTGCGTTACGCTGGTTAAAATAGCCACCGACGCCAGGCCGACCAGGGCAAAGATGGCCGCCGCCAACAGCATCTCGATAAAGGTAAAACCGCGATTCGCTTTACGCACCAGGCTTACCTTTATAGCTTTGCAGCTGATACAACACCTGCTCTGGCGCTTCGGCCAGGCTGACGCGTATCTGCACCAAACGCAAATCGTTGTCTGGCACCTTAATCAGTTGCTGTTGCCACAGCCAGCTGCGATTGGCCATTTCCAGCTCGCCCTGACTTTTTTCGTTTCCTGGCCATTCGGTCTCTAACAACGCCAGCTGCATTTGGTTGTTGGCAATGTAACCGGCCATGGTTAACTCGTCTAACTGGCTTAAACTGCGGATATGCGCTGAGCTGGCCTGCATAATGGCCATACCGGCGGTAGCAAAAATAGCCATGGCTACCAGCAGCTCCAGCAAGGTAAAACCGCGTTTTATCATGGCAGTGCCTCTGAAGCTGCGGTGCGGTTAAGCGGTATGCTAAAGTCGGTCGAGACGCTGCTGTACAGTGGGGTTAAGTCAGATGCTTCGGTAAACAGCAGCTGAAACGGGCTGATCTCACCGGAGGATAAAATAAACACCTGCGGCAGCACCGGTATTTTACTGTCTGGCTCTGGCTGCTCGTCGTCTTCTGTTTGCCAGTCCAGCTGACTGAGTAAATTGCTGTCTTCGCCCGGTAAACCTTCTAATTCCAATTGCAGGCTAATATGGTCTGGCAGTTTATATTGCTCGAGGCTGGCAGGCTCAGTGGCGGGTAACCATTTGGCATCGCTGGCACTGTAATACAAAAAGCCATAGTGATTCGGTGCGACATAAAGCCCCCACTCCTGCTGCTTTAGCATGGCGGTTTCAGCGACAAACTGAAACAGCTGTGTGAAACGCTCAGCTTCTTTTTCCAGCCGCTCTTCGCGTGACTCACCGGTAAAATTCATCACCACTGTAGTGGCTAATAAGCCGATAAGCAGCATCACCAGCATCACTTCAACTAAGGTGAAGCCTTGTGGGCGCTGTAATACCGGCTGGCGCAACATTAGTTGTTACTGTCCTGGTTGTCATCCAGGTTCCAGTTGCCGATATCATCGTCAGTGCCGGCAGTACGGTCTGGCCCTTTACTTAAAATATCAATGCGGCCAACCTGGCCCGGGCTTATCAAAATGTAATCTTCATCCCACGGATCTTTTGGTAAACGGCGGATAAAGCCGCCTTCCGGGAAAGAGCGCGGTACCGGCTGTGATGTAGGCGCCGTTACTAATGCCTGTATGCCCTGCTCGGTCGTAGGGTAAAAGCCATTACGCAGCCGGTACATATCCAGCGCACTTTCCAGTTGCTGAATATCTACCACGGCTTTTTGCCGGGCGGCCTGTTCCTGGTTACCAATCAGGTTGGGCACCACCATACTGGCGATAATACCCAGGATCACGATAACCACCATCACTTCCAGCAAGGTAAAGCCCTGCTGTTTGTTGTTCTGTTGCCTTTGCATACTAACCACCACCTACCATATTGTTTAACGCTAAAATTGGCTGCAAAATTGCCATCACAATAAATAACACCATACCGGCCATAACCGCGACCAGCACCGGCTCAAACACCTTTAACGATACCGTCACCAGGGTTTCAAACTCACGATCCTGCGTATTGGCGGCGCGCTCAAGCATCGAATCTAACTGGCCGCTTTTTTCCCCGCTGGCAATCATATGCAGCATCATCGGCGGGAACAGCTTGGTTTGCTCCAGCGCATTGCGCAGCGAAGTGCCCTCGCGCACCCGGCCGGTTGCCTCACTTACTGCCTGTTTCATATACGTATTGCTAAGTACATCAGCACTGATGCGCATGGCTTCCAATAGCGGCACCGCAGAGGCATTTAAAATACTTAAGGTACGGGCAAAACGGGCAGTGTTCAGGCCACGGGTGACCTTACCCAGCAAGCGACTTTTTAGTACTTGCGCGTCCCAACGGTATCGAAACGCCGGATTTAGCAGCGCCCGTTTAAACGCCACCAGTGCCAGCATAATGGCGATTAATACAAAAACACCGTAAGCACGCAGAAAATCACTGGCGGCAATTAAAAATAAGGTAGTACCGGGCAGGGATTGGCCCATATGTTCAAACTGGCCGACTATTTTCGGCACTACCGCGGCCAGCAAAATGGAGATCACCAGCACGGCAAAACAGGTGAGAATAATAGGATACAATAAGGCTTGTAAAATCTGGCTGCGCATATGCTGACGCTGCTCGGTGTAATCAGCCAGCCGGTTTAATACCTGATCTAAATGGCCGGATTTTTCCCCCGCCGCCACCATAGAGCGAAACAGATGATCAAACACGTGGGGGAACTCGGCTAAGCCCTCGGCCAGGCTGTAACCTTCAACTACCTTTGACCGCACCGTCATCATCATGTTTTTCAGCCGTGGCTTGTCGCATTGCTCAGCCACCGCCAACAACGCGCTTTCAATCGGCAGCGCGGCTTCGACTAAGGTTGCCAGTTGGCGGGTAATTAATGCCAGCTCTGATGCCGATATGTTGCGCTTAAACCATTGGCTGCCCGAGGCCAGCAGTTTCTCTTGCTGCGATGCCAGGCCAACACTGACCGGCGTTAGCTTTTGCTCACGCAACAAACTGCGGGCATGGCGGGCGTTATCGGCCTCCAGCACGCCTTTGCTGCTTTTACCTCTGGCATCCAGAGCTTGATATTCAAAGGCCGGCACTACAGATCCTCACGGGTAACGCGCAACACTTCTTCCAGTGTGGTTTCGCCGTTTAACACTTTACTAAAGCCGTCGGCGCGGATGCTGGGGCTGTGCTGACGCACGTATTTTTCGATCGCCTGCTCACCTTTGCCATTATGAATAAGCTCGCGGATATGCTCGTCGACCAGCAGCAACTCATGAATGCCGGTACGGCCACGATAACCGGTCTGGTTACAATGCTCACAGCCGGTCGCGCGGTAAATCACCACGTCATCTTTTTTACTCACACCCAGCAGATTACGCTCTTCTTTGTCCGGCTCGTGCGCCGCTTTACAGTGCGGACACAGGGTACGTACCAAACGCTGCGCCAAAACACCCAGCAAACTGGATGATAATAAAAACGCTTCCACACCCATGTCTTCTAACCGGGTAATGGCACCGGCGGCGGTATTGGTGTGCAAGGTTGATAACACTAAGTGACCGGTTAAACTGGCCTGCACGGCAATTTGCGCCGTTTCCAGATCACGAATTTCACCTACCATCACCACATCCGGGTCCTGGCGCAAAATGGCGCGCAAACCACGGGCAAAGGTCATATTCACCTTGGTATTAACCTGGGTTTGGCCTATACCTTCCAGCTCGTATTCAATCGGATCTTCAACGGTAAGAATATTGCGATCTTTGGTATTTATTTCGGTAAGGCCAGCGTACAGGGTGGTACTTTTACCCGAGCCGGTGGGGCCGGTGACCAGAATAATGCCGTGTGGCTTTAAAATAAGCTGTGAAAACGCCTGCTGCACTGAAGGGGTCATGCCTAAGTCGGCCAAATTCAGGTGCGAGTTATTTTTATCCAGTAAACGCAGCACGACCCGCTCACCGTGGCTTGATGGCATGGTCGACACCCGCACATCCACCGCCCGGCCGGCAATGCGTAAACTGATACGGCCATCCTGCGGTACACGCTTTTCGGCAATATCTAATTTGGCCATAACCTTAATGCGCGATACCAGCAAGCTGGATAAACGCCGGTTTGGCCGCAGCACTTCACGTAAAATGCCGTCTACCCGAAACCGCACTATTAAGGCTTTTTCAAAGGTTTCCACGTGGATATCTGAGGCGCCAAGCTTAATGGCTTCGCCCAGCATGGCGTTAATCAGCTTGATGATAGGCGCATCATCTTCATTTTCCAGTAAGTCTTCGCTTTCCTGAATATCATCAGCCAGCGAGGCTAAATTGACCTCGTTACCGATATCTTCCATCAGCTGCTGCGCTTCTGAGGAGTCACGCTGATAACTGGCTTCCAGCATGGCTTCAAATTCGGTCGCCGACAAACGCTGAATCTGAAACGGTTCAGCCAGCAGACGGCGCACCTCTAACACCGCATCGGGCGCGGTGGCGGCATGAATATACAGCTGCCAACCTTGTGTTTGCCGCGCCAACAGCACGCCGTGGCGTTTGGCAAAACCAAAGGGTAAGCGAATATTACGGCTGGCCGGCTGCACCTGCTCTTCGTGAAGCGCCTGCATCAGTCCTGCTTCCCTGGCTGCTCAGTCGTAGGTGCTGGCGTGCCTTGTTTGTTCATATACTCATCAAAAGTAGGCGGCAGGGTTAACGAGTCATCCCATTCTGGCAGCACCACCTGCTTGGTAAATGGCATTAAACGGATGCCCTCATCTTCACGCTTTAACTGCTCAGCACGGATATAGTTGTACTTGGTTTTTGAGATGCCGGAAATGGCCGAGCCTT
This sequence comes from Chromatiaceae bacterium, assembly GCA_033838465.1. Classification (GTDB taxonomy): domain Bacteria; phylum Pseudomonadota; class Gammaproteobacteria; order Enterobacterales; family Alteromonadaceae; genus Alishewanella. Next base: position 41,874 of record JAJLKZ010000018.1, read on the forward strand.
CGCGCACTATAGTGGCTTTAATAAACACCATCAGGTTACGCTTTTGCTTGGTAACACTGGTCGATTTAAATAAATGCCCCAGCACCGGAATGTCGCCCAGAAGCGGCACTTTCGACTCACTTTCCTGCACGTCTTCATCAATCAAGCCGCCCAGTACCACGGTAGCGCCATCATCGGCCATTACAGTGGTTTTAATTTCACGCTTGTTTATGGTGATATCCACTGCCGTGGCGCCGCCAATGCTGGACACTTCCTGCTCTATGGTCAGCTGTACCGCATCGCCTTCGTTAATTTGCGGCGTCACTTTTAACTTGATACCCACTTCCTGCCGGTCAACCTGCTGGAATGGGTTAGTGTTGTTTGAGCCAGTAGTAGAGCCGGTAATCACCGGCACTTCCTGACCGACCAGGAAAAACGCTTCCTGATTATCCATAGTGGTAATGTGCGGTGTGGCGAGTACGTTAGAATTCGTGCTGGTGCGAACCGCTTGTAAAATGGCCGCCCAATCACCTTGATAAAAGCCCAGCATGGCGCCGTTTAAGCCACTTAATACCTGTGCCAGTACCGAGTAATCCCGGTTAGAGTCTGGTGAGGTTTGGGTAACAGGTACACCATCAACAATGGTGGTGGTAGTGCTGCCGGGCGTTACCTGTGATGCCACTGCTGCACCGGCCGCAACGCCGATAATTGGAATGGTATTGCCATTATTAAAGTTAGTGCCGCCACCATTGGCATTTAACCACTGCACACCAAAGTCGGTACCGTCACCTTCAAATACCTCAACAATAATGGCTTCTACCAGTACCTGAGCCCGGCGGATATCCAGCTGGCGTAGTACTTCTTCCAGTGAGCGCATCATATCCGGCTGCGCAGTGATCACCAGTGAGTTACTGTCGGCGTGCGCTTCAATACTAATCGCCCGGCCCGGGTTAGCTGCGGCGGTGCGCCCGCCCTGGGCACCGGCAGTGCCGCCCTGCACTTCGGCTACGATAGATTCACTGACGCCTTTTAGTACCGGCACCAGCTCTTCAGCTTTGGCGTACTTTAAATAAAACACCCGGGTGTTACCGCTGGTTTGCAGCTCACTGTCCAGCCGTTTGGCCAGTTCAATCACGCGTTGGCGCGCCTGTAATTCGCCGCTGACAATCACACTGTTGGTGCGCTCGTCCGCAACAATGCGTGGCACCAGAAAATCGGGCTGCTCGGCCCGGCCCTGGCTTTTATAAATACTTTCCAAAATACGCACAATTTCTGGCGCTGAGGCATATTGCAGTTTAACGATCTCCAACTCTTGATCGCCGGCTTTGTCTACGCGCTGAATTATATCCACCAGACGGTTAACCACTGCGGCCGGGCCGGTCATCATAATCACATTGGACGGGTCATAGTTCACCACATGGCCGCCACCGGCCTGGTTACTAAACTGACGCAGCAAGGGAGCCAGCTCACGTACCGACACATTACGCACCTGCACCACCCGGGTGACCATTTCATCACCCTGGCCGGGGTTGGTATCGCTCACCACCGGAATATTGCTGGTTTTGGCGTCTTTATTGCGCACTACTTTTAATACGCCATTGTCCATTTCAACTACGGCAAAGCCATACACTTCCAGCACGTTCAAGAAAAATTGGTAGTACTGCTGCTCGTTGAGCATCTCATAGCTACGCACATTGACGCGGCCACGCACCTGCGGGTCGACAATGATAGTTTTTTTCAGATTCATACCAACGATATTGATAAACTCGTTGATGTCGGTGCCTTTAAAGTTTGGCGAGTACATCACCTCTTCCTGCGCCATTACCGCTGCGCCAGGGATGATGGTGGTCAGCGCGGTAGCGACCAGTAGGCTGGCCAGCGTGCGACGGGAGAAAAAACTTAATTGCCCTGATTTCATTATGCTACAACCAATTCGTTTTAATAATTATTGTGACAGGCTTACCAGAATGTCTCTGATCTCACCATCGCGTTCTATTTTTATTGCGGCTTCTTTGGCATCACGCAATTCGTTAATCACGTTCATCGCCTGCTGCATGTCGGTTAATGCAATACCATTAATTTCTATCGCCAGATCATTAGGCTGCAATCCCAGCTGGGTAAACAAGCTGGCATCTTTACCCGGTGTTAAACGGTAGCCCAGCAACTGTCCTTGCGGCCGGTGCGGTGACACCCGAATATAATCGAAAAACTTCATCGGTTCTGCGATAAGCTCTTCACGGCGGATATCCAGCTCCTCAGACAGCTCCAGCGGCTGCATTTCCATCGGCTCCGGTGCCGGTGCTAAATCACCGCTGCTGTCGTCTACCGCGACTAATTCATCAGAGCGGCCCAGGCCCGCATTTGCCTGGGCAATTTTGGTGTATTCAATACCGTCGAGCATCAGGGTTTCAAAACGGCCAGCCTGTAACAACAATACTCTGTCGGCCAACACCTGCTTTAATACTGCACTGGTGCCTTCAATGGTATCGTCTACGGCATAGGTCGCTTCACTGCCGCGGCTTTCAATAATGGCGCTGCCTTTGGCGGGATCAGCAGCCAGCGCCACCACACCGGTCAGTTTCACATTCAGCTGGGTTTTCGGCGCTTCAGCCACCACAGGTTGCACCGCTTTTACCGGCTCTGAACTGGCTTTACCAAACAGCGCAAAACTGGTTAATGCCGGTAAACTCACCCCAGAACCTGTGGGCGTGCTGGCGGTTGCCGGCATGACAGGCGCAAACGCTGCTGCAGCCGGCGTCGGCACCAGCTGCCAGCTTAAGCGGGCCAGTAACCAGGCCAGCAGAATAACCAATAGCAGGTTTAGCCACGGCTGTACCCGCTGTATCGGTAGTTTGTCGAGTTGTTGTAACAACTGCTGTATATCGGGTAACGGCTTCATTGCACACACTTGCCTGAAAAACGAAATTTATCTTAACCAGTTGTGTTTACACCAACAAGTCATCCGCGAACTTTTACAACATATTAACCGCATTTTTCTCTATGCTGGCACCCTAATCGCTGATTTGGCACTATAATGCCACCTGAGTTCAGCCAGACACGATGATATGACGCAATCTAACACGCCGGCACAGTCTGACACAGCTTCATTACGGTTAGATAAATGGCTGTGGGCCTGTCGCTTTTATAAAACCCGCTCACTGGCAAAAGAGATGATCGAAGGCGGTAAAGTACATTATAATGGCCAGCGCTGCAAAGCCAGCAGAACGGTCGAGCCCGGTGCGACTATCCGGATGGCACAGGGCAGCGATGAAAAAATTGTCATCGTGTTGGGCCTATCAGACAAACGGCTGTCCGCACCGCTGGCACAGGCGTTGTACGAAGAAACCGCCGACAGCATAGCACAGCGACAAAAACGGGCTGAATTGAGAAAAACCAACAGCCTGTTTGCGCCACACCCCGACACCAAACCCGATAAAAAAGAGCGGCGTAAGCTGCTTTTGTTGAAATCGCAGCAGTAAGAGAACAACATGACTTCAGACAGCTTATATCGTTTTTTATTCCAGCAACGCAATGTGCGTGGCGAGATGGTGCAATTGGCCGACAGTCTGGATCAGATGTTACTGCACCATGATTATCCGCTACCGATTAAACAGCTGCTGGCAGAGTTGGTTGCCGCCACCAGCTTGCTTACCGCCACCTTAAAGCTCGACGGCGACATAGCCGTACAAATTCAGGGCGATGGCCCGGTGCGTTTTGCCGCGGTAAATGGTACTGATCAGCAGCAGTTTCGCGGTGTAGTGCGGATGCAGGCTGAAATACGCGGAGACAGTTTCCGCGAGCTGATTGGCGAGGGCTATTTGCTGGTGACCATTACGCCCAAGCAGGGTGAGCGCTATCAGGGCATTATTCCTCTGAGTGGCGACAGTCTGGCCAGCACACTTGAGGCCTACTTTGCACAATCAGAGCAGCTCCCAACACGTTTATATTTGTATACCGATATTCAACAACATAAATGCCGCTCTGCCGGCTTTATGTTGCAGGTATTGCCGGTAGAGCAGGACAAAGCCAAAGCTGACTTTGCCGATTTAGTCATGTTAAGCGACACACTAACGCAGGATGAAATGTTTAACCTGCCGGCCGAGCAACTGTTATACCGGCTGTTTCATCAGGAGCAGGTTGAGTTGTTTCCAGCGCAACCGGTCAGTTTTGTCTGTGGTTGTTCACGGGAAAAATGCAGTGCTGCCATTGTCAGTTTGGGCCGTGATGTGATTAGTGAGCATATCGCTCAGGGCGAACTGAGTATTAGCTGTGAATACTGTAATAAAAGTTATGTGTTTAACGTTGATGACCTAAACGCCTTGCTACAGCAACTGTAAGCAGCAGCGAAACGGCAGCGGCAATGGCGCCGCTGTCAGTCAGGCTGCTGGTATTTTTCCAGTTTGTTATACAGCGTTTTTACGCTGATCCCCAGCTGTAATGCGGTATCGGTTTTGTTGCCATTGTTCTCCGCCAGGGTAGACAAGATAGCCGCCTTCTCCAGTTGCTCCAGTGGCACACCTGCCGGCACCTCAGCCGGCGCCATCGCGCTGTCAGCCACGGATTGTTCCAGCAATAAATGTTCCGGCAAGATCTGGCTGTCGGCCAGGATGTAAGCTCGCTCAATCGCATGTTTTAGCTCACGCACATTGCCCGGCCATGGGTGTGAGGCGATGCGATCACGTGCTTCAGCTGATAAACGCTTTTGCTGTTGCTCCTGGCTGTTGCGGTAAGCCAGAAAGTGCTGGGCCAGACCAGTAATATCCTCGCCGCGCTGCCGCAGCGGTGGCACCTGCACCGGAAACTGCGCCAGACGAAAATACAGATCTTCGCGCAAAATACCGTCGGCAATGGCCTGCTGCGGATCCCGGTTAGTGGCGGCGACCACGCGCACATTGGTCTGGCAGGTTTTATCACTGCCCACCGGCCGGTATTCGCCGCTTTCCAGTACCCGCAGCAGTTTTACTTGCTGCTCCAGCGGCATTTCGGTGACTTCATCCAAAAACAGGGTGCCGCCATCCGCCTGGGCAAACACGCCCTGATGGTCACGCAAGGCGCCGGTAAAGGCGCCTTTGACATGGCCAAATAACTCACTGTCGACCAGCTCCGGACTGAGCGCGCCACAGTTTATCGCAACAAAGGGGTGTTCGGCGCGATCACTGGCCAGATGCAGCGTATTGGCCACCAGCTCTTTGCCGGCACCGCTCTCGCCCATAATCAGCACATTGGCCTGGGTAACAGCAACTTTGCGCAGTGTACGGTACAGATTTAACATCGCCCGCGATGACCCCACCAACAAGCCAAACTGGTCGAGCTGGCTGCTGTTACCGCTTACCCGCTGCCGGCCTTGAGGTAATTGCTGATAAAAGTCCTGCAAGGTATCCAGCAGACACCCCAGATCCAGCGGCTGGCGAAAATGATAGCCGGCACCACAGCGCATCAGCTGATCTAACACCGGGTCGGGTTTACCATCACTGACAATAATAAAATCCAGCTCCGCTAAAATGCCGCTGTCTATCAGCTGGCTTAACGCTGAGCTTTGGAAACGCTCGGCTTGCAGCAACACAGCGTCCACTTTTTGCTGCAATAGCTGCTCAGGCCAGGGCGCAGTGTCACTGCTGGCCACCACCATAAACTGCCGCACTACCGCAGACTGCATTAACTGGCGCGCCAGCTCCGTGTCCTGCACATGCATAAACAAACGCGGTTTATTCATTAGTCGGCTCTCTGTTATTGGCACTTAACGCTTTGTCAGCACTGTAAATTTAACAATGCCACCGGGTAAAACTTACCTGCCCTTGATTAGCACTGATGGCTGAAATTCAAAATAGTAAAGTAAATCATAAATTTATGCTTTGGTACATGAATTGAATATGAACTTTAACCATCAGTACCCTGCAGGAGTAAACAATAATGACACCCGGTGATGTAAGCCATGCCGTCCACCCAGACGATATACGTATACTCAAAGCAGTAGCCTGCCTGTGCGCCAGTGCCGGGCGCTTTTTTCAACTGGCTGCCAGCCAGGTTAGCACAGGTAACTTACGTTACCAGTTTGCCACTTTAGCGCGTTTGCATGCCAATGCCAGCCGGCATCTGCCTGAACACTCTGACACTGCAGCCCTGTGCCAACTGAGCCCGCAACTTTCTGCTGTGCAATATTGGTATCTGCAACAGCATAGTAAGTTACAGCAACAAGAGTGTAGCCCAGCGCTGCTGGCCGAGCTGGCCACACTGCTACCACAACACCTGTCGGCGTTAAAGCAGCTTACCCGCTGCAGCAGTCATCGGTTAAAAGCCAGCCTGGCGCATTTTACTGCTGCCCTGCAACTGGCTTGCGACCAGCTACTGCCACTGTTGCAAGTTTTACCGGCAAGCCGGCAAAAAGTACAAACAAAAAATTAACATTGGCTGAATAGAAAATGTAAACCCATAATTTTCAACCACTTAAAAATTGGCATCATCTTGGCATTGGTCATAACGTCTCACTACAAAAGGAGCGACAACATGAAACGTACAACTTTAGCTATGATGATGACCCTGGCCCTTAGCAGCACAGCAGTATTGGCCAATGATTGGCAAGATGGCGCTAAAGATGCGTGGATAGATGGCAAAGCCGAAACAACGTTATTGCTGAATGGTAATTTAAACTCGTTTGATATTAACACCGATGTGAAAAACGGTGCCGTCACCCTAACCGGTAAGGTAGACTCAGAAGTCGATAAAGCGCTGGCGGAAGAATTGGTGGCCAGCCTGGACGGCGTTACCGGTGTTGATAACCAATTAACAGTCGTGGCGCAGGCGAACACAGAGCCGCAACAAAACGGCGGCGCGCTCAAAGACGCCAAAATTGCGACTGTGGTAAAAACCCGCTTATTGTTCGAGTCAGAAGTCAGTGGTACCAGCATCGATGTAGATGCCAAACAAGGTGTGGTGACACTAAGCGGCGATGTGGAGTCGGATGCTGAGAAAGACTTAGCTGTCGCCATCGCGAAAAACACCAATGATGTCAGCCGGGTAATTGATAAACTGCAAGTGGCGCAGTAAAGCCCGCGCTAAGCTAAGGCCGTCGCAGGTGTAAACCCGCGGCGGCCTTTTGCTGTGCCGGCGCAGATCCGGTATGCTGGCGCCAACAGCGTTAGCGGTACACTTTTAATGCGTATATTGCACACTTCAGACTGGCATTTAGGCCAACACTTTATTGGCCGCAACCGCGCCAGCGAACATCAGGCCTTTTTGCGCTGGCTGGTTGAGCAGGCCCGGCAGCAGACGCTGGATGCCATTATCGTGGCCGGCGACATTTTTGACACCGCCACCCCACCGAGCTACGCCCGGGAGCTATACAACCAGTTTATTGTCGACTTACACCAAAGTGGCTGCCAGCTGGTGATCTTAGGCGGCAATCATGATGCCCCCGCAGTACTAAACGAGAGTAAAAACCTGCTGCAGTGTTTAAATACCACTGTTATCGCCGATATCAGTGACGATCTGGGTGAACAACTGCTGGTGCTGCACAACAAGGAAAAACAGCCGGCGGCACTGTTGTGTGCTATTCCGTTTTTACGCGCCCGCGATCTGCTACAAAGCCAGGCGGGCCAGAGTGGTAGTGACAAGCAGCGCGATCTGCAGCAAGCTATTACGCTGCATTACCAGCAGCTGTTTGACCTGGCGCAACAGTACAACCAACAACATCAGCTGCAGCTCCCTATTGTTATGACCGGCCATTTAACCACGCTGGGGGTCAGCCAATCAGAGTCTGTGCGCGATGTGTATATCGGTAGTTTAGAGGCATTTTCTGCTGCCGCCTTTCCCAAGGCCGATTACATTGCACTTGGCCATATTCATCAAAGCCAACAACTTAACGCCGATACCGACATCCGCTACAGCGGCTCGCCATTGCCGCTCAGTTTTGATGAAGCCAAGCAGCAAAAGCAAGCCTGGCTGCTTGAATTTAGCACCGCAGGTAAAAGAGTCACTAGCCTGCCTATCCCCTGCTTTCAGCCGCTGTGCAGCCTCCGTTGTAATCTGGCGCAACTGCAAACAAAGCTACAGCAAGCCTGCGCCAACCTGACCGAAGGCCAAACCCTCTGGCTGGAGCTGGTGATCACAGAAAACGACGCCTATTTAACTGACTTACAACAGCGAGTTGAGCCGCTATTACACGACTGGCCGGTTGAACTTTTGCGGCTGCGCCGTCAGCGTAGTAACACTGCCAACCTGCTTAGCACAGAGACACAACAAAGTTTGGCAGAACTTACGCCACAGCAAGTGTGGCAAGCCCGGCTTAGCAGTGAAAGCTTGACTGACGAGCAAGTTCAGCAGCTGACGGCACTTTATCTGCAGGTACAAGCCAGTGTGGAGCAAAGCGCGTGAAAATATTGTCAGTACGGCTGCAAAACCTGAACTCACTGCGTGGCGAGTGGCAGATTGATTTTCGCCAGCCACCCTTTACACAAAGCAATCTGTTTGCCATCACAGGCCCGACCGGTGCCGGCAAAACCACTATTCTCGATGCGATTTGCCTGGCGTTGTACCACCAAACACCCCGGCTGAAAACCTCTCCCACCAGCAATGAACTGATGACGCGCCATTGCAGTGAGTGTCTGGCTGAAGTGGAATTTGAAGTGGCAGGCCAGGGTTATCGTGCTTTTTGGAGCCAGCGCAGGGCGCGCGGCCAGAGCGACGGCAACCTGCAGCCAGCCAAAACCGAGTTGGCGCGGCTGGACGGCAGCATTTTAACCGATAAAACCAGCGATAAGCTGAGGCTTATCAGCGAGATCACCGGGCTGGACTTTGGCCGCTTTACCAAATCAATGTTATTAGCACAGGGCGGCTTTGCGGCCTTTTTAAACGCCGATGCCAACGAGCGCGCCGAATTGCTGGAGGAGCTGACCGGTACCGACATTTATGGCCGCATTTCACAGCAGGTATTCAGTGATTGTCGCGACTATAAAAACCAGCTTGAGCTGTTACAGGCCAAAGCCGGAGCAGTGGAGCTGCTAAGCAGCGAGCAGCAACAGCAGCTTAATGACGAGCTGACTGCGCTAAAGCAACAACAGCAGCAATACCAGCAACGGTTAAGCCAGCAGCGTCAGGCGCTGCAGTGGCGCCAGCAACTGGACAGCGCCGGCGACGAGTTACATAAAGCCGCTACAGCGTTAGAGACCGCGTTGGCACAGAGCCAGGCCCAGCAGGCACAGCTTAGCCGGCTTGAGCAGCATCAACCGGCCAGCAAACTTGCGCCGCTGTACCAGGCCATGCAACAAGCGCGGCAACAACTGAGCGACCAGCAACAGCTTGAGCAGCAGCTGCAACAGCAACAGCAGACACTTATACAGCAACAACTGCACCTGCTGGCTCAGGGCATCGCCTGGCTTACCCAGCAACAGCAACAATTACAGACGCAAGCCCAAACTCTGCAGACATCACAGCAACAACAACAACAGCAGCAACAGCAGCTGCAGCACGACAAATCCCAGCTGGAACAGGCATTACAGGCAGTCAGTGCCAACTTAGCCACTGTTGACCACGGCCAACTCAGACTCAGCCAGCAGCAACTGCGCGAACAACAATTTGTCCTTCAGCAGCAACAGCAACAGCTCGCCCGGCAACAAAAGTTACAGCAGCAACTGACAGCGAGCCAGCAGCAACAGGCCGGCTATCAGCAGCAACTCACTCAGGTCACCACCGAACTTGTCGCGCTGCGCCTGCAATACAAACAACTACAGGAACGGCTGAAAGATAAGAAGCAGCTGTTAGCACAGCAGCAATTAATTATGCAGTTATCCGAGCACCGCGCCCAGCTGCAGGAAGGCGCACCCTGCCCGCTCTGCGGCGCCACCGAGCACCCGGCAATCAGCGAGTATCAGCAGTTAGACAGTAACAGTACCGCCGCCCAGCTTAACGAACTGGAACACCAACTACAGCAGTTACAGTTACAAGGCGAGCAGCTCAATAAAAATGAGGCCTCGTTACAGGCACTGCTGGCGCAAAATGGTCAACAACAGCAACAGTTGCAAACAGAGCTGGCGGAGTTAAAAACCCTGCTGCAAAACTGTGCCTACGCTTCAGATACTGCATTAACTGACGCACTCAGTAACACCGCCCAGCAGCTGCAGCAAACAGAGAGCAGTCTGGCATACTTGGAGCAGCAACAGACTCAGCAACAGCAGTTAAAAGAGCAGCTACTGACGCTGACCAACCAGCTCACGACCATCGATCACCAGCATCAACTGGCGCAGCAACAGGCCGAGCGCTTAACAGAGCAACACACGGTGCTGGCCAGCCAGTTAGCCAACTGGCAACAACGTTATCAGCAACAGGCGAGCAGCGAAGCGCCTGCCGGGCAGGATCCGGTTGCCACCGAGCCGCTATCGCTACTCGAGCCAAAATTACAGCAAGTGCAACAACAACTGCAGCAAAACCTTGGCCAGCAACAGGCGCTGCAGTATCAGTTGCAACAGCAGCAGCTTAGCGCAACAGAAACACAGCAACACTGGCAGAAGGCGCTGGCAGGCAGCGACTTTGCTGATGAAACGGCCTTTTTGGCTGCCCTGCTGCCGGACGACGAACATCAACACCTAAGCCAACTGCAACAGCAGCTGCGGCAACAGGAAGCGGCCGCCCGCCACCTGTTACAAGACTGGCAACAGCGCCAGCAGCAACTGGTCGCGCAGCACATCACACCACTCAGTACTGAAGCGCTCCAAAAAACCTTAATAGAGAACGAGCAGCACCTACAGCAACTGACTGAACACAGTGGCCAGCTGCAGCAGCAACTGACCAGCGACGCGCGTCAGCGCGAAACCCAGCAACAATTGCTAAAAACACTAGCCAGCCAGCAAAAGCAGTATGAATATTGGCAGCGACTAAACAGTTTAATTGGCTCGGCAGATGGTGCCCGCTACCGCCGCTTTGCCCAAAGCCTGACACTGGCGCAGCTGATTGTGCTGGCCAACCGGCAGCTGGCGGTGCTGCATAGCCGTTATCAACTGGCGCGCCACCCCGAGGCTGAGCTGGAGCTGGTAGTATTGGATACCTGGCAGGCCGACGCCGCACGGGATACCAAAACCTTGTCAGGTGGAGAAAGCTTTCTGGTCAGTCTGGCGCTGGCATTAGCGCTGTCTGATTTGGTGAGCCATAACACCCGCATCGACTCGCTGTTTTTAGATGAAGGTTTCGGCACCCTGGATGCCGATACGCTGGACAGCGCCCTGGCGGCGCTGGATAACCTGAACGCCCGCGGCAAGATGATTGGCATTATCAGCCACGTTGACGCGTTGAAGCAGCGCATTCCTGTGCAAATTAAGGTAGCGAAGCAACAAGGCCTGGGCTACAGCAAAATCAGCATCAGTAGTTAAGTTTTACTAGCCTGCTGGTGCTGTTGTAGTAAAACGGCAAAGTCGGCCGCCGGTAAGGGTTTACTGAAGTAATAGCCCTGGTAGTAATCGCAGCCCTGCTGGCGTAAAAACGCCAGTTGCTCTGCGGTTTCTACCCCTTCGGCCAACACTTTGAAGTTGAGGTTATGTGCCAGGGCAATAATGGCCCTGACAATTTGCTTATCTTCGTTATCATCAGGCAAATGCTCAATAAAGCTACGGTCTATTTTTAAAATGTCCAGCGGCAGACGTTTTAAATAAGACAATGACGAGTAGCCGGTACCAAAATCATCTATTGCTAAACTCATCCCAAGCTGTTTTATCTGCTGCATCAGCTGATTAATATTAGCCTCACCTAACATCAGCGTGCTTTCCGTCACTTCCAATTCAATCTGTTTGGCAGGCATGCCTGTCGCGGTCATTATCTGCTGCATTTCAGTAAAAAAAGAGGCTTTACCAAACTGCTGCGCCGATACATTCACCGCCAACCTAAACGCTGGCAAACCAGCCTGCTGCCAGGCAACATATTGCTTGCAGCTCGATTGCAGTACCCATATGCCTAGTGTGTGGATAAGCCCACAACTCTCGGCCAGCGGAATAAAGACATCAGGCGATATAAAACCTAACTCATCATCGAACCAACGCAGTAATACTTCTGCCCCAATAATATGCCCTGAATTGATATCAATTTGTGGCTGATAATAACAAGTTAATTTATTCGCCTTGAGTGCCAAGCGCAACTGGCGCTCCAACTGCACGCGTTGGCGTGCTTGTACGGTTAGCTCATCAGAATAAAATGCCACATGATTACGTCCGCCTTGTTTTACCTTGTACATGGCGGCATCGGCAGCACGAATTAATTCATCACAATTTTGCGCATGCTCCGGATACAGGCTGATGCCGATAGAGGCCGTAATAATCACTTCGGTCTGATCAAGCAACTTGCATGGCATCTCCAACTGCGCCAACAAGCGGTCAGCCAAAGTGACCAATTGCTCAGAGTATGCCCAGTGTTGCACCAGCACACCAAACTCATCGCCGCCCAAGCGCGCCAGGGTATGTGCCGGGGCGCAGCATTTATGCAGTCGCTGGCTAATCTGCATTAGGAGTTGGTCGCCAGCTGCATGGCCATAGCTGTCGTTGATGTTTTTAAAATTATCCAGATCCATCAGCAGAATGGCACAGCGGCCATTCACCTGAGAAGCCTGATTAATCGCTTGCTCAACCCTTTGGTAGAAATATTGTCGGTTCGGTAATTGCGTTACAACATCAAAATCGGCCAGAAATGCCAGCTCAGCGGCCTGCTTTTTGTGCTCGGTCAAATCAAGATCAATGCAATATATCTGCGGCTCCATATCCGGTAACTTGACCACTGCATGGCCTGAATATACCGGCACCAAAGAGCCATCTTTGCGGCGCAAGGCCAGCTCCTCAGAAGCGATAGCTTCTCCACTATCAGCCATTTGTTGCATAGCATGGGTAACGACATTGCGCATGTAGCTGGGAATAATCAAATCCAGTAAGTTACTGCCAAGCGCCTCTTCCTTGCTGTAGCCATAAATTTGCTCACAGGCTTTATTCCAATAGAACGTCGTCCCATCCCGCCAGTAGCCTTGTATGGCTAACTGGGGCGCATTATCCAGCAAAGTGCGAAAACGCAATTCACTTTGCTCCAATTGCAGTAGTGTCTGCCGCTGCTGGGTAATATCCTTTACTACCGAAATAAAGTACGGCTTGCTATTGCTGCGCACCATGGCCACCGACAACTGCGCCCAAATGATGGCACCATCGGCACAGATATAGCGTTTTTCCAGGCTGTATTGCTGGATCTTATTTGCCAGCAGCTCTGCCAGTGCACTTTCATCTTTTTGTAAATCGTCGGGGTGCGTTATCTTTTGAAAGGTAAGGCGTTTTAGCTGTGCCTCGCTGTAACCAAGCAAGTCGCATAACAACGTATTTGCCCGAATAAACTGGCCATCCAGACCAACATGTGCGATGCCGACAGCGGCAAGCTCAAACGTAGCGGAGAAGATATCTTCAGTTTCGGCCAGTGACCGTGAGTAGCGTTGGCGCTGACTTAATAATAACCAGGCAAGCACAGCGGTTAACGAGACATAAAAGTAGCCTTTATAACTTTGGTACTGACTTAATGTTTTTGCATCACTGATAAACCATGCTAGCACAGCATCGCTGAGGGTGATCCAAAGTACACCCAAAGCGAGATAGCAAAGGGCTCCGAACCAGGCTTTTTGTCGCCAGCGCTGTGCTGTATCTAATGTTTTTTTACTCAAAATAGTGACAAGTGCCAGAACACAAAGATATAGCAAGCATAGCGCAAAACCAGAACAACGTGCGCTAACTGATGGAAAATTAACCGCTTAATAAAAAACGCCCGCGATAAAGCGGACGTTTTTTTAATGGGTTTGCTTAGAAAGAATATACCAACGTCAGCGATGTTTGCGTATCAGTACTCTTTTTACCTACCGGCACATCAGAGTCGTTCTGGACTAAAAATGCGGCTTTCATCTGCAATGAGCCGTTAATTTTTGCCAGTAACGCACTCTCCGCAATAGTACGGGTATTGTCGTCGCCGTACTCCACGCTTAAGGTTTGGGCAAAACTGGCCGACTCACTAATAGTCCAGTTAAAGGCAGCCGCACCACGAACGATGAAGCCGTTTTCGGTCTCACCGGTGGAACGCTCGCCGGTGAAATAACCCGGACCGATCTCGACATCCAGCGACTTATCTTCAGCGTTATAGATACGGGTACCATAACCGACTGCAAGGGTGGTGTACTTCAGGTAAGCACCGAATTTATCATCAGTATATGAGCCAAACACAAACAGCTTATCAAACTCTTCCGTCAGCTTGTATGCTGCTTTGGCTGACACTAAATAACGCTCAGCTGACTTCTCAGTCACCTTGTTGTCATTCTCATCAAGTTTTTCATCTTCTTTGAAAAACGCACTCAGAATGTACTGGTTACTCCATTGCTCCAGCTCTTGTTTGGCATCAATCTTACCGGTAATCGAGGTACCCACAGTATTGCCTGAGGTGGTAATGGCCCCCAGCTCAGCGGAAGTGGTCCACACTTTATCTGCACCGGCAGGCTCATCGGCCTTAACCTGCATACTGGCTACAGCGGCAACGGCCAGAATTACACCATACTTCATGCTTACTCCTGCATTTCTTTTTTAATATGAACATCCATTTGTGGAAACGGTATTGCAATGCCCTGCTCATCAAAGGTTAGCTTCACTTTTTCCAGCGTATCCCAGTACACGCTCCAATAATCTGCAGAGTTAACCCAGGGGCGCACGTTAAAGTTAACTGACGAATCAGCCAGCGCAGCCACAGTCACAACGGCGGCGGGCTCTTTCAGCACCCGGCTATCTTGCGCCAGAATCTCCTGCAGGATCTGTTTTGCTTTGCGCAGGTCTGAGTCATAACTAATGCCAATCACTAAATCGACCCGGCGTGTGGGCTCTGCTGAAAAGTTGGTAATAGCGCCACCGGTAATCTGCGCATTAGGTACGATCACTTTCTTATTATCCGGTGTTTTCATAATGGTCTGAAAAATTTCGATTTTATCGACAGTACCGCTAATACCGCCGGCGTCGATAAAATCGCCCGATTTAAATGGCCGAAACAGAATAATGAGAATGCCTGAAGCGAAGTTTGCCAATGAGCCCTGTAAGGCCAGGCCTACCGCTAAACCGGCAGCCCCGAGAATGGCGATAAACGAGGTGGTTTGTACGCCCATTTGCGACAGTGCCATTAGCACAGTGGCAATCATGATTATCGCATAAACTATACTGGCAACGAATGACACCACAGCTTTATCTACAGAGCGGCTCAGCAGCGCCTTTTCCAAAAAGCGTTTTACCGCACCGGCCACCATGCGGCCAATATAAAAGATGACAATAGCAGCAATAAACTGAAGCAAATAGCCAAGTAACACGTCATGGTTTTGCTGAAACAACTGTTCAATTTGCTCCATTAAATTCCCCTTAGGTAGTTGCTGAGCAGAAAAACGGCGTTTAGCATAACACAGAAGCCACCTCACCGGTATGAAAACGGCTACAACACATTAACCTTGCGAGCGCAGCTGAAAAAGGCTTGGTTGCCGGCAGATTTTTCGGTAAAATGCGTGTCCACTATGGTGACTGTAGCTCAGTTGGTAGAGCCCCGGATTGTGATTCCGGTTGTCGTGGGTTCGAGCCCCATCAGTCACCCCACTTTTTTCTTCAGCTGCTAAGCTGTAACCATCTAAAACAATCCCTGCTAGAGCACGATGGACCTATCCCGGCTGCAACAACAGTTACAACAACCTAATTTGGCGCCGGTAGAACACTGGAACCCGTCGTTTTGTGGCGACTTGCCCATTTTTATTGATAGCGAAGCAAACTGGCACTATCAGGGCAGTATAATTAGCCGCCCAGCGCTGGTGAAACTGTTTGCTTCTGTGCTGCTGAAGCAAGGTGCAGATTACTTTTTGCAAACCCCGGCAGAAAAGGTGCGTATTCAGGTAGCCGATGCCGCTTTTATGGTAACCGACTACCATTGGCAAGCAACAGCGCAGGGCCCGGCGCTGTTGCTAACGACGAATATTGAGCAGACTGTGCTGGTTAGCCCGCAGTATCCGCTTTTGCTTAAAGCGTCGCCGCAACAACAGCTGCTGCCTTATTTACAACTCTGGCGCGGCCTTAGCGCAAAGCTTAGCCGCACGATGTATTACCAGCTAGCGGAGCAGGCAAAGCCGGTGTTTTGTAACGGCAAGCAGCATTATCAGCTAAAAAGCGCCGGTTATCCGTTTACCTTTGCCATAATCTAAACTGGTCGGTGAAAACCGGTTGTTGGTCTCAAGCCGGTTGCCTCTGCTCAGGCAGCGGCTAACACTGCGTTATTACCCATCACCACAAAAGGCACTACAACTATGAATAAAACGTCGCTTGCTGTGTTAATAAGCGGTCTGCTGGTTTCGCTGTCCAGCCAGGCTGCTACGCTGATTTACGCCGGTAACCTGATTACTGCAGAAGACAGTAAGATGTTGTCGCAGCAAACCATTGTTATTGAGCAGGACAAAATTGTTGCCCTGCAAGCCGGTTTTACTCCGGCGGGCGGAAACGACACCGTAATAGATTTACGTCAGCACACCGTAATGCCGGGGCTGATGGATATGCATACCCACTTTTACACCCAGTTCAGCCCAACGGTATACAGTGAGGGCTTTACCATGAATGAGGCGGACTATGCCCTGCGTGGGGCAACCTTTGCCGAGAAAACGCTGCTGGCCGGCTTTACCACAGTGCGCGAACTGGGCGATAACCACCAGATCAGCACCGCGCTGAAAAAAGCCATTGCCAAAGGCTATGTTAACGGGCCGCGTATCTACGCTGCCGGTAAATCTATTGCCACCACTGGCGGCCATGCCGACCCTACCAATGGCGTTGCGGCAGCGCTGATGGCCGATCCCGGCCCGAAAGAGGGCGTGATTAACGGTGCCGATGAGGCGCGTAAAGCGGTACGGCAACGTTATAAAGAAGGCTCAGATCTGATTAAAATCACCGCCACAGGCGGCGTGCTCAGTGTGGCGAAAAGCGGCAGCAACCCACAGTTTACTGACGACGAGCTGGCAGCGATTGTCAGTACTGCTAAAGACTACGGCATGAAAGTGGCCGTGCATGCCCACGGCAAAGAAGGCATGGAGCGGGCGATAAAAGCCGGCGTGCACTCAATTGAGCATGGCACCTACATGGACAAAGCCACCATGGCGATGATGCGTAAGCAAGGCACTTACTTTGTGCCGACCATCAGTGCCGGTAAATGGGCAGAAGAGAAATCCCGTATTGCCGGTTTCTTTCCCGAACTGGTCAGGCCCAAAGCCGCCACTATCGGCGGCAAAATTCAGCAAACCTTTGCTGAAGCTTATAAAGCCGGGGTAAAAATTGCCTTTGGTACCGATGCCGGTGTGTTTGAACACGGCAATAACTGGCGGGAATTTGTCTATATGACGGAAGCCGGTATGCCGGCACTGGCGGCAATACAAAGCGCCACCATTGAAGGCGCCCGTTTACTCGGAGTAGAAGACGAGCTAGGCAGTATTAAAGCCGGTAAGCTGGCGGACATTATTGCCGTAGAAGGCAACCCTCTGCAGGACATTAATGCCATGGGCCAGGTACGCTTTGTGATGAAAGGCGGCCAGATCTACAAGCAATAGGCGCAGGAGTTGTTACGGCTATGCCTTGCTATTGCGGTTGAAAGCGTTGTAGCAAGGCTGCCACGTCGGCCAAAATAGGTTGCTTGAAGTCTTGTTCAGCTTGTAACCGCACCTTGTCTTGCTGCCGGGTCAGGCTTTTGGCCTGATCTTTACGCGCCTGATGCGTTGGCATATCTTTGATGACCTGATACATCTGAAACAAGCCGGGATAGGTGGTTTCCGGGTCTGGTGTCCGCTCTGGCACCAGATGATCTAATAACACCCATAACCGCAGTGCGCCCTCTGACAGCTCGCATTGCTCTTCACGCATGGCTTTGCAAATTAAAATAATGCTGTCACGCAGGTATAGCGCTTTTTCTGCCTGTTGCTGTTGCAGCTGAGCAGCTTGTTTAAGCTGCTGCCGGCGCTGTTGCTGCAAGCGCATCAACAAAGTTCCGGCATAAAATGCCAAACCGGCAATAATCAGGGCACCAGCTGCAATAGCCAGCCAAACAGCAGTCGTCACGGTTAATCCTCGTCGCCTAACAGGTCTTTACGCCAATCTTTACTTTCAAACGCCGCCAGTGGATCAGTCTCATCCTCATCATCGCTCAAGCCTAACTCGGCCATCAACTGCTCCATACGGGCAATTTTCGCGTTAAAGTACTTAGCATCTTTGCCAGTAAGAATTTCATCACGCTCAACCCGCTCCAACAGTGTCTGCAGCTGCGTGTCGTTTTCAATCAGCGCCAGCTCTTGCTCCGGGCTGAGTGTTTGTGGCTTGGCCTTGGCCAGGCTGGCTTTGGGTTCAACCACCGGCATCACGCTTTGTACTGCTTCGGCTTGCGGTAGCAGGGCGATCGGCTTTTTACTGCCCAGCCGCTTATCTTTTGGCGCAGATTCACGCTTTGCCTCTGCGGTTTTGGCCAGCATACTATTGCGGCTGCCTGATTTTAAGCCGGCGCCCTTTTTCTTGGTCTCTTCTTTTGGTTGCCGGGTTTTACGAATATCTTCAGCCGACAAATGCCGCTGGCCATTAGTGCCGGCCGAGCGTGTTTTTTTCTTGCGAGTCATGGTTGCTACCTGTAAAAAAGGGCGCACATTTTAACCAGTTTTACCGCTAAACACTAATGCTTTATGCGCTGCAACAATACCACATCATTTGCAGCGACCTCCAAGCGATAGCCATCTCGCCCAGCCAAATAATGAAAGGTGTTCAGGTGAAAAAAGCTGACATGGGTCGGGTCCAGCTTGTAGTGCCAGTTGGCAAAAGCTTCTAAGGTGGTATAGCGCTTGGTCATAATGGCCAGCGTGCCACCGGGCTTTAACAGCTGTTGCCATAGCGCCCACTCTTGTGCCGGGTTAACAAAATGCTCTATCGCCTCACTGCAGCTGATAAAGTCGTATTGCCGCTCCAATGCTGTGCTGTCAGGCGCAAAAAACGGATCCCAGACCGCCATATGTTGGCCAGCCTCAGTCAGCATTTTTGCCAACAACGGGCCGGGGCCACAACCAAAATCCAGCCCCTGCAGACTGCTACGGCCCAAAGCTGCAAGCAAAGGCGTAGCCAGGCGCTGCAAAAACCGGCGATAGCCGTTGTCATTAACATCATTATTGTGTAACTGATACTGGGCATGTTCAGCCGCAGCTGACAGCAAGCTGGCGCGGTCAGCAAACACTAGCTCACACTGTGGGCAGCGCCAGTAGCAACGCTGCTTATCCTGATGAAAAAAAGCACATGAGGTAGCAAAGCACAGCGGACAGGTTGGTTTGGACATACTATTTAACTACAACGGCTAAAAAGAAAAAGGCGATAAGATCATCTTATCGCCCTGGATATACTTGTGTCAGGTGGACACTTCTCTCATTCGCTGTCATCTTCCTGATGTTGCTGCAACACCCTGTTTTCTGATTCCTTGTTTTATATCGCCTTCCTGGCTGAATTTTTATTCTTTACGATCTTCCTGATACTTTGGTAACCATCCCTGAGCGTGAATTCACGCGGCACATCATCCTGATGTGTATTAACAAAAGGCACCGCGCACTGTCGTACTGGTACTGACACTTCCTTGCCGCTAGTCCTTGTTATTAGGTGTTACTAAAAGTAACAGGGAATAATTTACGCCAATCTGACCAGATGGCAAGCGTCTGCATAGAAAAAAAGCGCGGGTAACCAAGCGAAATATATTTTATCCTTTAAAAACAGATAAATATTCAAATAATGTGCTTGTAAAAAAGTTCAATAAAAATTGCTGTATAGCAGTTTTCTTACAACAAATGTAAGAGATCTCTTACAAAACTGAACCGGCAGTAATAAAAAAGCCGGCGATAAACGCCGGCTTTTCCGCGATGAACAACCCAGCTCTGCTTAGTGCAGACCACCCAGATACTGTGACAGCACTTCGATATCTTCGTCGGTTAGCTTTTTCGCAATGTCTTGCATCATGCCGTTTAAGTCATTAGCACGCTGACCACTACGGAACTCTTGCAGAGTTGTTTTCAGATAATTGGCATGCTGGTAAGAAATTTTCGGGAAGCCGCCTAAACTGGTACCGTTACCACGCGGACCATGGCAAGCAATACAGGCCGCAATACCGCGTTCGGCATCACCACCACGATAGAGCTTCTCACCCTTGGCAATAACATTTTCTGGCGTGCTGCCAGCTTTCATCTTTTGTGACGCGAAGTAGGCCGCCAGATCTTTCATATCCTGGTCGGATAATGCCGCCACCATACCAAACATGATACTGTTGTTACGGCCCTGCTTACCGGCTGTTTCCATACCGGTTTTATAGTCACGCAGTTGCTTGTACAAATACGGCGCATGCTGGCCTGCCAGCTTAGGATACATGTCAACTGCGCTGTTACCGTCAGCACTGTGGCATGCTGCACATACCGCTGACTTTGCTTTACCTGCCTCAGCATCACCGTCAAACGCCTGGGCTGTTCCGATAAGACCGAATAACAGCGTCAGTGGAAATAGCATTTTTTTCATTTTTTATCCGTCTCTGTCCGCATTAAACCGCCAGCATACTGGCAACCAAGTGAAATAACCTTAATTTTTATGTCTATTTTACACGAAACTGTTCAAAGTAAAATCCCATCAATGCGGCAAAAGCTTCTGCCGATCGGCCAGATCCGCTACAATAGCGCCAAATTAGTTGCCGGAGAAGGCAGTGTACAAGTCGAAAATCAATTATCAACGCGCCAGTTTTTTAACCAGCGCCCCCGATATCAACGCCTTACCTGCGGATAGCGGCATAGAAGTCGCCTTTGCCGGCCGCTCTAATGCAGGCAAATCCAGCGCACTTAATACGCTGACCCGGCAAAATAGTTTAGCCCGCACCAGTAAAACACCGGGGCGTACTCAGCTGATCAACACCTTTAGCCTCGATAGCCAGCGCCGGCTGATTGATTTACCCGGCTATGGCTTTGCTAAAGTGCCACTGGCTATTAAAGAGAAATGGCAAAAGTCACTGGCAGAATACCTGATGAAACGCGACAGCTTAAAAGGGCTGGTGGTGCTGATGGATATCCGCCATCCACTGAAAGATCTGGATCAGGATTTAGTGCACTGGGCAGTACAAAGTGAGCTACCGGTACTTATTTTGTTAACCAAGGCCGACAAACTTGGCCCAGGTGCCCGTAAAAAAACCTTGTTAGAAGTGCGCGAAGCCAGCATGGCGTTTATGGGCGATGTTACCGTCCATACCTTCAGCTCATTAAACAAACAAGGTTTAACGGAATTAGAGCAGGTGTTAGACCTATGGTTTGGCGCTGCTGATGATACCGCAATTACCGAATAACAGACATAAAAAAACCGACACCCTTGGGTGTCGGCCATAGCAAACGGGGAGAAGCTATAATTTCAAATCAACAGGGTGTCTTATCGCTAAGACAGGCGCATTATAGCGCAAATTTTCTCAGTTTGAAGTATTTACTCTAAAAAATCTCGCAAATTTTCAGTTTTGCTCCGCCGTATTCAACCGGCGCAAGTCGTTTTATTCACCCGCTGCAGCAACACTGACAGCGTTTAGCAAAAAGAAATAAAAAAAACGCCCCACTGCAAGCAGTGGGGCGGCTAAATAAGCCAACTTTCGTCTGTGCTGGCTATCGCCTGACACTGAAAGATAGAACATCTTACCTCTGTACCCTACCCGACAAATTTTAATCAGCTGGCAAAAAAACGCAAGCTATTTATGTAATAAAACTACATAAACAGCTTAAAATTGCGACGCGACACTGATTTAAGTAATAAAATTACCAAAAAAATCCCGCCATTTACGGCGGGATACGAAATGAAACAGGAGAGAGGGATAATGTAACTGCTTAATCAGACTCAGCCGGTACACATAAGTTCAACTTTAGTGCGCCTGATCCCAGTTATCACCAAACCCGGCCTCTGCCAGTAGCGGCACATCCAGTGTTGCCGCCTGTGCCATCAGTTTTACCAATTCAGGTATCACCTGCTCAACGGCCGCTTCATCTACCTCGAATACCAATTCATCGTGCACCTGCATGATCATCGCAACGGTGTCGGCGCTATGGCGCTGGATCCAATTGTCCACCACTATCATGGCTTTTTTAATAATATCAGCCGCGGTGCCCTGCATCGGTGCATTAATGGCCGCGCGTTCAGCCCCTTTGCGCCGCGCCATATTTTGCGCATTGATCTCTGGTAAATAGAGCCGCCGGCCAAACAGCGTTTCGACATAACCCAGCTCATGTGCTTGCTTGCGAGTACGCTCCATGTAATCGAGCACACCGGGGAAGCGCTCAAAGTAACGATCGACATACTGCTGCGCATCATTACGGCTTACACCCAACTGCTTGGCTAAACCAAATGCCGACATACCGTATATCAAGCCAAAGTTAACCGCTTTGGCACTGCGACGCTGCTCTGAGCTAACCTCTTCCAGCCTGACTCCAAATACTTCAGCGGCCGTAGCACGGTGAATATCCAGCCCGTTAGCAAAGGCCTGCAGCAACGCTTTGTCCTGCGAGAGGTGCGCCATTATACGCAGCTCAATTTGCGAGTAGTCGACAGCGACGATCTTTTTACCCGCAGGTGCTATAAAGGCCTGCCGAATACGCCGCCCCTCTTCAGTACGAATAGGAATATTCTGCAGGTTAGGATCGGTGGAACTTAACCGACCGGTTGCCGCAACCGCCTGATGGTAAGACGTATGCACCCGCCCGGTTGCAGCTTGCAGCATTTTGGGTAGCTTATCGGTATAAGTAGATTTTAACTTCGATAAGCCGCGATGTTCAGTGATCAGTTTAGGAAACTCATACTCCAGCGCCAGCTCAGCAAGCACCTCTTCTGCCGTAGACGGCGCACCGGTTGGCGTCTTTTTCAGCACCGGCAACTGCATCTGGTCGAATAAAATTTCCTGCAGCTGTTTTGGTGAGGCTAAATTAAATGGCTTGCCCGCCTGCTGGTAGGCCTGCTGCTCTAACTCGCTAATCCTGCTTGCCAACTGCTCACTTTGCTGCGCCAGCAGATTGCTGTCTATCAGCACACCGTGGCGCTCTATGCGCGATAAAATATCCACCAGTGGCATTTCAATTTCGGTCAGCACTTTGCTAAGACCGGCTTGCTGCTGCAGTTGGGGCCACAATGACTGGTGTAACCTTAGGGTGATATCCGCATCTTCGGCGGCATAATGGGCGGCTTTCTCCAGTTCAATCTGGTTAAAAGTCAGCTGCTTAGCGCCCTTACCTGCGATCTCTTCAAAACTGACGGTTTTGTGGCCCAGATATTTTAATGCCAGGCTGTCCATGTCGTGCCGTGCCGCAACAGAGTTCAGCACATAAGACTCCAGCATGGTGTCAAACTGCACACCGCGCAGCGCTATGCCATAACGTGCCAGCACGCTTTGATCGTATTTCAGATTCTGCCCGACTTTGGCTTTGCTGCTATCTTCCAGCCAGGGTTTTAGTTCGGCCAGTACCCAATCACACGACAGCTGCGTCGGCGCACCAACATAATCGTGCGCCACGGGCACATACCAAGCCCGGCCCGGGCTTACGGCAAAGGATAACCCCACCAGATCGGCTTGCATGTAGTCCAGACTCGTGGTTTCAGTATCCAGCGCTGTTAGCTGAGCGTGTTGTATTTCAGCTAACATTTGCGTAAAAGCGGCCTTATCCAACACTGTCTGATAAGAGGTTGCCGGTGCGGTATTCGCCTGCTCTGACGGGCTTTCGGCCAGTAAGTCGCCTTGCTCGGGAGTGCTGCTTTTAGCAGCATTTTGTCCGCTTGACAGCACTTCGCTTAACCAACGGCGAAATTCACACTCGCGGTATAACTCGGCCAGTGCAGCATTATCAGGGGTTTTGATGTTTAAGTCGTCAAGCTGGTACGGCAGTTCAACATCAGTTTTGATGGTAGCCAGCTGATAAGATAACTGCAGCTGCTGCCGAAATTCAGTAAGTTTGGCCGCCATGGTCTTGGCACCGCGAAAACTCAGTTCAGCGACGTGATCCAGTTGCTGATAAATCTGCTCAATAGAGCCCAGCCCCTGCAGTAAGGCTGCAGCGGTTTTCTCACCCACGCCTGGCAAGCCGGGAATATTGTCGACCTTGTCACCCATCAGGGCCAGATAATCGATAATGAGTTCCGGGCCTATACCAAACTTATCCCGCACACCCTGCACATCGAGCAAGGTATTGGTCATCGTATTAATTAACGTAACATGCTCATCTACCAGCTGCGCCATATCTTTATCGCCAGTCGAGATCAGTGTATGGCGCCCCTGAGCGCTGGCCTGACGTGCCAAGGTACCAATCACATCGTCCGCTTCTACACCGGTTACGCATAATAGTGGCAATCCCATCGCTTCAATAATGCGATGCAGCGGCGCTATCTGGCTGCGCAAGTCGTCTGGCATGGGCGGGCGATGTGCCTTGTACTCACTGTACATGTCATTACGAAAAGTGGGCCCTTTGGCATCGAATACCACCGCCATTTGTGTTGGCTGGTATTGTTTCAGCAGGCTTTTGAGCATGTTGACCACGCCATAAATGGCACCGGTAGCTTCGCCGCGCGAGTTTGTCAGATGTGGTGGCGCATGATAAGCGCGAAATAAATAAGAAGATCCGTCCACCAGGATCAGCGGTGTATCACAGACTGTAGCCATCTAAGGTATATCCTGCAGCGATAAAGCTATAGCATGCCACAGCGCCGCCAGAGCCGCTAGTCAACGCTGCGTAACGTTCAGCCTAACAAGCTGTGGATAACTTTGTGCAAAACGCAGCAGAACACCCCGGCTTCTCGACAAAAAAGCCAGGCACAAACATTTCATAACAATATGTTTTTAAAGATAAAATATGGGGTGTACCGCAAGACCCATTTTATTATTGTTATACTTCCATTTATGTGGAAAACACTTAGCAGTGCTTTCTTATTTCCGGATCTGAACTATGGTGTTCAGCAATACCGGCCAAACAGACTACCATATTGACATCAGATGCAAAGCAAAACCGTTAAATAATTTTGCTTTAAAAAAGCCAGCAAACCTCATCTAAAAGCATATAACAGCTATGGCGCTGGCTGGCGGCAGATTTACCCAATAAAGACACAAGGTGCCAGCGATCGGCACGGTCTTTATTAACGTAACAGACTTGCTGTCAGCGCCAAGCCAGTCAGATGCACGGGGCTTCCCCTGAGCGCAGCTTGAGGGCTATAATGGCGCAAACTTTGTGCGGACATGACCACAGGACTACTCACTATGAACAAACTTACTGTTGCATTTGCCTTGCTGTTAACCACCTTTGGCATTAATGCCAGTGCTGATGCAGATAAAGAAGCGCTGGCGAAGCGGTTAGCACCTATCGGCCAGGTGCATGTTGCTGGTGCGGCGGCTGCGGCTGATGCCGCACCGTCTGGCCCACGTAGCGGCGAAAAAGTATATCAAACAGCCTGTTTTGCCTGTCATGGCACCGGCGCCCTGGACGCGCCAAAGAAAGGTGACGTTGCGTGGAAGTCCAGAATCGATCAAGGTTTTGATGTTATGTTAAAGCACGCTATCGAAGGTATTCGTAATATGCCTGCCCGTGGTACCTGTGGCGACTGCAGTGATGAAGAAATCGCTGCCGCTATTAAGTTTATGACTGAAGGCGTTTAATCCTCCTGCTTTCGTGCGTTCAAGGCCGCCGCAGTGCGGCCTTAAATTTTTTTATTATGAGACCTTATAAACTGGTTTAAGCCTGCGGCTATCATTTGGCCGCAAGCCTCTTCCAACTGCTTAAACTTTGTGCATAATGGGCACAATTATAAAGTGTCTGCCCAAGTGGTACGACCAAAGAATAAAGAGTCAGGGTTGAAGGGATCAACAGAGACAGGCAAACAGCTTAAGCAGGCACAAACCAAGCTTCGACGGCTGGATATATTAACCCGCCGTTACAAACAGGCCTATATTACGCAGGGCGCCTTACTAACATTATCTGAGCTTGCCAGCACCATCAGCGATATGCGGGAGTTTTACCCGGCAATCCATAAAATGGTGTCTGAGCTGTTGCATGCCGAAAATTTCTATGTGGTATTTTACGACAGCCAAACTGACCATTACACGCCGCAATATTTTTCCGATGAAAAAGACCAGCAACTGATTGCCAAAGTCCCCTCAAGCGCTTTTTCCAGTGGCCTAACCGGCTATGTCGCCCGCACCGGCCAACCTTTGCTGTGCGATACCGAACAATTTGAGCGGCTAATTCAAGCAGGTGCTATAGAGCCACAAGGCTCTCCCTGTGCTCACTGGCTGGGTATACCGTTGTGTCGCGGTGAACAGGTTATCGGTGTAATGGCCATTCAATCTTATAATGCCAAACAACTATACACGGAAAGCGACCTGGCACTGTTCAGCAGCCTTGGCGGCCATACCATTACCGCGCTGGATCGGGTGAAAAGCCGCGAGCTGCTGGAAGAAACGGTACGATTACGTACCCGTGAACTGCGTCAGATTAACAGCTCACTGCAAAAAGAAATTACGGAACGGATTAACGCAGAGAAGCTGCAGGCCGCGTTGTACCGCATCTCAGAACTGACGGCCAGCAGCCGTGATATGAACAGCTTTTATCAGGCGGTACATCAGGTGCTTGGCGAGTTAATGGCGGCTGATAACTGCTATATCGCGCTGCTCGACACTGCGCGCAGCAAGCTGACGTTTCCGTTTTACTTGGATCAATTTTCGCCGCCGGCACGCGAGCGGCCTTTAAGCCGAGGCTTTACCGAATATGTCATCCGCTGTGGTGATGCCAAACTAATTACCACAGATATTGCCGATCAATTGGTAGCCACCGGTGAGATCCGTCGCGGCATGGCCGATCCGCTTAAAGCCGCCCGCCACTCAACCAGTTGGTTAGGGGCACCGTTATTGATTGAGCAGCAGGTGATTGGCGTTATCGCGCTACAATCTTATGACGAGCGCTATCATTACTCAGAGAACGAGCTGAATATTCTGCGCTTTGTCTCGCAGCATATTGCTGTGGCGATTCAACGAAAGCTGGCAACAGAACAACAAAAACAGCATCAGGAAGAGCTGGAACGCAAAGTATTTGAAAGCACCCGCGAGCTACGCCAAACCAACTTGTTTTTGCGCTTGCAGGTAGAAGAGCGGAAAAAGGCCGAGCAGAAGCTGTTTTATGAAGCGAATCATGATGCTCTTACCGGTCTGGCTAATCGGCAAATGTTTTTGCAGCAATTAAAACAGCAGTTCGCGCTGAGTAAACGCCAGCCACAACAAGGCTTGGCCCTGCTCTTTATCGATTTAGACCGCTTTAAACAAATTAACGACAGCTTAGGCCATCATGTTGGCGATGCCTTTTTGGTGGAAGTCAGTAAACGCTTACTTAGTACCGTACGTGATCATGATATGGTAGCCAGGCTGGGTGGCGATGAGTTTGTTGTGCTGCTAACCATCCTGCCAGATGCAGAAGATGCTGAGGACATTGCCGAGCGCATTATTGAAAAAATACGCCAGCCTTTTTATCTGCAGGGACAGCAGGTACATTCTGGCGCCAGCATTGGCATTGCCCATTTTGACGCTGAACACAGCAAACCGGAAGCCATGCTGCGCGATGCCGATGCCGCCATGTATCAGGCCAAGTCGATGGGACGCAATCGCTTCGTCATCTTCAATGACACCATGCGCGAGCAATTGCTGCAGGCGATGACGCTGGAGCAGGTTATGCAACAGGCACTGGCGCAGCAGCAGTTTACCCCGGTGTACGAGCCGGTATTGTGCGGTCAGGGCCGCAGCTTGCTGGGCTACGAAGTGCATAGTCAGTGGCAGCACCCGCTGCTTGGTACGCAGTACGATTTCAGCCAGTTTAGTGCTGATGCAACGATGACGGTACAAATTGAACAGTTGATCCTGCAGCAAGCCTGCCGTCAGCTTGCCGCCAGTACCGATGATAGCGGCTTAGTTACTCTGCGCCTGAGTGTGGCGCATTTGCAGCAACATGAGTTACTGCAACAATTGAAGCAGCAACTGAGCACCTTACCGCAGCCACAGCGCTTATGTTTAGCCTTTACCGAACGCGAATTGCTGCAGGCCGGCAACAGCATTCACGCTGCGTTGCATCAGCTGAAGCAAAATGGTGTCCGCCTGGCGATCCATCAATTTGCCGCCGACAGCGCCCCCATGGGCTTGCTACTGTTGCAACTTTTTGAGTTTGTTAAATTAGACGCCAGCTTCTGCCGTCAACTGCCACGCCAGGCACATAAACGCCAGCTGCTGCACATGTTACAGCAACTGGCACATAGCTATAAATTCCGCTTACTGGCTGACGGTGTCGACAACGCCGAATTGCTCAACTTGCTGTTAGACGAAGGTTGCTGCTTTATGCAGGGTAAATATGTAACCGAGCTATTGGGCGCGCAAGCACTGGCCGATACGCCGTCAGTTATTTTTCAGCAGCTGGCGTAACCGCTCTATGTGTGCCTGACCACTTAGTTGGCGTTGCTCAGCCGTTTTCACCGGCGCGGCTTGCTGCCAGTCTAAGTCATCCTGGGGTAATTCATACAAAAACCGGCTGGGCTCGGGGCGGATAACTTCGCCAAACTGGCGCCGCTCCTTAGCGTAAGTAAAAAACAGCTCGCGCTGGGCTCGGGTAATACCCACATACGCCAACCGCCGCTCTTCCTCGACGTTGTCCTCATCAATACTGCTCTGGTGTGGCAAAATACCTTCTTCCATACCCACCATAAATACATAAGGAAACTCCAAACCTTTGGAGGCATGCAGCGTTAACAGCTGCACCTGATCGGCATTATCTTCCTGCTCCTGACGCTCCATCATATCGCGTAGTGTCAGCCGGGTGACCACTTCGGGCAGCGTCATTGGCTCTTCGTCATCTTTACCTGCCAGCATTTCGCTGATCCAACGATACAACTCATTGACGTTTTTCAGCGCCATTTCAGCCGCTTTCGGGCTGCTGCTGGTTTCAAACAACCAAGCTTCATAATGACTTTGACGAATAAGATCACGTATCGCTTCGGCCGGCTCAGCCCGCTGCACGTTATCGGCAATGCCCACTATCCAATCGGCGAATTGCTTGACGGCATTGTGCGCCCGCGCCGACAAATGCATCGACAACTCACTGTCGCAGCAGGCGGCAAATAAACTGATGTGCTTTTCATTGGCCAGATTGCCAATCTGCTGCAAGGTCGCGGCCCCAATTTCACGCCGTGGCACATTAATAATACGCAGCAAGGCGTTGTCATCATCCTGGTTTACCACCAGACGCAGATAGGCCATCACGTCCTTTATTTCAGTGCGGGAAAAAAACGAGGTGCCGCCGGAAATTTTGTACGGGATCCGGTTGGTCATCAGCGCTTTTTCAAATAAACGCGACTGATGGTTTCCACGATACAGCAAGGCATAATCACGGTATTGGCTGCGGTTGATAAAGCGGTGTGAGATGATCTCGGCCACCACTTTTTCGGCTTCGTCTTCCTCGTGTTTACAGGGGATCACCTTAAGTGGCACACCGTAGCCGTTTTCACTAAACAGCTGCTTATCAAACTCGTGCGGGTTATTGGCAATCAGAATATTGGCCGCTTTTAAAATACGCTCGGCCGAGCGGTAGTTTTGCTCCAGCTTAATTACGTTTAACGTAGGAAAATCGGTCTTCAGCAGCGCCAGGTTTTGTGGCCGTGCGCCGCGCCAGGAGTAAATGGACTGGTCATCGTCGCCCACTACAGTAAAGCGCTGGCGCTCACCTACCAGCCACTTTACCAGCTGATACTGGCTGGTATTGGTATCCTGATATTCATCGACCAGCAAATATTGAATTTTCTGCTGCCACTTGGCGCGCACCTCAGTGTTGTGTTGAAACAACAAGGTAGGCAGTAAAATAAGGTCGTCAAAGTCCAGTGCGTTATACGCCGTTAACTGCTGGCTGTACTGCTGGTAATAGTTAGCAAAGCTGATGCTTTGTGCATCTTTCGCCTCTTGTATCGCCTTAGCCGGCAGCGTTAATTCGTTTTTCCAGTTGCTGATTTTACTTTGCAGCGCCCGTAGCAAGTCTTTGTCGCCCTGAATATCATTTTCGCTAAGTTCTTTTAGCAGCGCCAGGCTGTCCTGATCGTCAAACAAGGTAAAGTTAGCCTTGTAGCCGATATGGCGGTATTCCTTTTTCAGGATCTCCAGCCCCAGCGTATGAAACGTAGAAATGGTCAGGCCGCGGGTGGCGGCTTTTGGCAGTTGCTGGTTAATGCGCTCGCGCATCTCGCGCGCCGCTTTATTGGTAAAGGTTACTGCGGCAATATGCCGCGCCGGCAGCTCACACTGCTGAATTAAATAAGCAATTTTATTAATAATCACCCGGGTTTTACCACTGCCGGCACCTGCCAACACCAGACAAGGCCCGGAAATATATTTAACTGCAGCGTTTTGTTGCGGATTTAACTTCATTGACGCACCCTTATAACCAGGGCGGCATTGTAACGAAATTTGCCGTTAAATAGCATTCGCTATCCGGCTTTTGCTCTGTAGAATAATGCCAACGCTTGAATACTCGCTGCAAGTACTTGATGCAGCAAAGGAGATAACCATGATCGATGCGAAAAAAATTGAAGATATTGCCAAACAAATCGGCAATGCTATTCCGCCTCAGGTGCGTCAGTTTGCCGACGACGTTGAGGCAAAAGTAAAGCAGGTACTACAAAGTAAACTGGCCGAGCTGGATTTTGTCAGTCGCGAAGAGTTTGACGTGCAGCGCCAGGTGCTACTGCGCACCCGCGAAAAACTGGAAAAGTTAGAACAGCAACTGGCGGCCTTAATGGCTGAGAAGACTCAGGATTTAAAAAACCAGCCACTGCCCAGCTCAGATCAGGAGTAACTTATGCGCCGGCTTCTTGCCCTGACACTCACCGCCAGCGTGGTATCGCTTGCTAGTTTTATGCCTGTTACGGCCCTGGCCGCGCCGGATAAACTGATCCTGGCCGGTCAGCTGTTAGAGGTGCAAAGCGGCAGACTTAAGGCCAACCGGGCGATTTTGCTGGAGCAAGACCGCATCCACGACATCGTGCCTATCGCATCACTGACAGCTGAGCAAAAGGCGCTGCCAAGCACCGATTTAACCGGCTACACCGTGCTGCCGGGGCTTATCGATATGCATGTGCATTTAACCGCTAACCCGGCGCAGCATGGCTACCGCCGGTTGCAGCAAACCCCGGCGCGCCAGGCGCTGTTTGGCGTAACCGCAGCCAAAGCCACCTTAGAGGCCGGCTTTACCACGGTGCGCAATTTAGGTGCGGCCGGCTTTGCTGATGTAGACCTGCGCGATGCCATTAACGCCGGCGAAATACCCGGCCCGCGTATGCGGGTGTCAGGCCCCAGTTTGTGCATGACCGGCGGCCACTGTGACAATAACCTGCTGCCGCACACCTATCAGGCCAGTGGCGATGGTGTGGCGAACGGCGCCGATGCTATCCGCGCTAAGGTGCGTAGCAATATGAAGTACGGCGCCGATGTGATTAAATTTACTGCCACCGGCGGCGTACTGTCGCGCAACACCGACGTTAACGCCAGCCAGTACAGCCTGGCTGAAATGCAGGCACTCGTGGCCGAGGCCAAAGATCGCGGCGCTATTGTCGCCGCTCACGCCCACGGTTTGCGCGGTATTAAACGGGCGCTGGAAGCCGGCGTAGACTCAATTGAACACGCCAGCTTTATCGACGATGACGCTATTAAACTGGCCAAACGCAACGGCACCTATCTGGTGATGGATATTTACGTCAGCGACTACATATTGCAGGAAGGCGAAGCCGCCGGCATTTTGCCTGAATCATTAGCCAAAGAGCGCACCGTTGGCCAGCTGCAGCGGCAAAACTTTAGCAAAGCCGTAAAAGCCGGACTGAATATCGCCTACGGCACCGACGCCGGCGTGTACACCCATGGCTTAAACGCCCGCCAGTTTAATTACATGGTGCAATGGGGCATGACACCGCTGCAGGCTATTCAAAGTGCCACGGTTAACGCAGCGACGTTACTGAACTGGCGCAACGAACAAGGTCAGCTTAATGTCGGCGTACTGCAAGCCGGCGCCTATGCCGATATGATCGCCGTAAAAGGTAACCCGCTTGAGCACATTACGCTGTTGGAAGCTATTCCCGTGGTGATTAAAGGCGGTGAGGTGGTTAAACAGCCAAACTGATACAACTGTCTTAGAGCAAAAAAGCCAGCATTAAGCTGGCTTTTTATCATTAACAACCAGCGAAGTTACTGCGCTTTTGGCTGGGCCACTTTTAAGATTTCGGTTAAACCGGCCACAGCACCGCCGATATTCGCCAGTTCGGCAGGCACTATCATGGTGTTATTGGTTTTGGCCAGGTTGCCGAATTCTTTTACGTACTGCTCGGCGACGCGCAGGCTGACCGCTTCTGAGCCGCCCGGCTGGTTTATCGCTTCAGCAATTTTGCGAATACCCTCAGCCGTCGCAGTAGCGATAAGCTCAATCTCACGGGCGCGACCTTCCGCTTCGTTAATCTGGCGGGTTTTGTCGGCCTCGGACAGGTTAATCACTTCCTGCTTTTGGCCTTCTGACACGTTGATCATCGCCTGGCGTTCACCTTCCGATTTAGCAATAGCGGCACGGCGTTCACGCTCGGCACGCATTTGCTGCTCTAGCGCATCTTTGATGCTGATCGGCAGTTCAATATCGGCAATTTCATAGCGCAGCACTTTTACACCCCAAGGCGACGCCGCCTCGTCCAGAGCTTTTACCACTTCTTCGTTAATTTTGGCGCGCTCTTCAAAGGTTTTATCTAAATCGGTCTGGCCAATGACTGAACGCATGGTCGTTTGGGCCAACTGCGCGGCCGCGTAGCGGTAATCTTGAATACCGTAGCTGGCTTTGTGTGGGTCTATCACCTGCAGGTATAAAATGCCATCAATGCCCACCTGAATGTTGTCTTTGGTGACACAGGTTTGGGTAGGTACATCAATCACTTCCTCTTTTAAGCTATGGGTGTAAGCCACTTTATCGATAAACGGGATCAGGATATGAAAACCCGAGTCGAGTGTGCGTGAGTACTTACCCAGCCGCTCTATCACGAAGTTACTACGCTGCGGTACGACGCGCGCGGTTTTAACCAGGGTAATGACCACTGCCAGCGCAAAGCCGGCCATTAAAATGGTATTAATATCTATTGGCACTTGTTGTTACTCCTTAACATAGAAAAATCAGCTGTTTGGCTTTGTTGCTGTCACGGTTAATTTAATGCCGTGGTTGGCTACCACCCAGGCGATATCACCGGCTTTTAACAGATCGGCAGATTCGGCATCCCATTGCACGCCATTTAACACCACCCGGCCAGCGCCCTGCACAAAATCACTGTGCACGGTAACCCGGCTACCAATATCTTCGCTAAAACGCGACGGCTGCTCGCTACTGTCAGCGGTATAACCAACAAACCAGCGCTTAAAATGGCCGCGTACACCAAACAGCAGCACAAGAGACACAACGCCAAAGATCAGAAACTGCATACTGTAGCTTTCTATCAGGCCGAAATGTAACAACAACCCCACCACGATAGCGGCGATACCGAGAAACACCGCGACGACGCTCGTTGCCAGCAACTCAGATAGAATCAGCACTATGCCGATAACGATCCACAAGGTAGCAATATTCACTTAATTTGCTCCGTAACAATTGTTATGCTGCACATTAACGTAAGGCATACAAAGTGGTCAAATGAAACACTCTGCCACTTTGTAACAACCCTTTGCAGTACCGAGGCTGATATGCGATTTTTCTGGCGTGCGCTGTGTTATACCCTGCTGCTGTTTGCTGCTTATCAGTGGTTGCTGCCACTGTTGAGTAAAGACAAGCCCGCCGCTCAATTACTGCAGCACTACGCTGATAAACAACAGCAACAGTATTTGTGCCAAACGCCGGTGCTGTGGCGCATCGGCAAGCTGGACCCAGCCTTTAACTTAACGCTGGAGCAAGCCGAACAAGCGGCGCACAACGCCGCCAACCAATGGAACAAGGCGCTGGGTAAAGAATTGTTTCGCTATGACAGCCTTGATGGTTTTGCCATTGATTTTGTTTATGACGCCCGCCAGCAGCAATTGTTAGAGCAGGCACGGCTGACGCGAAACCTGGCGCGCTATGATGCCACTATTGACCAGCGACTGCACGACCTGCAACAACAGGCAGCCAGCCTAAAAGCACGGCAGCAACAGTTTGAGCAGGCTAATCAGCAGTTTGCCGCCGATGCTGCGGCCTTTGAACAGCAGGCACGCCAGGCCACCAGCAGTGAGCGCAGTCGGCTGCTGGCGCAACAACAACAGCTGCAACAACGGCAACAGCAATTGCAGCAGCAGGCAGCGCAATTAAATGACGAGCAGCAGCGCCTGCTGCGCCAACAGCAATACCTGAATGAGACAGTAGCTGATCGTAATGCGTTGCTGCCGCAACAGGCAGAGCCGCTGGCGGCGGCAGAAGTCGGCGTAATGCAGATCCAGGGCCGGCAGCGGCAGATGAGCATTTTTGCCTACACTTCAATCGAGGCGCTGGAACTCACCTTGTTACATGAGTTTGGCCATGCACTGGGACTGGGCCACACCGCAGGGCCCGC
Source organism: Chromatiaceae bacterium (assembly GCA_033838465.1). Lineage (GTDB taxonomy): Bacteria > Pseudomonadota > Gammaproteobacteria > Enterobacterales > Alteromonadaceae > Alishewanella. The sequence goes on from JAJLKZ010000018.1 coordinate 76,520, forward strand.
GTCGGTGATGTATTATGCGCTTAGCGCCCAACAGCAGGGTATCACCCGCGAAGATATTCAGGCGCTACAGCAGCAATGTGGTTTTTAACCCCGGCTCAGTTTCCGCAGTAACGCTACGAGACACTAAACAGCTTTTGCTCCAGCGTCTGGCCTTTAATCAGGTTACGGTAGCGATAACCGTGCGCGGCCAGGCATTGCAGCAGTTCAAGATCAAACTGTGGCTGCTTATTGCTGTTATAGCTCAGTACCAGCTGGTTTTTCTGTCCCGGCCGCACACTGATAAGCTCCGGCAGCTGTTGCAACAATGCCAGCAGTGGCTGATCAGCCTCTTGCTCTAGTAGCAGGGTCAAAAACTGCTCAGCGCTATCACTGCCGTTGTTATCCGCCGGGCTGCTCAACTGACCGTGCTGTAAATACAGCACCTTGTTGCACAACTGCTCCAGCTCAAAAATATTATGCGAGCTAATCATAAAGCTGACCTTACCCGTTAAATGGCTGCTTAACTGACTGATTAACTGCCGTATTTGCAGGGCATGCGCCGGATCCAGCCCGGCGGTCGGCTCATCCAGTAGCACCAGCTGGGGCGAGCCGATAAAGGCCTGCGCTATGGCAGCACGCTTACGCATACCGTGACTGAGCGCCGCCGCTTTCTGTTTTCGCTGCGCCGACAGTTCCACCAGTGCCAGTACCCTATCGGTTTCCTGCTTAGCCGCTTTGTGGCTTAAGCCCTGTAAGCGGCCATAAAAGTCCAGCTGCTCGCCAACGCTAAAGGCCGGGTCAAACTGGGCATCTTGCGGCAGCGCGGCAAGCTGACCACAAAGTGCCGTGCTGCCGGGCTTGTGACCCAACAGCGTAACACTGCCGCTATCGGCGCGCAGATAACCACATAGAATACTAAACAAGGTGGTTTTACCGGCGCCATTGGGGCCAATCAGCGCAGTGACATCGCCTTGCTGCAAGCTAAAGCTGACATTCGCCAGCGCCGTCTTGCTGCCAAAGCGTTTACTCAGGTTGTCGCAGTGTATCAGCGTGCTCATAGCGCTTTCCTTTTTACCAGCAGGCAGGCCAGGCTGAGTAATAATGCCGTTTGCCAAAGCGGCAACGTGGCGAATTTAAAGGTTTGCCAGCCGTGCAGTGGTAACAGCTGTATCACCTGGGCTCCGGGGATATAACTGAATAAAAACAAAAAGTCAGGAAAGTAAAAAACAAACCAGCTAAGTAGCGCAAAGCCCAGCCCCAGGCTGACAATCGCTAGGCTCACCGCCAGTTTGGCACTGCGTACCAGGGCGGAAAATACCGCCATAATGGCGGTAAAAGGTGCCACCACCAGCAGCAAATTGAGCAAGATCACCAGGGCGGCACTAACCATGGCCGGCGTAATGCCACCGGCGCGCCAGCTGGCTAAAGTCAGTGTGGCCAGCAAAGTGAGTAAAATTAAACAGCCTTGTACTACTAACTGGCCGGCAAAGCGGCCTAGCACCAGGCTGCTGCGGCTGCTACGCAAGGTTAAAAACCGCACCGTACCGCGCTCTATATCGGGGCACAGCTGGTTGGCGGTAAAAAACAGGCTAAGCAGTGGCAGCAACCACAGACTGAAGAACCAGTACACGGCCAGCTCTGGCGCGGGCCAGCTGCGCAGTTGGCTAATGCCGTTGTTGCCAAACAAGCCGCTGATAAAATCGGTAAAACCGCGCGAGGCAATAAGGTCTGCCGCCGGCACTATGGCGTAGCGAAACAACAGGCCCCAGATAACCAAGGTCGCGGCCAGCGTCATCAGGCCAGAGCGGGTTTGCCACAAACGGCGCAGTTCAAAACCGGCGTATAAGCCGGTGTGTGTTAATAGGGTGACAAGATGGGGCATAGCAGCGTCCTGTGCGATGTTAACCAGCAATGTTGCTGAAGTGCGAGAGAGATTTGCAGTTATAGTGCCAATATTATTTTCAATTAAATCATAAAGATAAAAAAGCAGCCTGAACGACTGCTTGCTGATTACACGAAAATATCGTCAATTTGGCCAACAGCTTTACACAGCCGCGACAATCTTTATCTCAATTTTCCAGTGTGGATCGGCCAACTTGGCCTGCACCGTGGCGCGGGCAGGTGCCTGCCCGGGCACAACCCAGTTGTCCCAAGCCAGGTTCATCGCGGCATAGTCGGCCATATCCGCTAAATAGATGGTAGCGTCGACCAGTTTGGTTTTATCACTGCCACAACGTGCCAGCAGGTCATCAATTTGTGCCAATACATCTTCAGTCTGTAAAGTCGCGTCATTGCTGTGGGTGTCGGGCACCATACCGGCGCAAAAAATCAGCCCGTTGACAATAACCGCTTCAGAATAACGTGCCGCCGGCAAAATACGTTGTATGCTCATCAGGTACTCCTTGTTTGTTATTGTCTAGCCTACCCTGTGCTGATGCCCTCAGTCGTCGGATCAGTTATACCGCAGTAGCAGTAAACGCCTGCAGCAGCAGGTTTAATTGTGGGTGTAACAGCTGCCGCTGGGTGGTAATAATGTAAAAGTTTTCATAAACCTGCGGCAGGGTCAGGTATTTTTGTAACCGGCCGGCTTTTAACTCGTCCTTTACCACGACCTCGGGCATTACACTTAAGGCGCCGCTGTCGCGGGCCAATAAGCGTAACATCGCCATATCGTCGGCTTCCGCCACTATATCAGGCGCCAGCTGATATTGCGCGGCCAGGGCATCAAAGGCGGTACGAATGGGGCTTTGCACCGGCGGCAGTACCCAACGCTGTAGGCGGCAGGCTTTAAGGCTAGCGGCCGGATCACGCCCCGGTGGCCCAATGACTGCCACCGGCTGGCGAGCTAATAAGCGGCATTGCCATAACTGGCTGTCGTTGCCCTGTACCGCTACATTCGTTAAGGCTAAATCTAACTGATGGCTGGCAAGGGCGTTTAATAACGCTGTTTGGTTCATCGATAGCAGGCTGTAGCGGGCTTGCGGGGTCGCCAACAGCGGCGCGATAAAACTTTCAACAAAGTTTCGCGACATGGTTGCCAGAGCGCCGATACGGATCGGGCTGCGCTGCGGCTGCATGCCTTGCTGCAATAACTGTTCAAGCTCAGCGCCCCGGCTAAAAATATCTTCGGCATATTTTAACGTCTGATAGCCGCTGTCAGTCAGCACCAGCTTGCGGCCTTCGCGACGAAATAACTGCACCTGCATGCTATTCTCTAACTGCTTAATTTGCGATGACAATGCCGATTGCGATACATGCAGCCGCTGCGCAGTTTCCGTCAGATTGCCGCCTTTGGCTACCTGCCAAAAATAATATAAATGATGGTAATTTAGTCGGCTCATAATTCTGTTTTAGTGAACGTTTATAAATTAATTATGTATTTTACTTATGTTAGTTAGCTGAGCACAATACCGCCAGTGTCGAATGACCCAAGGTAGGCGAACAATGTTTTTTAGTCTGAGTCTGTTTAAACTGGTGCTGCTGGCCCTGATTGCCCTGCTCGCAGTGGTGATTTGGCGCTACAGTGCCACCGCGCTGGCCGGCGAAGCCGACAAAAACCGCTTTATGCGCTCACTGGCGGCAACGCTGGCGGCCGTCGTGTTTACCCTGCTTAGTAATCATTTAGTGCTGTTCTGGCTGGGCTGGGTGGCGATTAGCCTGGCGCTGCAGCAATTGCTGTTGTTTTACCCCGAGCGGCCGCGCGCTCAGCTGGCTGCGCACAAAAAAGCACTCAGCGCTCGCTTGAGTGAAGCTTTGTTGGCACTGGCCTTCGCCTTGCTCTATCTGCAGTTTGATACCGCCATTATCAGCGAAATCACTCATATGGCTTCAATTCATCACGCCGGTAACTGGCTGCTTCACGCCGCTGCCGTACTGCTGGTGCTGGTGGCACTGCTAAAATGTGCTCAGTTACCGTTACATGGCTGGTTAATACAAGTGGTTGAAGCGCCAACGCCGGTGTCGGCGCTGCTGCATGCAGGCATTATCAACCTGGGCGGTATCTTGCTGCTGTTATTTGCACCTGTGCTGGCGTACAGCAGCCTGGCCAGCAGTTTACTGTTGGCGGCGGCGCTCTGCAGCACCTTGCTGGCAGCACTGATTATGACCACCCGCATCAGCATTAAAGTGCGCCTGGCCTGGTCTACGGTAGCGCAAATGGGCCTGATGCTGGTAGAAATTGCGCTGGGGCTCTATACCCTGGCACTGCTGCACCTGCTGGCCCATTCCTGTTACAAAGCCTATGCTTTTTTACACAGCGGCAATGCGGTTAACCATTATCTGGCAGCCCAGCTGGCCGGCAAAACCAACCCGACGGCCCGGCATTGGCTGTTGGCACTGCTGCTATCGTCCGGCCTGGTCTATCTGGTACAGCTGGTATTGCCACTGACGAGCTTAAGCAGCGCTGTGTTACTGGTGCTGGCAATAAGCGTGCTGCTGGTACCGTCACTTTGCCGGGCCGATAGCCGCAGGCCAGCACGGCTTTTATTAGCACTGGCTTATGCCCTGGGGTTACTGGCACTGTACTTCAGCCTGAAGACCCTACTGCGCACTGTCATGCCCACACCGGTCGCTGTTAACAACCTGGCAGATATCATTGCCAGCACGGCCTTTGCCGGCTTATTTGTGCTGGCAATACTACTGCGCTACCACAGTCACCAAAAGCCACTGAACAAGCTGTTTATCTGGCTGAATGCCGGTGGCTATCTGGACGAATGGGCCACTCGTATTACGCTGCAAATCTGGCCCTATCAGCAAAAGCAAACCGTCGTATCCGAGCAAGACACGCTGCAGGAGGTAAAATGAGCGCCTTATCTCAACATCACGCACAACAGCACAACCTGAGCGCATTAATTGAACGCGCCGCCAGCCAGATAGCGCCGCAGTGGCCGCTGGATCAGCTGATTGCCGTCAACCCCTGGTGGCCAAAGCGACAACAGCCGTTTGCCGCAGTGTGTGCCGAACAGCAACTATTGGCAGGAACCGACTGTTTAATGAGCGCGCAGTGGTACTTAAGCCAATGGCAGCAGCAAATTCAACCAACACACTTACAACACGCGTTAACAGAGCATGGCTTAACACTGAGTACAGATGCGGCCGTGGCCGCATTGTCGCAGCCGGCTGAATTAACACGCTGGCAGCGCCTTGCCGAGCTGATGGCTGCGCAGCAAGGGAAACACCGCACCCTACCCTGGCCACAACTTATTGTGCAGCAGCTAAGCCAGTTTTTAGCGTTGTATCATCAATACCCTGAGCGCTTTAATGTCGACGCCGACAGTGAGCACCATGCTTACCATAGCTGGCTTAGCGTCGTGCGGCAGGATAAAGGCTTACAGGTGCTGACCGGTACCGGCTTAACGCCGCTGTTTGCCACCTTGCCAGACGACCCGGATGCGTTGTTGGCCGAGTTGTCTCCCTGGCTTAACAGCTGGTGTGGTGATCAGCAAAGCCAACTGGCTTATTTTGAAGCGCTGCTGCAAAGCTTGTCGGGCTGGGCTGGCTGGCAAGCCTGGCTCGACTGGCAACAACAGCTGCAGGGCGAAGGCCAGCCGCAGAAAGCAGTAAGCCAATTACTCTACATGCTCCTGGGCTGGGATTGGGTGCTGTGGCAGCACAGCCTTCAGCGCAATAAGAAGCATCAGGCGCTGTTACAACAGCTAAACCAACAAGCTACAGAAGTAAGTCAGCAACTGACAACACTGCAGCAGCAATTATCCCTGCGCCAGTGCTGGCAACGCGCATTGGAGCTGAGTGTACAGCAGCCGCTGCTGACAAAATTAAGTGCAGCGCAAAAGGCTCTGCAGCAAAGCGCGCCCAAACGGCCGGCACTGCAAGCGGCGTTTTGTATTGACGTGCGCTCAGAGCCAATGCGCCGGGCGCTGGAGCAGCAGCATGATGACATTCAAACGTTGGGTTTTGCCGGCTTCTTTGGTTTACCTATTGCCTATAAAACGGCGGGCAGTAGCTTGCAGCGGCCGCAGCTGCCTGGATTATTAGCCCCCAGCCTTACTGTTAGCCAGATTAAACCTGAAGAAGCGCCGCTATCACGCCAGCCAGATCTGGGTTGGAAACAAAGCTTCGATTTAGCCTCATCCAGCCTGGGCATGGTAGAAGCCGCTGGCCCGACTAAACTGCTTAGCTTGCTTAAACGGGCCTTTTTCCGCCCGCTAGCGCCACATGCGTTAAACAAACATCTGGATAACAGCCAATGGCAAATCAGTAACGGCCAGCAACTACTGACCAGCACAGAGTTGGCGCAGCTGGCCGCCGCCATTTTAACCGCTATGGGGCTTCAAGAGCGGCTGGCACCGGTTGTTATCTTATTTGGCCACGGTAGTGACACCTGCAATAACCCGCATGCGGCGGGGCTTGACTGCGGCGCCTGTGGCGGCCAAACCGGCGAGGTCAACGTTAAGGTGCTGGCGCAGCTATTAAATGATGCCGACGTCCGCGCCGCGCTGGCGCAGCAGCACAATATTACTATTAGCGATGACACCCGCTTCTATGCCGGTTTGCACCACACCACCACCGACGAGCTGGAGGTGTATCAGGCGCCGACAGATGCGCCCTGGCGAACCTGGTTAACAGCGGCCGTAGCGCAGGCACGTCAGGCCAAAGTAAGCCAGTTTGCCGGGCCACAGCCGGCCACTGGCGCGCTGGAGAAGTTTTTCCGCCTGCGCAGTACTGACTGGGCCCAGCTTCGGCCAGAGTGGGGCTTAGCCAATAACGCCGCTTTTATTGTGGCGCCGCGTCAGTTGACGAAAGAGCTCGACCTGCAAGGCCGCTGCTTCTTACATGATTACGATGCCAACCAGGACGCCGGTTTTAGCCTGCTGCACACCATTATGACGGCGCCGATGGTGGTAACCAACTGGATTAACCTGCAGTACTATGCCTCAGTCGTCGCGCCCGAAAAATACGGCAGCGGCAATAAGCTGCTGCACAATGTGGTGGCTGGCCATATTGGCGTGTTTGAGGGCAATGGTGGTGACTTACGCACCGGTTTAGCCTGGCAGTCGGTGCATGATGGCAGCAAATTAATGCATCAGCCGGTGCGTTTATCCGTGGTGATTGCGGCACCGGCTGAGGCCATAGCCGGGATAATTGAAAGCGCCGCCGATGTTGCCGCCCTGGTGAATAATCAATGGCTTTATCTGTATCAGTTGAATGAGGACGGTAGTATGCAGCAGTGGCGTCAGCAGCGCTGGCAGCCGGTCGCGCTATGAGCCAACCTGCAGCCGTACTGAGCCGGCATCAAAAGGCGGCCCTCATCGCACCGGCGGTTGAGGCGCTGGGCTGGCAGCTGATAGAGCTAGACAGCTTTGATACCGATAGCCTGGGCAGTTTTGCCGGCGAGCGGCCGCGTTTTATGTCACCTTATGAATGTGCGCAACGTAAAGCGGCGCTGGCAGCAGAGCTGTCCGGCCTGGATATCGGCATAGGCAGTGAAGGCACTTTTTCTGCCGGGCCTTATGGCCTTGGCACTTATAATCTGGAGTTAATCTGCTGCGTTCACATCAGCCAGGGCTGGGCTGTCACTGGCCGCTTTTATGGCCCATCGCAGGCACAGCAATGGCAGATCCAGACACTTAGCCAGTTAGATGCTGCCCTGGCCAGTGTGCCCGCCGGCCAACATTTGCTGCTGCAACAGGGCGGCTACCTGCAAAAAGCCCTTGATAGCGACACCTGCCGCACGCTTGCCCGCGACCGGCTAGCGCAGGGCGAACTGCAACTGAGTTACGATTTACGCGCCCATTTAAGCCCAGAGCGTCGACAGCATATTGGCCTGGCGGCGCAAAATTTAGCAGAGCGCCTGCAAAGCTGCTGTCCGGTGTGCGCCACGCCCGGCTTCTGGCCAGACACGGCCATTGCCGGGTTACCCTGTGAAGACTGTGGCGCACCCAGCACTCTGACCAAAGCGCGGCAGGCATGTTGTCAGCGCTGTGGACATCAACATACCTTTGCAGTAGAACAGCACTTTGCCAAAGCACAATATTGTCAGTGGTGTAATCCATGAAAACCTTAGTACTTAATGCACAGCAGCAAACCGATATTGCGCTGGCCGCACAGCTCTTGCAGCAGGGGAAATTAGTCGCCGTGCCCACAGAAACCGTTTACGGCTTGGCCGCAGACGCCAGTAATCCAAACGCCGTGCGGGCAATTTTTACCGCCAAAGGCCGCCCGGCCGATCATCCCCTTATTGTGCATGTCCCCAGTGTCGACGCTATCAGCGATTGGGCTTGCGATATACCGCAGACCGCCTGGATGCTGGCCCAGGCGTTCTGGCCAGGCCCACTCACCTTGCTGCTTAAAAAAGCCCCCCATGTTAACTCAGTGGTCACCGGCGGTTTGGATACCATTGGCTTACGAATGCCCGCCCACCCGGCCTTGTTAACGCTGCTACAACAACATCAGCTGGCGGTGGCCGCGCCCTCAGCAAATCGCTATAAAAAGCTCAGCCCAACCAGCTGTGAGCAGGTGCTGAGCGGTTTAACCGGCAGAATCGATGCCGTGCTCGATGGCGGCTTTTGTCAGCATGGGGTGGAATCGACCATTGTCGATTTAACCACTGAGCGCATCCAAATCGTTCGCGCTGGTCCCATCACAGCATCAGATTTGGTAAAGGTGTTACACGCACCTGTCTATCAGCCCGAGCAACATCAGGTGAAAGTGGCGGGTAATGTGGACGCTCATTATCAGCCCAATACACCGCTTAAGTGTTTTACCAGCACTGTGCTGCAACAGTTGGCTGAAACGGCCCCGGCAGATGTCGCCATATTGCACTACACTGCGTTACCCTCTACATCTAAAGCGCTAAGTATTGTGATGCCCAGCGAGGCGGCAGCCTATGCCAGTGAATTGTATCAGCGGTTATATCAGGCTGATAACGCCGGTGCCGGCAGTATTTGGTGTGAACTGCCCCCTGAGGGTGAAGCCTGGCTTGCGGTGCATGACAGGCTACGCCGGGCCAGCTTTAGTCGGCGTGAATAAACTCACCGCCGTCAACATATCGGAGCTCACACGGTGAAAAAAGCGTATCAAGTGTTGTTTGACGAAGATGACGGCAGAGCCTGTAAAGATATCCCTGACGCCGCTTGCAGCGCCTTGCCGACTAACTTTTTTCTGTTACTGATCGCGCAAAGCCTGACCGCACTGGCTGACCTGATTAGCAACCCCAAAACCGTGTTAAGCTGGCTTGGCGCCACGCTGGGCGTGCCCGCGGGTTTTATTGCCTGGTTTGTACCGCTGCGTGAAGCCGGCGCTATGTTGCCGCAGCTGCTGATTGGCGCCTGGGTCAGGCAGTTCGCTATCAGAAAACGCTTTTTGCTTGGAGGCAGTGTAGTACAGGCTGCAGCGCTGGCAGGCATGGCACTTTGCGCCCTGACATTACAGGGGTTTACCGCTGGGCTAGTGATACTTAGCTTGTTGTTACTATTCAGCCTGGCGCGCGGTTTTAACTCGGTTGCCATGAAAGACGTCGTGGGCAAAACCATTCCCAAAGGCCGTCGCGGACGTCTCGGCGGAATTGCAACAGCCATAGCCGGTATGATGACAGCCGGCTGTGCCGTCACGCTTTATCAGCAGGATGCCGCTTCTGCGGTAACCTACAGCATGTTACTGTTTATTGCAGCAGCCTTGTGGTTACTCGCTGCGCTACTTTTCACCGCACTTCGCGAGCATGCCGGTGCGACTGATGGCGGTGAGAATGCCTGGCAACAGGCGCTGAGCAATATAAGCCTATTAAAACAAGATAACACCCTGCGCAATTTTGTGTTGTGCCGCGCCATGCTCAGTAGCTCGGCACTGGCACTGCCTTTTATCGTAGTACTGACACAACAACACAGTGCAGACGCTAAAATGTTGGCCGTGCTACTGGTGGCTTCCAGTCTGGCGACAGCGCTGATCGGCCCCTTGTGGGGCAAACTTGCCGATAGCAACAGTAAAACCGTGCTGTTTTATGCCGGCCTGCTGAGTGCAGCAGGTTGCGCCGCAACGTTGCTGTTGTCGGCTCAAAGCCTGATAGCGCCACTTTGGGCATTACCGGTTTTGTTTGTGGTGCTTAGCATTGCCCATGGTGGCGTGCGCTTAGCCAGAAAAACCTATCTTTTGGATATTGCCACTGGCAATACCCGTACAGATTATGTCTCTGTCAGTAACAGTGTTATTGGCTTGTTCTTGCTGGTTATGGGCGCGGTAGCCGCCCTGTTCGCCAGCTACTCTGTTAACGCCGTAATCGGGCTATTTTGTCTGTTGAACCTGGTGGGCGCTGTTATTAGCCGTCGTATGACAGCAACGACAACAGCCTGAAAAAAAGACGCGCTGTCAGGATGAACACAGCGCGCCAAAGTGAAGCCAGGGAGGCAAGTTCGATAACTTCGTCACGACGCTGCTAAAGCAACATGACGAACCAAGCGGCTAGTTAAACAGGTTAAACGCCGCAGTATTGTAAGTGACGTCAAATAAATCATAGGCTTGCATCTGCGGTAGGGCCTGTTGAATTTGGCCTTCCAGCACATCCAGTTGCTGCAGGTTAGCGCACATGCTGTCACCGCGTTGCTCCAGTGCCTGCGCCTGAATGTCCATGCGGGCTTCTAAGTCTTCACCAAAGCGCTCCATACGCTGGCCAAAGGCTTCCATCCGCTGCTCGAAGGTGCCCTCGCCGCTGGACATCGCCTTACCGATAATCATAAAAATGCTGCCCATCGAACTGGTTACCGCCTGTTCTATCGCTTGTTCAAACTCTGGGCCAAACGCCTGATCGATAGTGTCAAAGCGGCTGCCATACACATTAATATTATCGCCGCTGTGTTCAACCACGCCGGCGGTAGTGCTGCGGATCTTATCCAGCGCCTGCTGTAATGCCGGATGCTTATCCAGTGACTCGCCGGTCAGTTCAGTGAGCACGGCATTTACGGCATCGGCTGCCAGTACCAAGGCATCTTCTACCAGCGCCACGGTTTCCAGTGTTTGTGTACGGATCCCGGCCTGATAATCACGCAGTAAGGCCTGGGTATGCTTATCGGTGTCTACCGCCTTACCCTGTAACCACAGCTGGCCGCTATTGTTAATGCGCCACAGTTCAGCACCCTTATCCTGCATAATCACCTGCTGGCTGCTGATAGTTAAATCTTTATCAAAGTTAATATTACAGCTGTGGTTGTCATGCGCCATCACGGCAGTACTTAAACTCGTTAACACAAAACCGCTGGCGATCAGTAAGCTTTTCATCATCGTTGTCCTTTTAGCATGGGTCTGTTGATTACGCCATTAGCGTTACAAGCTTAATGCCAAAATTTAAGCCACTGTTATTTATGAATAAATTTTAATAAACATTAAAAACAGATTTTTAGTGCTAGTGGTTTTAACTACTTTTTAGTCATTTTAGTGATTATCACTAACGCACGTTGCAGTGGCTAACTGTCATTTTTAATTACTTATTGGAATAAAGAAGAGATTTCCATTCTTTTACCGGCATACATATAGATGGCTAAAATGCCCACAATTTCCGTGTGGCAGGATCTATTATGCTTTTATCTTCGTTGGTGGCGCAGGCCAGTCCGTTATCCGAGCAGCAGGTACAACAGCTGCAGGGCCTCGTTAGCCAGTTAAACCCTATTCAGCAGGCCTGGGTCAGTGGTTATCTGGCCGCCAGCGCTCAGCTTGCCAACCAGGTCGCCGGCCAAGTGGCTCCCACTACGGCGCAGGCTAATGCCAGCCTGACCATATTATTTGGTTCACAAACCGGCAATGCCCGCCATGTTGCCGAGGCTTTCGGTAAGCAGGCACAGGCCAAAGGTATCGTCGCTAAAGTAATCGATATGGCCGAGTACAAAACCACTCAGCTAAAGAGCGAGCAGTATCTGGTTATTGTGACCTCTACTTATGGTGAGGGCGAGCCGCCGGAAAATGCCATGGGTTTGCATAATTTTTTATTCAGTAAAAAAGCGCCTAAGCTTAACGGTTTAAAATATGCTGTGCTGGGGCTGGGTGACACCAGCTATGAATTTTTCTGCAAAACGGCGCAGGATTTTGACCAGCGTTTAGCCGAGTTGGGTGCAACTTCTGTGCAGGCCCGGGCCGATTTAGATGTGGATTATCAGGCGCAGGCAGACAGCTGGAGCAATGAAGTTATTGCCAAACTGGAGCCCGAGCTTAAAGCATCAGCCGCGCCCTCTGCCCAGGTGATCGCCTGGCCCGGCGTGGATTCGCCGGGCGCCGACACCACGGCAGGTGCAGCCAGCCAGTACACTAAGCAAAACCCTTTTGCCGCAGAGCTGTACACTAACCAGAAAATCACCGGCCGCGATTCAACCAAAGATGTGCGCCATATCGAAATTTCACTGGCCGGCTCGGGCTTAAGCTATCAGCCGGGCGATGCGCTGGGCGTGTATTTCTCTAATGATGCAGCTTTGGTGCGAGAGCTGTTATTGCTTACGGCGATTGCCCGCGATACGCCGGTGCAGCTGGCCGGTGAAACGCTCACCATAGAACAGGCACTCACTGATCAGCTTGAGCTGACGCAGTCGTACCCGGCCTTTGTCGAAAAATACGCCGCAGCAACCCATAATACGGCTTTAGCCGAGCTGGCGGCAGACAAAGCCGCGCTGAGGGCCTATTTAAGCGAACGGCAGATTATTGATATCGTGCGCGAGCACCCGGGCCTACTCAGCGCGCAGCAGCTAGCCGATGCGCTGCGTAAACAGCAGCCAAGGCTGTATTCTATCGCCTCATCACAAGCTGAAGTGGAAGACGAAGTGCATTTAACCGTCGGCGTGGTGCGCTACGACGCTTACGGCCAGCTACATTTGGGCGGTGCCTCAGGCTTTTTAGCCGAGCGGTTAGCCGAGGGTGATAAGGTGAAGGTGTTTGTTGAACACAACAATAACTTCCGCCTGCCACAGCATGATGACACACCGGTGATTATGATTGGCCCCGGTACCGGTATAGCACCGTTTCGTGCCTTTTTGCAGGAACGAGACGCACGTGGCGCCAGCGGTAAAAACTGGCTGTTTTTCGGCAACCCGCACTTTACCCAGGATTTCCTCTACCAGCTGGAGCTGCAAAATTACGTAAAGCGCGGTGTATTAACTAAGCTTAATGTGGCCTTTAGCCGCGATCAGGCGCAAAAAGTCTATGTGCAGGACAAACTACGCCAGTATGGCAGCGAGGTTTGGCAATGGCTTGAGGACGGTGCCCATCTGTATATTTGTGGTGACGCCAACCGTATGGCCAAAGACGTGCAACAGGCGCTTATCGATATCGTGCAGCAATATGGCGGCAAAACTGCCGAGCAAGCACAAACCTATTTAGATGAATTACGTGTCGCCAAACGTTATCAGAAGGATGTGTATTAATGAGCCAGTACCCAATTAACCCAGAGCTAGTGGCACCGGGTGCACTGTCTGATAACGAACGCTTGAAAGCAGACAGCGACCATTTGCGTGGCACTATCGCCGCTGACCTGAAAGATGAAATCACCGGCGGCTTTAACGGTGATAATTTTATGCTGATACGTTTTCACGGTATGTATCAGCAGGATGACCGCGATATCCGCGCCGAGCGCACCGCACAAAAGCTGGAGCCGCTGCACAATGTGATGCTGCGTGCCCGGATGCCGGGCGGCATTATTACGCCGCAGCAGTGGCTGGCGATTGATAAGTTTGCTGCCGACAGCACCCTGTATGGCAGTATCCGCTTAACCACGCGCCAGACGTTTCAGTTTCATGGCGTGCTAAAGCCAAACATTAAACCGATGCACCAGTTTCTGCATCAAATTGGTATCGACTCTATCGCCACCGCCGGTGATGTAAACCGCAATGTGCTGTGCACCTCAAACCCGGTTGAGTCTGAGCTACACCAGCAAGCGTATCAATGGGCGGCGAAAATCAGTGAGCATTTACTGCCAAAAACCCGCGCCTATGCCGAAATCTGGCTGGACGAAGAAAAAATTGAGACCACCGAAGTGGAGCCCATTTTAGGTGATACCTATCTGCCGCGTAAGTTTAAAACCGCTGTGGTGATCCCGCCGCACAATGACATTGATGTGCATGCCAATGATTTAAGCTTTGTCGCGGTAGCCGAGAACGGCCAGCTGGTTGGCTTTAATGTGTTGGTGGGTGCTGGCCTGGCCATGACCTGGGGCGATACCGCCACTTACCCGCGTATGGCAGACGACTTAGGCTATATTCCGCTTGAGCATGTGCTAAAAGTGGCCGAGCATGTGGTGACCGTGCAGCGTGATTACGGCAACCGCTCAAACCGGAAAAACGCCAAAACCAAATACACTATCGACCGCATTGGCCTTGATGCGTTTCGTGCTGAAGTGGAAGCGCGCACCGGCGTGGCCTTTGCACCGGTGCGGCCTTATAGCTTTACCAGCCGCGGCGACCGTATCGGCTGGGTTGAGGGTATCGACGGTAAACAGCATTTAACGCTGTTTATTGAAAACGGCCGTATTTTGGATTTCCCCGGCAAACCGTTAAAAACCGGCCTGGCGAAAATTGCCGCTATCCATCAGGGCGATTTGCGCATGACAGCAAACCAGAACCTGATTATTGCCGGCGTGCCGGCAGCACAAAAAGCCGAGATTGAAGCCATTGCCCGTGCCCATGGTTTAATTGATAACAGCCACAGTGAGCAGCGCAAAAATTCGATGGCCTGTGTATCGTTCCCGACCTGTCCACTGGCGATGGCCGAAGCCGAGCGTTACCTGCCAGAGCTGGTAACTAAAACCGAAGCCCTGCTGGCTAAACATCAGCTACCCGACGAGCATATCGTACTGCGGGTTACCGGCTGCCCCAATGGCTGTGGCCGTGCCATGCTGGCCGAAGTGGGCTTAGTCGGCCGCGGCCCGGGTAAATACAACCTGTATTTAGGCGGTAACCGTGAGGGCACGCGCATTCCACGCCTGCTGCTGGATAACGTCGGTGAGGCCGACATTTTAGCTACCCTGGATGGCTTAATTGGCCGCTGGGCTACAGAGCGCAATGCCGATGAAGGTTTTGGTGATTTTGTGATAAGGGCTGGTGTAGTGAAACCGGTAGTGGTGCCAAAAGATGACTTCCACAGCTAAAATCGCCCAGGCCGATTATCGCAACATTCTAACGCAAGATGCCGCCACCCAGCAGTGCTGGCTGGCGGAGATTAATCACCTACTGACGCCGTTAAGCGCGGCTGAGCGCGTGCGCTGGGCACTTAACAACCTACCACTAAGCCCAATGCTCAGCTCCAGCTTTGGTATTCAGGCGGCGGTGATGCTGCATCTGGTGACACAGCAACAACCGGAGATCCCGGTGGTGTTAACGGATACCGGTTATTTGTTTCCGGAAACCTATCAGTTTATTGATCAGTTAACCGAGCAGTTAAAGCTGAACCTGAAGGTCTACCGCTCGCTGCTTAGTCCGGCGTGGCAAGAAGCGCGTTTTGGCAAATTATGGCAAAGCGCTGAGGGCATTAAGCAATATAACCAGTTGAATAAAGTTGAGCCAATGCAACGCGCGCTGCAAGAGCTTAGCGTGGGCAGCTGGTTTACCGGCCTGCGCCGCAGCCAAAGCAGTACCCGCGCCGACAAAGACATTGTCGAAATAAGCCGTGGCGTGGTGAAAATTCAGCCGATTATCGACTGGAGCAATAAAGACGTGTTTTATTACTTAAAAGAGCACGGCTTAAGCTACCACCCACTGTGGGAGCAGGGTTATGTTTCGGTTGGTGATACCCACTCCACCCGAAAATTAGAGCTGGGCATGAGCGAAGAAGATACTCGCTTTAACGGCTTTGGCCGCGAATGCGGCCTGCATATGGACGGTGATGGCATTTAAGTTCAATCGACAATATCTACCCATTCAAACCGGTCACTGCGGCCGGTTTTTATAATATCCAGCAGCAAACCCGTCACATTCGTGCAGTTATAATCCTGCAACACCCTCTGTTGGGCCCGGCGCGCAATCTGTTCGCGCTCTTGCTCATTTTGAAGATAATAGTTAATCAGCTCGGCCAACTGCTCCACGTTGTCATAAGCGACCACTTCATCGGCAGCAAACAGCTCACGCAACCCGGTAAAATTATGGGTAAGAATAAAGCTGCCAAACCCCGTGTAGTGAGTAAGGCGATCGCTGGTGTAGCGCGGTACATGGTGAACTGCATTAATGCCAATGCCAATTTTAGCGCGGCGGATAACATCAAAATAGGCCTCACCGCGCACTTTCCTGCGCGGATCTAACCGGGAGAGCTCTTTGCGCAGTTTCTGCCAGGGGGATAACTTGTTGCCGGTAAATTTATCCGCTCCGCCAAAAAAGGTCACATCACCCCTTTGCGTTAAATAGCTGATGATCTGTTGTCGCTCATCACCGGCGAATCGGTAGCCAGTGCCGGTGAACACCACATCTAAGTCTTTTTTAAGATGACTCTTTTGCAACACTAAATCCGGATCAAAAGGATTTATCATATAAGCTGAAGCGGTTCTCACGCCCAATTTGTGATATTGCCTTAACGTCTCCCCGGCAGAGGTCATAAAAAAATAGTTCACATGTGGCAGCAACTGCTGAAGATAATCAGGAACCTGAGGGCGGATATCACCATACCACAACGCCACCGGCACTTTGGCAGCGACTTGCTTCAGTACGGCAGGGCAGAGACGCTCACCTTTACCAATCAGCACTAAATCAGCTTTTGCACTCTGCTCGAGCAATAACGCATCGGCTGCTTTAGCACCCAAGCTCTTGGCATACTTTTTAAAATCATAAGGTTCAACTTTGCAACCATTGGCTGTCAGTCCTTTCGCCAATAGCACATCTCCCCCCAAAGCATGATCCTGATAGATGCCGTAGCCTAAAATCTTCACCTTTGTATGTACTCCAAATCGCTGTAAGGCCGACGTCAGCAATTAGTTTGCTGCTTACTCTGCCATGTTAACTTGGCGGAGACTTTTGGTAATTTACTCAACCTGTGCCATATTAACGTTAACCCAATAAGGGCGAAAAGCGGTAATTATCAATGCTACGTCTAATAGTCCTGAACTTAATCAGTTTGATTTTGTTCCCCTTTGCAGCGGCTGCGCAGCAACTCAATTTATATACTGAACACTTTCCGCCGTACAGCTATGTTAAGGATAATACCATCACTGGCCTCAATACTGAGCTGGTGCGGTTAAGCTGCCAGCAAGCGAGGCTTAGCTGTGACTTTGCACTGTTTCCCTGGCTTCGCGCTTATGAAACTACATTAAAGGATGCTAGCGGTGCGCTGTATTCCACATCGCGCAATCCGCTACGCGAACCGTTGTTCAAGTGGGTTGGCCCACTGGCGCACTCCAAAGCCAATATGTATCGCTTAAAACGGCGGCCGGAGGTAAACCCCACCACGTTAGAAGAAGCCAAACAGTATGTTATTGCCGTTGCCCGTGGCGACGTATACGAGCTTTACCTGAAAAGCCAGGGCTTTGAGCATGGTGTGAACCTTCTGGGCCTTACCACTAAAGCGGACGCCGTGGGCCTGTTTTTACAAGGTAAGGTCGACCTATTAATAGGCTCTGAGCTCATTTTGCCTACCTGGCTGGCACAACACGGTGAAACCACAGCCAGTGTTGAGCCGGTGCTGGATTTATCGGTCGTCGGAGCCAACTATCTGGCTTTGAACCCACAGGTACCCGACGATGTGGCAAACCGCCTACAACAGGCGCTGGATACCTTATATGCCGATGGCACATACCAGCAACTGGCTAAGCGCTACCTTAGCAACGCGAAAACCGACTAATGCTGCGTGATGAAACGGTACTCAGTGTCATCTTTGCGCAATACCAACACTTTATCTTGTATGCTAAGCGCCGGTTTGTTTTGCAAAAACTGCATAAAAACCTGCTCGCGCGCCATCGCCTGCTCGCTGCACGCCATCATAGTGCTGGCCAGTTGAGAAACCACTAACTCGCCCTTATCTATAGTGAAGCTGCCCATGGCGCGGTTGCAGCCGGTAAAGCCGCTTAGGCTGTCCTGCTCGAAGTTCAGGCTGAGGGCTTTGTCGTCCCCGGCCGGGTTTACTTGTATGTACTGCCCACTGGGCAGCACTGGCGGCTGACACGCCGCAAGGCTAATAGTGGCGCCTAATAATATTGTGCGACAGACTAAGGTGATCATAGACACTCCTGCTAAGTAAAAGCATGGCTGATGATGCCTGAGTATAGCTAAGTGCCGGCTGAACAACTGTGATAAAGTTTTAATCATAAAAATTGATTAAAGTAATTTGTTTTATTCGTTTTGACAAAGCATGCTGACGCGTTACACTGCTCAGCGTTGAAACATGAACTGTTAACTCACACAAAGGAGCAAGACTATGTCTTCTATTATCAATACTAAAGTTAAGCCATTTAAAGCGACTGCGTTCCATCAGGGTAAATTTGTTCCTGTTTCAGATCAGGATTTACTGGGCAAATGGTCTGTAGTGTGTTTCTACCCAGCAGACTTCACTTTCGTATGTCCTACTGAACTGGGCGACCTGGCTGATTTCTACGCTAAGTTCCAGGAAATCGGTGTAGAAGTATACTCAGTATCGACTGACACCCACTTCACCCACAAAGCGTGGCACGATGCGTCTGACACTATCAAGAAAATCAACTACCCAATGATTGGCGACCCAACTGGCGCTATCACCCGTAACTTCGGTGTGATGATTGAAGAAGAAGGTTTAGCACTGCGTGGTACTTTCGTGATTAACCCAGAGGGTGAAATCAAAGTCGCTGAAATTCATGACCTGGGTATCGGCCGCAGCGCAGCTGAACTGTTCCGTAAAGTACAGGCAGCGCAATATGTTGCAAACCACGACGGCGAAGTATGCCCAGCTAAGTGGACACCAGGTGAGAAGACCCTAGCACCTTCACTGGACCTGGTAGGTAAAATCTAACTTTGATGCAAACTGCAGGCAACTGCAGTGCCGGAAGCGGCAAACAGCTCCTGTCTTAAGAAGCTGTTTCCAGCTTCCCCACTGCCATACATTGTGTTTGCACGGGCTGGCGTTACGCCAGCCCGCTCCCCTGCGCCTGATATTTTTGCACTATCTGAAAAACGTATTACGGAGTGACTATGTTAGATACTAACCTTAAGCAACAATTACACACTTATCTGCAGAACCTGAAAACGCAGGTTGAGCTGGTGGTATCTTTAGACGATAGCGCCAAGGCAGCAGAAGTAGACGCACTGGCTAACGATATTGCCAGCCTGTCAGATTTAGTTAGCGTACGCCGCGACGACAGCGCAGCCAAGCGCACGCCGGCCATGCTGGTTCGCTCGGTAGCGAAAGACACCCAAATTACCTTTGCTGGTGTACCGCTGGGGCATGAATTCACCTCGCTGGTACTGGCATTATTACACTCTGGTGGCCACCCGATTAAAGTGGATGCCGATATTATCGAGCAAATTCGCCAGTTACCCGGCAGCTTCGCCTTTGAGACCTATGTGTCATTAAGCTGCCAAACCTGCCCGGAAGTGGTGCAGGCGCTGAATATTATGTCAGCAATAAACCCAAACATTACTAACGTGATGATTGACGGTGCCATGTTCCAGGACGAAGTGGCGGCGAAAAACATCATGGCAGTACCATCGGTGTATTTAAACGGCGAGTTGTTCTCACAAGGCGCCATTACGCTAGAAAAAATCATCCAGAAAATCGACGTTAACGCCGAAAAACGCCAGGCCGATGCACTGAAAAACAAAGCGGATTTCGACGTGCTGGTAGTTGGTGGTGGCCCGGCCGGTGCAGCTGCCTCTATTTACGCCGCCCGTAAAGGCTTAAACACCGGTATTGTCGCTGAACGCTTTGGCGGCCAGGTTGCCGACACCGTGGGTATTGAAAACTTTATTTCGGTGAAGTACACCGAAGGCCCGAAACTGGTCAACAGTTTAGAAGCCCATGTGCGTGAATACGGCGTCGACATCATGAACAACCAGCGTGCCGTTAAACTGAGTAAAGGCGACAAAGTTGAGCTGGAGCTGCAAAACGGTGCTGTGCTGAAAAGTAAAACGCTGATCTTAAGCCCGGGTGCCCGCTGGCGGGAAATGAACGTACCCGGCGAGCAGCAATACCGCGGCAAAGGCGTGGCCTACTGCCCGCACTGTGACGGCCCGCTGTTTAAAGGCAAAAAAGTGGCGGTTATCGGTGGCGGTAACTCGGGTATTGAAGCCGCCATTGACTTAGCCGGTATTGTTGAACACGTTACCGTACTGGAATTTGCTGCCGAGCTGCGCGCCGATGCGGTGCTGGTGAAGAAAGCCAACTCTATGGGCAATATCACCATCATCACTGAAGCGCAAACCACCGAAGTGACTGGCGATGGCAATAAAGTAACCGGCCTTAACTACACCGACCGTAAAACCGGTGAGGCCAAACATATAGAACTGGCCGGTATCTTTGTGCAAATTGGTTTGGTGCCAAACACCGAATGGTTACGTGGCGCAGTAGAACTGTCACCACGCGGCGAGATCATCGTCGACGAGCGCGGCCAAACCTCAGTGCCCGGCGTTTTTGCTGCCGGTGACGCTACCACAGCGCCATACAAGCAAATTATTATCGCCATGGGCTCAGGTGCTAACGCCGCCTTAGGTGCCTTTGACTATATGATCCGTAACTAACCGTTAGTTAAACAACGCTCGCGCAGTGATCGTTAACAGCGCGAGCTACGTTAACCCTTTTAGCTTCACTCTCTCTGTAGCTTTAACGGCAACTTCGGTTGCCGTTTTTTTATCTCTGATCTGTAATCTCTTATTCCAAACTCGTCATTAATTCCTTTTAGTTATATCTGAGCGTAATTAACTATTTTATTAAAGCCATGCAGACGGCTATTCTGCCCCACATAAGCTAGAGTTAAGTCCCAGTATCTGTGGTGCCGGAGCCGTTGTGCAGTATTTACCCTTATTTGTAAAGTTAACCGATAAACCGGTACTGATTGTTGGCGGCGGCTCGGTGGCGCTGCGTAAAGCGGGTACGCTGTTAAGCGCCGGCTCCAGCCTAACGGTGGTAGCGCCGGATTTTGCTGATGAATTTATCCAGTGGCAGCACGAAGGCAAAGCGCAGCTGATTAACGGCTATTTTGCGCCAGAGCTGCTGGATGGCAAATTGTTAGTGATTGCCGCTACTGATAACGATGAAGTAAATGCTGCGGTATATGACGCTGCAACCGCGCGTAACATGCTGGTGAACACGGTGGACGATCAGCCCAAGTGTGGCTTTATCTTCCCGTCGATTATCGATCGCAGCCCCATTTTAATTGCCATTTCCAGCTTTGGTACCGCGCCGGTGTTAGCGCGCAGGTTGCGTGAAAAGCTCGAAGCCCTACTGCCACAGCATTTAGGCCCGCTGGCGCAATTGGTCGGCCGCTTTCGGGACCAGGTTAAAGCCAAAATACGCGGCTTTGCTGCCCGCCGGCAGTTTTGGGAGCAGGTATTCGACTCTGACGTCGTGCGCGATGTGCAGGCCAATCAGCTGCACAGTGCCGAGCAGCGTCTGCACGCCATGCTGGAGCAGCCACAACACCAGGCCGGTGAAGTGTATGTGGTCGGGGCCGGCCCCGGCGACCCGGAGCTGTTAACACTAAAAGCACTGCAGCTGATGCAACAAGCGGATGTGGTGGTGTATGACTACTTAGTATCGCCACAGATTATGGAGTTGGTACGCCGCGATGCCGAGCGTATTTGTGTGGGAAAAAAAGCCGGCGCACACTCGGTGCCACAGCAGGACACGAATCAACTGCTGATTGATTTAGCCCTGGCCGGTAAAAAAGTCTGCCGCTTAAAAGGCGGTGACCCCTTTATTTTTGGCCGTGGCGGTGAAGAAATTCAGGCGCTGTTGCCACATAACATTGCCTTTCAGGTGGTGCCAGGGGTGACAGCGGCGGCCGGCTGTGCCGCCTATGCTGGCATACCGCTGACGCACCGCGATTATGCGCAAAGCGTGCAGTTTGTTACCGGCCATTGCCGGCCGGATGGCAGCGAACCCGACTGGCACAGCATGAGTAAGAGCAACCAAACGCTGGTGATTTATATGGGCCTGATGAAAGCGGCACATATTCAGCAGCAGTTGATTAACGCCGGGCGCAGCGCCAGCACGCCGGTGGCGATTATTGAAAACGGCAGCCGGCCCGAGCAGCGCATTGTTACCGGTACCCTGGCACAACTGGCCAGCTTAATAAATCAGCACCAGCTGGGCTCACCCGCTTTGCTCGTTATAGGCGAAGTGGTAAGCTTGCAGCAGGACTTACATTGGTTTGGTCAAAGGCCGCAAACAGCGGTATTTAGCCAGGCCATTACTCAGATGGAATGAGGATCACACTATGTCTGCATTAACAGGCACCTTGTCACACCTGCAGCAATTAGAAGCGGAAAGCATCCATATCTTCCGCGAAGTGGCGGCTGAATTTAAAAAGCCGGTCATGCTGTATTCAATCGGTAAAGACTCATCGGTACTGCTGCATTTGGCGCGCAAAGCCTTTGCACCGGGCAAAATTCCGTTCCCGTTGCTGCATGTCGATACCAACTGGAAGTTTCGCGAGATGATTGAATTTCGCGATCGGCTAGCCAAAGAGTACAACTTTGAACTGCTGGTGCACAAAAACCCGGAAGGGTTGGCGATGAACATTAACCCCTTTGTGCATGGCAGCGCCAAACATACTGACATTATGAAAACGCAAAGCTTAAAGCAGGCGCTGAATAAGTACGGCTTTGATGCTGCTTTTGGCGGCGCGCGCCGCGACGAAGAAAAGTCGCGCGCTAAAGAGCGGGTGTATTCGTTTCGTGATAAACACCACCGCTGGGACCCTAAAAACCAGCGGCCGGAACTGTGGAATTTATACAACGGAGCCATTAACGAAGGCGAAAGTATCCGCGTGTTTCCACTGTCGAATTGGACAGAGCTAGATATCTGGCTTTATATCCTGCAGGAAAACATCGACATAGTACCGCTGTATTTAGCCAAGCCACGGCCGGTGGTAGAGCGCAGCGGCACCCTGATCATGGTGGATGACGAGCGGATGCCGTTGGAGCCAGGCGAAGTACCACAAATGAAGTCGGTACGCTTCAGGACGCTGGGCTGCTACCCCTTAACCGGCGCTATTGAATCTACCGCCGATACGCTGGAAGGCATAGTTGAAGAGATGCTGCGCGCCCGCACATCGGAGCGACAGGGCCGGGTGATCGATCAGGATCAATCGGGTATGGAACTGAAAAAACGCGAGGGCTATTTCTAATGTCAGCAACTGTTACCTCGTTAAACGAGCAGCTAAACAGCTTAGGTATTCGTGGCTATCTGCAACAACATCAGGACAAAGGCCTGCTGCGGGTGCTGACCTGTGGCAGCGTCGATGATGGCAAAAGTACCTTAATTGGCCGTCTGCTGCATGACAGCCAGCAGCTCTATGATGATCAGCTCGATGCCCTTAAGCGCGACCATAAAGGCCGCAACAGTGACGGTGAGTTAGAGCTGGCCATGCTGGTAGACGGCCTGCAAGCCGAACGCGAGCAAGGTATTACCATAGATGTGGCTTACCGCTATTTTTCTACTACAGAGCGCAAATTTATTCTGGCCGACACCCCGGGCCATGAACAGTACACCCGCAATATGGCCACTGGCGCTTCTACCGCCGATGTGGCGATATTACTGATTGACGCCCGCTACGGCGTACAAACGCAAACCCGCCGCCACAGCTTTATTTGTTCCTTGCTGGGCATTAAGCATTTAATCGTGGCGGTAAATAAAATGGATATCGTTGGCTACAGCGAAGCGACCTACAACACCATTAAGCAGGATGTGCAGGCGTTAACGGCCCAGCTGCAGGTGCCTACGGTAGATGTGGTGCCGATTAGCGCATTAAAAGGTGAAAACATTCTTACGTTATCGGCCAATATGCCCTGGTATAACGGCACTGCCCTGCTACCACTGCTGGAAACCTTACCGATCCCGCAACGCGGCGGCGCAGCGACACGCTTTCCGGTGCAGTATGTTAACCGACCCGACCTGAACTTCCGCGGCTTTGCCGGTAACTTAGTCAGCGGCCGCTTCGCCGTAGGCCAGAGCGTTACCGCCTATCCGTCCGGTAAAAAAAGCAGCATTAAGCAGATTGTAACCTTTGAAGGCGAGCAACCCTCGGCCATTGCGGGCCAGGCCATCACCATTACGCTGAATGATGAAATTGATGTCAGCCGCGGCGACTGGCTGGTGCCGTCAGATGAAACGGTTAACCTGACCAACCGCGCACTGGCGTATCTGGTGTGGTTTAACGATCAACCGCTGCAAACCGGCCGGCTGTATGACTTAAAACTGGCGACACGCAAAAGCAGTGTCAGCATTAACCGACTAAACCACAAGGTAAACGTGAATACGCTGGCACAGGAGGCCGCTGAGCAGGTAGCAATGAATGACATTGCGCTGGTTGAGCTGGAACTGACTGAAACCCAGCCGCTGGACACCTTTAAAAACCAGCCCGGTACCGGTAATTTTATTCTGATTGACCGTCTGACCAATGCCACTGTAGCGGCCGGTATTATCCAGAACGTGCTGGCAGAAGAAAAACCGGTCGCGGCCGACATCAGCGCTTTTGAGCTGGAGTTAAATGCACTGATCCGCAAACACTTCCCGCACTGGGGAGCGCAGGATGTGCGTGAGCTACTGAAGGGCAAAGCCTGATGGCGTATCAGCAGTACGGTGTGATCCTGCTGCTGCTGGCGCTGGTAGCGGCACTGATCTTCAGTAAACGCTCACCGGCGCTGTGGTTTGGCGGCGCCCTGTTGCTTAGCTATCTGGTCGGCTGGTTACCACTGAACAAAGCACTGGAAAATTTCGCCAACCCATCACTAATTACGCTACTTTTGCTGCTATTAGTGTCGATTGGCATTGAAAAGTCGCAATTAGTCAGCTGGTTAAGTCGCGGTTTTGCCGGCAAGCGCCTGGCCAGTGTTATCGCCCGGCTTAGCTTATCCAGCGCCTTTATGTCGGCCTTTATTAACAACACCGCGGTGGTGTCTACCTTAATGTCGTCGCTTAGGCATCATAACCACTTTGCGGCGTCTAAGTTGCTGTTGCCGTTATCCTACAGCGCCATTTTAGGCGGCATGTTAACGCTAATCGGTACCTCCACTAACTTAATCGTTAACGGTTTTGTTGAACAAAGCGGCCAGCCGGGTCTGGGCTTTTTCGACTTTACTCTGCTGGGTGTGCTGGTACTGGCCGCCGGCACTATTGTACTGGTGATAGGCAGCCGCTGGCTGCCGGACAACAGCAAAAACGATCAGCAAGCTACACCCTATTATTTAACCGCCCATGTGCGCAGCGACAGCCAGTTAATAGGTAAAACGGTAGAGCAAAACCAACTGCGTGAGCTACAGGCACTGTTTTTAGCCGAGATTCAGCGCGGCAAGGAGCGTATTTGCCCGGTTACACCGGACACGGTGATCAGCGCCGGTGATGAACTGCGCTTTGTCGGCGATATTGAAGCGGTGTCGCGCTTACAGCAATTCCCCGGCCTGGAGCTGCTGCGCCGCGACGAGCATCAGGGCGAGCTACTGGAAGCTGTACTCAGCTACAGCTCGCGCTTAGTGGGTAAAAGTTTAAAGCAAATCCGTTTTCGCCATGAATATGATGCGGTGGTAATAGCGGTGCGCCGCGGCCATGAGCGCTTACAGGGCGGCCTGGGCGATTTAGTGCTGCACGCCGGCGATGTGCTGATTTTATCGGTCGGTAAACATTTTCCCGGCCAGCACCAGCTTAATCAGGAATTTATTTACGTTAATGGCCTGTCTATCGCTACCCCGCTACCCAAAAAGCGCAGCCATTGGGTGCTGGCCAGCTTTGCGCTGGCGCTGACGCTGTCGGTACTGGAGCTGGTGCCACTGATTAAAAGCCTGCCGGTGTTGCTACTGCTTTATGTCGCAGGTGGTGCGGTGAGCATTAACGAGATAAAAAACCGTTTTCCGCTGGAGCTTTGGGTCATTGTTGGCTCAGCCATCGGTTTGGCCCAGCTGATGATAACAACCGGTGTGGCCGGCAGTGTCGCTAACGGATTAATTAGTCTGGTCGATGGCTATGGCGCTTATGGCGCTCTTATAGCAGTATTTATCGCCACCTGGCTGTTTACCGAGTTGGTCACCAACAACGCCGCCGCGGCACTCACCTTCCCGATTGCCTATGCCATCGCACAAAATCTGGGCGTTGACCCGGTGCCGTTTTTTATGGCGGTAGCCTTTGGCGCTTCGGCCAGTTTTATCTCACCTTTTGGTTATCAGACTAACCTGATGGTGTATTCGGCCGGTAACTATCAGCTAAAAGACTATATTCGTCTGGGCGTGCCGATGGCCCTGGCATACTCGTCGGTAGTGCTGATCTTTCTGCCGCTGATTTATCCGTTTTAAGTGAAGAAATTGCATGAACGCACACAATATTAAATGGCAACAACACGACATTAATGCGCAAAGCCGCGAGGCGTTATTTGGCCATAAAAGCGCGGTGATCTGGTTTACCGGCTTATCCGGCTCAGGCAAATCGACTGTCGCCAATGCGTTAGAGCAAGCATTGGCCGCCCAGGGTAAACACACCTATTTGCTCGATGGCGATAATGTGCGCCATGGCTTGTGTGCCGATTTAGGCTTTAGCGCACAGGAAAGAACCGAAAACCTGCGCCGCGTCGGTGCCGTCGCCGGCTTAATGGTCGACGCTGGTTTGCTGGTGCTAAGCGCCTTTATCTCACCCTATCGTAAT
This sequence comes from Chromatiaceae bacterium, assembly GCA_033838465.1. Taxonomy (GTDB): domain Bacteria; phylum Pseudomonadota; class Gammaproteobacteria; order Enterobacterales; family Alteromonadaceae; genus Alishewanella. Next base: position 103,220 of record JAJLKZ010000018.1, read on the forward strand.
CAGCGCGAACTGGTGAAAAGCTTTATTCCACCGGGCAAGTTTATTGAAGTGCATATCGCCACGCCGCTGGAAGTGTGCGAGCAGCGCGATGTTAAAGGCCTGTATAAAAAAGCCCGTGCCGGTGAAATCAGCCACTTTACCGGTATTTCCGACCCTTACGAAGCACCCGAAGCAGCCGATTTGGTGCTGGACACCTCATTGACCTCGCTCCAAGATAGTGTGCAGCAGTTGCTGGCGTTGCTGAAAGAAAGGAACATTATCTGATGAGTTATTTACCCGCAATTATCGATATCGCTGAACAAGCCGGTCAGGCGATCCTGGCGGTATATCAGCAAGATAACGCCGCCTTTAATATCACCGGCAAGGCTGATGACTCACCACTGACTGCGGCCGATTTAGCCGCGCATCAGCTGATTGTTAAAGCGTTAACCGCACTAACGCCCGAGCTGCCGATATTGTCAGAAGAAGCAGCCGATATCAGCTGGGATATCCGACAAACCTGGCAGCGCTATTGGCTGGTAGACCCCTTAGATGGCACTAAAGAGTTTATTAAGCGTAATGGCGAATTCACCGTGAATATCGCGCTGATTGAACAAGGCGAGCCGGTGCTGGGTGTTATTCATGCGCCGGTGCTGAATAAAACCTACTATGCCGCTAAAGGCCAGGGCGCGTTTTTAAAACAAGGCGCAAGCAGCAAGGCCATTGCGGTAGCCACACCGGGCGACACCGTGCGGGTGGTCGGTAGCCGCAGTCACCCCAGCCCTGATCTGGCCGGTTATCTGCAACAGTTTGCCAGGCACGATATGGTGCCCGTCGGGAGCTCATTAAAGTTTTGTTTGGTCGCTGAGGGCAGTGCCGATGTGTATCCGCGCTTTGGCCCTACCATGCAATGGGACACCGGTGCCGGCCATATTATTGCATTGGAAGCCGGAGCAACTGTCAGCTTTGATGGCATTAGTGACAAAGTGTATCAGCGGGAAAACCTGCGTAACCCAAACTTTATTGTCTCGGCGCTAACGCAGTAAAATAGCGACGAACAAACCAAATTTGGTTACACTGACCAAATACCCAAACTAGTTAAAGTTGTAGCTAGGCGGCAAGCGAACGAATCCCTATGAGCATAGACATGCTATGTGATTAGGGTGAGAAAGCGCAGCCAACAACGCTGCAGCGTTAAGTAGGACGGGGATTTACAGGTGATGTATGCGTTTAGACAAATTTATATGCGACTGTACCGGCCTGACCCGTAGCCAGGCCGGTAAAGTGGTTAAGCAACAGCGGGTTAGCGTAAACCAGCAAATCGTAAAACAGCCGGCGCTGCAGTTAAAAGACACTGATGAAGTGTGTCTGGATGACGAACCGCTAAAACTGCTGGGCCTGCGCTATTTTATGCTGCACAAGCCCGAGGGCTATGTCTGCTCTACTGACGATCCGGACCATAATACTGTCTTCACCCTGCTGGACGAACCCTTAGTTGAGCGGCTGCACACCGTTGGCCGGCTTGATTTAGACACCACCGGCCTGGTGCTGATAACCGACGATGGCCAGTGGTCGCACCGCATTAGCAGCCCTAAGCATCATGTAGCCAAAACCTATCGCGTCTGGACGGCAGACCCCATCCCTACAGAGGCGGTGCAGCAATTTGCTGTAGGCGTAATGCTACGCAATGAAAAAACCGCCACCCTACCCGCTGAACTCGAGCTTATTGGCGATAATGAAGCCCTGCTGACAATTCATGAAGGGCGCTACCATCAGGTAAAGCGCATGTTTGCGGCTATCGGTAATAAAGTGGTGCGGCTACACCGCGAAAAAATAGGCGGCCTGCAGTTGCCTGATGATTTGGCCGAGGGGGAGTATCGCGCTCTAAGCGAGCAGGAGCTTAAACTGCTGATGTCGTAAGTTGCTAGTTTATTTGTAATTCCTGTTATAGCCGCTAGGCTTTAGCTAACCCGCTGTCTTGGGTTAACCAATAACAAAAGGGGAATGGCGATGAACTTCATACTGTTTTTAATTATCGGCGCTATCGCCGGCTGGTTGGCCGGCAACATGATGAAAGGCCGTGGTTTTGGCTTGCTGGGCAATATGGTGGTAGGCATTGTCGGCGCTTTTATCGGTGGCTTTTTATTTAGTGCGGTGGGGCTGGCCTCTTATGGTTTAGTCGGCTCGCTGATTACGGCAACCGTTGGCGCTGTGGTACTGCTGTTTTTAATCGGTTTAATTAAAAAAGCCTAGCTTGGTTAAAACAGATCCAGTGACTCACCGCTTTGCGGTGCGTCGGGCTCTTTTTTCGCTTTTGCATTAAGCCGCGCCCGGCGCTGTGTCAGCAGCTTTAAAATATGGGCACGCTCTTCTACCGGTTTCTGATGCCAGTTAAAGCGTTCATCACGCGAGCGAAGGCAGCCGATACAATAACCGCGGCTGTTGCTTTGGCACACACCGATACAAGGATTGGGCAGGTCAAACAGCTCTAACTGATCCACAGGCCACCACGCAAGTTGACGAATAGCGTAAGTGTACGTTGCCCATCACTTCAGGTGCAAACTGACTATTTTTTAGCTAATGACAAAAATCAGTTGACTTCAGACTGATAGACGGCTATTTCTAATAGCAATTCGATCTGCATGACAGATCAACATAACTAAAACGAATTTTAACCAAGAAAATAAGTAAGACACACATTATGCGTTTAGCTGCTGTTCTGAACATTATTGTCCTCGTGGTCGTGGTGATTATTAATCTCCGCGGGGGCGGTGTTTTGGAAAAAAAGTAGCTTAGCAAGCGAATTCCAACAAAACCCCCGCTCCGCAAGGACCGGGGGTTTTGTCGTTTCCGGGCCTTGAAAAAAGCGGTTTAGCATAACAAGGATACAAAAAATGACAGGCGCAGAATTGGTACTTAAGGTGCTGCAACAACACGGGGTCGATACCATTTTCGGCTACCCCGGCGGTGCCATTATGCCTATCTACGATGCCTTGTACCAAAGCACGGTAAAACACTATCTGTGCCGGCATGAGCAAGGCGGCGCCTTTTCTGCCATTGGCTACGCCCGTGCCAGTGGTAAGGTTGGCGTTTGTATGGCCACTTCTGGCCCGGGCGCGACCAATTTAATCACCTCACTGGCCGATGCCATGCTCGACTCGGTGCCGGTAGTGGCCATTACCGGCCAGGTGTCGCAAGCGGTTATGGGCACTGATGCCTTTCAGGAAATTGATGTATTAGGCTTAAGCCTACCGGTGACCAAACACAGCTTTATGGTGCGCAGTGTCGATGAGCTGGCGGCTACGTTAAACGAAGCCTTTGCCATCGCGCAAAGTGGCCGCCCCGGCCCGGTGTTGGTAGATATCCCCAAAGACGTGCAGCTGGCAAATATCGATTATGAACCTGAAGCTAACACCAACGCTAAACCTGCGCCTGTTGCAACCTCACTGGCTAATGCGGCGAAAGCGCGCGCGTTAATCGCGGCGGCGAAAAAGCCGATTGCCTATATCGGCGGTGGCGTGCATATGGCCGGCGCTATGGCGCAGTTGCAGCAGTTTTTAGCGGCTAACCCAATGCCGTCTGTTACCACCTTAAAAGCCATGGGCTCGGTGGCAAAAGATAACCCACATTATTTGGGCATGCTGGGTATGCATGGTACCCAGGCCGCCAATTTAGCCGTGCAGCAATGCGATTTACTGATCTGTTTAGGCGCCCGTTTTGATGACCGGGTAACCGGCAACCTGCAAAAATTCGCCCCGCTGGCCAAAGTTATTCATGTCGATATCGACCCGGCTGAAATCAACAAAGTGCGCTTTGCTGATGCCGCACTGTTGGGTGATATGAAGCAAATTCTGCCTGCCATCAGCGCCAGCAATGACTGTACTGATTGGCTGGCACATTGCGCCCAGTTAAAACAGCAATACGGCTGGCGCTATGACCATCCGGGCGAGCGTATTTACGCGCCTTTAATGCTTAAGCAATTAAGTGAACGCATGCCGGATAACAGCGTGGTTGCGTGTGATGTTGGTCAGCACCAGATGTGGGTGGCACAACACATGCGCTTTAACAGCCCGCGTAATCATTTATCCAGCGGTGGTTTAGGCACTATGGGCTTTGGCCTGCCGGCCGCTATCGGCGCCAAATTAGCCCGGCCGCAAGATACTGTTATCACCGTTAGCGGTGACGGCTCTTTTATGATGAATGTGCAGGAGCTGGCGACTATTAAACGCTTTCGCCTGCCGGTAAAAATTGTCGTAATCGACAACCAGCGCCTGGGCATGGTGAAACAATGGCAACAGCTGTTTTTTAACGAGCGTTACAGCGAAACCGACTTGTCCGACAACCCGGATTTTGTCGCCCTGGCCGCCGCCTTTGCCATACCCGGCCACTGCATCACCCGCAAAGATGAAGTAGCCGATGCACTGGAAGCCATGTTTACCTGGCCTGGCCCTTACTTACTGCATGTTTGTATAGACGATAAAGACAACGTTTGGCCATTAGTACCGCCGGGCGCTGCTAATGAAGAGATGATCACGGAGGCAAAAGCATGAACCATACCCTGAATATCACCGCGACCAATACCCCGGCCGTCGTTGAGCGCCTGTTACAGGTGACCCGCTATCGCGGTTATCAGCTTACCGGCCTGCAAATGACGCCACGCGCCGATAGCCGCAGTGTGGCAATAACATTAAGTGTCAGCGGTGACAAGCCGATTCATTTATTAACCAGTCAGTTGCATAAGCTATACGACGTACAACAGCTGGAGCTGGCCGGCAGTGAGCTGGCAGTATTAAGCGCCTGAGCCCAATATTGATACCAGCTAACCCTATACTTTTTATTTACCGATTACACGGAGTACCGCAATGCCAAAGTTAAGATCTGCCACCGTTACCGAAGGCCGCAATATGGCGGGCGCCCGCGCACTGTGGCGAGCCACCGGCGTGAAAGATACCGATTTTGGCAAACCGATAGTCGCTGTTGTTAACTCTTTTGTTGAGTTTGTGCCCGGCCATGTGCACCTGCGCGATTTAGGCAAACTGGTAGCCAACAGCATTAATGAGGCTGGCGGTATCGCTAAAGAATTCAACACCATAGCGGTAGATGATGGTATTGCTATGGGCCATGGCGGTATGCTGTACAGCCTGCCGTCACGCGAGCTGATTGCCGACTCCGTGGAGTACATGATCAACGCCCACTGCGCCGATGCCATGGTGTGTATTTCTAACTGCGACAAGATTACGCCGGGCATGTTAATGGCGGCGCTGCGGTTAAATATTCCGGTGATCTTTGTCTCTGGCGGGCCGATGGAAGCCGGTAAAACCAAGCTGTCGGATCAAATTATCAAGCTGGACTTAGTCGATGCCATGGTGTCAGCGGCTGACCCCAACGTTACCGACGCGCAAAGCGAACAAATTGAGCGCAGCGCCTGCCCGACTTGCGGCAGCTGCTCGGGCATGTTTACCGCCAACTCAATGAACTGCCTGGTGGAAGCTTTAGGCTTAGGCCAGCCCGGTAACGGCTCGCTATTGGCCACCCATGCCGACCGCAAAGCGTTATTTGTTCAGGCAGGTTTCAGAATTATGGAGCTGTGCAACCGCTGGTACAAACAGGATGACGTCTCGGCACTGCCGCGTAGCATTGCCAATAAAGCCGCCTTTGAAAACGCCATGATGCTGGATATCGCCATGGGCGGTTCGACCAATACGGTACTGCATTTATTAGCGGCAGCGATAGAAGCCGGCGTTGATTTTGGCATGAATGATATCGACCGTTTATCGCGTATCGTGCCGCACCTGTGCAAGGTGGCGCCGTCGACGCAGAAATACCATATGGAAGATGTGCACCGCGCCGGGGGTGTTATCGGTATTCTGGCCGAGTTAAACCGTGCCGGTTTATTAAACCCTAACGTGCCGCATGTGGCCGGCTCCAGCTTAGCCGCTGTGCTGGAGCAGTGGGACATTAAAACCACCAGCAATGAAGACGCCAAACAAATGTATCTGGCCGGCCCGGCCGGGATCCGCACTACGCAGGCGTTTTCACAAAATTGCCGCTACCCAACCTTAGATGACGACCGCGAGCAGGGCTGTATCCGCAGTAAAGCACATGCGTACTCGCAAGATGGCGGCTTAGCGGTTTTGTTTGGCAACCTGGCGCCGAATGGCTGTATCGTAAAAACCGCCGGCGTTGATGAAGACTGCTTAGTCTTTACCGGCCGGGCGCGCATTTTTGAAAGCCAGGACGACGCGGTAGAGGCCATCTTAAAAGGCAAAATCGTGGCTGGTGATGCCGTCATTATCCGCTACGAGGGCCCTAAAGGCGGCCCGGGTATGCAAGAAATGCTGTACCCGACCAGTTATTTAAAATCGATGGGCTTAGGCAAAAGCTGCGCCTTAATCACTGACGGCCGTTTCTCTGGCGGTACTTCGGGGTTATCTATCGGCCATGTGTCGCCGGAAGCGGCCAGCGGCGGTGCTATCGCGCTGGTGCAGGAAGGTGACACCATAGAAATTGATATCCCCCAGCGCAAAATTGGCATTGCAATCAGCGATGACGAGCTGGCAGCACGGCGCGCCGCGATGGATGCCAAAGGCAAGCAAGGCTGGAAACCGCAGAACCGTGAGCGCGTTGTTAGCGCTGCATTGAAAGCCTATGCCCTGCTGGCCAGCAGTGCAGATAAAGGTGCGGTGCGGGATCTGAGTAAACTGGAAGATTGAATAGCAAAACACAAGGCGATGGGCAAGGTGTGCTCTTGCAGCAGCGGCAGGGATGCCGCGGAGGCTGAGACAGCACAGGGATGTGCCGTTGAAGGCGGCGAAAAGAGCATTTCCTTGCCGTGAGCTTTAATAGTAGTCGCAGGCTACAACAGGTAACAACACGCGGGGACGTTGTAAATACGTCCATGTAAACTCCTCTCCAGCATCCCTGCTGGAGACGCCCCGCTTAGCCGTTACCTGTCTGCGCTCGAAATTTAAGTGTCTCGGATGGCACAAGCAGTAAAGATAAAAGCTTTGGAGTAACAATGAGTAACCTGGCAACAGTACCAACAACACAGACAGATACCGACTTAATGCAGCAGTATCTGCGTGAAATTCTGCTGTCGCCGGTATATCAAGCCGCGGTAGAAACCCCGCTGGATGCCATGGCAAAACTGAGCCAGCGGCTGGGGCACAATGTGCTGCTAAAGCGCGAAGATAAGCAGCCAGTGTACTCGTTTAAACTGCGTGGTGCCTTTCACAAACTGCATAAAGTACAGCAGCAAAACCCCGATGCCAGCGTGGTGTGCGCTTCAGCCGGTAACCATGCCCAGGGTGTGGCGTTATCGGCCAGCAAGTTGGGCCTAAAGGCCACTATCGTAATGCCGATCACCACGCCCGAGATCAAAGTAGCCGCAGTAAAAGCTTTGGGTGGTAATGTGGTACTGCACGGCACCGCCTTTGATGAAGCCAACAGCTACGCCATTAATCTGGCCAATACCGAAGGTGCCATTTATATCCCACCGTTTGATGATAGTGACGTCATTGCAGGCCAGGGCACCGTAGCCAAAGAGCTACTGAGCCAGCATAACCAGCTAAACGCCGTATTTATTCCAGTTGGCGGCGGCGGGCTCATGGCAGGTATGGCGGTGTATATCAAGGCGATACAGCCCAATGTCAAAGTAATAGGCGTAGAGCCAGAAGATGCCGCCTGCTTAAAAGCCGCGCTGGACGCCGGGCAGCCGGTTACGCTGGAGCGGGTTGGCTTATTTGCCGATGGCGTGGCGGTAAAGCGTATCGGTACAGAAAACTTTAACCTGGCCAAGCGCTTTTGCGATGAAGTGGTGACGGTGTCCAGCGATGAAATCTGTGCTGCTATTAAAGATATCTTTGATGATTTACGCGCCGTCGCTGAACCCGCTGGTGCTTTAGCTTTAGCCGGTTTAAAAAAATACAGTCAGCAGCTAAAAAACAGTGTCCTGGCCAAGCCGCAGCAGCTTGCAGCCGTGTTAAGTGGTGCCAATTTAAATTTTGATACGCTGCGTTATGTGTCAGAGCGCTGCGAGTTGGGCGAGAAAAAAGAAGCCGTGTTTGCCGTGACCATACCGGAAGAAAAAGGCAGCTTCCGCCGTTTCTGCCAAACGCTGGGCGGGCGGGCAATAACCGAATTTAACTACCGCTACGCCAGCGATAACAAAGCGCATATCTTCGTTGGCATTAAACTGCGCCACGGCCAGCAGGAGCTAAACACGGTAAAAGAATTGCTCAGCAGCGCTGGTTATGCATTTCAGGATCTATCGGATGATGAGCTGGCCAAACTGCATGTGCGGCATATGGTCGGCGGTATGCCGCCACGCCAGCTGCAAGAGCAGGTGTATCAGTTTAACTTTCCGGAATACCCCGGCGCGCTGATGAATTTCTTAAATACCCTGGGCGAGCACTGCAATATTACGCTGTTTCACTACCGTAACCACGGTGCCGCCACTGGCGATGTGCTGGCGGGCTTTGAAGTGGCTAACCATAGCGATATTGCTGCTTATCTGGATAAGTTGGGTTATCAGTATCAGCAGGTAAGTAACAACCTTAGCTACCAAACCTTTCTCACGGCTGGCTAACCCCAACAGATGACAGTCATAGTAGTGCGATAGGTGAATTAAATTCACTTATCGCATTTTTTTTTATCGTTTGTCAGTTCTAGTGCTTTTGCTCAAACTTACACCTGCAGACCGACAGCGGCTGCCTGGATGGGAAATTGGGAGCGACACACTATGAAAGCGAGATCAGTTAAATTAGGCAGTACTTTGGCGTTGATGCTAATGGCCTCAGGTTCATTTCTCGCATCAGCCAACACCAACGGCTATAAAATGGTCCTTATTGAAGATACCCCTGGCGTTACCGCGCTACAGGCCGGTCAGTTTGATCAGGGTATCAGCGAAACACTCAACAGCAGCGTTGAAGTTGATAACTTCTCACGCCAAATGAGCCTGTGCGTGGGCTTTACGAAAAGCGCCCAGCTGGATAAAGCCGCCACCGCCTGCGACAACGCGGTATCAGCCGCCCAGCAGCTGCACATGGTTAGCAGCAGCGACAAGCGTGAAATGCGCGCTTATGCCTTAACTAACCGCGGCGTACTGCGCCTGTTACAAAACAACAACCTGGCCGCGCTGGCCGATTTTAGCCGCGCAGCAGAACTAAGCCGCAGCGACGTTAGCCTGCATAACCTGCAGCGGCTGGAGCTGGCGTTAAACAAAGCCAACAACGGCTTAGACCTGGCCATGGTATCGGCTGACTAGCCAAACCCTATTCTGCCCCCGGCAGATAGTGGCCCGGAGTAAGCGCCCGTGCCACGCTTCAGCTAACAGAGTAAGCGCCTGTTAACTGTTGTTTAACTACACTCCCCCGTGTGTATGCAGCGTTATCTCCCCGGATAACGCTGTTTTTTTTATGCTCTTATAAATCAGGTAAACTGCTGCAGCGCGCCAGCGGCGATATCAGCCTGGGTATACACGCCAGTGTCCAGCACCCAGCCGGTGACCAGTTCAGCCGGGGTGACATCAAAGGCCGGGTTAAATACCGGTGCTTGCTCGGGTGCCCAAATGGCACTACCAAAACCACCGCTGACACCGCGCACTTCATCACCGTGGCGCTGCTCTATCGGAATGGCGCTGCCATCGGCGCAGGCTAAATCGACCGTCGTGTGCGGCGCCACCACATAAAACGGCACCTTGTGGTAGTGCGCCAGCACAGCTAAGGAGTAAGTGCCGACTTTATTGGCAAAATCGCCGTTGGCAGCGATGCGGTCCGAGCCGACAAAAATACGGTCAACCTGGCCGCGCGCCATTAACATGGCGGCCATATTGTCGCAGATCAGCTGATACGGGATGCCCAGCTGCTGGCACTCCCAGGCCGTTAAACGCCCGCCTTGCAATAACGGCCGGGTTTCATCTACCCACAGGCGGATGTTTTTGCCTTGCTGATGCGCCAGGTTAATTACCCCCAGCGCTGTGCCGACGCCGGCAGTGGCCAAACCGCCGGTATTACAATGCGTAAGCAGCTGCTCGCCCTGTTGCACCAGCGCCGCGCCATGTTCGGCCATGCGCTGGCACAGCGCGACATCTTCGGCAAACAGCTGCTCGGCGCAGGCAATGGCAGCGGCTTTAAAATCCGGCTGTTGCAGGGCGGCCAGCATGCTATCAAGGTTATTCATCAGGTTTACCGCGGTAGGGCGTGCGGCGCGCAGCACTTCGGCATCCAGCAGTAACTGCTGGCGGCTGTCGCCGACACTGGCCCGATACGCCAGCAATAAACAGGCGCCAATACCAATGGCTGGCGCGCCGCGCAGCTGCAGCGCTTTAATCATAGCCACCATCTCGGCCACCGTACGGCACGCCAGCCAGCGCTGCTGCTGGGGCAGTAAGGTTTGGTCCAGCACATAAAGCAGGCCTTGCTCGGTTTTCAGGCTAAGGGCGGTCAGGTTTTTCATAGCTTATTCCTGTTTGGCGTTGCAGACGTCTATCAGGTTTGCGATTATGCAGGCCGGCGTTTATCAACACAAGTAAGAGACTGCAATGGCTGAGTACCATACTTTTAGCACTGAAGATGCTATGCGTTTTGCCGATGAACACAGTGGTTTATTCGGCGATCACAGCAAATTAAGCTGTGAGGAATTTGGCGACGGCAACCTGAACCTGGTGTTTCGGGTAAGCAATGACAAGGGCACCAGCCTGATTGTGAAACAAGCACTGCCCTATGCCCGTTGTGTCGGCGAAAGCTGGCCATTGACGATTGACAGAGCCCGTATTGAAGCGCAAGTGCTGCTAAAACACCGCAAACTCTGCCCCGAGCACACAGTAGAAGTACTGCACTATGATGCTGAGCAAGCCGCCATTTTAATGGAAGATTTAAAGCACTACCGCATTTTGCGCACTGAGCTGATAAGCGGTAAACAATTTGCCCACTTAGCGCCGCAAATGGCCAGCTACCTGGCCAATACGTTGTTTTACACCAGCGACTTTGCCCTAACCGGGCCGAATAAAAAGCAGCAGGTGGGTAAGTTTTTAAACCCGGAACTGTGCCTGATCACCGAAGATTTATTTTTTACCGACCCTTACTGCAACCACGAGCGCAATAATATTCACAGCGAAATTCGCCAGCAGGCGCAGCAGCTTTGGCATGACGAAGCGCTGCAGGCCGAAGTGGCACAGCTTAAGGCCGATTTTTTATCCAAGCCTCAGGCGTTACTGCATGGCGATGTGCACAGCGGCAGCATTTTTATTAACGAAGAAAACTGCAAAGTTATCGACGCCGAGTTTGGCTTTTATGGCCCGATTGGTTTTGATGTTGGCAGTTTAATTGGCAACTTGCTCCTAAACTATCTGGGCCACTTTGGCCTGACGCAAGATACAGACGCCCGGCAACAGCAGCAGGACTATCTTGTGTCGCAAGTACAACGCTTGTGGCAGGAATTTTCTGCCCAGTTCACACAGCTGATGAGTAACGAATGCCGCGAGCCGGCCCTGCAAAATAGCCTGTATCAGCAGCGTTTTATGCAGCAGGTGTGGGCTGACACTTTAGGCTACGCCGGCTGTGAGCTAATTCGCCGCACAGTAGGTTTGGCCCATGTTGCCGATCTGGACAGCATTAGCGACAGCACTGTGCGCGGCACCTGCGAAGCCAAAGCACTGCAGCTGGGCCGCGATTTGATTATGCAGCGCCATAGCCTGGCCAATATGTCGCAGCTGATGCAGTTGCTACACGCTTTGCCTGAGCGCTAAGTGCCAAAACAACAACTCCTCGTCACATGAAGACACCACTGCCATCTACTTAGCCGTGGTGTCTTTATAAGCGCTTTTGCTTAGTATTTAATACTGCAACCATACGGCTTGGTCACCGCCGGATCCGGTGTTTGCCCAGCTAGCACGGCTTTAGCCGCATTGGCAAAATAGGGTGTGGCTTTGGCGATGTCGTCAACCTTGGCCGACGGAATGCTGTCAATGCCGCCCATATACTGCAGTACGCCGGCCTTGTCGATTACGTACATATGCGGTGTGGTTTTGGCGTCATAGGCTTTGCCCACAACACCGCTTTCATCAAATACCACAGCGGTGGGTTTGGCACTGCGGCTGGCGGTCAACTCATCCGCTTTGGCGCCGCTGACATGGCCCTGTTTGCCCGGCGCGGAAGAAATGACACTCAGCCATACCACATCCTGCGCTGTCATATCGGCTTGCAGTGCCTGCATATTGCCGCTGTAGTGTTTAACCACAAAGGGGCAGTCATGGTTAGTCCACTCCAGCACCACATTTTTACCGGCAAAATCTTTTAAACTGTGGCTGTTACCCTTGGAATCCACCACGGTAAAGTCCGGCGCCGGCGCACCTATCTGAGGTGCAGCAGCCAAACCAAGTGAAAACACAGCCGCAGAGGCTGCTAAAGCCAGTTGACGTAATTTCATCTGCATTACTCCTTTTATTGTCTTGTTTAGCTTAAGGTTGCCGACTCAGCCGCTCCAGAGTGGTAGCGAGGGTGTCGGGGGTTAAAATTTGTGGCAGCACTTCCGGTGGCTGGCCAGGCCAATACAGCACATACAATGGCACACCATCGCGCTGGTACAAACGTAAGTACTCAGTAATGGCGGCATCACGCAACGTCCAGTCGCCTTTTAAATAGGTCACATCATATAGCGCCAGCGCCGCCTTACTGCTTTCGGTATTCAGCGCCACCCGCTCGTTGACTAAACAGGTGATACACCAATCGGCGGTCATGTTCACCAGTACCGGCTTACCCTCTGCCTTTAGCTGTTGCAGCTTTGCTGCCGACCAGCTTTGCCAGTGTTGGCTGCTGCTTTGCGGTTGCGTGGCGTTATCGCTTGTGCCAGACGTTAGTGCCGGCAACACCAGTGCCAGCAGTAATAACATTAGCGCCAGCGCTGTACTGACTTTACCCGCCTGTGCCAGCTGCCTGCGGCCCCATAGCCAGCAAGCCGCGGCAACACACACCACCCCAATTAACAGCAATGCCTGTGCATCAATACCCGTTTGGCGGCCATACACCCACAGCAGCCACACCGCACTTAAATACAGCGGATAGGCCAGCCATTGCTTAAAGCTTTCCATCCAGGCACCGGGCTTGGGTAATAGCCGGGCAAAACCCGGCACAAAGGCCAGCAGTAAAAACGGCAGTGCCATACCCAGACCCAGCGCAACAAACACCGTTAGCGCCACGGTTGCGCTTTGGCCGACCGCATAACCCAGTGCAGTGCCCATAAAAGGCGCAGTACACGGGCTGGCCACTACCACCGCCAGCACCCCGGTAAAAAAGGCCCCCTTGCCCCCTTTGGCACTGGCTAAACTACCGCCGCTGTTCATTAGCCCTAAACCAAATTGCACCACGCCGGATAAACTTAACCCCAGCGCAAACAGCAAATACACCAACAGCGCGACTAAATAGGGGTTTTGCAGCTGAAAGCCCCAGCCCACAGCCTGCCCGGCGGCACGTAGCGCTATCAACAGCAGCGCCAACAGCGCAAAACTTAGCACCACGCCTGCACTGTAAAACAGGGCATCACGCTGCTGCGCCTGTCGCTGCTGACTGTTACTGGCCAGGCTTAAGGCTTTAAGTGACAACACCGGAAATACACAGGGCATTAAATTCAGCAGCAAGCCACCACTGGCCGCCAGCAGCAAAATAAGCCACAGCGGCGTAGCCGCTTGCTGGCCCTGGGTGATCAGAATATCGGTAGCGCTGTCGCTGGCTTTATTAAGCAGCACACTGTAGGCACCGCTATCAGTGACCAGCACCACCTCGAGTGCATCAGGCGCAGCAGAGAAATAGGTATTAAGTGGCTGCTGCAGCTTCAGCTGATTGTTATTCAACACAATTTGCTGCTCGGCCGCGTGATCAACCAGCTCAGAGGCAGCGACAAAAAACTGGCTGACATTAAGCGCCTGCGGTAAGTCAATCAGCGCAGAAAAAGCGGCACCCGAGGTATCAAATCGGCCACTGGCGTTAAGCGGCTTAGGTAAGCGCTTTTTTGCCTCAGCAAACAGCGGCTGATACTGCTCTGCTAGCACGGCATCAGCGCCAACCGGCAGGCTTAAACTAAAACTGGCGCTGGCCGGAATGCACACCTCTTCACACACCAGCCAGTCTGCTGTCAGGCCAATTTGCACGGTATCGGCGCTGTAACCGGCCGGCAAGCTCAGCTCAGACAGCAGGATGGTCTGGCCTTCAAAGCCATAGTTCATCAAAGGTGGCAAGGCAATGGCGCTGGGTGTTGGCCAGATAATGTCGCCCACTGTTACGCCCTCAGGTAGCTGCCAACTTAAGCTGGTGGCCAGGCCAGAGTCGCCGGGGTTTTGCCAGTAGGTATGCCAGTGCTCATCGGGCACAAAATGCAGTGCCAGCAGCGCAGTTTGGCCCGCTGTCAATTGTTGATACTCGCTCACCAGTTCAGCTTTTAAATGGCTGGCACTTTGCCAACCAGAACTGGCGGCGGCGGCTTGCTGCGGCACCAAGGCGCTCATCAGCAGTAGCAACGCAAAAATCACATTTGGCATATCGCTCTCGCAGTGAATGGCAGTAACTACTACGAGCCTACAACGATAATGATCACGACGCTTAGAATTTACCCGCTAATCGTCGTCAAATTGAGCATTTTGTGCGACAAACTGCTATATTAGCCAACGTTTAGCCTTAGCGCCCGCTGTGGTCACTCCAGCAATTTGGCGGCTACTAAACACACACAACTTCGCAAACATTATCAATAAAAGGTTCACCTTAATGAAACCATTTACCAAGTCAGCGTTGTCAGTAGCTTTGCAGGCTGCCCTGTTTGGCGCAGCAGTTGGCCTTTCTCCTGTGCTGATGGCACAGGAAAGTGACAAAGGCACCGAAGCGAAAGAACAGGAACTGGAAACCATTACCGTTACGGCCCAGAAGCGGGCACAGAGCATTCAGGAAGTGCCAATTTCTATCGCTACCTTATCTGGCGAAAAATTCGATGCCATTTTCTCTTCTGGCGATGACATCACTGCCCTGGCCGTTAAAGTGCCAGGCCTGTATGCTGAGTCTTCGAACGGTCGCGTTGCACCGCGTTTTTATATCCGTGGTTTAGGCAACACTGACTTTGACCTGGCCGCCTCACAGCCGGTATCCATTATTATGGATGAGGTGGTGATGGAAAACGTGATTTTAAAAAGCTTCCCACTGTTTGACGTACAGCAGGTAGAAGTGATCCGTGGCCCGCAAGGCACCCTGTTTGGCCGCAATACCACAGCAGGTATTATCAAATTCGATAGCGTAAAACCACGGCAGGAATTTGATGCCTATGTAAAAACTACCGCCGGCACCTTAGGCCAGTTTAACCTGGAAGGTGCAGTGGGTGGTGGTTTAACTGACGAGCTATCTGCCCGTGTGTCGCTATTGTCACAAAACCGCAGCGACTGGATTGATAATGCTTACCTGGGTGAAAAAGATGCCATGGGTGGCTATCAGGAACGTGCAGGCCGCGTGCAGTTTTTATATGAAACGGCTGATTTTAACGCCCTGTTAAATTTACACAGCCGCAACTATGAAGGTACCTCATCTGTTTTCCGCGCGAATATTTTCACTAAAGGGAGCAATGACCTGAACGAAAATTATGACCGCGACACCGTGTACTACGATGCGACGGTAAACAACCCACAAGAATACGACAGCTGGGGCGGTTCATTAAAATTCGACTTTATGCTGGACGGCATGACACTGACCAGTATCTCGTCATTCGAGACCGCAGATGGTTTCTCACAGGGTGATATTGATGGTGGTTACGGTGGTTTGTTTGTTAACCCTGACCCGAATACCTATGGTCCTGGTCTGATAATGTTCCCATCAGCTACCCGCGATGAACTGCGTGATTTAGAGCAATACACACAAGAGATCCGTTTAGCCAGCGACACCACTGACGCCTTTAGCTGGCAAGTTGGAGGTTTTTACTTCGACTCTACGTTTGGTGTAAACACTGTCGGCGGTATTATTGACCCAACCTTAGTGTTCCATGGCAACACCAGCTGGGCACTGTTTGGTCAGGGCACGTATCAGCTTGATGAAAAGTGGAACGTTACAGCCGGTATCCGTTATACCGACGATACTAAAACGTTCAGCACTACTGTGCCTGACAATGCGCCTATCAAAGTAACGGATGATCAAATTAGCTGGGAATTAAGTACCAACTACCGCATTACCGACAAAACCAGTTTATTTGCCCGTGTAGCCGATGGCTTCCGCGCCCAATCCATTCAAGGCCGTAATATTGCCTTCGCGGAGCCTGCTACGGTCGCTGACGCTGAAACTATTATGTCTTATGAGTTTGGTGTGAAAAGCGATTTGCTAAACAATACGCTGCGTTTAAATGCGGCCGTGTTTTATTACACGATTGATGATATGCAAATTTCTGTCATTGGCGGTGAATTAAATGGCAATACCCTGGACAACGCTGATAAAGGCGTTGGCTATGGCTTTGAAACTGACTTTGATTATCGTGTACTGCCAAACCTGAGTGTTGGTGGTGGCTTCAGTTATAACAAAACCGAGTTTCAAGACAGCAGCACTGTGGTTGGCGGCTGTGGTTTTGGTAACTGCACCATCCTTGATCCAGTAAATGCCGAAGGTCGTCCATTTATTGATGGCAACCCATTTGCACAAGCACCAGAGACCATTCTGACGCTAAATGCGCGTTACGATTACCCTATCCCAAGCGGCGAAATCTATGTCTACACTGACATTGCGCTGCAGGGTAAAACCAACCTGTTCCTGTATGAGTCAGCTGAGTTCAATACTGACAATCAACACGAGGCAGGCTTGCGAGTAGCCTATATTAATTACGAAGGTAATTACGAAGTCGGCGTGTTTGGCCGTAATATTACCGATCAGGACAACGTTAAAGGCGCAGTAGACTTTAATAACCTGACCGGTTTTGTTAACGAACCACGTACCTTTGGTGTTGATTTTAAAATTAATTTTTATTAATTAATAAACATCATTTTAAAAGGCGGCGTCAGCCGCCTTTTTTTGTATTTTTTATTAGGCCACAACATCACTTTTTATTGAAAAATATTGGCAAAAAACACTGTGCTGATTATGCTGAATAACATCATTTCATATTAGGTAAAGGCCTTGGTATGCCACTGCCATTCAAATATCTAGCGCTATCAACGTTGCTTTTTAGTGCGGTGCCAGTTCAGGCGCAGTCATGGCAGGACTGCCGTTTAATACAGAAAGCTGACAGCACTGCACGCAGCGTACTGCACCCGGTATGGCTAGCACACGGCTTTCAGGATCTGCAAATCATCAACAATTTTGTCTATTTGTGCCCTTGCCTCGCACCGGCCCGGGTCGGCGGTGATGCCGAGCAGGCAAGGCTGGCCGGGCAAGCAGAACAAAGTCGGTTGGCCGGGGCTGCCGACGCCTCACGTTTGGCTGGCGATATAGACAATGCACGTTTAGCGGGTAACAGCGACGCAGCCAGACTTGCCGGTGATCAGGAACACAGCAGAATTGCCGGAGACACTGAACAAGCCAGATTGGGCGGCACGAATGATGCGGCCAGGCTTAGCGGCCAACAAGACCAGGCCAGATTGGCAGGCACAGCTGATGCCAGCCGTTTGGCTGGCCAGTCTGAACAAAGCCGACTGGGCGGACAGACCGAGCAAGCCCGGTTGGGTGGCGATGCGGAAGCTGCGCGCCTTGGCGGTAGCAGCGCCGGGTTGCGCTGCGCAGCAGATACCACTGAAGCGCGCGGCTACCGGCTGCAAGCGTTCACCAACGCCAGTATCGAGATTTATAACGGCCAACAATTAACCAAACTGTAAAAGGTGTCTCATGCTAAAACTTCGTTTAATACTATCAGCTGTGCTGCTGTGTTTACTCAGTGCTTGTACCACTTACACCACCTCCGCCATCAATGCGGTGCGCCAGCAATACGCGGTATTGCAAACTGAAACTGTAACCATCGTTGCCGAGCAGGACAACTGGCAATTGCGCTTTGGCGAACCGGTTATGCCGCCAAAAGTGCTTGATTCGACTTTGATTCGTCATTATGCCGATGGTTATGTTTACAGTCAGTCTGGTGGCGGCCCACTGGCATCGGCCATTACGCCGGATTATGCCGCCTGGATGCGGCTTCCTGGTTACAGTGCAAACACGATGAATGTGAAAGTATATGTTGAAGGCCGCAGCCAGCCACTGAATGGCAAAATGCTTTTTGTATCAGCCCGTGAAGATATGACAGAGTCCTCTGCCAAGCGCGCCTGGACCGTCGCCGTTCCCCAGCAATATATTCAGGTGGCAGAAACTGGCCAGGTGGCCGTGGTGTATCAACCTGCCCGCATCAGAAGCGGTGAAGATGTTGCAACATGGATATTGTGGTTATCTGCCATGCCATTGCTGTAACTCATTCGCGTAGTGTGTTTATCGGGCAGCATCAGCTGCCCTTTTGTTTCAGCCGATTAGTTCAGTAAAACGTTCAGCGAATAGTTCTGCACTTGGCCCCATTCTGATTGCACAATACCCAACGCCGATTTAGTCTGTTGGCAGCTTAATTGTGGAGTACACCATGGCCGATTTTCGCAGCGATACAGTTACCCAGCCCTCATTAGCGATGAAAGAGCGCATGTTCAGCGCCGCGTTGGGTGATGATGTGTTTAACGATGACCCCACCACGCTGGAGTTACAGCGCTACGCCGCAGACATGCTGGGCTTTGAAGCGGCGTTATTTGCCCCCAGCGGCACCCAGACTAACCTGATTGCTATGATGAGCCACTGCCAACGTGGCGATGAAGCCATAGTGGGCCAGCAGTGGCACACCTATAAATGGGAAGGCGGCGGCATGGCGGTGTTAGGCTCTATTCAGCCACAACCACTGGAACTGCAGGCCGATGGCACCCTGGCACTTGCTGATATTGCCGCAGCAATAAAACCGGACGACCCGCATTTTGCCCGCACCCGCTTAATTGTGATTGAAAACAGTGTCGGCGGTAAGGTATTGCCGCTCAGTTATATGCGCAATGTCGCCGCGCTGGCCAAAGACAAAGGCTTAAGCTGTCATATCGACGGCGCCCGGCTGATGAACGCGGCGGTAGCACTGGCACCAGAGCATGGCTTAACGTCACAGCAAATGGCACGCGAGCTCTGCCAGGGTTATGACTCGGTATCCTTATGTTTGTCCAAAGGCTTAGGCTGTCCGGTAGGCTCGTTGCTGTTAGGCTCAAGTGAGTTTATCGCCCGCGCCCGGCGGGTACGGAAAATGCTGGGCGGCGGCATGCGCCAAACCGGTGTGCTGGCCGCCGCCGGTTTATATGCGCTGCAGCACAACATTAACCGGCTTGCCGATGACCATGCCCATTGTCAGCGCCTGGCTGACGGTTTAACCGTGCTGGCAGCGCAGTTGCCGGCACTGATGGGCAAGCTTACGCCGCTGCCGGTACAAACCAATATTTTATTTACTGATGTCGAGCTTGGCTTAGCCGAGCGGTTGGTGCCCTACTTAGCACAGCGGGGCATTAAGCTGACCGGCAGTAACTACCAAAGCGCCAATGGCAGCATTAAGCGGCTGCGCTGGGTGTGTCATCTGGATATCAGCCGCGACGATATCGAGCGCACACTGCAAGCCGTAACGGAGTTTGCTGAGTTTTATAAATGAGAGTCGGATTAGGCTAAGCCAACCGTTGCAGGCCAGGATGGCCGAATCGAGCCCCCAGGGATGGGTTTACGGCGTGTTGGTGTGCGTAAGCCGGCTCGATATTCACGCTGTCCTTGAAAGCAATTGCACTTTTTGCCTGTCTGTTACGTAACATCAGTTAGGTAACGACAGGCAGAGGTAACCATGTTTAGCAAGCTTATCCGGCTATGTACGCTCAGTGTACTGTTTGCCGGCTGTGCAATGGCTAAAATGCCGGCCACCGAACATATCGACAGTATTGTGGTGGGTGCCGGCTGTTTCTGGGGGGTAGAAAAACGCTTTGAGGCCATGCTCGGCGTCATAGATGCGGTATCAGGCTATGCCGATGGTAATGGCGTTGAGCCCCGCTACCGGGTGATCACGCAAAAGCGCCATCAGTTTAACCCGAATAACCATGCTGAAGTGGTAAAGGTGCGCTTTAACCCGGCACAAGTCAGCCTTGATACCCTGCTAAAACGCTACTTTGAGATGCACGACCCCACCCAGCTAAACCGTCAGGGTAACGATATTGGCACCCAGTATCGCAGTATTATTTTAACCAATAGCGAAGCGCAAGCTGCCACCGCCCGCCAGTTAAAAGCAGCATATCAACCGCTGCTGACAAAAGCCGGTTTTGGCGTTATTACTACCCAGATTAAGCCACTGCGCGAGTTTTTTCCGGCTGAAGACTACCATCAGGACTATATTGCGAAAAACCCAAACGGCTACTGCCCTGATCACAGCACCGGCGTGCGCTTTGCTGATACTCCAGCGGTGCAAACGGCCAGCGTAGACAACAGCGCCTTGTTAACGGGTAAGCATATTCTGGTAATAGACTCAGAAAGCTATTGCCCCTACTGCGAGAAGTTTAAAGCCGATATAGGCAAGCATTACAGCGGTGATATCCCCATGCACTACCGCTATGCCAGCCAGTTACAGGGGCTTGGTATCAGCTCACCGACCTGGGCGACGCCAACCATTATTTTGCTGCAGGATGGCAAGGAAGTGTTTGGCCGCCAGGGCTATGTAAGCCCGGACGAATTTTATCTGCTGTTAGGTAAGTTTAAACTCGGCGACAGTGAGGCCTTTGACGTGGCCTTTGATAAAGGCACCGATGCACGCTTTTGTCAGCAATATGAAATTTTTAAAAACACACCCGATGGCGTTTTTGTCGATAAATTAAGCGGCGCGCCGCTGTTTGACACCCGCCACCGCTTTGACTCCGGTACCGGCTGGCTGTCGTTTACCCACCCGGTAGCGGGCGCCGTGATTGAAAAACCTGATAACCGCTATGGTATGCGCCGCACCGAAATTCGCGCTGCCGTGTCAGGCATTCATTTAGGCCATGTGTTTGACGATGGCCCTAATGGTCAGCGTCGCTACTGTATTAACGCCACTGTGTTGGATTTTATTCCACGCAGTTAACGCAACGGCTACAGCTTCATCGCCTCGGCCACTGCCACCACGGCTTTGGCCGGCTTATGTCGCAGCGCCAGCCCTAAGCCGGTGGCGATAATCAGCAGCACACCACCCAGTTGCAGCAGGCTTAAGCTTTCCTGAAACAGCCACCAGCCGGCCAGAATAACCGTAACCGGCTCTAAATACGCCAGCGTGGCATAAACCCGGGTGGGCAGATGTTGCAGCGCAATAATGGCGCAGTAAATGGCAATAAAGCCGGGGAAAATGCCGGCCAGCGCTATCCAGACCATATCTTCGGCAAGCGGCATTTGCATATCTGTTAAAAACGGTAAGACGCAGCAGGCGCCAATCAACAGCTGATAAAAGGTGCGTTGCAGCTGCGAATGCGCCGGTTGCGAGCGTCGGTTAAGCAGCAAAAAGCCGCTATAGGAAAATAACGACACCAGGCCCAGCAGCAAGCCCGGCAGCTGCGCAGCATCTAGTACTAAATCAAACTTAAACTGCTGCAACATGGCAAAACCGAAAAACGACAGCACAATCAGGCTACTGTCGGGCAGATCGAGCTTTTCGTGCAGTAACCAATGGGCGACAAAGGCCGACAAAGGCGGTGCCAAATAAACCAACATGATGGCATTGGCCAAGCTAATGTATCCAATGGCAGACAAGAAACTGAGCATAAAGCCGGCCAGCAAAATGCCATTAACCGCCATGCGCCAGTCAGGTTTACCTTTTAGCGCCGCAAGCTTGCCGCTAAGCGTAACAAACAGCAGCAAACACAAGCCACCGACAAATAACCGGTAAAACGTCAGCTCAGCGGCGGCTAAGCCACTAAAGCGGGCAATAATACCGCTACTGGCCATCGCCACCGCCGACACCAGTGCAAGAAATATGTATAAACCCATGTGACGACAACCTGATGCTTGTAAGGGATAAGATTTACTCTAAGCCGACCGTTGACGGCATGGATGCCTGACAAATTCGTCTGGAACGAATTTGAACAGCTCCGCTGGTCCGAAGGACAAACTTCACGGATGAAGTTTGTAATCGAGCCTACAGGGACGTATTTACGGCGTGTCGGTGTGAGTAAATGTTATCCCTTAGCTAGAGAAAACCGGCAGATTATGCCGGTTTTCCTGGTAACACACGAGTCTTGTCAGCCTGAATTTCGCATACCGGCGGCAATACCGGCAATAGTCACCATTAGCGCCCGACTAATGGTTGGGCTAACCCGATCTGGCTGATGCCTTACCCGGTGCAGCAACTCGGCCTGCAAAATATGCAGCGGGTCAACATAGGTGTTGCGCAGCATAATCGACTCGCGGATCCAGCTCTCTTTCGCCATTAAGGTATCGCTGTGAATAAGCTTTAATAACAACTCACGGTCGGCAGTGAGCTGGTCGCGCAACGCCTGGCCTAAATGCTGCAGCGCTTGTGGCACCAGTACCTTGTCATAATAAGCAGCAATGTCGCTGTCAGCTTTTAAAAACACCATCTCCAGCATTGACATGCGGGTGGCGAAAAACGGCCACTGCTGCTGCATTTCATCCAATAGCACGGCGTTATCCTGCTGTGCGGCTTTGGCTAGTGCTGAGCCTGCCCCGAGCCAGGCCGGTAACATAAGCCGGTTTTGCGACCAGGCGAAAATCCACGGAATCGCCCGCAGGCTTTCAACGCCACCGGTCGGGTTACGTTTGGCCGGCCGGCTGCCCAGCGGCAACTGGCCCAGCTCCTGCTCGGGCGTAGCAGCACGGAAGTACGGTACAAAGTCTTTATTGTGCCTAACCACAGCGCGATACGCCTCGCAGGAATCTTCTGCCAGCTGGCTCATTAAGCTGCGCCAGCTTTGCTTGGGCACCGGTGGCGGTAATAACATGCCTTCCAGCACGGCACTGGCATACAGCGCCAGACTGCGCTCGGCGAGTTTGGGCAAGCCGAATTTAAAACGGATCATCTCGCCCTGTTCGGTTACCCGTAAGCCACCGTCTAACGATCCTGGCGGCTGCGATAAAATCGCGGCGTGGGCCGGGCCGCCGCCCCGACCAATAGTGCCGCCGCGGCCATGGAATAACGTCAGCTGCACCTTGGCCTGCTGACAAATGGCCACTAAGGCTTCCTGCGCACTGTACTGCGCCCAGGCAGCGGCAAAGACGCCGGCATCTTTTGCCGAGTCGGAGTAACCAATCATCACCTCTTGTTTGCCGTTAATATAGCCGCGGTACCAGTCGATGCTGAGCAGCTTGCGCATGCAATCCGGCGCATTTTGTAAATCGCTTAGCGTTTCAAACAGTGGCGCCACCGGCATCGGGAAGCTGATGCCGGCTTCTTTTAACAATAACTGCACCGCCAGCACATCGGACGGTTTACCGGCCATTGAAATGACATAGGTGCTTAGCGCCTCGCTGCCATGTCGGGCGACAATGTCGCAGGTGTCCAGCACTTCCTGCACATCGCTTGAGGGCTGCCAGCCTTTGGGGAACAGTGGCCGGCGGTTAGCCAGCTCGGCCAATAAAAACGCCTGCCGGGCACTTTCGTCCCAGGCGCCATAATCGCCCAGCCCCAGATACTGGGTTAATTCGCTAAATACCTGAGCATGACGGCCGGCATCCTGGCGGATATCCAGCTTTAATAGTGTCAGGCCAAAGGCATAAGCTCGGCGCAGCGTATCGAGCAGCTTACCGTTGGCAATCACCGCCATACCGCAATCAAGCAGTGACTGATAACACAGCAGCAGCGGCTCAAGTAACTGCTGGTTATGCCAAATCAGGTCTTGTGGCCGCTGCAAGCGGTCGTGTTTTAACGCCTCGGTTAGCCAGTCGCGGGTGTACAACAACCCGGTGCGCAGCTTATTCAGCACCAGCCGGTAAGGCTCGCTGGCCTCACCTGCTGCCTCGCGCAGGGCTGGGCTGGCCTGATACATCGACAACTCGCTGCTGAGTAAATCTAAGTCTTTGGCAAATAAGTCAGCGGCTTTCCAGCGGCTTAGCAGCAGCACCTGGCGGGTGACTTTTGCCGTAACAAAGGGGTTGCCGTCGCGATCACCGCCCATCCAGGACGAGAATTTTACCGGTGCGGCGTCAAGTGCCAGCCCCTGGCCGGTGGCGGATAATAATTTACTGTCCAGCTCACGCAGAAAATCTGGTATTGCCTGCCACAACGAACTTTCAATCACGGCAAAGCCCGATTTGGCTTCATCGACCGGGGTTGGCCGCTGCTCGCGGATTTCATTAGTGTGCCAGGCCTGAGCAATCAGCTCTTTCAGGCGCAGTTCGACCCGCTGCTGTTGGCTGGCGCTGAGCTCTTGCTCCAGCTCAGTTAAACAACCGGCAATTTCCGTCAGTTTATGAATAAGAGTGCGGCGCGACACTTCAGTCGGGTGCGCCGTTAATACCAGCTCTATCGATAAATTGGCCACCGCGTGCTGCACCTTGGCAGCATTGAGCTGTTTTTCGGTCAACAGGGTAAATAACTCCTGCAGCGGCTCGGGTTTTTCAATACTGGCCTGGCCTATACGGCTGATACTGTAATGCTGCTCGGCCAAATTGGCTAAATTAAGAAACTGCGCAAAGGCGCGCGCCACCGGTAACAGCTCATCATCGCTTAAGCTTTGCAACACCTGTTTAAGCTTATCGGCTTGCAGCTCCTCACCCTGACGCGCTGCCTTGGATAACTGGCGGATCTGCTCTACGCGCTCCAGTACCGCATCGCCTAACTGGCTGCGAATCGTGTCGCCCAGCTGGGTGCCCAATAATCCGACATTGCTTCTCAGTGCTGCATAATTGTCCATTTTGCTTACCTCGGTTCGCTGTGGTGCTATCACCCTAGCCGGTTATGACTTGGTACTCAACCATGATTGATTACAAAATGGGCAACGAAATTGGTAAGACCAACTAACCAACACTTTCACAATCTCTTATCTGAGTATTGCCGCAAAGCTTGCTATACTGGCGCCTTGTTTGGTGACCACACGGGCCTGGAAATACTCGTATGACTACAGCACAGCAAAACACCCCAGCAAAGAAAAAGTCGGGCCTTTTACCTAACCTGATCATAAACGTGGTAATACCGGCGCTGATATTAAGTAAGCTCAGCGGTGATGACGCCTTAGGCCCGGTGTGGGCCGTGGTGGTGGCACTGGCCTTTCCGTTGCTGTTTGGCCTGTGGGAGCTAAAGCAGCACGGCAAGGTAAATTTTTTCTCTATTTTGGGCATTATCAGCGTATTGCTGACCGGTGGCATCAGCCTGCTGCAACTGCCACCGTCGTATATTGCTATTAAAGAAGCCCTGGTACCGGCGCTGATTGGTATAGTGGTGCTGGTAAGCCAGTACACGCCCTACCCACTGGTAAAAAAGCTGCTGATTAACCCTGAGCTGCTGGAT
Organism: Chromatiaceae bacterium; assembly: GCA_033838465.1. Lineage (GTDB taxonomy): Bacteria > Pseudomonadota > Gammaproteobacteria > Enterobacterales > Alteromonadaceae > Alishewanella. The sequence goes on from JAJLKZ010000018.1 coordinate 128,663, forward strand.
ATGCCGAAACTAGAACAGGCATTAAGCGCAAAACACAACCTGGCTGAATTTGACCGCCGTATGGGCAAAGCCGGTTATGTGGTGGCGGCCTCCTTCTTTTTGTCGTCGCTGCTTAACTATGTGCTGGCCAAGGCCATTGTAGTGAGCCAGCCCGGCACCACCGCCTATGCTGAAGAGCTGGGCCGCATGACCTGGCTTAGCTACCCGGTAATAGTACTGCCCACCATGATCATGCTGATGGGCGCCATTATTTATATGTTTAAGCAAATTGGCCAGCTAACCGGCCAACCGCTGGAAGACTTTATTCTGCAGTAGGTTTGTTTAGCATGGCGCGCAGCTGCACCAGCTCTTGCTGTAGCTGCTGCATTTGCGTCAGCAGTTGCTGCTGCGTCGCCACATCGGCAGCGTGCTCTGCTTTATGCTCTTCCTCGTGCATGCTTTGCACCGCATTGACAATAACGGCAATAAACAAATTCAGCATGGTAAAAGTCGCAATAAGAATAAAGGGCACAAAAAACGCCCAGGCATAGGGGAACTGCTCCATTACCGGCCGGGCTATGCCCATAGACCAGCTTTCCAGCGTCATGATTTGAAACAGCGTATACAAAGACGCACCTAAACTGCCAAACCAGTCCGGGAAGGCCTGACCAAACAACTTGGTCGCCATGACCGCCGCCACGTAGTAAATAAGCGCCAGCACCATGGCAATAGACAGCATGCCGTTAAGTGACTGAATAAGCGCACCGACAATTTTGCGCATCGACGGTACAAAAGTCAGCACTCTAAGCACCCGTAGCACGCGAAGCGCACGTAGCACAGCAAAAGGCCCACTGGCCGGCACCAGCGCTATGCCCACCACGATAAAATCAAATACGCTCCAGCCGTCCTTAAAAAACGCCAGCCGGTGTACAAACAAGCGAATGGCAATTTCTACCACAAACACCGCCAGTATGGCTTTATCCAAGGTGAGCAAATAGCTGCCAATGGCGGCCATCACACCCGGCATGGTTTCCATGCCCAAAATCACCGCGTTAATTAAAATAAGCGCCAGCAACACACGCTGCACCGTGCCGTGCTCAATAAACTGCTTTAACCGCGCCCGCAAGGTTGGCGCGCTCACCAGGGCATTACTACTCATAAAACGACCTTAAGCAAAGTGGCTGAAATTGGCGCTATTGTATGCCAGCAGTTATGGCCGTCAATGGCTTTACAGTGGCGATAAGTAAAGGCGTTACAACAGTTGCGACAACGGGCTTTTTACTCCGGCCGCACCGCGATTAAGCACATGAGTATAAATTTGCGTGGTACGCACATCGGTATGGCCCAGCTGCTCCTGCACTGTGCGGATATCGGCACCGGATTCCAGTAAATGCGTGGCGAAGGAGTGACGCAGAGTATGGCAAGTCACCTGCTTTTGAATTCTGGCCAGCGTAGCGGCTTGTTTAATCGCTTT
>JAJLKZ010000019.1:0-33404 GCA_033838465.1 Chromatiaceae bacterium
GCCTGGTGGCAATAGCGCTGTGGAACCACCTGAACCCATTCCGAACTCAGAAGTGAAACGCAGCTGCGACGATGGTAGTGTAGCATTCGCTATGCGAGAGTAGTTCACCGCCAGGCACCCATTCCGAACCCCGCTCTCAAGAGCGGGGTTTTTGTTTTTATCTACCCAAAAAATCGCCTCGCGTTTATAGCTAACGGCCAGATACATCTGAAGTGGCTGGATAGCGGTCGTACGTCTCAATTAGGACAACTAACACAGAGCCCATCGAATTTGTCATGGTCACCTGATGGTAAGTGGCTGGCATTTAGTATGTTTGTACCAAAGGCCGCCAAAGCGCCGGTATCACTGCCAGGCAAACCGGAGAAGGCAGATTGGGCGAAGGCTGCTGTGTATATTGATAGTAAGCAATATCGTGTCGATGGTGCAGGTTATGTTAAGCCCGGCTATCGCCACATTTTCATGATGCCATCTGAAGGTGGCAGTGCCATCCAGTTAACCGAGGGTGACTTTAACCATGGTGGCAATATCAGTTGGGCGAAAGACAGTAATGCAATTTACTTCTCTGCAAACCGGCATGCGGATTGGCAAAGTAAACCGCTTAACAGTGAAGTGTTTCGTTTAACGCTTGTCGACAAAAAGCTAACTCAACTTACCGATCGAGACGGGCCTGATGCAAACCCGCAGCTATCACCTGATGGAAAACTTATTGCTTTTACTGGCTTTGATGATCGTAAGCTGTCGCATCAGGAAACACGCCTGTATGTAATGAACGCTGATGGTTCTAACGTAAGAAATCTTACCGAGCAGCTGGATCGCAGCGTTGAAGATTTTCAATGGTTGGCAAACGGCAAAGAGCTTTATATCACTTATGATAATGAAGGTCGGGGTATTCTGGCTAAGCAAGGCTTGAATGGTAAACACAGCATCATTACTGAAGATGTCGGTGGTCTATCCTATGGCAGACCCTATAGCGGCGGGCAGTTCAGTGCTGCTGTTAATGGTGCTGTGGTTTACACCCAGATGAGTACGGAGAAGCCTGCTGAGCTTGCTGTTATTAATAAAGGCAAGAAGCGCAATATTACTAGTTTGAATGCCGATTTCACGCTGTTACGTGATATCGGCAAGGTAGAAGAACTTTGGTATAGCTCCAGTGTGGATCAGCGTACATTGCAGGGGTGGATCATTTATCCGCCGCAATTTGATAAAGCCAAGAAGTATCCGCTGATCCTGGAAATCCATGGCGGACCACATACCGCTTATGGCCCACACTTTAGTATGGAACTGCAATTGATGGCGGCGCAGGGCTATGTGGTGCTGTATACCAACCCTCGTGGTAGCACCAGCTACGGTGAGGATTTTGCCAATCTCATTCATCATAACTACCCAAGCCAGGACTATAACGATCTGATGGATGGGGTGGATGCGGTTATTGCTAAAGGTTTTATTGATGACAAGCAGCTATTTGTCACCGGTGGTAGTGGTGGTGGCGCTTTAACCGCCTGGATTGTAGGGCATACCGATCGTTTTGCTGCTGCCGTAGCAGTAAAACCGGTGATTAACTGGTTCAGCTTCGTATTAAATGCAGATATGTATAGCTATTTTTCTCAGTATTGGTTTGCCAAAATGCCGTGGGAAGACCCAGAGCATTATCTGAAACGTTCGCCAATTAGTTACGTGGGTAACGTTAAAACCCCTACCATGCTGATGACAGGTGAAGCTGATCATCGGACACCGATTTCTGAAACCGAGCAGTTCTATCAGGCATTACAATTGCGCGGCGTTGATACGGCGATGGTGCGCATCCCTGAAGCGTCGCATTCAATTTACAGCCGGCCAAGCAATTTGATGACTAAAACAGCCTATATTCTGTACTGGTTTGACAAATACCGTACCAAGGATAGTAGCGAGAGCACTGAACACTAATACCGTCTAATTCGTAAACTGCCCGGTAGGAACTCTGCCGGGCTTATGGTAGGCTGAATAATAATTGTTAGCGGATGCTCGTTTTGTATGCAGTTGAATGTGTTAGCACAGCTTTTTGCTTTACCTTTGAGTGGGCTTTTGTATAATGGCGCCACCAGCTACAGGGGCATAGTTCCAATTGGTAGAACAGCGGTCTCCAAAACCGATGGTTGGGGGTTCGAATCCCTCTGCCCCTGCCACTTCTTGTTATGACTAATCTTACTTACTCGCAGCAGCAGCTGTTAAACACACTGCAAATAACGCCTTTTGCTTTAAACGATACGTTTAAACAAGCTATGTTGCTGGATAAAAGTGGCGATGTCACCACCAATACGCGACAAAAACCCGATCTAAACCAACCTCTGGCGCAGGATATTGCCCTTGCATTACCTGCAGGGGTTAACTGGTATATCCAAGCTAATGCCCCGTTGTCGCTTGAACAGCAGCAGCTGATCACTGCTGATTTGATGACATTACGCCAGGCAGAGCAGAAAAAAGCACTGTGGGCATTGCTGAGTAGTCTGGATGAAGATTGAATTTGCCAGTGCAGCAGATGTTCCCCAAATGTTGCCGATTGAACGAGAAGCGAATAAATACCCGTGGACAGAACAGGCATTTACCAGCAGCTTTGCCGATAGCTACTTTAGCTACAAACTGCTCGATGAGGCAGGTGTTATACAGGGGTTTTATATTGCTCAATTAATACTGGAGACATTGGAGCTGTTTAATATTTGCGTGGCGACTGACTCGCAGGGCAAAGGCTATGGTAAAGCGCTGCTGCAACACTTTTTAACAGAAGGACAAAGCCGCGGCGCTACTGAGGCTCTGTTAGAGGTACGTAGCAATAATCATGCAGCCATTGCGTTGTACCAAAAAGCGGGTTTTAGTATTAACGGCCTGCGTAAAGGCTATTACGTCAGCGCCGACGGTAAAGACGATGCCATTTTAATGCACAAGTGGCTATAACTACACCACTGCATTTCTGCTTTGTGCCTACAGCTGTCAAGCTGCTATAATCGCGCCCATTATTATTGACCCCCGGCTTTTAGCCCCACTCCGTAGCCGGATGCCTGCGGTAACAGACTATTGGATATTATGAGCACAGATAACTTTTTAGCCGAAGTAAACAGCCGGCGCACCTTCGCGATTATCTCGCACCCGGATGCGGGTAAAACCACCATTACGGAAAAGGTCTTATTATTCGGACAACTGATCCAAAAAGCCGGTACCGTGAAAGGCAAAAAGTCTGGCCAATATGCGACATCAGACTGGATGGAGATGGAAAAAGAGCGGGGCATCTCGGTAACCACGTCGGTGATGCAGTTCCCCTATGCCGATTGTTTGGTTAACCTGCTGGATACACCAGGCCACGAAGATTTCTCGGAAGATACCTACCGCACGCTAACGGCCGTGGATTCATGCCTGATGGTTATTGACGGTGCTAAAGGTGTAGAAGAACGTACCATTAAACTGATGGAAGTTACCCGCTTACGTGACACGCCAATTATCACCTTTATGAATAAAATGGATCGTGATATTCGCGACCCTATTGATTTGCTGGATGAAGTTGAAAGCGTACTGAAAATTGCCTGTGCACCTATTACCTGGCCAATTGCCTCGGGTAAGGAATTTAAAGGCGTATATCATATCCTGCGTGACGAAGTGATTTTCTATAAATCCGGTATGGGCCATACCATTCAGGATGTGGATATCATCAAGGGTATCGATAACCCTGAGCTGGATAAGCGTATTGGTTACTACGCGCAGCAGCTACGCGATGAGATGGAACTGGTACGGGGTGCCAGTCACGAATTTGACCAAGAGCTGTTTTTAAAAGGTGAATTAACCCCGGTATTCTTCGGTACCGCGTTGGGTAACTTTGGTGTAGACCATATGCTGGATGGCTTAACAGCCTGGGCACCCGCGCCACAATCACGCGCTACCGACAGCCGCACAGTGGCACCAACGGAAAGCAGCTTCACCGGCTTTGTATTTAAAATTCAGGCCAATATGGATCCGAAACACCGCGACCGTGTGGCGTTTTTACGTATTGTGTCGGGTAAATATGAAAAAGGCATGAAAGTTCGCCACGTGCGCATTGGTAAAGATGTACTTATTCCACAGGCGCTGACGTTTGTCGCCGGTGATCGTGAGCACTTAGAAGAAGCCTATCCGGGCGATATTATCGGTTTACATAACCATGGCACTATCAAGATCGGTGATACCTTTACCAGTGGTGAGAATATGCAGTTTACTGGTATTCCGAACTTCGCGCCGGAGCTGTTCCGCCGCATCCGCTTGCGCGACCCGTTAAAGCAAAAGCAGTTACTTAAAGGTCTGGTGCAGTTATCTGAAGAAGGCGCTGTACAGGTATTCAGGCCGCTTGATAACAATGATCTGATCGTTGGCGCTGTAGGTGTACTGCAGTTTGATGTGGTAGTGCATCGGTTAAAATCAGAATACAACGTCGATGCGCTGTACGAAGCGGTAAACGTGTCGACGGCACGTTGGGTATACAGTGATGATGGCAAAGCGCTGGACGAGTTTAAAAACAAAGCCAGCCAGAATCTGGCGCTGGACGGCGGCGATGCGCTGACCTATATCGCACCCACCATGGTAAACCTGAATCTGGCCATGGAGCGTTACCCGAAGATCAAATTCCATAAGACACGTGAACATTAACAGGTAAGCCGGATGAATATTAAGCAATTACTCACTGAAAAAACACAAAGCGCCTTTGTTGCGCTGGGCTTACCTGCCGATACGAATGCTGCCGTTACGGTAAGTACCCGCCCTGAATTTGGTGATTACCAGATTAACGGCGCTATGGCTGCGGCTAAGCTTTTAAAAACCAATCCGCGTCAGCTTGCCGAGCAACTGGTACAGCAATTAGCGCTTGAGGGCATTGCAGAAAAAATAGAAATCGCCGGCCCGGGTTTTATCAACGTAATGCTGGATAAGAGCTGGCTGGCCACGCTGCTGCAGCAGGCTGCAGCAGATAGCCGTTTGGGCGTAAGCACGAATACGGCACCACAAACGGTGGTAGTAGATTACTCGGCACCTAACCTGGCAAAAGAGATGCACGTTGGCCATTTGCGTTCAACCATTATTGGCGACGCCGTAGTGCGTACCATGGAGTTCTGGGGCGATAAGGTTATCCGTCAGAACCATATGGGCGACTGGGGCACCCAGTTTGGTATGCTGATCGCGCACTTAGAAGATAAGCTGGCGGCGGGTATTGATCTGGAATCGGTCGCACTTGCCGATCTTGAAGATTTCTACCGAGAAGCGAAAAAGCGCTTTGACGACGAAGCTGGCTTTGCCGATAAGTCGCGTGACTATGTGGTTAAGCTGCAAAGCGGCGATGCGCATTGCCAGAAACTGTGGCAGCTGTTTATCGATACCTCGGTAAAGCACAGTGAAGAAGTCTATGAAAAGCTAAATGTCACCTTAAGCCACGCCGATATCAAGCCAGAAAGTGCTTATAACAGTATGCTGCAGGGTATTGTTGATGACTTAAAACAGCGTCAGCTGGCGGTAGAGGATCAGGGCGCCCTGGTGGTATTTCTGCAGGAACTGGCCGATAAAGAAGGTAACCCTTCACCCTTTATCGTGCAAAAAACCGGTGGTGGTTTCCTGTATTCGACCACCGATTTAGCGGCTTGCCAATATCGCAGCCATGACTTACATGCCGATCGCATCGTGATCTTTACCGATGCGCGTCAGGCGCTGCATTTTAAGCAGGTTGAGCTGGTTGCCCGTAAAGCGGGCTATCTGCGCGATGCTACTGCCTATGATCACTGCCCGTTTGGCACCATGATGGGTGAAGATGGTAAACCCTTTAAAACCCGTACTGGTGGCACAGTAAAACTGGCTGAATTACTTGAAGAGGCGGTAGTGCGCGCTAAAGCCGTGGTGCAGGATAAAGCCAGCGACTTGTCTGAAGATGAAATTGCCGAAGTGGCGCGTAAAGTCGGTATTGGTGCGGTGAAGTTTGCTGACTTATCAAAGAACCGCACCAGCGACTACATTTTTAGCTGGGATGCGATGTTAAGCTTTGAAGGTGCGACCGCACCTTACCTGCAATATGCCTACACCCGGGTACGCAGCATTTTACGCCGCGCTGACATTGCCGATGGTTTCAGTGCAGAGCTGGTGATTGCGCAAGAGCAGGAAAAGCAATTAGCCGTTAAATTGTTGCGCTTTGAAGAGGCGCTACAGCAGGTAATGAAAGATGCACAGCCTAACCTGTTGTGTAATTACCTGTATGAGCTGGCCAGTTTATATATGGCGTTTTACGAAGCTTGCCCAATACTGAAAGACGGTGTTGAACCAGCGCAGCGTGACAGCCGTTTAATGCTAAGTATTTATACCTCTAAGCTGTTAAAGCAAGGCCTGGATTTGCTGGGTATTGAGGTTATGGAGCGTATGTAAGCTATGAAAATCGACGATATTCGCCGCAGTTACACCAAAGATAAGTTGGATTTCGATAAATTAACTGCCGATCCGATAGCGCAGTTTGAGCTGTGGCTCAAAGATGCTATTGCGGCTGAGTTACCGGATCCTACAGCGATGTGTGTGGCGAGTGTCGACGAGCAGGGTCAGCCGTCACAGCGTCTGGTGCTACTTAAAGATGTGAATCAAGACGGCTTTACCTTTTACACTAATCTTGGTAGCCGTAAGGCGACTGAACTGTCGGCAAACCCTAAGGTGTGTCTGCATTTTCCCTGGCACCCGCTGGAGCGACAGGTCATTGTTTATGGTACTGCCGAGCGTGTCAGCTCAAGCCAGGTAGCCAAATACTTTTTGTCCCGCCCGAAAGAAAGTCAGTTGGCGGCCTGGGCATCAGAGCAAAGCCGACCGGTATCAACCCGCTTAGCGCTGATGCAGAAGTTTGCTGAGATAAAACATAAGTTCGAACATGGTGAAATACCGCTGCCTTCATTCTGGGGCGGTTTTTTGGTGCGACCACATAAAATCGAATTCTGGCAAGGCGGCGAGCACCGTTTACACGACCGGTTTATGTACACCAGGCAAAGCGATAACAGCTGGAGTATCGAACGGTTATGCCCTTAACCGGGCAGCAAACTCCTGGCAGCCGCTTGCGGCTGTTTGATAGCCATTGCCACCTCGATTTACCTGAACTTAACGCAGAGCAGCTTACACATTGGCATAACGCGAATCTGGCGGGCGTGCAAAAGCTGCTTATTCCCGCGGTAGAGCAAGCGGCATGGCGAAACCTGCTGCACTTACATCAGCAACATCCTGACTGGCATATCGCCTTGGGGATTCACCCCTGGTGGGCAACAAAGGCCGCGCCTGATGCACTAAATGAACTCGATGCACTGTTGGCAAATCACAGCTCGCACATTACTGCAGTCGGTGAGATTGGCCTGGATTTCGCATTAGACGCCGATAGCTTCGAGGTTCAGACAACACTGTTTAGCCAACAACTTAAACTTGCAGGCAAATACCATAAACCCGTTATTCTGCATCACCGTAAAAGTCAGCCGCAGCTTTTAGCAGAGCTTAAACAGCAGCAGTTTACAGAGGGGGGGATTTTACACGCTTTTTCTGGTAGCCAGCAGCAGGCCAAAGCCTTTATCGACCTTGGCTTTAAGCTGGGGATTGGCGGCACTATTACCTATGAGCGTGCAGAAAAAACGCGTCACACGGTAAAAAAATTGCCGTTAAGTTGCTTTGTGCTGGAAACCGATGCGCCGGCTATGCCGCTGAGTGGCTATCAGGGGCAGGTAAATACCCCGGCGCAACTGGCATTGGTATTCGCAGCCTTTTGTCAGCTGAGATCTGAGCCGCCTGAGCAAATAGACGCAGCCTTATGGCAAAACAGTGTTGCAGCGTTACGACTTACTCTTACGTAAACGCAGCGATTGGCGTGACATGCGAGCAAAGCCTCTGCGCAGTAAAAAGCCTATAATGCCTGCCAACACTAACATTGCCAGCAACTGCTGCATTAGTTGCTGCCAGCGAATAGCAACTGGTGTCACTGAGGCATCAAGACGTAAACTCAGTTTAATATAGCCCAGTAACTGCTGATCTTTAGTAATAGTCTGCACCATCGCCTGTAATTGTTCGCTATGGCTTGGCCCGTATAATACTCTTGCAGCAGCGCTGCCCTCCGACCAGCTCATGCGAACGCCGTTGGCGTCGTACACCACCACATCGTGCAAATATGGGCTGGCTGCAATATGCTGTGTCAGCTGCTCCAGGCCGTCCAGTTGGTCGTTTTCAATCAAATAGGCGGCGGTGTGCGATAACGCCGACAGTGTCTCTCGCATTAATTGGCTGCTTTGTTGCTGAAGCAACGCTTTACCCTGCTGCTGGGTATAAACCCAGCCTTGCAGCAGTAGCCAAATACCCAGTACGGCTAAGGCTATTTGCACAAGTTTAATAGTGCTTGATGTCGTATCTGGTATTGCGATATGGTTCTGCATATTTTCCAACTGCGCCAGTCATGCCTGCCCGAAAACCGGTAGCATGCCATGGTCAACCCAGCAAGTATAGGTATCTCATTGTCGTTTTTCTATCAGCTTTCTATGCCGCAAGTAGGGCAAACCACTGCACTGCTGCCGTTGATGCCGCAGCAAACTTATGTGTTGGAATGCCAGGAGCATCAAGTGCTGCTGCACAGTGCTATGCCAATGCCGTTAACGCCTACATCAGCCTTTGCGTTACCGGATAACACCATATTGGCTAGCGTACGCCTGTTTGGATCTGCTCTGAGTTTGCCTGTCTTAACGCAGCTGATGCAGAAAATATGGCCAGATACGGCAATTCATTGCCAGTTGTATCAGCCGCATCCGACTCTGGCGGTCGCGGTGAAGTTGCAGCTGACAGAGCCGCTAAGCGCGGCACAGCAGTTACAGTTAGCCCAGTTAGCAGCAGAGCTACAGCTTGAGCAGGTGTATTTAACTGCGGCACCAAGCCTGCGACACCCCGGCGTATTGGTCATGGATATGGACTCTACTGCCATCCAAATGGAATGTATTGATGAAATTGCCAAGTTAGCCGGCACGGGCGAGCAAGTGGCGGCAGTAACGGCCCGTGCGATGAATGGTGAGCTGGATTTCGCTCAAAGCCTGGTAGCGCGGGTGGCAACCTTAGCCGGTGCACCCGAAACAATATTGCGTCAGGTGCTGGATGCTGTTCCGCTGATGCCGGGGTTAACCGAGCTGGTGGCGCACTTACAACAACACCACTGGCAGGTAGCGATAGCGTCAGGGGGCTTTACCTATTTTACTGACGCCTTAAAACAGCGGCTTGGGCTAACGGCGACTTTTGCCAATGTGCTTGAAATCAACGAGGGTAAATTAACCGGTAAGGTACTGGGCGATATCGTTGATGCCACAACTAAAGCCCAGGTGGTGGCTAAATTGGCAGCGCAATATGGTATCTCGAACAGCCAGACAGTGGCGATTGGCGATGGCGCTAATGATATCCCGATGCTAAATGCCGCCGGTCTGGGCGTGGCTTTTCATGCAAAACCCAAGGTACAGGCCCAGGCTAAAGCCGCTATTCGTCAGGGCTCTCTGTTACAGCTGCTGTACTTACTGGATTAAGCATGAAGCATCAGCAAAGCTCGTTTTATCTCGATTTAGAGCAGTATCAGCTGCATTTGCGTCGTTTGCTGCCGCTGCAGCACGGCATAGCACCTGTGTTGATGCTACATGGTGCTATTGAAAACAGCCGTATTTTTTACAGCCAGTCTGGTAAAGGCTTAGGCTGTTACCTGGCCGACCACGGTTTTATGGTGTACTGCGCTGACTTTGCCGGCCGCGGTTTATCAAGACCTCATGTGTCTGAAGGGTTTAACCAAAGCCAGCAACAGATGATTCAGCATGATATCCCGGCGCTGATTGAGCATGTTTACCAGCTGCATCAGCAACCGGTAATTGTGATTTCACACTCCTGGGGCGGGGTGGTTGCCAGTGCCAGTCTGGCACGCCAACCGCAGTTAGCCGAAAAGGTGGCTGCTAAGGTTTGTTTTGGCACCAAGCGGGTGATAAGCGTTAACAGTCTGGAGCGCAAGGTTAAAATTGATCTGGTGTGGAATAGGCTGGCCCCCTGGCTAAGTCGCAAGCATGGTTATTTTCCGGCGCGCAAATGGCGCTTTGGTGCTGATGATGAGCCTGCGCAGTTTTTACACGATACAGTAAAGTGGATAAAGGGCGCCCCTTTTACCGATTTAACGGATGATTTTGACTACGCCGCAGCCAGCAGTAAGCTGCGTTGGCCGCCAGTGTGGCACTTTGCGGCGCAGAATGATCGTTTGCTGGGGCATCCGGCTGATGTAAAAGCGTTTATTGCTGAAACTGTACCGCAAGCGCGGTTTAGTTTACTGGGGAAAGCGCAAGGTTATCAGCAGGATTATGACCATATCTCTATGCTGACACACCCGGCGGCAGTGCAGGATCATTTCCCACAATTACGTGACTGGCTGTTGCAGCTTGGCAAGTAGCGCAAGCCGGCGCTGTTCATGTTGTTCGCTGTGCTCTGCCGATGCGCCATAGCGCCAGAGCACTTCAGCGGAGATGTCTATCGCATCTATAACGCCGGCGACACTCCACAGTTCTTCTTCCAGTTTTTTAGCTTTATGAATCGCGTAAGCACTGACGTAATTGAGCTCAGTGGCAATGAAATCGATATCCGGTCGGCCGGTGCGTGACAACAATAAGCGATAGCAAAACAGGCTGCCGCCGCTACTGGCATTTAACACAAATTGTTGTTTGTGTTGCTCATTGCCAAATTCGTAATCATAGCGGCAGGTGAGCTGTAAACCCTGGTCGCTATCTTCTTTAACCTGAACAAACAGCTCAAAAACGCGCGCATTATCAAGCCGCTTCATATGTTTAAGCTGTTGGGCAAAATGCAAACTGGCGGCGTTGTTTTGTAACAACGGCGAGAGGGCAATTTTATCGTCATGCTTGGGTTGTGTGAGTAGCAACTGCAAGCTGATCGCAGCGTTGCCCTGTGCCAGGGTATTAATCTCATAGCGAATACCTTTTCGGTGCACAAACAACACAAAATGGTTTTGTGCGCTCAGGTACATGTTACGCAGCGCTACTGACAGGCCCGGATATTTCGGGCTTTCTTCTGCCGGCGTTAACTTGGCGCGGTTATTTTGAATTAATTGCTGAAAGAACAACCGGCCAGGATGCGGTTCTGTACCCTCTGCAGCACGCAGGTTCATGATGGTACGGCTTTTACTTACCGCCATTATCTCGTAAGGCAGGCCGCTTAAGCTGTATTTATTGCTTATTTTCTGCATGTCCGGCAGGTTAAGCAGTACTACATCGCCTTTGTTAAATCGCACCGGCAGTGTGGTTTCGACCTGCATGCCTTTAGACGAAAAATCCCGGCTGTGGCCGTTTAATTCGCTCTGCTGTTCAGGATCGGCAATAGTGACACTGGTTTTGTACAGGTAACGCGACTCTGAGCGTAAGTTAACATACTGCACCGCCACGGCTTCGCACTGGGGTTGCTGAGCCAGCTTTTTATGACCAAATGCGGCTAATAGCTTAAGCTGCTGTTGATCCACCGGGTAATTCTGATACCAAAAGGCGCTTTCGGTCGCGGTAATATCGGTCAGGCTGACAATGTAGCGCAGATCCTGGATAAAGTGCTTCACCAGCGGTGTCAACCCAGCAGCAGGCTTGTTGTTGTCGGCTTGGGGCACGGTTGATGGCATTTCTGCTGTTGCAGGTGACGTGCGCTGTAGATTTAGGTGAAACACCCGCCAACTGGCCTTAGATGCGCCAAAGCCAAGAAACAGTTGTCGTGTTTGTTCATTCAGCGCCAGCTCTTCACGGGTAGCTGAGTAAAAAAACAGCTTGCCTTTTACCGCATGAGTAAAGCAGTACAGTATGGTGGACTTGTCATGGCTATTCTGTTGCAGTAGCGCCTTTAATCGCTTGGTGTGACAGATGTTGATAAACATGGCCTGATGCTGCTCATCAAGAAAATACTGCCAGACACTTTTGTTGTAATCTGTGGTCAGCGCACAGACCGGTATGGGCCTGTTGTCTTTTACCGCGATAAAGACCGGTAAGCTTGCGCTGCGGGGCAGGTAAAACTGCTCATAGCCTTTACTCAGCAGACTTTGGCTTACGCTGTCGAGGTTAACTTTATAGCGTCTTTTATTGCCGTTAATAAAGCGCTGTAAAAAGTCTGCAAACTGGGTTTCATTTTCATCCGGTAAACGCTTAAGACGCAGGTAAAAAGCATTAGCTTGCTGCTCGGAGTCGACCACTTTGTACGACACCCCCTGGGATAGCCCTAGCATAAACTCTTGTTCTAGCCCGGTGAAATGCAGCTTAATAACACTGTCAGTGGTTAAGGGTAAAGCGCTGTTAAGTTTGAGTTTACAGCCCGACACCGATAAGTCTGAGGTGCTGGCCTTTATTCGCTGCTGGTTAAACTCCAGCTCTACATCGATGCTAAAGTGCATCCGCTCGTCACGCCGACTGGTATAGTTACCAAACCGGATTAATTTAGCCCATTGAGTTGGCGCGGCGGTAGGCTCAGTCGTGCTATCTGCAGAGCCGGGTGTTTGTTGCAGCGCATTACGCACCCGCTCTTCCGTTTGTTTACGGTGCATTACCCGAAAATTGTTCTCGGTATTTAGCACTTCTTCATATAAACCCAGCGTATAACCACCGTATTGTTTTAAACCGGCTTCAAATACGCGGATAGCGTTGTCGTCCATGTAATGCGTTTTGCCCATGTATTCATAGGGTTTTACTTCACCATCAACATGGCCACGCAAATCAATGAAGAAATTGCATGGCTGTGCCATGCGTTTTAATTCCATTTTTAGCAAAAACTGTTTTGACTTCGGCAGATCTGACGTTAACAGGCTAAATACCTGATCAAAGTCTGCGCTGTTAAGCAGGCTTTTCATCCGGTCAATTACACCAATATGTTCCTGTAGATCGGTCGTTGTCATAATTCAGTCAGGTTAAATGCCAAAATACCGGCATCCTATAGTTATAATCTGTAGTACGCTACGTTGTTACATTTTGAAAAGCAATATCCATGCCTTTCATTTAGCTTGAGAAAATAAACTATGGCAAAAGTTAAAACTGCATATGTTTGCAGCGATTGTGGGGCCGATTTTGTCCGTTGGCAAGGTCAATGTACCGAGTGTGGTGCCTGGAATACGGTGAGTGAAGTCAGGCTTGGTAGCAACAGTAAAAGCAGTCGGCTGGAAGGCTATGCCGGGGCGGCGGTGGCAAAAGTCATGCGCCTGGACGAAGTGGATTTACAGGACGTGCCGCGCTTTAGTAGTGGTTTTGCCGAGTTTGACCGCGTGCTGGGCGGCGGCATAGTGCCGGGTTCCGCTATTCTGATTGGCGGCCACCCTGGTGCCGGTAAAAGTACCTTACTGCTACAAATTATGTGTGGTTTAGCGCAGCAGGGCGGTGCACTTTATGTTACTGGTGAGGAATCATTACAGCAGGTGGCGATGCGTGCACAGCGCTTGGGCTTACCTACCAACGCGCTTAAAATGTTGGCCGAAACCAATGTCGAAACCATCTGCCATTTGGCGCAGCAGGAAAAGCCGCGCATTATGGTGATCGACTCTATTCAGGTGATGCATCTGGCAGATATTCAGTCGGCGCCGGGTAGCGTATCGCAAGTGCGCGAAAGCGCGGCCTTTTTAACCCGTTTTGCCAAGCAGCATCATATCGCCATCATCATGGTGGGGCACGTTACTAAAGATGGCTCACTGGCTGGGCCCAAAGTACTGGAGCACTGTATCGACTGCTCTGTTATGCTCGATGGTGACAGCGATAACCGCTACCGCACGCTGCGCGGCCATAAAAACCGCTTTGGACCCGTTAATGAGCTGGGCGTATTTGCTATGACCGGCCAGGGCATGAAAGAGGTGAAAAACCCGTCGGCAATCTTTTTAACCCGCGGCAAAGAAGATCAGTCTGGTAGCATCGTCATGGTGCTGTGGGAAGGTACCCGACCGCTATTGGTAGAAATTCAGGGGTTGGTCGACTATTCGCCACTAAATAACCCGCGCCGGGTGACCCTTGGTATGGAGCAAAACCGCATTTCAATGTTGCTGGCGGTAATGCACCGTCATGCCGGTATTCAAATGGCTGATCAGGATGTATTTGTTAACGTTGTCGGTGGTGTAAAGGTGAATGAGACCAGTGCCGATCTGGCTACTTTGCTGGCGTTGGTGTCCAGCTTTCGTGATAAACCTTTACCCAATGATCTGGTTGTGTTTGGTGAGGTGGGGCTGGCAGGCGAGATACGGCCGGTACCCAGCGGGCAGGAGCGGTTAAAAGAGGCGGCGAAACACGGTTTTAAGCGCGCCATAGTGCCAATCGCCAATAGCCCAAAAGAGCCGATTGCCGGTATGGAAGTAATCAGCGTGGCGAAGCTGGCAGAAGCGCTGGAAGCGATTTAGCAGTCAGAAGCCTTGGGGCAATAAAAAGCCCCGCTGCGGCGGGGCTGTTCAACTTAAAACTTGTTGTTCTGCGGAAAATTCAGTTTCAATACTTGGTAGGTGTCTTCTTTTAACTTGGTTAGCCCCAGTTTGTCATAGCTCTCGACCATCACTTCCAGTGCCTGTTCTACCAGCGGAGAGTCACGGTAAAACTCGACAATGTATTTACCCCGGTTGGCGGCGGCTAAAAAGGCACCGCGGCGCATGTAATAATCGGCAATAATCAGTTCATGGCGCGCCAGTGTATCTTTAATGCTCAGCATGCGCTTTTTCGCTTCAGGAGCATATTTACTCTGCGGGAAGCTACTCACTAAGGTTTTAAAATCATCAAACGCTTGGCGGGTGCTGGCTAAGTCGCGGTCTGCCCGATCTATACCCAGCATATTGTGCAGTGCGTTTTCATCGGCTTTCAGGTTGCTTAAGCCACGCATGTAGTACACATAATCCAGCTCAGGGTGGTTTGGGTTTAAGCGAATAAAACGATCAATACCGGCTAGTGCCTTGGTAATATCGCCCGCCTGATAATAGGCATAAATTAAGTCCAGCTGTACCTGACGAGCCAGTGGGCCAAACGGATAACGGCCTTCAACGGCGGTTAACAGCTCAATGGCACGGTTGTACAGACCTTTATCCAATACATCCTTGGCTTGTTGATACATGGTTTGCGCGGTTTGGGTGTTGCTGGTATCCAACTGTTCTGTTGGCTTGCCGGCGCAGGCAGTTAAGGTCAGTGCCAGTAGAGAAATCAGTATAAAATTCGCTTTCATGTAAAAATCCGTTACTACTTGAGCTAAATGGCTGTCTAGTCTGGGGTAAAATCGCTAAAATACCGTTATTGCGATTCTACCCCAGACCCGCCGGGGTTGCACACAGGATAACTGCTTCCGTTATGACAAAACAGCTAAAACTTTCAGAAATTGTACCAGACTATCTTTTTGGTAAGCGCTTAGATCAGGTGCTGGCTGAAATGTTCCCGGATTATTCGCGTTCACGCATAAAAGAGTGGATCCTGGCTGATGCCGTTAGAGTCAATGGTGCGGTGCAAAACAAACCGCGCGAAAAAGTACTGGGCGGTGAGCAAATTGATATTCTGGCCGAGTTGCCTGAAGATGAGCGCTTTGAAGCTCAACCGATTGATTTGGATATTGTCTACGAAGACGAACATATTCTGGTAATTAATAAACCAGCCGGTTTAGTGGTGCACCCGGGCGCAGGTAACAGTGACGGCACGCTGCTAAATGCGCTGTTGCACCATTGCCCCGGCATTGCCGAGGTGCCCCGTGCTGGTATTATTCACCGGTTGGATAAAGACACCACCGGCCTGATGGTGGTAGCGAAAACGATACCGGCCCAGACGCATTTGGTTGAAGCCATGCAGGCGCGTGAAATTACCCGTGAATATGAAGCCGTTTGTCATGGTGCTATGACCGGCGGCGGTACTATTGACGAGCCGAT
This sequence comes from Chromatiaceae bacterium, assembly GCA_033838465.1. GTDB lineage: Bacteria > Pseudomonadota > Gammaproteobacteria > Enterobacterales > Alteromonadaceae > Alishewanella. The sequence goes on from JAJLKZ010000019.1 coordinate 15,902, forward strand.
TGGCCGTCATCCGACCAAACGCACCCACATGGCGGTAAGTCAATCAGGTAAACCAGCCACCACCCATTTTCGGGTGATGGAAAAATACCGTGCTCATACCCGCTTGCGTCTGCGGTTAGAAACTGGCCGCACCCACCAAATTCGTGTGCACATGACCTACGTTAACCACCCGTTGGTGGGCGATCCGGTTTATGCCGGCCGGCCACGGCCCCCGCGTAAAGCCGGTGAGCACTTACTCACAGTGCTACGCAACTTTAAACGCCAGGCACTGCATGCGGCTATGTTACGTTTAGCCCATCCTATTACGCTGGAAATTCTGGAGTGGCATGCGCCTATTCCACAGGACATGGTCGAGCTTAATGCGGCACTGCGTGCCGACACCGCCGAGCATGGCCTGGACTACGTATAAAGCCAGCCACAGATGACTCGCTTACTGCGCCCTGACTGGCCAGCCCCGGCGAATGTGCATGCAGTGTGCAGCACCCGCTTAGGCGGCTGTTCGGTTGGGCCTTTTGCCAGTTTAAATCTGGGCGGCCATGTCGGCGATGAGCCGGCAAAGGTGGCGCAAAACCGCCAGCAATACCAACAAGCGGCAGCAATGCCCAACGCGCCTGTTTGGCTAAATCAGGTACATGGTGTGACAGTCGCGACACTCACCCACAACAGCGAAAGCGGTATAACCGCAGATGCAGCCATCAGTCGCCAGCCTGATATAGTGGCCACAGTGATGACGGCTGACTGCCTGCCACTGTTGCTGTGTGACATCACAGGCACTCAGGTGGCGGCAGTGCACGCTGGTTGGCGTGGTCTGTGTGACGGTATCATCGAGGCGACACTGCGCACCTTTACACCAGGCGCAGCGGTGCTGGCCTATTTAGGCCCGGCCATCAGCCAGGCGGCGTTTGAAGTTGGCACTGAAGTGCGCGCGGCTTTTATTGCGCACGACCCCTCAGCTGCCAAGGCGTTTATAGCGGGTAAAGCCGGTAAATATCATGCCGACTTATACCAGCTGGCGCGCCAGCGTTTAGCTGCCTGTGGCGTTAGCCAAGTCTATGGCGGCGACTACTGTACCTACCAAAACAGTGCACTATTTTTCTCCTACCGGCGTGATGGCCAAACCGGTCGTATGGCCAGTTCTATCTGGTTAAGCTGATCTAAGTCAAATTTTTGACGTTCGCTGCTTGAATTTCCAGCAATAGCGCCCAATCTTAAAGCACATCGAGGTTGTGCTTGTAGGAGAGATGCATGCGATTAGACAAATTTACCAGTAAGTTTCAGGAAGCGATTGCCGATGCGCAGTCGCTGGCGCTGGGACGTGATCAGCAATATATCGAGCCAGTGCACCTGATGTTCGCCCTGTTAAACCAGGAGGGCGGCACTGTGCGCGAGCTGTTAAACAAGCTGGCCATTAATTTTAATGAACTGCGCTCCAAAGTGAGCCAGGCCATAGATCGCTTACCGCGGGTTGAAGGCGAGGGTGCTAACCTGCAGTTATCGAATGCTACCGCTCAGCTGCTGCAACAGTGCGACAAGCTGGCGCAAAAGCGTAAAGATCAATTTATTTCCAGCGAATTGTTCGTGCTGGCCGCGACTGAAGACAAATCTGACCTTGGCAAAATTCTGCGTCTGCTTGGTGTGAGTAAAGAGGGCGTTGAAGCAGCTATTGAACAGATGCGTGGCGGCCAGAAAGTAGACGATCCTAATGCCGAAGATACCCGTCAGGCATTGACCAAATATACCGTCGATTTAACCGCCCGCGCTGAGGCCGGTAAGCTTGACCCGGTGATAGGCCGCGACGAAGAAATTCGCCGCTGTATTCAGGTACTGCAGCGACGTACTAAAAACAACCCGGTATTAATTGGTGAGCCAGGCGTGGGTAAAACCGCCATTGTCGAAGGGCTGGCGCTGCGTATCGTCAATAAAGAAGTGCCAGAAGGCTTAAAAGACAAACGCGTCTTGTCGCTGGACATGGGCTCTTTATTAGCCGGCGCCAAATACCGTGGCGAATTTGAAGAGCGGTTAAAGGCGGTTTTAAACGAACTGGCTAAAGAAGAAGGCCAGGTCATTCTGTTTATCGATGAAATTCATACCATGGTGGGTGCCGGCAAAGCCGATGGCGCTATGGATGCCGGCAATATGTTAAAACCGGCACTGGCGCGTGGCGAGCTGCATTGTTTAGGCGCCACCACGCTGGATGAATACCGCAAGTACATTGAAAAAGATGCTGCACTGGAGCGGCGCTTTCAAAAAGTACTGGTGGAAGAGCCCACAGTGGAAGACACCATTGCCATTTTGCGCGGCTTAAAAGAGCGTTACGAGCTGCATCACGCGGTAGAAATTACCGATCCTGCAATCGTTGCTGCAGCAACCTTATCACATCGTTACGTGTCGGACCGCCAGCTGCCGGATAAAGCCATCGACCTCATTGACGAGGCGGCATCCAGCATTCGTATGCAGATGGACTCGAAACCGGAAGAGCTGGATCGGCTGGAGCGGCGCATCATTCAGTTAAAACTGGAAGACAACGCGCTGGCAAAAGAGACCGATGAGGCAACGAAAAAGCGCCGCGATATGATCCAAGAGCAAATTCGTGAGCTGGATGCCAAATACAACGAGCTGGACGAAGTGTGGGAGTCGGAAAAAGCCGCGCTGCAAGGCACGCAAAACATTAAAACCGAGCTTGAACAAGCGCGGTTAGATTTAGAAGTGGCCCGCCGCGCCAGTGATTTGCAGCGTATGTCTGAGCTGCAGTACGGCCGTATTCCCGAGCTGGAGAAAAAGCTGGATCTGGCCTCACAGGCAGAAATGCATGAAAATACCTTGCTGCGCAATAAAGTGACCGAGCAGGAGATTGCCGATGTGTTATCCAAAGCCACCGGCATACCGGTCAGCAAAATGCTGGAAGGTGAACGCGATAAACTGCTGCGGATGGAGCAGGCGCTGCATGACAAGGTGATTGGCCAGGACGAAGCGGTGACTGCGGTGTCGCACGCCATCCGCCGCTCGCGTGCAGGCCTTGCCGATCCGTATAAACCGATAGGCTCTTTCTTGTTTTTGGGGCCTACCGGGGTGGGTAAAACCGAGCTGACCAAGTCACTGGCGAATTTTCTATTCGACAGCCCCGATGCCATGGTTCGCATCGACATGTCAGAGTTTATGGAAAAACATGCGGTATCGCGTTTAGTCGGCGCACCACCGGGTTATGTTGGTTATGAAGAGGGCGGTTATCTGACCGAGGCGGTGCGGCGTAAGCCCTACTCGGTGGTACTGCTGGATGAGGTAGAAAAAGCCCATCCTGACGTGTTTAACATCTTGCTGCAGGTGCTGGACGATGGCCGTTTAACGGACGGCCAGGGCCGCACGGTAGATTTTAAAAACACCGTTATCATTATGACGTCGAATCTGGGATCTGATCTTATTCAGGAACATTACCGTGAATACAGCTACAGTCAGATGAAAGAGATGCTGATGGGCGTGTTAAGCAAGCAATTCCGGCCGGAATTTTTAAACCGGCTTGATGAGACCGTGGTGTTCCACCCGCTGGACAGCCGGCAAATTCGTAGCATTGCGCGTATTCAGCTGGCCAGGCTGGAGCAGCGGTTGGCCGAGCGGCAGTATCAGTTTAGCATTAGCGATGCGGCGCTGGATAAACTGGCTGAAGTAGGCTTTGACCCGCTGTATGGCGCACGGCCACTAAAACGCGCCATTCAGCAGCATCTGGAAAACCCGCTGGCGCAAGCGCTGTTACAAGGCGATGTGCCGCCGGGCAGCACAGTGGCACTGGATCACGATGGAACTAAGTTTGTGGTCAGTAGTCACTAAGTGTTGTAGCTGATGTCGATGATAAAGTGACCGCTTCGGCGGTCACTTTTTTAGCAAAGGCTATCCATGCCAGGGTATGTCCCTTATAATCTGGCGTAATTTACTTAACAGAAGTGTGTTATGACTGATTCAAAAATGACTGACAGCAGCCCGCGTAAAGGCATTTATTTACTGCCAAACTTATTAACCACCGGCGGCTTATTTTCTGGTTTTTTCGCCATAGTGGCTTCGATGAATGGCCGCTTTGAAGCTGCCGCTGTGGCTATTTTTATTGCGATGATTTTCGATGGTCTTGATGGCCGCGTAGCGCGATTAACCAATACCCAAAGTGAGTTTGGTGCTCAGTACGACAGTATGTCTGATCTGATTGCCTTCGGTATGGCGCCGGCGTTGGTGGCCTATAACTGGGGCCTGGCTGATTATGGCAAATTCGGCTGGTTGGCCGCGTTTATTTATGTGTCTTGTGCTGCGCTAAGGTTAGCGCGTTTTAACGCCAATTTAGGCGTAACCGACAGTCGGTTCTTTCAGGGGCTGGCAAGCCCGGCCGCAGCCGGTATTATCGCCGGTATGGTGTGGGTTGGCAGCATTTACGAGGTAAACGGCGACAAGTTGGGCTATCTGGTTGGCTTATTAACCATAGCGGCAGGCTTACTGATGGTGAGCAACTTCAGATATAACTCGTTTAAAGATTTAAACTGGCGCGATCGGGTGTCGTTTTTAACCATACTTATCGTGCTGCTGGTGTTTGTCGTGATTGCCTCACGCCCGGCCGAGATGCTGTTTGGTATCTTCTTTATTTATGCCTGCTCAGGGCCGGTCACCACTATCCGCAGTGTGCGTAAATTAAAGTTGGAGCATGTCGTAGGCGATTCAGACGATGCTGACTTTGCCGAAGCGGGCGTTGAACCTGTAGCTGGCGCAAAAGAAAAGGCTGCAGATAAAGCCGTGCCCGACAAAGAATAAAACGTTTAACACCATAACCCCGCTTCGCGGGGTTATTTTTTTGCTCATGTCACTGAGCTTGAACTCTCAGCAAAGGCTTTTGGCCTAAAACAGCATTGTTGCCAGTGAAAATACAGGCTAAATTGAGCGCTGGTCTTGAAGTTTGCTGTGGCGCCCCAATTTCCTGCCACAAGCGTCTTGCTAATTAAGGAATTCTCTTGGGCTCAACGATAAATCAACGGCTGCAACAGTTAAGCAGCCTTAACCCTAAAGCCGTAACGGGTATTTTGCATGGTATAGAGCGCGAGACACTGAGAGTAAATCAGGACGGCAGCCTGGCATTAACACCACACCCGCAGGCGCTGGGCTCAGCGTTAACCCACCCGTGGATCACGACCGATTTTTCTGAATCGCTGCTTGAATTTATCACGCCGGTCAGCGACAGCATTGATACCACCTTAGCGCAGTTGAGTGACATTCATCGTTTTACTGCAGCAAATATTGCAGATGAGCAGTTTTGGGCCGCCAGCATGCCGTGTTTTATCAGCAAAGAGCAAAACATCCCTTTTGCCCAGTATGGCAGCTCTAACGTTGGCCGCATGAAAACCCTGTATCGTAAAGGCTTGCATAACCGTTATGGCAGTATGATGCAGGCAATCAGTGGGGTACATTTTAATTTCTCTTTGCCTGACACCTTCTGGCAGACATATCAGCAAGTATTGGGGCAACACGATGAGTTGCAGAGCTTTATTTCTGAGCAGTACCTTGCGCTGATTCGTAATTACAAGCGCTACGTCTGGTTAATTGTCTACCTGTTTGGCGCTTCACCGGCGATGTGTAAGTCTTTTATAGAAGGGCGCAGCAGCCGTTATCCGTTTCAAACGCTGGGCAAAGGCTCGCTGTATTTGCCTTATGCCACTTCACTGCGTATGAGCGACTTAGGCTACACCAACAGCGCTCAGTCGAGCTTAAATGTGACTTATAACAGTCTGGCTGAATATATCACTGGCTTGCATGCGGCTATTAGCATGCCATCAGAAGAGTACCGCAATATTGGTGTTAAGGTTAACGGCGAGTATCAGCAGCTTAATGCCAACGTGTTGCAGATAGAAAACGAGTTTTACTCAACCATCCGGCCTAAGCGCACTACCCAGTCTGGTGAGCGGCCAACCTGTGCTTTAGCGAAGCGCGGCGTTGAGTATATTGAAGTGCGCGCACTGGATGTCAATCCGTTCAGTGCTGTGGGCATTACTGCCGAGCAGATGCATTTTCTTGATGTGTTTCTACTGTATTGTTTGTTAAGCGACAGCCCGCCGCTCTCTGCAGCCGAACAAAGCATTACCGAGCAAAACTTACGTAAAGTTGTCACTGATGGCCGGCGTACTAACCTCGAATTGTTAGACAATAACCAGCCGCGATTAATGCAGGACTGGGCCGAAGAGCTGTTTGCTGACATGATGCCGATTGCCAAACATCTGGACACTGCCTACGATAACGAGCGCTACACGGGGGCCTTAAAGCAGTTTTATTTAAGTCTGCTCGATCCGGCGCAAACCTACTCGGGTAAACTGCTGAACCAGCTACTGGCTAAACTACAGGATAACGGCAGTTTTATTTTGCAGTTATCCAAGCAGTACCGTGAGCAGTTATTAGCGCAGCCCTATCAGTTTTATAACGAGTCGCAATTTGTGCAGGCAGCGGTTCAGTCAATTGCACAGCAGCAGCTGATAGAGCAGCAAGATAACCTCAGCTTTGAGCAATATATTGCTCAGTATTATGCTGAAGTGCCCAAATGTGATGGTGCCGCCTAAAAAAGCGGCTACCCGAAGGTAGCCGTAATAGTAATCCAGGGAGATAAAACTTGGTTGCATCCATGCACCTTGTTAGAATCAGCGGGATGAAAAAAGTTCAGATCACCCTAAAACCGTTGTTGTTGGCTGTTTCTGCTGTGTTTTTAATCAGCAGCTGCGCTACACCACCGCCACAGAACGTGTCTAATCTGTGCGAAATTTTTTATGAGCACCGCGACTGGTATGACGCAGCGGCCAGAGTGCGCGACAAGTGGGGCGTGCCTATTCATGTGCCAATGAGCATCATGTATCAGGAAAGCAGCTTTAAACACAACGCCCGCCCGCCAATGCGCTGGTTTTTGGGGTTCATTCCTTATGGTCGTGCCAGCAGTGCTTATGGCTATTCTCAAGCGAAAACCGTAACCTGGGACGAATACGTAAAAGAAGCCGATCGCTTCTGGGCCAGCCGGGATAACTTTGACGATGCGATCGACTTTATGGGCTGGTATATCAGCAAAAGCCAGCGTTTAAACGGTGTTTCCAAGTGGGATGCTTACAGTCAATATTTGAATTATCACGAAGGCTGGGGCGGCTTTAAGCGTGGCAGTTATAAGAAAAAAGCCTGGCTGGTGCAAACTGCAAAAAAGGTCGATAGCCGGGCAAAAACTTACGCAGCGCAGCTGAAAACCTGTGAAGAGGATTTACAGCGTGGCTGGTTGTGGCGGCTGTTTTTTGACTAAGTTGTTATTGGTAAGAAAAAACCGGCAGCGCCGGTTTTTTTAATTTTGTTTCAGGTGCGGTAGAAGCCGCACTGTCTTTATCATATTGTCCTGCACATCAACGACCTCCATCGGGTAACCGGCCAAACGAATACTCAGGTTGCCTTGCGGAATTTCTTCCAGGTGTTCCAAGATCAGCCCGTTTAGGGTTTTCGGTCCGTCAGTGGGCAGCTCCAGCTGCATTTCGCGGTTTAAATCGCGCAGGTTAATACCGCCATCAATCAGGTAAGAGCCGTCGGGTTGTGGCTTAATATCCTCGTTGCCATCATCGCTGATGTCGGTGGTAAATTCGCCGACGACTTCTTCCAAAATGTCGGCCAGCGTCACCAGCCCCTGAATATCGCCATACTCGTCAACTACCAGGCCGATACGCTCTTTGGTGCGTTGGAATTTCAGTAGCTGGGTGTTTAGCGGGGTGCCTTCCGGAATAAAGTAAATTTCGCTCACCGCACGCATCAGGCTGGCTTTGGTCAGTTGCTCTTTAATCAGTAAACGCATCAGTTCGCGCGGATGTACAAAACCCACCGCATCGTCGATATTGTCACGGTATAACAAAATACGGCTGTACTGCATGTTCGCCAGCTGGCGCTCAATGTCTTTCCACTCATCGTTAATATCAATGCCCACAATTTCGTTGCGCGGTACCATAATATCTTCTACGGTGGCGTTTTCTAAATCTAATACCCCAACCAGCATGCTTTGGTGTTGCTCAGGGATCAGCGCGCCGGCCTCATGCACCACAGTGCGCAGCTCTTCAGCACTTAAACTGTTGCCCTGATGTTTTTCCGGGCTGATACCCAGTAGCGCCAAAATGCCATTAGTAACGAAATTGACCAGCCACACCAGCGGGTAAAATACTTTTAACAGCAGCTTAAGCAAGGCCGAGCTTGGAAACGCAATACGCTCCGGATGCAATGCCGCTATCGTTTTTGGTGTAACTTCAGCAAACACCAGTACCACCATAGTCAGCGCAACCGTGGCGATAGCGATACCGACATCACCGTATAACCGCATGCCGATAATAGTGGCGATTGCAGAAGCCGCGATATTAACCAGGTTGTTACCGATAAGAATAAGGCCGATGAGACGATCTGGCCGCTTTAGCAGTTCACTTACCCGAATGGCGCCCTTATGATTCTCGTTTGTTAAATGCTTTAAACGATAAGGGTTCACAGACATCATGCCTGTTTCTGATCCCGAGAAATAGGCAGATATGAATAGGAGCACGCCTAATATAATAAACAGCGTACCCGTCGATATGTCGTCCAAGAGTTAACTACCTGCATTACCAAACACCTGTACTTGATATTACGAAGCGTTTGTTGAGTCAAGAATTAAAGTGTATTAAGCAACACTTCGCGCACAAAGCGGCTGCCAAAATAGCCAAGGGTTAACAACACTGCACCAATAATCGTCAGTGTGTTGGCCACTCTGCCACGCCATCCCTGTTTAGCGTGTCCCCAGCACAACACGGCAAATACAATAAAGCCGGCAAAACTGAATACATTTTTATGCAGGTTTTCTTTTGCCAGCCAGTTGTCCATAAACAGCGCCGCGACAAGCAGTGCTAGTGCCAACAACACAGTACCGGCCAGCAGTATTCTGAACTGCAGCACTTCAGCCTGCACCAGTGGCGGCATATAACGCGTCATGGCGGCAAAATCTTTTTGTTTAAGTTTATTGCTAATATAGCTTACCTGAAAAGAATACAACATAGCCATAATCAGCACGGCATAAGCTAAAAATGCCAGCATTATGTGCGCTAATAAGCCTGGGCTATGCTCAAAATGCTGCAGCTGCATATGGTGTGGCAACATCAGAACAGCCAGCTGCATCAGGGCGGCAAAGCCATACACCACAGGCAGTAACAGCACAGCGGGTGAGCGCAGCGAAGTAAGTGTTACTGCCACAGTAATCAGCCAGCATATTAAAGAGCTAACGTTCAGCAAGCTAAAGTTTTGTCCGTTTGTCGTGAATAACATGCTGGTTAATACCAACATGTGCAGGACTAAGCCTACAACGGCAGTGGCAAAGGTAGTTTTAAAATGCGGCCCTTGCGGGTGGAAAATGCGTAATAACACCGAGCCGGTAGCTACCAGGTATGCAAGTAACGCCAGTATGGTTAATAACGCATCAGTCATCAGAAGCAGTTCCTTTCAATTCCATGGCTTGGTATTGTATTGCAACTTTAAGGCTAAGCCCAGCACCGCAAGCAACAGTTTCTTAACGGCTGCTTCCGGCGCTGTGGTTTGTTATAATCGGCGCCATCATCGCTGTAGAGTGAGCAATCATGTTTGAGAATTTAGCTGACAGGCTAAGCGCCACCCTGAAAAACATTACCGGACGTGGCCGGCTGACTGAAGACAATATTAAAGACACCCTGCGTGAAGTGCGCATGGCGCTGCTGGAAGCAGACGTGGCGCTACCGGTGGTGCGTGACTTTATCGCTAACGTCAAAGAACGCTCAGTTGGGCTTGAGGTAAGTAAAAGCCTAACGCCGGGGCAGGAGTTTTTAAAAATTGTCCGTAAAGCCTTAGAAGAGGCGATGGGCGAGGCTAATGAAGAGCTGGCATTAAACACTCAGCCGCCAGCGGTAGTCTTGATGGCAGGTTTGCAAGGTGCCGGTAAAACGACTTCTGTGGCCAAGCTGGCGAAATTTTTAACCCAGCGCAAAAAGAAAAAAGTATTGGTTGTTTCTGCTGACGTGTACCGCCCGGCAGCAATTAAACAGCTCGAAACACTGGCAAAAGATGTTGGTGTAGAGTTTTTCCCCAGCGACATCTCACAAAAGCCGGTTGATATTGTTAATGCCGCCATAGCGCATGCCCGCACGCGTATATTTGATGTACTGCTGGTCGATACCGCCGGCCGTTTGCATGTTGATGCCGACATGATGGGCGAGATTAAAGCCCTGCACAGCGCGGTAAAACCAATTGAAACCCTGTTTGTGGTTGATGCCATGACCGGTCAGGACGCGGCTAACACTGCCAAAGCCTTTAACGAAGCGCTGCCGCTAACGGGCGTTATTTTAACCAAGGCAGACGGTGATGCCCGCGGCGGTGCAGCGCTATCTATCCGTCACATAACCGGTAAGCCAATTAAGTTTATTGGTACCGGCGAGAAAACCGATGCGTTAGAGCCGTTTCATCCAGACCGTGTCGCCTCGCGCATTTTAGGCATGGGCGATGTGCTTAGCTTAATTGAAGAGCTGGAGCAAAAGGTCGACAAAGATAAAGCGGCGAAAATGGCGCAAAAAGTGATGAAGGGTAAAGGCTTCTCACTGGAAGATTTTCGCGAGCAACTGGTACAAATGCGCAGTATGGGCGGCATGATGTCGATGCTGGACAAATTGCCGGGGATGAAAAACTTACCCGCCGGCGCCATGAACCAAATGGGCGACAAACAGTTTGTTAAAATGGAAGCCATTATTAACTCCATGACCCCCAAAGAGCGTGAATTCCCGGATCTGATTAAAGGCTCGCGCAAAAAACGTATCGCTGCAGGTTCGGGCACTCAGGTGCAGGACATTAACCAACTGCTGAAGCAATTTACCCAAATGCAGAAAATGATGAAGCAGATGTCGGGTAAAGGCGGTTTAATGAAGATGATGCGTGGCATGGGCGGTAAAATGCCGCCAGGTATGCTGCCTCCACGTTAACCACGTTGACAAACCCGCCCGCAGGCGGGTTTCTTTATTCTTCGCATAGTGCGGCTAAGCCGCGAAATACCTTGCATTTGGCCGGTAAATCAGTAAAATGCTGCAGCCCTTCAGTCTGACTGGGGGCTTTGTTATTTTTGATAAAACCTGAACGATAAAATTAGAGGGCCTTATGGTAACTATTCGTTTACAACGTGGTGGCGCGAAAAAGCGTCCATTTTACCAAGTTGTGGTAGCGGACAGCCGTTTTGCTCGTGATGGCCGTTTTATTGAGCGCGTGGGTTTCTTTAACCCAATCGCCAGCGGTACTGAAGAGAAACTGCGTCTGGACCTGGACCGCGTTAATCACTGGGTAGCACAAGGTGCTTCATTAAGTGAGCGCGTTGCAACTTTGGTAAAAAACGCTAAGAAAGCAGCTGCTTAATTAGCAACGGGTTGGTGGAGTAGTCAGCTTGAGTGAGAAAGATTTAGTCGTTCTTGGCAAATTTGGTGCGGTTTACGGCATCAATGGCTGGCTGAAAGTAAATGCTTACACCGACTTCCCGGAAGGGATTTTTGATTACACACCCTGGCAGGTGAAATTTCAGGGTAACTGGCAACCAGTGCAGGTTTCCAGCTGGAAGCGCCATAGCAATGGCCTGATAGCGAAACTGGACGGCATCAATGACCGCGATTTGGCACAGCAGTATGTGAATGCTGAAATTGCCGTAGCAAGCGACGCGCTACCTTCATTAGAAGAGGGCGAATATTACTGGAAAGACCTGATGGGGATGGCAGTAATTAACGAAGCAGGCTACCACTTAGGTGAAGTCACCGACATGATGGAAACGGGCTCTAACGACGTTTTAGTGGTTAAAGCCAACCGTACCGATGCATTTGGTCAGAAAGAAAGGTTGTTGCCGTTTTTAATGGACACAGTCATTAAGAGCATCGATCTAACCGAGCGTCGCATTATCGTAGACTGGGACCCGGCGTTTTAATGCCTGAGAACACGAAGTTGTGGGTTGGTGTAGTAACACTGTTCCCGCAGATGTTTGAAGCAATAACGCAATATGGGGTAACCGGCCGTGCTGTGAAGCAGGGCATTATGCAGCTGCAATGTTGGAACCCGCGTGATTTCACAACGGACAAACATCGCACTGTCGATGACCGGCCTTATGGTGGTGGCCCTGGTATGCTGATGATGGTGCAGCCGCTGAGTGACGCAATACGCGCCGCCAAGCAAGCTGCAGGAGAAGGTGTACACACGGTGTACTTGTCGCCGCAAGGCCGCAAGCTAGACCAGCAAGGTGTAGCCGAACTGGCGCGATATTCTAAGCTGCTGTTAGTAGCTGGCCGGTATGAAGGCATTGATGAGCGCGTAATAGAAAGCGAAATTGACGCAGAATGGTCAATTGGTGATTACGTGTTAAGTGGCGGTGAATTGCCCGCGATGACATTGATTGATGCAGTGTCACGCTTAGTACCAGGAGTGCTGGGGCATGAACAGTCGGCAGAACAAGACTCTTTTGCGTCTGGTTTGCTTGATTGTCCGCACTACACAAGGCCTGAAGTGTTATCAGACAAACAGGTTCCAGCAGTATTACTGAGTGGAAACCATGAAAATATACGACGCTGGCGTTTAAAGCAGTCTCTTGGGAGAACCTGGCTTAGACGACCAGATATGTTAAATCTCCTGGCTCTGACTGAGGAGCAACGACGGTTACTGGCTGAGTTTCAACAGGAACACCAGCAAGAGTGCCGGACGGGGCAGCAAGAAGACAGTTAACTCCAGGTAAAGTGAGATTGTTATGAGCAAAGTTAGCCAAAACATTATCAAGCAGCTTGAACAAGAGCAGTTAAAACAAGACGTTCCAGCGTTCGCGCCGGGCGACACTGTTGTAGTTCAGGTAAAAGTTAAAGAAGGTGACAAAACCCGTTTACAGGCTTATGAAGGCGTTGTTATCGCCAAGCGTAACCGTGGTCTGCACTCTTCTTTCACTGTACGTAAAATCTCTAATGGCGAAGGTGTTGAGCGTGTATTCCAGACGCACAGCCCGCTGGTAGACAGCATCACTGTTAAACGTCGTGGTGCCGTTCGCCGTGCTAAGCTTTACTACTTACGCGATCGTTCAGGTAAATCAGCGCGTATCCGCGAAAAGCTTAACTAAGCAACTCTTGAAAGGCCGACACTTGTCGGCCTTTTTTCTTTCTGGCATGGTAGTGCCATGACATACCTTAATGCCCCGCTTACAGAACCGGTTCTTGCGCTGTTGCAAGGCCAGTTGCTTAATATCATCTGCACGGCGCCGGTAGCGGCTGCAGAGCCTATTGAAGAGCAGTACCTGCTTAATCGGCTTGGCTTAAAACTACAGTCAGAGGCTCAGATCAGCGCAGATCTGGCGCGTTTTCAACAGCACTTTGTGCTTTACCATTTATTGTTCCGCCTACAAAGCGAGCTACTTGAACTTAATCAAGGCTATCTGTGTATTGGCCTGGCTAAAGTGCAGTTACTTGCCCCGACTGCCCTGCCTGAAACGCAAGGGCAGGATAGTCGGCGAAACTATTATATGAGCTGGCAAAACTTCTATCAGATGACTGAACAATTGCTTGATCAGCATCTTGCTGCCTTCTGGCAACACGTCTTAGCTGGCGGTAAAGCTGCTTACGCCCTTGCTGACTCAGAGGCACAGACAGTACTGCAGTTGTCTGATGATTTTAGCCAGGCAGAGTTAAAACGTGCTTATCGTAGTTTGGCATTGCTGCACCACCCAGATCGTGGCGGCAGTGCAGAGCAATTTATTTTGTTGCGTCAGGCCTACCTGAAATTACGACAATAGCTCCTCATTGTTGTAAATAAAATAATACACATTTGGCCTTGTCTTGATTTGTTTGCATATCTTGATTTTATTGGTGTCGCTCGGGTTGACGCTGGCTGGTTGGATCTTTATTATGCGAAAAATGTATTTTAATGATTACGCAGTGTATAAATAAGTTTACGTAAGGGCGCGCTTAGCAAGTTTAGTGTTTTTACCTATGCTTAATGCCTGCAAATTCTTTGGCGGAGTTTTAGCATGAGCAAGATAGTTGACGATTTACGCATAGTGGCAGAGAAGCCGTTAAGCCCCCCGGCAGTAATGAAAAAGGTACTGCCGTTGTCAGAGCAGGGCGCGCACTTTGTGCAGCAAGCCCGTAATACTATCGCTGATATCGTACACGGCCGCGATAAGCGCTTACTGGTGGTTACCGGCCCGTGCTCAATTCATGATCCGGTCGCGGCCATTGAGTACGCGCAAAAACTAAAGCAGTTGCAGCTGCAGTACGCCGACAGTTTATACATTGTAATGCGGGTGTATTTTGAAAAGCCACGCACGACAGTGGGCTGGAAAGGCTTTATTAACGATCCGCACCTGGACGATTCGTTCGATTTAGAAACCGGCTTAACCTGGGGCCGCGAATTGTTGCTAAAAATGGTGGAAATGGAATTACCCACCGCAACTGAAGCGCTGGATCCGATAAGCCCGCAATATCTGTCAGATTTAATCAGCTGGTCTGCCATTGGTGCGCGCACTGTTGAATCGCAAACCCACCGTGAAATGGCCAGCGGCTTGTCGATGCCGGTGGGTTTTAAAAATGGTACTGACGGAAACTTAAATATCGCCCTCAATGCACTGCAATCGGCTGCCAGTGGTCACAGCTTTATCGGGATTAACCAGCGCGGTGAGGTGAGCTTAGTGCAGACTGCCGGTAACCCGGATGGCCATATTATTTTGCGCGGTGGTGCCAAGCCAAATTATGACGAGCAAAGCATTAAAGACGCGTTAGCTAAACTGGATAAGTTAAAACTGCCGCGCGGCATCGTAGTAGATTGCAGCCACGGTAACTCGAATAAAGATCATAACCGCCAAGGCGAAGTAGCACTGAATGTGATTAGTCAACGGCTGGCCGGCAATGATGCCATTATTGGCATTATGCTGGAAAGTCACTTACATGCCGGGCGGCAGGACTTAGTTAATGGTAAAGCGGAAAAATACGGTGTATCGGTAACCGATGCCTGTATCGATTGGGATACCACCGCCAAGCTCCTGGCAGAAATTCACCAGCAAATGCAACCTGTGGTGGCGGCTGCTTAAGATGAATGATGCGGCGAAACAGGCACTGGCACCACTGCGTGAACAAATTGATAGCATCGACAGCCAGTTGGTGGCCTTACTGGCCAAGCGGGCTCAGGTCACGGCTCAGGTAGGGAAAATAAAACAGCAGTATGCCCTGCCGGTGTATGTACCGGAGCGCGAGCAGGCACTGTTAACCGCGCGGCGCCAACAAGCTGAGCAACTGGGCGTGTCGGCGGATTTGGCCGAAGATGTGCTCAGGCGCATTATGCGTGAGTCGTATCAGACACAGGAAAGCGGTTTTGTCTGCTGCCGTGAAGGCGGTGGTAACGTGGTGGTGGTCGGCGGCGACGGGGCCTTAGGTGCGCGTTTTGTTAGCCTGTTCCGCCGCTCTGGTTTTAACGTTCAGGTGCTGGAGAAAAAAGACTGGCCGCAGGCGGAACAGCTGTGTGCTGAGGCTGTGTTGGTGTTGTTGGCGGTGCCTATCACTTTAACTGAGCAGGTGATTAAGCAGTTGCCGGTGTTGCCAGCAGGTTGTGTACTGGCCGATATTACCAGTATTAAACAGCAGCCGCTGGCTGCTATGCTGGCTAAACATAGTGGCCCTGTGGTGGGTTTGCACCCCATGTTTGGTCCGGATATTACCAACCTGGTAAAACAAGTGGTGGTGGTATGCCACGGACGCGATGAAAATCAGTATCAGTGGTTATTAAAACAGCTGAATGTCTGGGGGGCTGAGCTGGCGGTTAAGCAAGCGGCCGAGCATGACAGCGCTATGCAGCTTATTCAGGCGATGCGGCACTTTTCCTCTTTGGTTTATGGTGTGCATTTGGCGGATGAGAACGCCGATTTAAACGAACTGTTGCAGCTAAGCTCACCGATTTACCGGTTGGAGCTGGCGATGGTGGGGCGCTTATTTGCGCAAAACGCTGAGCTTTATGCCGATATTATGCTGTCATCTTGTGAAGTTACGGCTTTGCTGGAGCGTTATCAGCAGCGTTTTACGGCGCTGCTGCAGTTGCTGAAAGACAAAGATAAAGCCGGCTTAATGGCGCAGTTTGGTAAAGGCCAGCAGTTTTTTGGTGAGCTGGCCGGGCAGTTTCTGCAGGAAAGCAAGCAACTGCTGCAAAAAGCGGCTGACAGCCGCAGCTAACCGGGCAGTTGGTAAAAATCCAGTATCAGCTGCCAGGCCTGTTCTGGGCTGTCAGCAAACTGGAGCAAGTCGACATCATCTGCACTGATCAAACCTTCTTCCACCAGCATATCGAAGTTGATCAGGCGCTGCCAAAAGGCTTTGTCATACAAAATAACCGGCACCCGCTCAGCTTTTTTGGTTTGAATAAGCGTAAGCGTTTCAAACAGCTCATCCAAAGTGCCAAATCCACCAGGGAAGGCGACCAGAGCGCGGGCGCGCTGTAAAAAGTGCATTTTACGAATGGCGAAATAGTGAAACTGAAAACAGAATTGCGGGGTGATGTAGGGGTTGGGCTGCTGCTCGCGCGGTAACACGATATTCAGGCCAATACTCTGACCACCAGCGTCCATGGCGCCACGGTTTGCCGCTTCCATAATGCCCGGCCCCCCACCGCTGATTATCGTCATGGCGCAATCTTGGTGGCAGCAACTGTGGCGGGTGGCCAGTGCCGCAAATTGCTGAGATGCCGCATAATATTGGCTATTGCGTACTTGCTTTTGCGCCTGCTTCAGGGCTTGCTGGTTGGCCAGACTGTTTTCCATAGCAGCCTGCTGCTGCGCTTTTATCAGTTCAGTTTGTGCATGTTCGGGTGATAAAAAGCGTGCACTGCCAAATACCACTATGGTGGCATTTATGTTGTGCTGCTCTAACACCAGTTGTGGTTTTAAATATTCCAGTTGCAGGCGCACATGGCGTAGCTCGTCTTGCATTAAAAAGGCATTGTCAGTAAATGCCAGTCGATAGGAACTATGGTCTTGTAACTTGCTGATTGCCTCTGCAGATTGTTGAGCAGAGCTGAGATGGCGTTCGTGTAATTGATGCGGATCGGGTGTCATTACAATATCTCCATGGCAGAGCGTTAAGCTGGCTTAAGCTTAAAGCAAAAGCAGCGTAACTAACATATTGTTTGATATAGACTAACTCAAGTTTCGGGGTTCAAAAACAGCAGAAATTATAGCTTAAGTTACTGAATAGTATAAATAAAAATAGCCTTTTCGTGGTATAATGTTAGTTGTCTAGACATAACAAATACAACTCAAAGGCTACACATGAATTCTGACACAAGCTCTTCTGTTTTGCCATCACTCACCGCTGAGTATTTAAGCCGCCACGATGTTCAAGTGGATAATCTGTTTAGCAAAGCATGGCAGCGCATCGGTTTTAATCGACTGCTGAAACAAGCGCGGTTTTCAAAGCGTTCAGGATCACCCGTCAGTGATGTAGTG
>JAJLKZ010000020.1:0-22325 GCA_033838465.1 Chromatiaceae bacterium
ACCACCACCGTGAAGCGAGGGCGCCATTTTAGTGATTTAAACTTCAGTGTCAAGCGTCTTTTTAAAAGATTTTTGCTACTAAACTTAACTCACCCGAAGCACCTAAACCGCAGCACCCCGTGGCATGGCGCGCATTATAGGGCGTTTTTGTACAGGCGCAAGCGCTTAAGTTAGAAAACCTGTAATTTTGTGATCGTTCGAAGAAAAATTGGCCGAAACGCGCTTTTTTAGTACATTTACTGCATAATAACTCAGCATTGGAGGACATTATGACGATACGGGCTTATAAAGGTGTAATGCCAAAACTGGCAAATGGGGTTTATGTAGATGAATCCAGTGTGTTGGTCGGTGATATTGAATTAGCAGAAGACGTCAGTATCTGGCCACTAGTTGCCGCCCGTGGTGATGTAAACACTATCCGCATCGGCGCACGCACCAATGTACAGGACGGTTCTGTGCTGCATTTATCCCGCCCCAGCAAAGGTAAGCCGGAAGGCTCACCCTTGGTAATAGGTGAAGACGTTACCGTTGGCCACAAAGTAATGCTGCACGGCTGCACGCTGGGTAATCGCATCCTCGTGGGTATGGGCGCTATCGTAATGGATGATGTGATAGTAGAAGACGAGGTGATTATCGGCGCTGGCAGCTTAGTGCCGCCGGGTAAGCGCCTACACAGTGGCTATTTATATGTTGGCAGCCCGGCAAAACAAGCCAGGCCGCTCAATGATGCTGAAAAAGCCTTTTTAGCCGAGTCGGCGGCGAACTATGTAGTGCTAAAGAACGAGTATCTGGCTGAACGTTAAAGCCAGATCTCGCCAGCACCGTGATAACCATCTTCGGTTATGGCTTGTTCCGCTGTGTCTTCCCAGTTAAATGCCTCTGCACGCACCTGCTGTAAAAATGTGTCGGGTTGCAACTGTGCTGGGACTGGAATAAAGCAGCACACTTTTAGGCCACCGACCAGACAACTAAAGCTAACGGCTTGTCTGGTTGCATCAAAGGCAAAGTCATTATTAAAGATTAGCTGTTGGTTCATGCCGCTTGTAACTGCTGTTGTAATAATGCCAATACCGATGTCACATTTGGTCGTTTGCCGCGCCAGATATAAAAAGCTTCTGCCGCCTGCGCGACCAACATCCCCAAACCATCTGCTTGCTGTGGCACGCCTTGTTGCTGCGCCCACCGCAAAAACAGCGTTGGTTTAGCACCGTACAACATGTCATACGCCAGTTTGCAGTGCTCCAGGTGCCGGGCTTCAATGTCAGGGCGCTCAGCGCTTAAACCGGAAGAGGTGGCATTAATTACTAACTGATATGGCTGGATGGGAATGTCATCATAGCCACAGGCTGTCACCTTTTGGTCAAAATTCTTTGCTATCGCTTGGGCTTTACTCACGGTGCGGTTGGCCAATACCAGCTTTGCCACACCCGCATCGAGTAAGGGACCAATAGCACCACGGCTGGCACCACCAGCGCCGAGCAGTAATACCGCTAAGCCCTGCAAATTAACACCTAAGCGTTGTAGATCAGCCACCAAACCAATGCCGTCGGTGTTGTCACCGCAGAGCCGTCCTGCGCTATCTATATAAAGGGTATTTACCGCGCCAGCTTGCTTTGCTCTGTCAGAAAGCCGCTCTGCTAACTGGTAAGCTTGCTCTTTAAACGGCACAGTCACATTACCGCCTTTGCCGCCGGCAGCGACAAACTGTTGCCAACAGTCGGCAAAGCCATCCAGCGGTGCTAAAATGGCGTCGTACTGCAGTTGTTCGCCAAGCGAGAGCGCAAACTGCCGATGAATGACCGGTGACTTGGAATGGTTTATCGGGTTACCGAATACAGCATAGCGATCCACAACACATGCCCATAAAGAAGTTAGTGCAGATGATTGTTAATAAAACCGGCGCAAATAGCAAGGCGCACCCGACACCGCAACAAACGCCTTATGACTTGATGGGTGGTGAAGATACCGTGCGCCGTTTGGCTAATCGCTTCTACGATATTATGGAGACGGCACCAGAAGCCGCTGAGCTGTATGTCATTCACCCACTGCCACTGGATACCATACGACAGAAATTTTTTCAGTTTTTATCTGGCTGGCTGGGCGGGCCGCCGTTATTTGAACAAAAGTACGGGCATCCGCGCCTACGCGCGCGACATTTGCCGTTTCAGGTAGATGAGAAACTGCGTGATCAGTGGATGTTTTGTATGAACCAGGCGCTGGACGAAGTAGTTGAGAACAAGATGCTGCGCGAGGGTATTCGCCAATCGATAGGCCAACTGGCGAGTCATATGATTAATTGTTAGCCCTCTATTCGCAGCCAGTTATCCGCAGCCAGTCCTGTGGTTTTAGATAACGCTCGTATAATAAAGCTTCTGCGCTACCCGTTTCTGGCTGATAGCCATATTGCCAGCGCACCAAAGGTGGCATCGACATTAAGATAGACTCGGTGCGTCCACCGCTTTGCAAACCAAACAAGGTGCCACGGTCATATACCAGGTTAAATTCAACATAGCGACCACGACGGTATAACTGGAACTGTCGCTCACGCTCGCCATAGGGTGTATCTTTACGTCGCTCGACTATTGGCAAATACGCCGGTATAAAGGCCTCACCAACAGCCCGCATTAGTGCAAAGCTCTGTTCAAAACCGGGTTGGTTTAAATCATCAAAAAAAAGCCCGCCAACACCGCGGGTTTCGCCACGATGTTTCAAGTAAAAATATTCATCACACCACTTTTTATACGCCGGATAATATTGCTCACCAAAAGGATCTACCGCCGCTTTGGCGGTCTGGTGCCAATGGATAACGTCTTCTTCAAACGGGTAATAAGGCGTTAAATCAAAACCACCACCAAACCACCACACGGCAGGCTCGCCGGCTTTTTCGGCAATAAAAAAGCGCACATTGGCATGGGTAGTAGGTAAATACGGGTTATTGGGGTGTATCACTAACGACACACCGCAGGCATTAAAGCTGCGGCCGGCCAGCTCTGGACGATGTGCTGTGGCTGAAGCAGGCATATTGGCGCCAAAAACATGAGAATAATTAACGCCGGCTTGTTCAAATACCGCCCCACCTGTGAGTACTCGGCTTCTGCCACCGCCCCCCTCATGGCGCTGCCAGGCATCTTCGACGAACTGCGCTTTTCCATCAACGCGCTGCAATGCTGTACAAATGTTATCTTGCAATTGCTGCAAAAACTGCTGCACGGCGGCAAGATGCTGATGTGGTTGGTTTGTTGTCACCTTAACTCCTTACAATATCGCCGGTCAGGGCGCTACGAATTTGGCTGGGCTGAGTGGCGCCCCCCAAGGCGCCTGGCACGATTGCCGCCAACATGCTACCCAAGCTTTGTTCAAGCTCGGTTTTATTGGTAATGGCTGGCTGGCCAGATAAGTTGGCGCTAGTCGATACCAAAGGCTTGCCATAGGTTAAACAGAGTTGCTGCACCACTGGGTGCGCACTCACCCGCACAGCTATGCTATCAAACTGTCCGGTTATCCACATAGGCGCCGTTTGGCTGGCTGGCAGCACCCAGCTGACGTGACCGGGCCAGCTGGAAAATATCTGATAACGTTTTTCCAGCGGTATCGCTTTATCATCAACATAGGGCAGCAGCTGCGAATAATTGGCTGCCACCAAAATCAGGCCTTTTTCTACCGGCCGTTGTTTTATCGACAGTAGCGCCAGCACCGCTGCTTCGTTGTCCGGATCGCAGCCCAGGCCGTATACCGCTTCGGTGGGGTAAGCAATAACGCCACCGGCATTTAGTGCGTCAATAACAGCGTGATACAAAGACATAATGACCAGCCACTTCAGTTAAACACAGGAAAAACGCAGTTAAAATTTTCTTCAGCGCTGCAACTGGCTATAATAGCGCCTTCACGCGCTTAGTTCATCTCGTAGATAAGGAAACAATAGATGCAAGTTGGCATTATCATGGGCTCGACGTCTGACTGGCCTACTATGAAGCACGCCGCTGATATGCTGGATAAATTTGGTATTGCCTATGAAACCAAAGTTGTTTCCGCGCACCGCACACCACAGTTATTGGCCGATTATGCCAGCACAGCCGCCAACCGGGGCCTTAAAGTCATTATTGCCGGCGCTGGTGGCGCAGCTCATTTGCCCGGCATGGCTGCAGCGTTCACCAGCCTGCCGGTACTTGGTGTGCCAGTGCAATCTAAAGCGTTAAAAGGGCTGGACTCGCTGTTATCGATCGTACAAATGCCCAAAGGTGTGGCAGTGGGTACCCTAGCCATCGGTGATGCCGGTGCTGCCAATGCCGGTTTATTAGCCGCGCAGATCCTGGCAACCTATAGCCCCGAACTGATGACCAAAATTGACGCATTTCGCCAAGCACAGACCGATATGGTATTAAGCCAGCCTGATCCATCACAGGTGCAGTTATGAAGGTATTAGTGCTTGGTGCCGGCCAATTAGCCCGCATGATGGCTTTGGCCGGTGCACCGCTTAATATCAGCATTAGTGCTTATGATGTAAATAGCGATAATATCGTGCACCCATTAACCCAGCAGCCATTGGGTAAAGGTTTGGATAATGCAATTACTGACGCTGATGTTGTAACTGCAGAGTTTGAACATATACCATTACCGATACTGGCACAGTGCCAGCAAAGCGGTAAATTTTTCCCCGGCGAAACGGCCATTAAAGCCGGTGGTGATCGCCGGCTGGAAAAGCAATTACTGGATGATGCGGGTGTACGCTCAGCAGCCTATCACATTGTAAATACCGAGCAGGATTTTTATCAGGCCATCAGCCAGCTTGGGCTGCCGCTGGTGTTTAAAAGTGCTTTAGCCGGGTATGACGGTAAAGGCCAATGGCGACTAAAAAAAGCCGAAGATAGCGCCTGCTTATGGCAAGAGATCGGAGCCTTTTTACAAGCTGACAGCAAGCAAAGCATTGTCGCTGAAAAGTTTATTCCATTCCAACGCGAAGTCTCATTAATTGGCGCTCGCCGTGCTAATGGTGATGTGCAGGTGTTTCCACTCACCGAAAACCATCATGTTAACGGTGTGCTTAGCGTCTCGCTAGCGATTGCCGGTAATGAGCAACTGCAGCAACAAGCCCAAAGCATGTTCACGGCCGTTGCTAATCAGCTAAATTATGTTGGTGTATTGGCAATTGAGTTTTTTGACGTAAATGGCGAGCTGTTGGTAAATGAAATTGCGCCGCGGGTACATAACTCCGGACACTGGACGCAGCAGGGTGCCGATGTTTGTCAGTTTGAGCAGCACCTACGCGCCGTCTGCGACTTACCGCTGGGTAGTACAGCGCTGGTACGCCCCAGCCTGATGGTGAATATTCTTGGTGAAGACACAGTGCCACAGAGCATTCTGGCAATACCAGGTTTACATCTGCATTGGTATGGTAAAACCAAGCGCGCCGGTCGGAAAATGGGCCATATCAATTTGTCTGGCGCAACCAATGCTGAACTAAAAGCTCGCTTTGAGCAGCTAATTAGTTTGCTACCAGAGCAGGCTTTTCCTGAGCTGGAAAAAATGGCTGCCAGGCTAAACTAATACAGCTGACCGGCGCTACTCTGGCGCCGGCTGCTTCACGCCGCAGCCTTTATCCGCACAAAATAACTGGCCTTTTTTCTCAACCAACAAACCAAAATGGCAAGTTACACAGTGCCCGCCAACCGGCTTGTCATTGAGTAAAAACTTACATTTCGGGTAGTTATCACAGCCCCAGAAATGTTTGCCAAACTTGTTTACCCGCTCAATCAGCTGTCCCTGTTTACACTTTGGACAGGCCAGCTTTTCCGCTTCTGGTTGCTCATCCTGTTCATGTACCACGAAATTGCACTCAGGATAGTGCGTACAGCCGATAAACATGCCGTAACGACCGTTTTTCACCGCCAGCGGGTGATGGCACTGCGGGCAAGCCTCAGTATCTAACACTTTGATTATCGTCGTTTCATGCTGATGCAACGCTTTTGTATAGTGACAAGCCGGATAAGCACTGCAACCAAGAAAAGGCCCGTTTTTGGACGACTTCATCACCAGAGGCTGCTGACATAAAGGGCAAAGCTGCTGCTGATGTGGCAGCGAAAATAATGCAGAATGGTCACTCATAAGGTTGAAGGCCGCTTAATGCAGCGGCCCTTCAGGTTCATCAAAAATTAAATCTTCCATCTGGGCGTAAGCATTTTCATGCCCGGGTACATTAAACAACACCATCAACACCACCCATTTCAGGTCTTCCAAACTGATACTGCTGCTGTCCAGGTCCATTACCCGGTCAATAACCATCTCGCGGGTTACCGCATCCAGCACGTTGATCTGCTCTAAAAACAGCAGAAAACCACGACATTCTACATCCAGCTTGGTTTGCTCTGGCAGGCTGTAGATGCGGGTGGCATTGGAAATGCCTTTGGATAAATACGGCTTAACGTGACTCTCCTGCAGCGCAGACAGGTTGTCGAGCCATTTGAGCGCTTTAAAGATATCGTCGTCATGAAAACCTGCCCGACTTAACTCCTTGGTAAGGTCAGCATGATTAACGTAAATGTCGGCTTCGTTGTGAATATAGTTTTCGAACAGATAAACGAGGATATCAAACATACTCAGGCACTCCTCACTTTTATGTAGCCACCAGGAACTGCCGCTACTTCACCCGCTAATTCCAGCTGTAGCAGCGCTATATTTGCATCGGCTATCGCCATCCCGGCGCGCTGAGCAATAACATCAACTGCGGTAACTTCATCTCCTACGTTAGCCAACAACTGGCCGGCAAACAAGTCTGATTGCTGACTTTTTTCTGTCTCGGCCTCACCTTTCAGACAACTCTTAGTGAAAAAGTGCCATTCTTCCAATATATCGGCCACATTGGTCACCAGTTTAGCGCCTTGCTGAATCAATTGGTGGCACCCCGACGATTGCGGGCTGAAGATAGAGCCTGGCACGGCGAAGACATCCCGGCTGTATTCTGCCGCTAAATTAGCACTGATCAATGTGCCACTTTTAAGCCCAGCCTCCACCACTATGGTGCCAATACTTAAACCAACTACGATCCGGTTACGTTGCGGAAACCACTCCGCTCGCGGTTGTACATCGGGAAAATACTCTGACACTAACGCACCCTGGCGAGTTATTTGCTCTGCCAAGGTTTTATTTGATGTTGGATAAACATGCTCTAGCCCATGCCCCAGCACTGCTACCGTTAACCCACCCGCGTCTAAGGCGCCTTTGTGGCTTTCACTATCAATGCCACGTGCCATACCACTGGTAATCACATAGCCTTGCTGCGATAGCTCAGCAGCAAAACTTTGTGCTACCTTGCGCCCGGTTGGTGTCGGTGTCCGGCTGCCAACCATGGCTAACTGTTGCTGCGATAAGATCATTGGATCGCCTTTGACAAACAACACTAAAGGCGGCTGCTTCGTTTGCTTTAACAGCGGCGGGTAACGCGGATCCTGGTAAGTGATAACATGATGCTGGTCGCTTTGTGCCAGCCAGCGTATTGCTTTTTCTACTTTTGGGGTGGCTTCCTGGGTTAGCAAGAATGCCTGCCGCTCCGTAAAGCCAATATTTTTCAGGGTGCTGGCCGGCAACTTTACCAGTTCAGCTAAACAGATATGCTCGCTCAGACGTTGGAACTTCAGGCCATCCTGGCCATGCACAGTGGCTAAAGCGAGCCAGTTGCGAAGGTCTTCCATGGCAAACTGGCTCCATCATGCAGAGTGTTACAGGTTGGCTATTGTATCGCCCACCCGGATAGGTTGTTGTGTTTTAGTGACAATGCCAAAACTTAAACGCTCAGCCACTTTAAATACCATTAACTCGCCCACTTTTTCCCGAGGCAGCGTAATACTGTTATCGCCAAAGTTTTTAAATGCCTTTTGCAATTTATTGGCATCTTCAACGTATACCGGGCCATTTTTACCGTCGATTACAGTAGGTGAGTTGCGATAAATACCCAGCATATGGCCCGCTTTTAGCTCATTCAAACTGCCACGGTTTAATACGACGATGTCCCATTTAGAAAATTCGCGCAAATTAGACGTGGTATCAATAATGGTGCCGCTGATATCAAATTCAGGCTTCTGCATGATAAAAAACGCGGGCAAGGCCTGACCTTCCAGCGCTGGCATCAACCGATCGCCCTGTTTGATTTCGCGTTTTACGCTCAGCACATTTAATGAGGCCGCTTCAGTGGGTGTCTCTTCCGTCGCGTCGCGTCCAGGCCTGAATGCACGGGCAGTGGCGATAAGGCTGGTTTCATACCCTAATACTTCACCATCTTCAGTGTTGATATAAGGCTTGCCTTTCCGATAGACACCGTAAGACGCACCAGCTTCCAGTACGCCTTTGGCATAGATGATATGGTCGCTAACCGAGTTTTTCACATTTGCATTGGAGCCGAGAATATACGGCAGTGCGGCTATTTGCTCGTCACTTAATGCCTGCTCAAAGGTCAGATAATGCCTAATCATACTCAGCGGCAAAGTGCTAATGGCATCACCGCCTTTCATGGTTTTCCGGGCAGTTGGCGACAAGCGCTTAACGTTTTCATTCACGCTTAACCGGGGCCGGCCCTGCGCATCGAATGTAAGCGTTAAGGTATCACCTGGAAAAATTAAGTGTGGGTTATCTACCTGCGGGTTCATCTGCCATAGCTGTGGCCATAACCAAGGCTCGTTCAGATACAAAGCCGAGATATCCCATAGCGTATCGCCCTTTTTCACTACATAGCTCGCAGGAGCATCGTCGCGAATTTTTAACACATCCGCTACTACGTTAAAAAAGCCACTCATGACCAACAGAGTGACGACAGTTGCAATTTTTTTCAGCATGCCTGCATCCTTGAGCTCGATCTTGTTGTAATTATTGCACACTAAGCTGTTAATACAGCGGATTAATGGCTAAAATTAAAACATACCACAACCTTTGAAACAAAGCATATTTTTGTAGGTGTTATGGCCGTTTTACACGTTTTACATTATCCCGATGAAAGATTGCGCACTGTCGCCAAACCCGTTGACAGTGTTAACGCTGAAATTAAACAACTCGTCGCCGACATGCTGGACACCATGTATGCCGAAAATGGCATAGGTTTAGCGGCCACCCAGGTTAACGTACATCAACGTGTAGTCGTTATCGATGTTTCAGAAGATCGTAACGAACCTATGGTGTTTATTAATCCGGAAATTACCCACCGCAGCGGCGACACCTGTTACGAAGAAGGCTGTTTATCTGTTCCGCAAAGCTATGCCAAAGTGGAGCGTGCGGCTGAAATTACGGTAAAAGCGCTGGACAAAAACGGCAATCCTTTTGAGCTTAAAGCCGATGGTTTGCTGGCGATATGCTTGCAACACGAACTGGATCATTTAGTGGGCAAGCTGTTTATCGATTATTTGTCACCGCTGAAACGTGACCGGATCCGTAAAAAGCTGGAAAAAGAAGCCAAGATGGCGCAGCGCCACGCGCTGTAAGCAGGAAACACCGTGACCTCTCCTTTACGTATTATTTTTGCCGGTACGCCGGATTTTGCCGCCAGGCATTTACAAGCCCTGCTAGACGCCAACCATCAGGTGGTTGCTGTTTATACCCAACCCGATCGCCCTGCCGGTCGCGGTCAGCAGCTGCAACCCAGCGCCGTGAAGCAACTGGCGCTGAAACACCAGCTGCCGGTGTATCAGCCCAAGTCACTGAAAAAGCCCGCTGCCCAGGCTGAGCTGGCTGGTTTACATGCGGATTTGATGATCGTTGTAGCCTATGGCCTGATCTTGCCGCAAGTGGTACTCGACACCCCTAAATTCGGCTGTATTAACGTGCACGGCTCTTTGCTACCACGCTGGCGTGGCGCAGCACCTATACAGCGCGCAATTTGGGCGGGTGACAGCGAAACCGGCATTACCATAATGCAAATGGACGCAGGCCTTGATACCGGTGCTATGCTAAGCACTGTCAGTTGTCGCATCAGTGACGATGACACCAGCACATCCTTATACGATAAATTGGCGCAGCTAGGTCCCAAAGCCCTGTTAGAC
This sequence comes from Chromatiaceae bacterium, assembly GCA_033838465.1. Classification (GTDB taxonomy): domain Bacteria; phylum Pseudomonadota; class Gammaproteobacteria; order Enterobacterales; family Alteromonadaceae; genus Alishewanella. The sequence goes on from JAJLKZ010000020.1 coordinate 10,020, forward strand.
GCATTGGCACAGCTGCCACAACTGCAGCAAGCTGCGACAGCCCAAGATAACCAACTGGCGACTTATGCCGAAAAACTGCACAAAGACGAAGCACTGCTGAATTTCCGCAAAGACGCCGCGGCGCTGGCACGTGAAGTGCGCGCCTTTAATCCATGGCCAGTCAGCTATCTGAACCTGCCCCAAGGCAATATCAAAGTCTGGCAAGCGCATAGCTTGAGTAGCCAAAGCGGTAAAGCGCCAGGCACGGTATTGTCGGCCGATAAAAACGGTATCGCCATTGCCTGCACTGACGGTATTTTTGTGATTACCCAATTGCAGCCGCCAGGTAAAAAACCAATGGCAGCGGCCGACTTTTTAAATGGCCGTGCTGACTGGCTAAGCCCCGGCCAACAGCTAGGCTGCACGCCATGAGCAGCAATGTGCGGGTACTCGCCGCGCGCAGCTGTTTTGATGTAGTCGATCAGGGCATGTCACTGTCTGAGGTATTACCCAAGGCGCAGGCGCAACTGGCTAACCCTTTGGATAAAGCCCTACTGCAGGAAATGTGTTTTGGCGTGATGCGCCAATTGCCGCAGTTAGAAGCCATCTGCAGCCAGCTGATGAGCAAACCTTTAGTTAAGCAACTGCGTCCGCTACAGTTTTTGCTATATGTCGGTATTTACCAGCTTAATTTTATGCGTATTCCCGACCATGCTGCCATCAGTGAAACCGTCGACGCCGCCCGCGAGTTAAAAGGCCAGTCACTGACCAAGCTGATTAATGCCGTGCTGCGCAGCGTGCAGCGCCAGCCAGAGCTATTTCAGTTTGAAGCCGCTGCCGATGCGGTGAAATATAACCACCCAGGCTGGCTGATAAACCGTTTACGACAAGCCTACCCTGAGCAGTGGCAGCACATACTTGCCGCCAACCAACAAAAAGCGCCGCTTTGGTTAAGGGTCAATAGCCAACGCATTAATCCAACCGACTACGCGACAGCACTCACCCGCGCTGGCATAGCGTACAGCCGGCCGATAGCCGAGTTACCCCAAGCGATAAAGCTGGCGCAGGCGCAGGATGTGACGACGCTGCCAGGTTATGCACAAGGCTGGTTTTCGGTGCAGGATGCTGCAGCTCAGTACGCCGCGACACTGCTGCAGGTTAATGATGGCCAGCATATTTTAGATGCCTGCTGCGCGCCCGGCGGCAAAAGTTGTCATATTCTGGAGTTGGCACCTGAAGCAAACCTCACGGCACTGGATAAAGATGCAAAACGGCTAACCCGGGTGGAAGAAAATTTAGCCCGGCTGGGTTTAACAGCCAAGGTGATAGCGGCAGATGCAGCACAGCCTAACGGCTGGTGGCAAGGCCAGTTGTTTGACCGTATTTTGCTGGACGTACCCTGCTCGGCGACGGGCGTTATCCGTCGACACCCCGACATTCGCTGGCTGCGGAAAAACGCCGACATAGCACCGCTGTGTCAGCTGCAACAAGAAATCCTGCAGCAGTGCTGGCGTTTGCTGGCACCGGGTGGTGTACTGCTTTACGCCACCTGCAGCGTGTTGCCGGATGAAAACAGCGCGCAAATAAGCCATTTTTTGCAGCACAACGCCGATGCACGTTTAGACCCATTACCACAGCAACATGCCGACACTATCGGTTGGCAGTTGTTACCAGGTGAGCTGGATATGGACGGCTTTTATTACGCCCGGCTTATTAAGCAGCCAATACAGGGTGAAATAGCATGAAAATTATTATCTTAGGCGCTGGCCAGGTAGGTGCTACCCTGGCAGAAAACCTGGTTGGCGAACAAAACGATATCACTGTTGTAGACAGCAACGATGACAAGCTAAGGGCGTTGCAAGACCGCTTTGATTTACAAGTCGTGCACGGCCACGGCTCACACCCGGATATTTTAAAAAAGGCCGGTGCCGAAGATGCTGATATGGTTATCGCCGTAACTAACAGCGACGAAGTGAATATCGTTGCTTGTCAGGTGGCCTACAGTATTTTTAATACACCGCTGAAAATTGCCCGCATCCGTACCAATCAATATCTGAAGTATCGCGATCAGCTGTTTCATAAAGATGATATGCCGGTAGACCACTTTATTGCGCCTGAAGCGCTGGTCACCAACTATATCCGCCGTTTAATAGACTACCCCGGCGCCTTGCAGGTGGTAGAATTTGCCGGCGGTAAAGTCAGCTTAGTCGCCGTTAAAGCCTATTATGGCGGTTTGCTGGTAGGCCATGCGCTATCCGCGTTGAAGGAGCATATGCCCAATATCGAAACCCGGGTTGCGGCTATTTACCGGCGCGGCCATGCCATTAAACCACTTGGCACCACGATTATTGAAGCCGACGACGAGGTGTTTTTTGTTGCGGCCACCAAACATATCCGCGCCGTGATGAGCGAGCTGCAAAAGCTGGAGCGCAGCTATCGGCGCATCATGATTGCCGGTGGTGGTAATGTCGGTTTTGGCTTGGCGCGCGCGCTGGAGAAAACGCACAACGTTAAGCTGATCGAGCGCGGTAAAGAGCGCGCCGAGTTTTTATCCAGCGCGCTGGATAATACCGTGGTGTATGTTGGCGACGCATCCGATCCTGAGCTGTTAGAAGAAGAAAATATTGAGCAGGTCGATGTGTTTATCGCCGTCACAAACGACGATGAAGCTAATATTATGTCGGCCATGCTCGCCAAGCGGATGGGCGCGCAGAAGACTATGGTGCTGATAAAGCGCGGCGCCTACGTCGACCTGTTACAAGGCGGTGAAGTGGATATCGCTGTCTCACCACAACAAGCGACGATTTCGGCCCTACTGACCCACATCCGCCGTGGCGACATCGTCAATGTCTATTCATTACGTCGTGGCGCAGCGGAAGCTATCGAAGCGGTAGCCCGTGGTGATGCCAGCACCAGCAAAGTGGTAGGTAAAGCCATCGGTGAGTTAAAGTTGCCGCCGGGCACCACCATTGGCGCCATAGTGCGTGGCGAAGAAGTACTTATTGCCCATGACAGCACCGTGATTGAAACCGACGACCATGTCATTTTGTTTATGGTCGACAAAAAGCATATCGTTGAAGTGGAAAAACTGTTTCAGGTCAGCGCGATCTTTATCTAAACGGGCTAACCCACTGGTTGCAGTGGGTTAATCTTTCCAGAATGCCGGTGTAAATAGCACCAATAGCGTAAAAATCTCTAAACGGCCAAATACCATGGCAATCACCAACAGCCATTTACTGGCATCGGGAATACTACCAAAGTTTGCTGCCACCTCGCCCAAGCCCGGCCCCAGGTTATTTAAACAGGCGGCAGTGGCGGTAAAGGCCGTAATATTATCCAGCCCGGTTAAAATCAGCAGCAGCATTATCACCACAAACACCAGTGCATAGGCGGCAAAAAAGCCCCATACCGCCTCAACTATTCTATCGGCAACCGGTCGGCGACCCAGTTTAATGGCATATACAGCACGCGGATGAATAAGCCGGTTTAGCTCACGTATGCCCTGTAAAAACAGCAGTAATACCCGCACCACTTTCATACCGCCACCGGTAGAGCCGGCACAGCCACCGATGAAACTTGAGAAGATTAATAAAATGGGCAAAAACAGCGGCCAAGCAGCAAAACCATCGGTGGCAAAGCCTGCCGTGGTAGAAATAGATACCGCCTGAAAGGCCGCATGATTGAGCGCATCTGCCGTGGTACTGTAGACATTGGTATGCAATAGCACAGCAAAACAGATAAAAATCAGTGCAAACTGAATCGCTAAAAAGGCTTTAAACTCAGGGTCGCGAAAGTAAGTGCTCACGCTTTTGCCACGAATGGCAGCAAAGTGCAGCGGGAAGTTAATGGCACTTAGCAGCAAAAAAATCACGCAAATGGCGTTAATCAACGGGCTGTTAAAATGGCCGATGCTGGCATCGTAGGTAGAAAAACCACCGATCGCCACGGTAGAAAACGCATGGCAAATCGCATCAAACCAACTCATGCCAGCCAGGGCAAACGCCAATGCACAAGCCAAGGTTAACGCCAGATAGATATACCACAAGTGTTTGGCGGTATCGGCAATACGCGGCGTCATCTTGTTGTCTTTTACCGGCCCAGGCGTCTCGGCACGATACAACTGCATGCCACCAACACCAAGCATCGGCAGTATAGCTACCGCCAATACGATGATCCCCATACCGCCCAGCCACTGCAGCTGCTGGCGGTAGTACAAAATGGCTTTGGGCAAAAATTCGATGCCGGTCAGCACCGTCGCGCCGGTGGTAGTGAGGCCGGAAAAGGCTTCAAACATTGCACTGGCCAGGTTTAAGTGCGGGTTGCTGGCCAGCATAAACGGAATGGCTCCGACCGCACCCAGCACAGTCCAAAACAGCACCACGATTAAAAAGCCGTCCCGCACTTTTAGCTCGGCTTTATATTGCCGGTTGGGGTACCAAATTAAAAAGCCGATAAACAAGCACAGTACAAAAGACAACATAAAGGGCACGCCGGCGCCGTCCTGATACCAGTAAGCAACAAAGGCTGGTGGCACCATGCTGATGCTGAAAATAGCCACCAGCAGGCCCAAAATACGGATTATCGAACGGTATTGCATGCCCCGCGCTCCCTGCGCTTATGCCAGTTTTAGATCACGGGTCATATTTTCGTTGCGGTCCTGATGCACTATCACATCATCTTCAATACGAATCCCGCCGTACTGACGGAACGCATCCACTTTCTGCCAATTAATGTACTTATCAAACTCGGTAGCGGCTAAATCGGCCAGTAAACTGTCAATAAAATACAAGCCCGGCTCAATGGTAAACACCATATTGGCTTCAATGGTGCGGGTACAACGCAAATACGGATGATTTTCAGGTGGCGCCACGTGGGTGCCGCGTTCGTCAGCCATAAAGCCGCCAACATCATGCACCTGCAAGCCTAAATGATGACCGAGCCCATGCGGGAAGAAGGTACGGCTGATCTGGCTTTCTACAATGGCCTCTGGCGATAAACGGACAAAGTCAAAGCGCTGCAGAATTTCGGCAATGCGCTGATGGCATTTCACGTGCAGCTCGCCGTATTTCAGTCCCGGCTTCAGCGCGCCGGCCAACTCTAATTCCACGTCATTAACAGCACTGATCAAACTGGCAAATTCATTACTGGTATCAAAGCTATAGGTACGGGTAATGTCTGCGGCATAACCATTAAACTCGGCACCGGCGTCAATTAAAAAAGAATGGTGCTGCTTAGGCACCTTACGCTCCAGCGCGGTGTAATGCAAAATGGCGCAGTTTTGGTTAAGCGCAATAATATTGCCGTAAGGCACTTCGTTTTCGGTTTGACGCACTGCGGCTAAATACGCCAGCTGGATATCAAACTCGCTGCCGCCTGCATAAAACGCCGCCTTCGCCGCAGTGTGGCCAGCCACCGCCATTTGGTTGGCGATACGCAAGCACGCCTGCTCGTAAGGTGTTTTGTAAGCACGGTAGAAATGAATAAAATTCAGCACCGGCTCAGGGTTAATTTCGGTAAAACCCAGCGCCCGCGCCACTTCGATATGCTCACCTAAATAAGCCAACCGGGCTTTGTCATACGGCAGCAAGGTTTCTACCTTATTGGCTTTATCCAGCAGCTGAATATCAAAGTGTTCTGCCCAGTAATCATGCGGCTCATCCGGCACTTTGTGCCAGAAATCTTTCGGCCGGTAGAAAATCAGCTTAGGTTTATTTACACCATCGAGCAACAGCCAACAATGCGGGTTATCCACTACCGGCAGCCAGGCCTTGAACAGCGGGTTGGCTTTAAACGGGTAGTCCATGTCATCGAGAAACTTGCGCTGAGTCTGGCCGGAATGGATCACCAGGCCATCCAGATTCTCCCGCTCCAGTAAACGGCGGGTACGCAGTTGTAATTCGGCAATATGGGCCTGATACAGGCTTTGATAAGAAGCTGTCATACGTGTCTGACCTGTTGGCTGAAAAATCTGGCTGGCATCATAGCATTAATCTACCACCACCCCAATCTGCATCGTGGTCAGCGGCTTGAATACGTCGTTGGGCGTATTTAAACGGATATTGTAAATCTGATAATACGCCATTACCGCTTTGACATAGTCGCGGGTTTCGCGGTACGGAATAGTTTCTACCCAAACATCGGCCGGCACGGCGTAATCTTTCGGGATCCACTGTTTTACCCGGCTATAACCCGCATTATAAGCCGCAGTAGCCATCAGCAAATTGCCATCATTACGCTTACGTAAATAATTCAGATAATCGGTGCCGTAGTCAATATTGGTGGCCGGGTGATACAGCTGGGTCAGTTGCACCGGCTTTTTGGCAATTTGCCGGGCGGTAGCCGGCATTAGCTGCATTAAACCCCGCGCACCGACCGGCGAGGCGGCATCCGCCATAAAAGAGCTTTCGCGCCGAGCTATCGCCATGGCCCAACCCTTGTCGATCTCCGCTTTGGCGGCAAATTGGCCAATTTCTTCCTGAAACGCCAACGGGAAGCGCAGTTCAACATCGTCCCAGTAGCCGACATCGGCTAGTGAGAAAATAGCCCGCTCATACCACTGTAATTGATGCGCCAGCTTAGCCGAAACCAATTTTTGCTGTTCATCAGAGGTATTTTGCAGATGGTTCCATTCGCGGCGCGCTTCGGTTAACCGCCCCAATGCCAACCATTCCTGCGCCCGCAAAACCGCCGGGTGCTGCTTTAAGCTGGCCAGCTCCTGCTCTGACACCTTTACCGGCGCATGCGCCAGGCTGGGCGGCAGGCCTAACTTAGCGGCAGCCATAAACCCATAAAAGTGGCGCTGTAGCGCCAACTGCTGAAACAGCGGCTGCGCTTTATCTGTCATACCCTGCTGCTCATAGGCACGAGCCAGCCAATAGCGCCAGCTGTTGTCTTGCTGCAACTCGGCCGGAAAGGCCTCGATTACCTGCTGCACTCTGGGCCAGTCTAATTGTGCCAACGCATGACTTACCTGCCAGTGCGCCAGCGTTTGGTCCAGCAGTTCTGCTGGCAATGTACTAAGCCAATTATCCGCTTCAGCCTCGCCTTTACTGGCCAGGGCGATGGCAAACTGACGCTGCACATCCAGTCGCTGCGCGGCGGTAAAATAAGGATCATTAAAAAATTTCTGCCACACAGCCAGTGCCTGTTTGGGGCTGCGCCAAATTAGCCGTTTCAGGCCATAGGCCAGCACATCACGTTCCTGCACTTTTTTCAGTGGGAAAAACCTGCTACCAGCAATCACCGCCGGATTGCGCCGGGTTTGCTGATACATATCGGCCAGGTACTGCTGGTCGGCAGGTAACTGGGTTTTTAAATAGGGAATTAAACTGGCATCCCCCCCTTCGGCTGCCAAACGAATACGCTGCCACACTCTTTCGGGCGTTTGCTGTCCAGCTTTACGCCAGGCGCTAAACAGCGGGTCACAGGCCTTGGGCTGAGATTTACCCACCACCCAAAGCTGGCTCACCTGTGGCCAGAGCTTGCTGCTATCGGCATCTTTTGCGGCCAGCTTAAAGCGCAGCGCCAGGCACTCCAGTTCCGCATCGCTTGAGCCAGGATAATTCGCCAAAAAGGTCGCCGCCTGTTGCCGCCGGGCTAAATCAAGCAACCAGGGTTTACGCAGCGGCCAGTCCATCGGCGTACTTTCGTATTGCTGTAAAAAACCGGCAATACGCTCATCAGCGTTTAAAAACTGCTGTAACCGCCGCTGTTGCAGGTAAGGCTGCAACGGGTAATCGGCAAATTTGTCCAGCAGCTTTTGTGCCTGTTCATACTTCAGGCTGCCAATCTGGCGTTCAGCCTGCAAAAATTCATTGCGTAACGCTGCCTCGGAAGACACCGATGCCGTTGCCAGTGGCACCAGGAGCAGGTTACTCAACATTAAAACCCATCGTTTCACTGCGATAACCTCAATAACATCACCAAAAAAGTAAAATACACCTATAGTTACTGCTGCACGTCGCCAACCAATTCAAACATGCGTTTAAATAACGGTTGAATTTTTTAAGAAACCGCGACACACTGAGCAAGACAACCTCATCGTACCAGTTGCGAAAAACCCTAACATACGCGACCAAGGAGCACCGTTATGATTTACCAGAGTGACAACATCAGTGTTGCTTACCTGAAACCTGGTATCGCCCGCTTTGCTTTTAATGCCAAGGGCTCAGTAAATAAATTTGATCAGCAAACCCTGTCTGATTGTAAGACAGCTTTAGAGCAACTGCACGCCGACAAGGCCTTGCAAGGTGTTATTTTTTGTAGTGAAAAAGATACCTTTATTGTTGGCGCCGACATCACTGAATTTTTAAGCACCTTTCAGCGCCCGGAAAGTGAACTGATCCCGTGGATTAAACAAGCCTCCGACATCTTCGATCTGGCCGAAGACTTACCGGTACCCACCATTGTTGCCATCAAAGGTTTTGCTCTGGGTGGCGGATGTGAGTGGTCACTTACCGCCGACTATCGTGTTGCTGACACCAGCGCAAAAATTGGTTTACCGGAAGTAAAACTGGGCTTAATGCCAGGCTTTGGCGGTACCGTACGCTTACCGCGCATTATCGGTGCCGACAATGCTATGGAGTGGATCACGACCGGTAAAGACCACAGTGCCGAGCAAGCACAGAAATTTGGTTTAATTGATGCGGTAGTCGCGCCAGAGAAGCTGGAAGCAGCGGCACTTAGCATGCTGGAAGATGCCATCGCCGGCAAACTGGACTGGCGCAAAAAGCGGGCAGTTAAATTGCAGCCGCTAAAACTGAACAAAACTGAAGCCACCATGAGCTTCTCTACCGCTAAAGGTATGGTATTCGCCACAGCCGGTAAACACTACCCTGCACCTATGGTTGCGGTATCGACTATTGAAGCGGCTGCTGGTTTAGATCGCGCTGGCGCAATGGCACTGGAAAATGCCGGCTTTGCCAAACTGGCGAAAACCGACGCCGCCACAGCACAAATTGGTTTGTTTTTAAACGATCAGTTGATTAAAGGCAAAGCGAAAAAGGCCGCTAAAACCGCTACCAAAGCCGTGAATAAAGCTGCGGTATTAGGTGCGGGCATTATGGGCGGCGGTATTGCCTATCAGTCAGCGCTAAAAGGCGTACCGGTAGTGATGAAAGACATCGCCGACAAAGCGCTTGAACTGGGCATAGGCGAAGCCACTAAGCTTCTGGCCAAGCAGGTTGAGCGCAAAAAGCTGGATGCCGTGGGCATGGCCAAAGTTATCGCGTCTATTACGCCGACGCTCAGCAACGACACCGTGAAAGGCGTTGATATCGTAGTTGAAGCGGTAGTTGAAAACCCGAAAGTCAAAGGCGCAGTATTAAAAGAAGTGGAAGGCCTGATTGCAGAAGATGCCATCTTAACCTCTAACACCTCTACCATTTCTATCGATTCACTGGCCGCTAACTTAAGCCGGCCGCAGAACTTCTGTGGTATGCACTTCTTTAACCCGGTACACCGCATGCCATTGGTAGAAGTTATCCGTGGTAAAGATACCAGCAACGAAACCGTTGCAGCGGTAGTGGCTTACGCTGCCAAAATGGGCAAATCCCCTATCGTAGTTAACGACTGCCCGGGTTTCTTTGTGAACCGCGTACTGTTCCCTTACTTCGCCGGCTTTAGCAAACTGGTATTAGACGGTGCTGATTTCGCCCAGGTTGATAAGGTTATGGAGAAGCAATTCGGCTGGCCGATGGGCCCGGCCTACCTGCTGGATGTGGTCGGTTTAGATACTGCGTATCACTGTACCGACGTAATGGCTGCAGGCTTCCCTACCCGTATGGCCAAGCTGGACAACGACCCGGTGGCGGCAATGTATAAAGCCGATCGTTACGGTCAGAAAAATGGCGTCGGTTTCTATGCTTACAGCAAAGATGCCAAAGGCAAACCGAAAAAAGATATCGATCCGGCCGCACTTAGCCTGTTAGCCGGCATTGCTGCTAATAAACAGGAATTCAGTGCTGATGAGATTATTGCCCGCGTGATGGTGCCAATGATTAACGAAACCATCCGCTGCCTGGAAGAAGGCATTGTTGCCAGCGCCGCCGAAGCCGATATGGGCTTAATTTACGGTTTAGGTTTCCCTCCGTTCCGCGGTGGTCCACTGCGTTATGCCGACACTATTGGTTTGGCTAACTTTGTAGCACTGGCTGATAAATACGCGCACTTAGGTGAAATTTATCAGGTTACCGACAAAACCCGCGCCATGGCCGAAGCTGGCCAGCGTTTCTTCCCGGTTTAAGCGCAGGAGCAGAATAATGAAAAACGCAGTTATTGTAGATTGCATCCGTACCCCGATGGGCCGTTCAAAAGGCGGCATGTACCGTAATGTTCGTGCTGAGCAACTTTCTGCCCATGTGATGGCCTCACTGGTTGCGCGCAACCCGGCATTAAACCCGGCCGATATCGACGATATTATCTGGGGCTGTGTGCAGCAAACGCTGGAGCAAGGCTTTAACGTAGCGCGTAATGCAGCGCTGTTAGCCGGCATTCCACACTCTGTACCCGCGGTTACCGTGAACCGCTTGTGCGGCTCATCCATGCAAGCCTTGCATGACGCCGTGCGCGCCATTCAAACTGGCATGGGTGAAGTGTATTTAATCGGTGGCGTAGAGCATATGGGCCACGTGCCAATGAATCACGGTGTCGACTTCCACCCGGGTTTATCCACTTCTGTCGCCAAAGCCGCCGGCATGATGGGCTTAACCGCTGAATTACTGGGTAAGTTGCACGGCATCAGCCGCCAGCAGCAGGACGAATTCGGCGCCCGCTCACACCGCCTGGCGCAAGAAGCCAGTGTGCAAGGCCGGTTTAAAAATGAAATTATCCCCACCGAAGGCCACGACGCTGACGGCGTGTTAAAGCTGATGGATTACGATGAAGTGATTCGCCCGGAAACCACGGTAGAAGCCTTAAGCCAACTGCGCCCGGTATTCGACCCGGCCAACGGTACGGTAACAGCCGGTACCTCTTCAGCCCTGTCTGACGGCGCCTCTGGCATGCTGGTCATGAGTGAAGAGAAAGCCAAAGCCTTAGGCCTGCCTATTCGCGCTTATGTGCGAGGTATGGGTGTGGCCGGTTGCGATCCGTCTATCATGGGTTATGGCCCGGTACCAGCATCGAAAAAGGCGTTAAAAGCCGCCGGCATTACCATTGCCGATATCGACTACGCTGAGCTGAACGAAGCGTTCGCTGCCCAAGCGCTACCAGTAATGAAAGACTTAGGCCTGTTAGAAGTAGCTGATCAGAAAGTCAACCTGAACGGCGGCGCTATTGCGCTCGGTCACCCACTGGGTTGCTCGGGTTCACGTATCGCCACTACGCTGATTAACGTGATGGAAGATAAAGGCGGCAAGTTTGGCCTGGCCACCATGTGTATCGGTTTAGGCCAGGGTATTGCGACTGTTTTTGAACGACCCTAGTTCGAGCGGCCATAAGCTGGCAGCCATAAACACAATCGCATAGAATAAGGGCCGTTTTTACGGCCCTTTTTATTGATGCAAATCCCGCTGGGGCAGCCACAGGCTGTTTCAAAGTTTTACCGGAGTAACAATGGAAGATATGTTTAACAGCGCAGATCAAACTCTCGATGCCTTAGGCCTGCGCTGCCCCGAGCCGGTAATGATGGTGCGGTTACAGTTGCGTAAAATGCAGGTGGGTGAAACCTTGCTGATTATCGCCGACGACCCGGCCACCACCCGCGATATCCCAGCATTTTGCCGCTTTATGGATCATGAGTTAATCGGCAGTGATACGGCCGAATTGCCTTATAGGTATGTGGTAAAAAAGGTAAGTAGTTGATCACCTTTTCTTTAGCCAGAAATCTTTTTATCAACCAACTTCGTCAACAACTCTATTATTTTCTGCTGATTTTCATACAGTCCAACATCGCCCGCGTTGTCAGACAAAGACTCTTTGCTAATTAGAAGGTGCTTGGCGAGCTCTGTCTGTAATTGATTTCTGGCGTCCTTTTCCATGTCTGAAAAAAAGTTATTAACTGCCGCAAAATTAATATGAAAACTTTCGTACTTACGCTGCATTTCTCGATGCCGAATTGACTCTTTGGCCATGTAAGCAGCTGGAATGGTAAAAAATATCACCGCGCCGTATCTAAGGAGTAAATCCTGCCAATCAACCACAGGCGGCAAAAACTCCAAGATTGATAGTAAGATAATGCCAGCAGAAATGTAAGCATCCCTTAAACTAGGTGCATTCCCGATTAGAGTTCTCCAGCGTAAACTACGTTTGAGGAGAACGGAAATGAAAAAGTCGCGTTACACAGAAACACAGATCGTCAAAATCCTGAAAGAAGTTGAAGCAGGTCGC
>JAJLKZ010000021.1:0-59025 GCA_033838465.1 Chromatiaceae bacterium
GCGACCTGCTTCAACTTCTTTCAGGATTTTGACGATCTGTGTTTCTGTGTAACGCGACTTTTTCATTTCCGTTCTCCTCAAACGTAGTTTACGCTGGAGAACTCTAATCGGGAATGCACCTAGTTTAAGGGATGCTTACACGAAGAGCTGCTAAAAATTTTAGAAAGCAAAGCTAATAGCCAGTGTTGAAAACCCAGCGCAGTGTACGCAGCCTTGGATTGCTGAAATCGCTGCGCTTGCTGCTTTTAGTGGCTTTAGAGGTAATATGAGATTAATGCTTGCTCATGTCATTATGGCTGTAGCCGGGTGTTTGCTGTCAGCGCCGTCCTGGGCTTATTCTGAAAAAGCTGCAGTAGCATTTGTTGAAAAAACCGGCTTAGGAAACAACCTGGAGCGAATGGCTCTGAGTGTTGCTATGAACACGCAAACCTATCGCATGTTAGATGCCGACATAGGAAAATCTGATGCTGCAAGCCTGGTGAAAAAGCATATACGCATAGTCACACAGAGTTACCAAAATGAATGGAATGACAATCTTGCTGAAGCATATTTGGACCACTTTAGTATTGAAGAGTTAAATTCTATTTATACCGAAAAGAAATTATCGCCTTACATCGAAAAATTTCAGGCCAAACAGAAAGATGTGGGGGCAAGTATGCAGGTGAGATCAAAAGTGCTGCTGCAGAAAGTGGTAGCAGAAGCCTTGAAAAATGCCTTAGCTGAGCGTGCAGCCGGTAAAAAATAGCATCATCTAATTCGCTACGCCGTGTTGCATAAAAGCTTGGCAAGCAAAGCAAACCGGCTCGTGTTTTCAATTTCATCAATTAAGCAAGAAAGTTGTCTTTTACAACTGATGTGATTTTTTACGTTTTAAGGCTGTCCAGGCGCTTATTTAAAAGCAGAAGATTGCAAAAATGCCAACTTCTGTTTAGATTGAATAGCAACGCTAACCGACAAACAGGACGTAATAATGAAAACACGGCTAAGTGCATTGATTGCTGCGGCGATACTCACTTCAGGCACGGTATGTGCGGCAGCTCAGGCGAACACGCAAGACTATAAACTGGTGACGGTGGCGGGCTACCTGAACTTTTACTTGTTGAACTTAAATGCCTGTCAGGACTTTCACCCGTCGGTGCGGCAAAGCGCCTATGATGCAGAAAAAAATCTGTATCCATATTTAGATAAACTGTACAGCAAAATGGGCGGTGAAAAGGGCGCGAACCAGCAAATGGTGTCTGATATCGTAATGAAGCGCCGTAACATGCTAAACGCGCAGATTGCTGAGGGTGATTTTACCGTTGAGCATTGCCAGGCTGTGGTGAAAATTTTAACCGAAGATGGTTTAGATAAAACCCTGCTTAGCGCTGTTGAATAAAAGCGAAATTGCTTTTTAGTATTCACCTTTACATGCTTCCAGAAAACGCCAGCTACCCGCTGGCGTTTTTCATTTTGCGGCTGTTGTACATTGTCTGTTACACTTGGCGCCGCTCAGGTGCAGCTTAACGCTGCTGAAAAGGGAAGCAGGTGAAAAGCCTGCACTGTACCCGCAACTGTAATACGCGCTGCAAGCAACAGCCACTGGTAGCATACCGGGAAGGCGCTTGTGGGTTATCGCGTTAAGTCAGGAGACCTGCCCGGGCGTAAATAACGTCTCTGTGCGGGAGTTCACAGCAGCGCCAGTGCCCAGGTTTTGCCCCGGCTGGCTGCTGCATGGTCAGGAGTGCTGGTGTGCTGAAGGTATCTGGGTTGTCACTGCAGTTAGGTAGTCAGGTTGTACTGCAGGATATTACATTTTCGCTGCCACAGCAGGGCATCTTAGGCGTTATTGGCCCCAATGGCGCCGGTAAAAGTAGCCTGCTTAAGCTTATCTCACGTGCATTGCCGCCCACTGCTGGCCAAATTCTGTTACGCCAACGCCCGCTTAACCAATACACTAACCAGCAACTGGCCCGTACCCTGGCGGTGGTAAGCCAGCATCCGCCGCCGCTATTTGAGCTAACGGTATTTCAGGTAGCCGCGATGGGGCTGTTGCCACATAAAAGCTGGTTTGAAACCAGCAACAGCAGCGATCGCGCCAGTGTATTGCGGGCGTTAAACAAGGTAGGCCTTAGCACTAAAAGCGAGGCGTTAATTGATACCTTATCCGGGGGGGAACTGCAGCGGCTGTATATTGCCCGCGCACTGGTGCAGCAACCGGCGCTATTGCTGCTGGACGAGCCGACTAACCATCTGGATGTACAATACCAGCATCAGGTGCTGCAGCTTCTGCGTGAGCTGAATATTCCGGTGCTGGTATGTATCCATGATTTAAACCTGGCGGCGCTTTACTGCGATAACTTATTGCTGCTGAATAACGGCCAGCAAGTGGCGTTTGGTACACCCGAGCAAGTATTACAGCATCAGCAGTTACAGCAGGTGTTTGCATTGGCATGCCAGGTAAGCCGCCATCCGGCGCTGGATAAATTGCAAATTACTTTTTTACCACCGGGAGCGGCTTAAGCATGGTTAACTTTGCCGTGCGTTTTAGCTTGCCGCGTCAGCGTAACTACCCGCTGTTGTTAGTGATTACGCTGCTGCTGTTAGTCGCCAGCGCCGTGTTCAGTTTAACCCTGGGCAGCGCTGCGATTTCTATCAATGACATCATCTCTGTGCTGTTTGGCACAGCAGGTGCGCCTGCGCTGGCCGATACGGTGATCTGGCAGATCCGTTTGCCGCGCCTGCTGTGCGCCATGTTGGTGGGGGCGGGGCTGGCCGTCAGCGGCGCCATTTTACAAAATGTCAGCCGTAACCCATTGGCCGACCCTTATCTGTTTGGCTTAATGGCCGGCGCCGGGCTGGGCGCGACCATCGTTAGCGTAGTACTGCCGCCACAGTTATTTAGCGTGGCGGTAGGGGCGTTTGCCGGCGCCTTATTCGCCGTGGCACTGGTTTTCGTATTTTGTGCCGGCCAGCACTGGCGCAAAGTTGAGGTAACCCTGTTGGCCGGTGTGGCGGTGTCTTTTATGTTAAGCGCACTTAGCAGTTTTATTTTGTACTTTGCCGAGCCTTTTGCCGCCAACCGGGTGATGTTCTGGTTAATGGGCAGCTTAAGCCGCACCGACTGGCAAAGCGTGTTACTGCTGGCGCCGGTAACCTTGTTGGTACTGCTATTGGCACTGGCGCTGCGCCGACAGCTGGATGCATTGCTGTTAAGTGATGAAAGTGCCCGCACTCTGGGGGTGAACACCAGCCGTTTGCGCTTGGTGTTATTGCTGGCAACGGCGCTATTAACTGCCTGTATCGTATCGCAGTGTGGCGGTATTGCCTTTGTCGGTCTGATGATTCCGCATTTAGTGCGACGGCTGTTTGGCGTCACTTCAGTACACTTACTCACGGGATCGGCGCTTTTGGGGGCTCTTTTCCTGATCTGGGTGGATAACCTGGCCCGTACTGTGCTGCCACAGCAGGAAATTCCGCTGGGAGTAATTACCTCACTGGTGGGCAGCTTATTCTTTTTAACCCTAATGCGCGCAAAACAGACATAGCACGAGGCGGCAATGACAGACAGCATAAAACAGCAACGGCACCAGGCACGCCAGCAGCGGCTAAAAACGCAGGTAGATGCAGCGGTAGCCGCTGCTACCAACGAAAAGGGCCTAATGCTGGTGATTACCGGCAATGGTAAAGGTAAGTCTACCTCGGGCTTTGGTACGGTAGCGCGGGCGGTGGGGCATGGCCTGAACGCGGCTGTGGTGCAGTTTATCAAAGGTAGCTGGGATTGTGGTGAGCGTAATTTATTGGCGCAGCACGGTGTGCAATTTGCCGTGATGGCGACCGGTTTTACCTGGGATACGCAAGATAAAGCGGCCGATATGGCGGCGGCAGAGCAGGTGTGGCAGCAGGCTGAGCAATTTTTAAACGATGCAGCTATAGATGTGGTGTTGTTGGATGAGCTGACTTATATGATTAGTTACCACTATCTTGAGTTGGAGCGGATAGAGCGCGCCTTGTTAAACCGCCCGGCCGGACAGCATGTGGTAATTACCGGCCGGGCCTGTCACCGCCGGCTGATTGAACTGGCCGACACCGTAAGTGAAGTACAAAACATTAAGCATGCCTTTGATAACGGCATGAAAGCGCAGCGGGGCATAGACTGGTGAGGTACACACTGTTGTTACTGGTGCTGCTGTGTGTCGGCGCACAAGCCGATAGTAATGCTGACACTGGCGCGTATCCTAAGCGAATAATCGCGCTGGCGCCGCATATTACCGAAATGCTATTTGCTATTGGCGCGGGCGATAAGGTGGTGGCGGTAAGTGATTACAGCGACTACCCTGAGCAGGCGCAAAACCTGCCCAGTGTCGCTAGTTATGCCAGTATCAACTTAGAAGCGGTGCTGGCGTTAAAGCCAGATCTTGTTATTGCCTGGCGCAGTGGTAATCCGGCTGCTGAGCTGGCGCGTTTAGAGGCGCTGGGGATCCGTATTGCATACTCTGATCCGCTGACGCTTGACGATATCGCGACCGAACTTATTCGGCTTGGCGAGCTGAGCGGGCAGGCAGTGCAGGCGAGAGCGGCGGCACGGGCACTTAGCCAGCAGTTAGCTGAGCTTAGGATGCAGTATCAGCACAAAACGCCGCTACCGGTATTTTTTGCCATGGGCACAGCGCCACTGAGTACGGTTGCCAATAATGCCTGGCCACAGCAAATGTTAACGCTGTGCGGCGCACAAAATGTGTTTAAGCAGGTGAAAGGCGATTATCCGCAGGTGGGCATAGAGCAACTGTTGCTGGCAGCACCAGAGCTGATTATTCAACCGGTAAAACGGGTTGATATGGCTGACTGGCGCTACTGGCAACGCTTTAGCGCGCTGCCAGCGGTTAAAAAGCAGCAATTTTTAGCCATAGAGGCTGACCTTATTTACCGCACTACGCCCCGCACCATCAGCGGGATCCGCCAGCTGTGTCAGGGCATAGATAAGTATCGCTAGGCTGTTAGCTGTTTAAGCTACTCATCAGCTCGTTGGCGCGGCGCATCAGGCGCTCTGCGGTGCGCACCTGGTTTGACTGCAGCAACTCGCCGGACATGGCCAGATACTTATCTGCCAGTTTGCGTCTAAGCGCCATATGCAGCGAGAAATCTGCCGGTACCTGAGCATTAAACTGCTGTAACTTATCGTATACCGCATCAACATCATTGGCTTTGGCACTTTGCTGTAATTCCTGCTCCAGTAGCGCAAAGCTGTGCTGATAAAACAGCTCTGCTGCCTGATAGGGAAACTCAGCTTGCTGGCCATCATTTACTGCCTGGCGGTAGGCCGCCATCGACTCTACTGCGCTGGCAAGCTGTTGGCCCTGGCTGACCAACGCCTGGGTGTCGCTATAATCGGCAAACATCAGCTCACCCACCCGGATCAGGTGTTTAAGCGCTACTGCATCATTACTGGCAACGGCCTGGTTAAAGCTGTCGCGGTAAACGGCTGCCTCTTCTGCATTGGGTTGCAGCACATAACGGCGCTCAATACGGGTTAATTCTGCCGCCAGCTTGTATGGATCGTTGCCCTCTGGCTGTGGCTCGTATTGCTGGTTTAGTAGTAGCTGGTTTAACTGACCGCGCAGTACTTCAAGCGCGGTTTGTTTGCTGCGCGCCATGCTACTGCTTAAATCGGTCAGATAATGCGAGTCAGGGTAAAGTGCCGTAGCCTGCGCCAGGATCTGTTCAATTTCAGGGTAGTTTGGGTAGTTAAAACTGCGATCGCTTAACAGCAAGTCAATTTGCTGCTCAAAATGGCTGATTAAACGTTGCTGTTGGCTGCGCAACACCGCTTCGCGTTGTAACAATGGCGTTTCGGGCAGTTGTACCGCCTGTAATAGCTCGGCTGGAGCTGACTCAGACAACTGCTGGTATAGCGCCTGCTGCGCCGTTAGCTGCGCGCTTTGAGCTTCTGCTGCCTGCAGCACCTGCTGTTGTTGCTGATGATATTGCCAGGCGCCAACACCTAACAGCGCTACAGCCGCAGCGGCACCCACCGGGCGCCACAGTGACCGGCTAAGCTGTTGCATAATGCCGCTAATGCTGGTGCTGCGCGCAGCGCCGTCAAATATCAGACCGCGTTTTAACGCTTGCCATTGCAATACATTAATGTGAGCGGGTTTAATTGCTTTTTTCTGCGCAGCAGCGGCTTTATCGGCCGGTAACCGGTCAAACGGATGTTTGCTGCTTAATAGCTCATAGCTCAGGCAGGCAAAAGAAAACACGTCGTCTGCCACGCATGGGCTGTTGCCCGCCAATAACTGAGCGCTGGCATAGGCCGGCGTGTAGCCACTTAACGGCGCGGTTTGGCTTTGCTGCTCGGCAGCGTAAATATCGTGATTTAGCTGCAGCTTTTGCGCCACGCCAAAATCCAGCACTTTAACCTCACCGGCGCGGTTCACCATAATATTGGCGGGTTTAAGATCGGCGTGCACTATGCCTAAGCGATGCGCGTAGTTCAGCGCGTCTGCTATCTGCTGAAGTAGCTTCAAAGCTGACTTTAACGGCAGGCCTTTGGGCTTATAGCGTTTAATGACCTGCTCCAGGCTCTCGCCGTCCAGATACTCCATCACGATAAAATACAGGCCGTTGTCGCTATCGACATCAAATACCCGCACTATATTAGGGTGGGCCAGCTGCTGAGTTTTATGCGCCTCTTGCAATAACAGTTGCAGGGCTTCGGTCTGATCGACAAATTGCTGCTGCAACACCTTAATTGCCACACTGGCGTTACTTACTCCGGCCTGTTGTAAGAAAACATCGGTCGCGCGATAAATATCGCTCATACCGCCAGAGCCGATTTTATGCTCCAGCAAATAACGCTGTTTAATCAGTATGCCAGGCTCCAGCGTGGTGGCAGCTTTGCTGCTGTCTTTACTGGCTTTTAGCTTTACGGCAAAACGGGTTTTATCCGCATCCATAGCGGTGTCATTGTTCAAGCGGGTAGCACTGGTGCTGTCCTGTGTCGTCATGATGTACTCCTTGCCAAACCCGGTTGGGTGAAAAAATCACTAACTGATGCTAAATGTCAAAATATGCGCAATTATTTCACAAATATCCGTCATCGTCACGACTGTATTTAACTTAAGTGTTAATTAATGTGCTATTGACGTAACAATAAATTTAACTTAACCTTTGCGGCCGATTTATGGTTAATAAATTGTGTTGCTGACAGCCGGGAGTTTAATGTGGGGCAAAGGGATATGTTACTTGAATTGTCAGTGCTGAGTTACCACCGTTTATCGCCCCGTCAGGTTGCGGTAAAGCGCTTTGACAGCCAGGGCGGCAGCTTAGGCCGTAGTGAACAGGCCGATTGGTATTTGCCTGATCCTGAGCGCGTCGTATCAGGCGTACATGCCATTATCAGCTTTCAACAGGGCCAGTTTCGCATCACTGATCAGTCGACCAACGGCTTATTTGTTAACCGTTCGGTAGAGCCTTTAGGGCAGGGTAATAGCTACACTTTACATCATGGTGACATGTTGTGTTTGGGCGATTATGAGATCCAGGTGGCGCTGATTGATAGTGTATCCGCGAAGGCAGGCACCGATAACAGCCTGACGGCGGCAAACCCGGCTCCAGCAACTGCTAACAACCAAGCCAACGTGGCAGCGGGCTTATCTATCGCCCAGTTG
The DNA here is from genome assembly GCA_033838465.1 of Chromatiaceae bacterium. Lineage (GTDB taxonomy): Bacteria > Pseudomonadota > Gammaproteobacteria > Enterobacterales > Alteromonadaceae > Alishewanella. Next base: position 7,650 of record JAJLKZ010000021.1, read on the forward strand.
GCCCCGGTTAACACGACTACAGCGTTTAATCATCAGCCTCTTTTTACAACTGGTTCCGCTACTGCGGCAGCTGTAAGCAGTAACCAAACGCCAGCGGCCAATAACATGGCGTTTAACACTGAAAGCGATTTGGCCCTGGATGACCTGGATCAACACTTTCATGCCCCGGCGGCGCTTATTCCTGATGATTGGGAAAGCCCATGGCAAGACGAACCAGCGACAGTGTTAAACCCGGTAAAGCAGTCACTTTCAGCCCCCAGCGGCAAAAGCCAGCCTGGCAACAGTAGCGACAGTGCCTGTGTGCAGGCCTTTATCCGTGGTCTGGGGCTGTCTGAAGCTAACCTGGCCGCTATGCAAAACGAGCAGTGCTGGTTGCAGCTTGGGCAGGCACTGCAACAAGCGTTACAAGGCGTTATTGCAGTGATGCATGAACGCTCTCAGGTGAAAAGCAGTTTTCGCGTTAACCAAACCACCTTTCAGCAGCGGGAAAATAACCCGCTGAAATTTTCAGCCAATCTCGATGATGCTTTTCACAACCTGTTTAACCGCCCTGGCAGCAGCTTTATGCCGGCGCGCCAGGCCATTGCTGAAGCTTTTAGTGATATCAGCCGCCATGAAGCGGCAATTATCGCCGGTGCCCGCGGCGCCATGTCGGGTCTGATGGCAGAGTTGGCACCACAAAGATTGGAAGCGGCCGATTATGGCAGCAACTTGTTTGATAAGTTAAATCCGGCGCAGCGCCAGGCAAGGCTTTGGGCCAGATATAAAGCGCTGCATCAGGAATTGGCTGGCGAAGTTAATGATAAAAACAAACAGGGCGTGAATGATGATTTTATCAGCGCCTATGAAGCTTATCTGCGTCAGGGTTAACACGCCGTTTTGGCAATTAAACCATCAGGAGTAGTACAAATGAATAGCTTAAAAGCACTGTTGTTGCTGCTATTAACCATGATTTTTTTAAGCGGTTGTCAGGCGGTGTATTCCACCTTTCCACCGTCAACCAAGTTACATTTTCGGGTAGCGGCTGATATTAACCCCGATGCTGAGGGGCGTCCTTCGCCGGTGATCATTAAAGTGTATGAATTAGCTTCAAAAACGGTGTTTGAGAACCAGGACTTTTTTGCCCTGTACGACAACCCGGAGGCCATTTTACGTACCGATTTACTCAAAAAAGATGAGCTGGTGTTTGAACCGGGCCAGCGCAGCGAATATAAAATGACGCTGCAACCGGCGACCAAGGCCGTTGCAGTCGTCGCTGCCTACCGTGATATTGAGGGCGCCCGCTGGCGCGCGGTGGTTGATGTAAAACCAACCGGCTATGACGATTTTTATGTCTATGTCGACAAACTGGCGGTGTATATCCGTGAGCATGACTTAGAGCGCAAGCGTTAAGCAGCCTTTGGAGTAACTGCCATGAGTGATTACAGCCGCATAGCCTGGTCAGAAGGCTTGTTTTTACGCCCGCAGCATTTTCAGCAGCAGGAGCGTTATCATGATTATTGTCGCGTGCAGCAAATGGCAATGCAGCTGCCTTACAGCTACGGTATCCGACAGCTGACGGTTGATCATCAGTGCCTGAAGTTTGGCCAGTTTGCTCTGACAAAGCTAGAGGCAATATTAGCTGATGGCACTGTGTTGCAACTGCCGGAAGTTGAAGCGCTGCCTGAACCTGTTCAGATCCCGAAAAGCTGCCGTGATCAGCTGGTGTATCTGTGTCTGGCGATAGATAAACCACATGGTCAGAATATCGCCGAAACGGGCAGCGACCGTATCAGCCGGTATGGCTACGCTGAGCACAGCGTGGCGGATAACAGCCAGAGTGATGATGCCACTGAGCTGTTGCAACTGGCTAAGCTGCGTTTGCTGTTTAAGCTGGGATCAGAAGACAGAGGCGGTTTTATCAGCTTGCCTGTAGCGCGCATTCGTGAAGTGACCGAGCAGGGTGAAGTAAAGCTGCTAAAAAACTTTATTCCGCCACTGCTGGACATTCAGCAAGATAGTGAGCTGACAGCCTTTGTCAGCGAAGCCCTTGGTATGCTGTGTCAGCGCGCTGATGCCTTAGCTGACCGTTTGGGTAAAGGTCAGGGCACTGCTAATTCGATTGCCGACTTTTTAATGCTGCAGGTACTTAACCGCTATGAGCCGGTATTACGCCATTTAAAAAGTGGCGTGCTGGAGCACCCGCTTAACCTGTATCGCTTAATGGTGGCGATGCTGGGTGAGCTTGCAACCTTTACCGCCAGACAAAAACGTCCGCCACAGTTTCCGCCTTACCAGCATGACGAGCTGACCACAGTGTTTGGTAACTTAAGCGTGATCATGAACCAAACCTTAAGTGTGGTACTGGAGCAAACGGCGCAAGCCTTGCCGCTGGAGCAAGCTAAGTTTGGCATCTTGGTATCACCGCTTACCGACAAGAGTCTGCTGGAATATGCTCAGTTTGTGCTGGCGGTCTCGGCTGATTTACCGGCCGACGATATTCGCAAGCACTTGCCGGCACGCTTAAAAATTGGCCCGGTTGAGCATATCCGTGAACTGGTGAATAACCAGTTGCCAGGGATAGCGGTAACCGGTTTACCGGTGGCGCCCCGCCAGGTGCCTTACCACGCTGGCTACCATTATTTTCAGCTCGACAAGGGCAGTATTTACTGGGAGCGGCTGGCAAACAGCGGCGGTTTAGCACTGCATCTGTCCGGTAACTACCCGGGGCTGAAACTGGAGCTTTGGGCGATTAAGGCCTAAGCCGGCTTCGCGCCACAGGACTAACAGGGATGGCAACGCATGTCAGATAAAACAGTAATGAAACCACGGCCAGGTGGCCGCGGCATGGCCAAAGCCGCCGTTATGCCGGCAGCGGTAGAAGATACCGGTAGCAACGACAAAACCCGCATTTCAGCCAATGTACGCCCGGCTGATGCCAGTCAGCGGCTGCAAGTGTTGTCGGTCAGTGACAATGTGCTGATAGACGAGGCCGGGGCGCTATTTTCGCTGGTGTCGCCTATTCGCAGTACAGCGTCGCATGCCGATGTGGCGGGCCTTAAAACCCAGTGCATTCAACTGATTAATCAGTATGAACAGCAGCTGCGTTATAAAAACGTCAGCACAGAGCTGATTGAAAAAGCCCGCTACTGTATGTGCGCTTTTATTGATGAAACCGTGCTCAACACCAGTTGGGGCGGGAACAGTGACTGGGCTCAGGAAAGCTTGTTGTCTACCTTTCACAACGAAACCTTTGGCGGTGAATACTTTTTTACCCTGCTGGAGGCCGCCATTAATACCCCGCGCGAGCATTTACTGCTGCTAGAGCTGCAGTATCTGTGCCTGTCATTTGGTTTTGTCGGCAAAATGCGCTTAGAAGAGCGTGGCTTTGAAAAGCTGGAAGGCTTTCGTGAACGCGCCTTTAAAGCCATTCGCTCGCAGCGCGGCGAGCCGCCGCGTGAGCTGTCGCCGGGCTGGCGCAGTCAGGTGGTTACCGCCAATCAGCTTGAAGCCGAGTTTCCGCTGTGGGTGCTGTGCTCGGTAATAGGAGCTGCACTGTTGGGTTGCTATATGTTGTTGACCTATCAGATCAATGGTTACTCCAACGAGGTGCACCGTCAGTTAAACAATCTGGTGGTACTACAGCAGGATACGCCGCAACCAGCCTCGGCTAAGGCGCATCAGGATGCGATCCGGCTGCAACAACTGCTGCAAACTGAAATCCGCCGTCAGCTGCTGGAAGTCATAGAACTGCCGGATCGGGTGCGTATTCGGGTTGGCTTAGATCAGCTATTCAGCCCCGGTAGCACTGGCATTAATGAGGGTTTTGTGCCGGTAGCCACCAAAATTGCCCGCGCGCTGGAAGGCACTCAGGGTCGTATTCTGGTGAGCGGTTATACCGATGACTTGCCAATTTTCACCAGCAAGTACCCGTCAAACTGGCACTTATCACTGGCCAGAGCCAATGCCATGGCTGATGCGCTTGCCTCAGGTGCTGACTTGCGTGGCCGCTTATGGCCCGAGGGGCACGGTGATGCTAACCCGATAGCCCCTAATGACAGTGCCGCTAACCGGGCGTTGAACCGCCGCGTCGAAATAGATTTGTTACCCTAATGTGTAAGACAAGGGATATGTTATGAAAGCCAATGCCGTACTGCGATCCGTGTTAGCGGTCGTTAAATCCAGTGTTTTTATTACTGTGCTGGGGCTGCTAGCACTGGCGCTGCTGATCTGGTTTGGCGGCCCGCTGCTGGCCATCGCTGGCCATGAACCACTAGCCAGTGCCAGCGCCAGGCTGGCGACGCTACTGGTGATTGCAGTGGTGTGGGGTGCCAGCCACTACATCAGGGGGCTGCGTGAAAGCCGCTCGCACCGTCAGGCAGTAGACACCTTACTTAACGGGGATGAACATCAGCAACAGGATGAGCTGGCCAAACGTGATATTGAAGTATTACGCCAGCGTATGCAAAAAGCGCTGGATATTTTAAAACATGCCCGTTTTGGCAAAGCCCGTGATATTTATCAGCTACCCTGGTACATGCTGATTGGCCCGCCAGGCTCAGGTAAAACTACGGCGCTGCATAATTCCGGCCTGGAATTTCCATTAAAAGAGCATATGGGCGCTGATGCGATCAGCGGTATTGGTGGTACCCGCCAATGTGACTGGTGGTTTACCAATCAGGCCGTGTTAATCGACACAGCGGGGCGTTACACCACACAGGACAGTCATGCCGGCCAGGACTCCAGTGCCTGGCAGGGCTTTTTGGGCTTACTGCGCAAGCACAGGCCCAGACGGCCAATTAACGGCGTTATCGTGTTTGTCAGCCTGGCTGACTTACTCAATCAAACCCGTACCGAGCGTAATCTGCACGCCCGCGCCATTAAGCAGCGGGTACAGGAGTTACAAAACCAGCTGGGTATGAGTTTCCCGGTGTATGTCATGTTTACCAAGGCTGACCTTATCGCGGGCTTTACCGAGTATTTTGACAACCTGACCGAAGAAGAGCGCGAACAGGTATGGGGGATGACCTTTGACGCTAATCTGGTGGACAGTGAAAAAGGCGTGGTCAGCCAGTTTAACCGTGAGTTTCATGCCATTATCAACCGGCTGACGCAGCGCTTATTTAGCCGGTTGCAGTACGAGCATGATGCACAGAACCGTGCGGCTATTTACGAATTTCCACGCCAGCTCAGGTTGTTACAAAGCGCAGCGGATGATTTCTTAAAAGAAATTTTTGCACCCAATCCGTTTGAAAAAGCCACCATGCTGCGCGGCGTTTACATTGCCAGTGCCACGCAGGAAGGCGTACCAATTGATAGGGTCATGTCACAGCTGGGTAGTGATTTTGGCCTGGCCGAGCCGCCGCTGCGCCGGCAAACCGGCGAGGGTAAAGGCTATTTTTTAAAGCGCTTTTTTGAAGAAATTGTTATTCCCGAGCGTGAGCTGGCCTCGGTTAACCTGCAGCATAAAAACCGCCACCGCCTTATTCGCCGCGGTGTGTTAGCAGCAACAGCGCTTGGTGCTGCCTGGTTAGTGGTGGGTTGGGCCGGCAGCTACAGCTGGAATAAAGATTTGGTCGATCAGGTGGCAAGTGAAATCAGCAGCTATCAGCAGCTGACTGAAGCAGCAAGAACCGAGATTGACGTTGTTGCCCTTAACGACGAGCTGAATATGCTGCGCGACCTGCCGGCCGGTTACGCTGGCGTGCTGCCAACCGATGGGCCGAAGAACTTGGGCCTTTATCAGGGCGATAAACTGGGCCAGGCGGCAAAAACGGCGTATCAGAATGCCTTGTATCAGCGTTTTGTGCCTTACTTGCTGGCCAGTTTGACCGATGAAATGCAGATTAATGCTGAGCATCGTGACTATTTGTACGAAACGCTGAAAACCTATCTGATGATTTTCCGCCCGGAGCACTTTGAGGCGGAGCAAATTAATGCCTGGTTTGCACTTTACACTGAGCGGCAATATCCCGGTGATGTGAGCCAGAGCTTGCGCTTATCACTGCAAAACCACCTGCAGGCCACGTTAGAGTTAGGCGTAAAAGGCGCGCAACTTGATCAGAATGTTGTCGCCTCTGCCCGAGAGATGTTGCTGACGGTGCCACTGGCTGAGCGTGCTTATCAGCGCATTCGCACTGAGCTGGGTAAAAGCCATATTCCGGATTTTCGTCTGGTCGATGTGCTGGGCAGTGATGGCGTAAAAGTGGTGCAGCGTAAAAGTGGCCAGCCACTGCAGCAGGGCATTTCCGGACTTTATACCTACAAAGGCTTTCATGGTCTGTTTAATGTGGAAAAACGCCGTATTATCCGCAGTTTGATGGAAGATAGTTGGGTATACGGTGAGCTGACAGACAATGGCGACGAAGCGGCCGACGGCACCCTGTCAGAGCAGGTCACACAGAAATACCTGCGTGATTATATTTATCAGTGGCAGGAGCTGCTGGCCGATATCAGTATCCGTCCGGTGACGGATGTTGAGCAGGGCGTTTTTGTAACCAAGGTGCTGGCAGGTCCGGAGCAGCCGGTACAAAGCATTATTCGCGCCGTGCAGCAAAACGTGCGGTTAACGGCGTTGCCAGACTCGGCCGAAATGACGATGGCAGCGGATGTTGCCGGTAAAGTGGCACAAACGCAGTTTTCCGGCCAGACCTCCAGATTACAACGCTTGTTACCGGAGGATATGTCGGCATTAAAACATCAGTTACCGGGTAAAGAAGTGGAACTGGCGTTTTTTGAGGTGCTGAATATCAGTGAAGCACAGCTGGAGCAAATTGCCCAGACCAGCCGCATGTACCATGACTATCTGGAGCGTTTATATATTCCCGGTGGTATGGCCCGTCAGGCCTATGTTAATCAGTTAAACGGTGAGGGCGGTGATGAGCTGTCTGTGGCACTGCGCCGGCTAAAAAGCGATGTGCCGGCGCCGTTTTCTGATTGGTTGTCAGACTTGTCGGCCGATACCGGCAAATTATTTGCTAAGGGCAGCCGCCAGCATATTAATGAAGCCTGGCAGGGCAAAGTACTCGCCGAATACCGCAGGGCTATTGCCGGGCGCTATCCACTGAACCGGCGCAGCAAGGATGATATTAAACTGCGCGATTTTGAACGCTTCTTTGGTTATGGCGGCACGCTGGACAGCTTTTTTAATGAGTATTTACAGCCTTTTGTGAATACCAGTCGCGCAACCTGGACCTTTAAACGCGATATTGGTCTGGATCACAGTGTGCTGAAAACCTTCCAGCAGGCCAGGCAGATAAGGTCAGCATTCTTTGCTGATGGCAGCCAGAAACTACAGGTCGGTTTTAGTTTAAAACCGCTCTATCTGGACAGACACATTACCCACCTGCTGCTGGAGCTTGATGGTCAGGAGCTGTCTTACCGTCACGGCCCAACACGCTCACGGCAGTTTTTCTGGCCAGGCGATCGCAACAAGTTACAAACCCGACTGGTGTTTACACCGGCTAACTCTGGCTTGCCGTCGAACATTAGTCTGGAAGGGGAGTGGTCCTGGTTCCGCTTCCTTGATGCGCTGACCGAACAGCGACCGCAAACCCGCACCGATATGACACTGCATCTGGCAGTGCAGGGTAACAAAGCACGGGTAGAGCTGGTGCCTGATACTGTTAACAATCCGTTTTGGAGTAATGCGTTGGAGACCTTCAGTTGTCCGGTCAGTCTGTAAATTTAATTGGCATGTGCGGCAAAATTGCCAGTCGGGGCGATTTTGTTGCACAGAACTTGTCCACCGCCTTTATCGACAGCTGGCAGGAGTGGTTGCAAGCGGTGTTAGCGGTAAGTCGGGAGCAACTGGGCGCAGCCTGGCTTGACACTTACCTGACCAGCCCTGTCTGGCACTTTGCACTGTCTGCCGGGGTGTGTGGTGAAGAGGCTATGTGCGGCACCTTAATGCCCAGTGTCGATCAGGTGGGCCGGCATTTTCCTTTTACCCTGGTCCGGCGCCTGCAAGGTACGCCGGTGTCAGCGCGGCTAAATGACAGCTGGGCGCAGGCGCTGCAAGATCAGATCCTGCAAACGCTGGAAGACGACTTTGTGTTTGAGCCTTGGTTAGCGGCGCTGTTAAGTGCTGAAATCGATTGGCCGGCCCCTGAAATGGTAACCACGCCGGCCATGCCGCCAGCACAGGGGCGTGCGGCCTGGGTGCTAACAGCCAACAGCCCGCTTCAGGCTGAACAGCTGTTGCATCACAGCTACCGGCAACAGTTTGGCCGCTATTGTATCTGGTGGACTGATGGCTCGCCATTAGTTGAACCATGCACCCTGATCACCCAGGGGTTGCCGCAAGTCAGCCAGTTTGGCGCCATGCTTGACGGTCAGTGGCAACGCGGACATTGGCAGCAAGCGCAAATTTTAAGCAATGGAACCGACAGTAAATGAAACAGGTGGTATCTCATGCCCAGACCCACAAAGGCTTGGTGCGCAAAATAAACGAAGACGCCTGCCTGGATCTGGCCGATAGCGGTGTCTGGCTGGTTGCCGATGGTATGGGCGGCCACGCCGCAGGCGACATTGCCAGTCAGTTGGTGGTAGATACCATTAAGGTAGCGGTACAACGGGCGGCACAGGTGTCTGTGCGGCTGTTAACAGAGTCGTTGTTACAGGCTAATGAGGAACTGTGCAGATACAGCGAACAGCACCTGAACGGCCATACCGCAGGTTCCACCGTTGTGCTGCTGCTACTGGACAAATGGCATTATCACTTTCTCTGGGCCGGTGACAGCCGTGGCTACTTATTGCGTAACAAGGTACTAAGACAGATTACCCGCGATCACTCTCAGGTCAATGAAATGGTAGAGCAGGGGTTACTGCGCAGTGAGGAGGCTGAGCATCATGAGCTGGCTAATGTGATCACCCGGGCGGTGGGCGTTGATCCGCATTTGAGTATTGATGTGATTAGCGGCGTCTGGCAGCCCGGTGATGTGTTTTTATTATGCAGTGACGGCCTGAATAAAGAACTGAGTGATGACGAGATTTATCAGTATCTGGCGCACAATAATATTGCCGAAGCCAACCGGGCATTATTACATTCTACCTTGGTGGCGGGGGCGCGTGACAACGTCACCTGTATTTTAGTCAAGGTTGATAACAACACTGAAAATGTAAACGAAAAAGACAAAACCATTCCGGTATTTATTAAAAATTAGAAAATATAAGTTAAATGTTGTCATTAATAAAACATTAAAGTAACATTATTCGCTGTTTCATGTTCCTATTCGGTTGTTGTGATGGATTACAGTGAATTAATTGATTTTGAATTGTTAATTAATGCGATATCTGCTGATTCGCCTAGCGGCATCGATCCGCGTAGCGATATCTCACCTACCTCACAGTATTATCAGCTGAAAGATATTCGCGGTCAGGCCAGAGCGAACGAGCGCTCGTTACTGGCTGAAGATGAGGATTTTCAGGCACTGGCGATAGATTGGCGGCCGTTGTCGGAGCAGATTCCCACCTTGTTGTGTCAGCATGTAAAAGATTTAGAGTACTGTGCCTGGCTAATTGAAGCCTTATGCCGCACTCACGGCTTCGTTGGCTTAGCAACCGGTTTTAAAACCACCCGCTTACTGATCGAACATTTTTGGCCCACGGTTTACCCCTTGCCGGATGAAGATGGCATGGAAGTGCGTATCGCGCCGCTGATTGGCTTAAATGGCTACGAAGGTGATGGCGCCCTGATCACGCCAATTTTAAGCATTCCGCTAACTGAACTGACAGCACATGGCCAGTTTGCCTGCTGGCAGTATCAGCGTGCGGCAGATATTTCCCGCAAAGATGAGAAACGGCAAAAGCAAAAGGCCGATGCCGGTATTGCCAGCCTGGAGCAAATTAAAGACGCCGTGGCAGAAAGCTCAGCCGGCTTTTACCAGCAACTGGTGCAACAAATTGAAACGGCCATCGCCGAGTTTAACCTGCTGTCGCACGCCATGGACGCGGCAATGAACGGCGAGCCGCAGCCTACCAGTGCCATCAGTAAAGCGATGCAAAAATGTCTGGATGCAGTGCGCTATCTGGCAGCAGATAAACTGGCGCAGCAGGCTGAACTAAGCGTTGAACAGCACCACGATGACAGCACTGTTGCGGTTGATCCGGTGCAAAAACAAGTACAAAGCCGCGAGCAGGTGCTCTTAAGCCTGAAGCAGGCAGCTGAGTTTTTTCGCAAAACCGAACCACATTCACCTATTTCTTACGCCCTCGAGCAGGTCGTGCATTGGAGCGGCCTCAGTTTGCCTGAGCTGCTGCAGGAATTAATTGATGATAACAACAGCCGCAACCATTACTTCCGGCTGGCGGGGATCCCGCAACAAAAGTAGTGCCCAGGCACTAACTGAAACACTTAACAGCTGAGTAACAGGAGAAAGTCAATGGAAAGTATTCATAGCAAGTTATCCCGGGTGCGTAAGCCCCGCGTGCATATTACTTATGACGTCGAAACAGAAGGAGCTGCGGTTAAGAAAGAGCTGCCGTTTGTTGTTGGCGTAATGGGTGATTTTGCCGGCCAGAATACCGAGGCGTTAAAGCCGTTAAAAGACCGTCGTTTTGTGCAGATAGACCGCGATAATTTTGACGAAGTGTTAAAACGGATGAACCCGAAACTGAATTTCAAAGTGGAAAACAAATTAGCTGCTGATGGCAGCGAGTTCAGTGTCGATCTGCAGTTTAAATCGATGCAGGATTTTGAACCGGCAGCCATTGTTAAACAGGTAGAGCCGTTAGATAAGCTGATGGCCACGCGCAATAAGCTGCGCGATTTGATGACCAAGATTGACCGCTCGGAAGAGCTGGAAAATATCCTGGAGCGCGTGCTGAACAATAACGAAGACTTGCAGAAGCTGGCGCAGGATCTGAGCGTGGAGAGCAAATAACATGAGCACTGAAGCCTTATTAGAACAACATGATAATGCTGCGCTGGCCAGCAGCTCGTTATTAGAGCAGGCCATTGGCGCCACTAAACAAACTGACGCTTCGCGCGCGGAAGAGTTACTGCGTACCCTTACCGAAGAAGCCTTAAGCGGCACGGTAAGCTGGAACAAGAACTTAACGGTAACCTTTAACGAAGCCATTAACCGGCTGGATACGTTGATTTCTGAGCAGTTAGCCGCCATCATGCATGCCCCGGCATTTCAAAAGTTAGAAGGCAGCTGGCGTGGTTTGCACCATTTGGTGACGAACTCTGAGACCAGCGCTTCGCTTAAGATCCGCATGATCAGCATGAGCAAAAAAGAGCTGTATAAGGATTTAAGCAAAGCGGTCGAGTTTGACCAAAGCCAGACTTTCAAGAAAGTCTATGAGTCAGAGTTTGGTACCCCAGGTGGTGAGCCATACGGCGCTATTATCGGTGATTACGAATTTACTAATCACCCGGAAGATATTGAAACTTTAACCTACATGTCTAACGTGGCTGCAGCAGGTTTCTGCCCGTTTATTTCGGCTTCATCGCCGGCGTTATTTGGTTTTGATGACTGGACTGAACTGTCAAAACCGCGCGATTTAGAGAAAATTTTCGAGTCACTGGAATACACCAAATGGCGCTCGTTCCGTGACAGCGACGATTCACGCTTTGTTACTCTGACCATGCCACGGGTACTGGCACGCCTGCCTTATGGTGCGGCAACTGCGCCGATTGAAGAGTTTGGCTTTGAAGAGTTTGAGCTTGACCCGCATAAAGGCGTAGCCAAAACCACTAACCATGCTGATTATTGCTGGATGAACGCTGCTTATGTCATGGGCACCAAGTTGACCAATGCCTTTGCTCAATATGGTTTCTGTACCGCTATTCGCGGCGCAGAGGGCGGTGGCAAGGTTGAAGGTTTACCCAGCCATATCTTTATGAGTGACGATGGCGACCCGGATCTGAAGTGCCCAACCGAAATTGGTATTACCGACCGGCGTGAAGCTGAGCTGGGCAAAATGGGCTTTTTACCGCTGTGTCACTACAAAAATACTGATTACGCGGTGTTTTTCGGTGCCCAAACAGCGCAAAAACCGAAGAAATACGACACCCCTGAAGCGACAGCTAATGCGGCCATTTCAGCCCGTCTGCCTTATTTGATGGCGACATCACGCTTTGCCCATTATTTGAAAGTTTTGGCGCGCGACAAGATCGGCAGTTTTATGGAAGCTGAAGATGTTGAAGTTTGGTTAAACCGCTGGATCCTGAACTACGTTAACGCCTCAGAAGGCAGTGGTCAGGAAGTACGGGCGCGTTATCCGCTGGCCGATGCCAAAGTGCAGGTGCGTGAAATACCGGGACGTCCGGGATCGTACAATGCGGTGGCCTGGTTACGCCCCTGGTTACAGTTAGAAGAGCTGTCTACCTCACTGCGTTTAGTGGCAAAAATCCCTGAGATGGGTGGTTAATAACAACCTGGCGCCGCAGCCGTTATCCCCCGGTTGCTGTGCCTTGGTTGTCGCCCAAACTGAATGAAGTGGACGAGGATGTCATGGCTGACGCGGTAAGTTTCGTATCACAGGATGTGTTTACACAGCCATCTTTTAGTGATGCCATAGCACAAGATGCCAAGCAGCCGGCCTATACCCGGCTGGAGCGTAGTGGTGTGCTGGCGCGCTTTTTACGCGAGCAGGACCCGTTAGCCGCTATTTTGTACTGGCAACAACATGTTGCGGTTGCCAACGTTAACCGGATTGATCAGGTCAGGGCGTTGTTGTGCCGCGCTATTGCTGATATCGACCAGCTGATTAACCTGCAGTTAAACGCCGTTATTCATCACAGTGCGTTTCAGCAGTTGGAAGCCAGCTGGCGTGGCTTGTTGTATCTGGCTGAGCAAACCGAGCGGCATGATCGCGAGCAGAAGATTAAAGTAAAGCTGTTGTCGTTATCCTGGGCTGAGCTGAGTAAAGACATCAACCGCGCCATTGATTTTGATCAAAGTGACTTTTTTAAGCTGATTTATGACAACGAGTTTGACATGCCAGGCGGTGAGCCCTTTGGTGTGTTAATTGGCGATTATCAGATCAGCCACAAAATACGTCCCGGCCAGCTCAGCAACGATTTAGACACCCTAAAAGAAGTGGCCCGTACCGCAGCGGCAGCCTTTGCGCCCTTTATTTGCGCAGCGCACCCTTCGTTGTTCGGTGTCGATCATTTCTCTGAGCTTGGTCAGGTTGCTGACATTGGCAGCCAGTTTAAACAACCTGAATACATAAAATGGCGCTCATTACGGGCGATGGAAGATGCCCGCTTTTTAGGCGTGGTACTGCCGCAGATCCTGATGCGTAGCCCCTACAAAGACGATGGCTCGCGCACGGAAGGTTTTGTATTCCGGGAAACCCTGGCCAACAGTGAGCAGGATTACCTGTGGGGCAATGCCGCCTTTGCCTTTGCCGCTGTGCTGGTCAGAGCCTACAGCGAATCTGGTTGGTTTGCCCAAATTCGCGGTATGAAAGCCGGCCAGCAAAGCTTTGGCCTGGTGTGTGATTTGCCGGTCAGCCGTTATGAGACAGAAAAGTATCAAAACGCCAATAAGCCGTCGGTCAATTTACTGGTGGGCCATCGTTTTGAATCGCAGTTGTCTGACAATGGCTTTGTACCGCTGTCAGCCGTGCCGTACAGCGATTATTTTGCCTTTTATAACAATGCTTCGGTGCAACAGGCCAAAGTGTACGATGACAAGCTGTCAACCGTGAACGCCCGTTTGTCTGCCATGTTGCAATACATCCTCTGTGTTGCCCGTTTTGCGCACTATATCAAGGTGATAGGCCGCGATAAGGTGGGCGGTTATCAGTCTGCCGAGCATTGTGAGCAGGAACTGCAGCGCTGGCTGCACAATTACACTACCGCCTCGACGGATGCGTCAACTGACGTCAGGGCGCGTCACCCGCTGCGCGAAGCGCGCATTCAGGTACGGGAAAAGCGCGGCGAGCCGGGCCGCTATTACTCCATTATTCAACTGCAACCGCATTTTCAGTTAGATCAGATGATTACAACAGTAAAGTTGGTTGCCGAGTTATCACCTAAACAAGCTGCTACAGCGTGAGGTTAACCGTGAAACAATTACAGACTTTTATCAAACAAGGCGAACTGATAAGCGCAACTGAGCGCGCTATTGCCATACTGCGTGACGATCCGGCCAATGCTGATGTGCGGGCCTGTTACATCGAACTGTTGTGTATCGAGGGCGCGTTAGAAAAAGCTGACCAACAGCTGGATATGATGGTGCGCCAGCATCCGGATTTTCTGGTCGGTGCGGTTAACCTGCGCCAGTTGATCCGCGCCGCTTCTGCCCGGCAGGATTTTTACCAGGGCGGCATGACAGCGACCTTGTTTAGCGAGCCTGATCAGATGTTTGAAGCCTTGTTAGCACTACGTCTGGCGCTTAAAGAGCAAGATTATGCTGCTGCGGCCAAAGCAGCCGCGCAAATGGAAGCGGCCCGTCCGGCGGCGTCATTTGAGTTAAATGGCAATGTAGTGAGCGAGCTGCGTGATATTGACGATAGCCTGGGGGCGTATCTGGAGCTGTTTGGTACCGATGGCAAATTTTATCTGGCTCGTTTCGATGAAATAGACAGCCTGCAGCTGAAAAAGCCGGAGTCGTTGCTTGATACCGTGTGGCGGCGCGCGGAAATTGTCATTAAAGATGGCCCTCAGGGCGAGGTGTTTGTGCCGCTGACCTATGTTGGTAGCAGCCGCATCTCCGAGCGGCTGGGTAAAGACACCGACTGGCAACAACTGCATGAACAACTGTTTACCGGTATTGGCCAGAAAATGTTGTTTGCCGGCGAGCAGGCGCTGCCGCTGTCAGAGCTAAAAAGCCTGGCGCTGTGTGACGTTGCTGAGCCGGCCTAGTCACAGCAGGAGTGGGGCGTTTGAAGCTACAGGCTAAACAACCGTTACAGCAGTCAATACTTGACCGCTTGATCGACGACGCCCCCGGCCAGCAGGATAGCGGTCGCAGCCGGCGTGGTTTTGATTTAAAAGCCCTGCGCCAGAGTGTACGCCGTGATTTGGAAAACCTGCTTAACAGCCGGGTGCAGTGGCATACCTGGCCAGACAGTTATCAAGAGTTGTCACAAAGCCTGCTCAACTACGGTTTACCTGATTTCTCGGTAATGGTGGTGGACTCGGACGAGGGCCGTTTACAGCTATGCCGCGCCGTAGAACAGAGCATTCGCCGGTTTGAGCCCCGTTTTGTTGATGTTGAAGTCAGTGTGCCGGAGCAGGAGCATGGCATGGAGCGGGTGCTAAAACTGCGCATTCAGGCTTTGCTGTATGCCGATCCGGAGCCGGAGCACATTATGTTCGACTCTGAGGTAGAGCCGGTGCATTTAGGATTGACCATCAGGGATTATCAGTCATGAATGATGAGTTATTGAAGTATTACAATCGTGAGCTGACTTTTATCCGCCGTATGGGCGCCGAGTTTGCCGAGCAATACCCGAAAATTGCCGGCCGGCTGAGGATCAGCGAAGAGAACGTTGAAGATCCGCACGTGTCGCGCTTAATCGAAGGCTTTGCGCTGTTAACCGCACAGATCCGGCAAAAACTGGACGACAGCTTTCCTGAACTGACCGATGCATTGCTTGGCCAGTTGTACCCGGATTATCAGGCGCCGATCCCATCAACCTCGGTGCTTAAGCTGAGCAGCCAGAACTTGTCTAACTCTGGTATTGCGATTAAAAAAGGCACTGAGTTTGAAACCCGCGTTGATGGCCTTAAACCCTGTACTTTTCAGTCCTGTTACGATCTTGACTTGTATCCGCTGGAAGTTAGCGCGGCCGAGTTTAAAAATGCGCCGTTTCACGCACCACGCCCGCCAGTGCAGCAAAGTGCCAAAGCGCTGTTAAAACTCACCTTAAGCTGCGAGTTTGACAAAACCCGCCTGCATGAGCTGGACATTACCAAATTAAGGTTCTACTTAAACGGCCAGCGTCATCATGTGTACCGCTTGTATGAGCTTCTGCTCAGTAAATTGCTCTGTATTGGCATAGCGTTACCAGGCCAGCCTGACAGCATCAGATTTATCAGCGCCACACAGCTTAAAGCCGTTGGCTTTGCTGATGAGCATCAGGTGATACCGTATAGCCAGCGTAGCTTTGCCGGTTATCGGTTGCTGATAGAGCAGTTTTTATGTCCGGAAAAATTTCTGTTTGTTGAGTTAACCGATTTAGACCCCGCCTGGAGCGGCTTTAAAGATAAAGCCGAGCTGTATTTCTATTTGGCGGACGGTGCTGATGAGCTGGAGCGGCATATTACTGCCGACAGTATGCTGCTGGGCTGTACGCCGGTAATTAACCTGTTTAGCCAGAAACTGGAGCCGGTGAAGCTGGACGCGTCACAGTACGAGTACCGGCTGGTACCGCGTTATCTGGATGCCGATGTGTGTGAAGTAGTGCGAATTGAGCAGGTTCAGGCGTTTGACCCGTTCGGCAATGAGTTAACACTAAACCCCTATTATAGCCAGGGCCATCCGGACTACCTGCAACAGCAGGACCTGTTCTGGCACGCCCGGCGGGAGTTTGCTGACTGGGCCGGTGGCTATTCTGAAACTGGCACTGAAGTATACTTGTCAGTGATTGACCGTAAGTTTCAGGGGAAAGATGCAACCGAACAGGCAAAAGACTGGGTATTACAGGTGCAGGCGCTGTGCAGCAACCGCAATTTACCGGCCTACTTACCCTTTGGTGGCGGTGAGCCGCGCTTTTTAATCAGTAAACATGCCGATGTGGTAAAAGAGATCCGCTGTTTGCTGGCGCCGACAGCCAGTGTGCGCCCGGCCTTGCAGGAAGCCAGCCGCTGGCAGCTGGTAAACCATTTAACACTGAACCACTTTACCGGTGATGATGCACTGAAAAGACTTAAAGAAACGCTGCAACTGTATGATTTTCGCTGTACACCCGAGTCGAAAGCGCTGATTGATGGTATCTGTAGTTTACGCATCAGTGCCGGCAGTGCCAGGGTAAGCCAGCAGGGCAGAACCGCGGTATGCAGCGGCAGTGAAATTTTGTTGGAGTTTACTCAGGCCTCTTATGCCGGCAGCGGGATCTACTTTTTTGCCAGCGTGCTGGACGTGTTCTTTGCCCAGTATGCCACGGTAAATAGCTACACCCGCCTTAGCGTAAAGCTAAAAGAGCATGAACAGCTGTATCATCGCTGGCCAGCCCGCTGCGGCACTAAGGTGCTGTTATGACGCTGGAGCAATTAACCCAGGAGCCCAGCCGGTTTGACTTTTATCAGGCCGTTTATGCCATAGAGCGGCAGTTTAGCAGTGAGCAAAAGTTGTGGCAGGGCGTGGGTCGCGATGGTTTTCCGGCTAAAGAGCTGGTGCGCTTTAAAAGCGTGCAACACCTAGGTTTTCCGGGCCAGCCGATCAGTAAAATCACCCCGCAGCTACCGGCACAGGCCGGTGGCGAGAGTGAGAACAAGATCCAGCCACACGCCGTTGCTATGCACGTCAGTTTTATGGGGCTAACCGGACCCAGCGGCGTGATGCCACAACATTACACTGAGATGGTACTGCAGCGGTTAAAGCAGCGTGATAAAACCATGCGCGACTTTTTTGATCTGTTTAACCACCGGCTGATTTCGCTTTATTACCGGGCCTGGGAAAAGTACCGTTTTGCCTGCCAGTATGAAATGAGCCGTAACCATGACGACAGTTTTAGTCAGGTTATCCGGCATCTGTCCGGCGCTCAAAGCACGCTGGGGCTTTATTACGCTGGTGCTTTTGCTCAGCAAAACCGCAGCGCCCGTCAGCTAACGCAAATTCTTAGCGAGTTACTCGGCTGCAACGTCGAGTTAAATCCACTGCAAGGGCGCTGGCTTAAACTTGGTGCCGATGAACAAAGCCGGTTGCCGATGCAGTTTTTGCGCCACGGACAGCATGCACAGCTGGGGCGCTCCGCCATGTTAGGCAGCCGAGTTTGGGATGTCAGCTCAGCTATTGATATCGAGGTTACAGTGCCGTCAGGGCAAGGTCAGTCACTACAGCCCGGCAGTAGGCGCTATCAATTAATCAGTGCAGTTATTGCCGACTTTCTGCCGGCGGCGCTTAACGTGCGGCTGACGCTCTTAGGGCAGTACCGCGATTTTCCATCAGCGCAATTAGGCGCTAACCAACTTTGTCTGGGCCGTAGCGGCAGTCTGGCCGTCAGCGCGCCGCACCAACACCATACCACCCGGCTGGGCTATCAACTGGCCCGGAATTAATGCACAGGAAGCACTTATGTCTACAACTACGTTAAAAAGTCTGGTTGAAAAGTTAAACCCGGCCAGCCGGCAATCACTGGAGGCCGCCACGGCTCGCTGTCAGTCGCGCTCGCACTACAGTGTTGAAATTGAGCACTGGCTGGACGCGATGCTGGAGCAGGGCGATGGCGACCTGGCATTGTTACTCAGAAGCTTCGCGATCAATATCGATGTGGTAAAACAGCAGTTACAGCAAGCGCTGGAAAGCATGAAAACCGGTAATAATGCGCTGCCGACTATTTCGGTGCAGCTCATTAACCTGTTACGTACCAGTTGGCTCAGTACCACCATTGAGTTCGCCGACCAGCAAATTCGCAGCGCCTATCTGCTATACACCTTATTAAAAGACGACAGTATGGCCGCCTTGCTGTTAAGGCGGGTACCGGCACTGGATAAACTCGATGCTGCCGAGCTGCTGCGGGTATGGCCGCAACTTTGTAGCCAAAGCCAGGAGCAGCAAAGCGCCACGCCGGCCAACCCGGCGCAGCTAAGTTCAGGTAAAACACCGGCGTTAGATCAGTTCACCACTGATCTGACGGCGCAGGCGCGCGCCGGCAAAATTGACCCTATTGTCGGTCGTGATTACGAAATCCGCCAGATGATTGATATTTTGACCCGGCGGCGACAAAACAACCCGATTTTAACCGGTGAAGCCGGTGTGGGTAAAACTGCTGTGGTCGAAGGGCTGGCACTGAAGATTGCCGCCGGTGAAGTGCCGGATAAACTGAAAAATATCAGCTTAAGGGTGCTTGATTTAGCACTACTGCAAGCTGGTGCGGGCATGAAAGGCGAGTTTGAAAACCGGCTTAAAAATGTCATTAACGAAGTAAACCGTTCGGCAACCCCGGTGATTTTGTTTATCGATGAAGCCCATACCATGATTGGCAGTGGTGGTCAGGCCGGCCAGAATGATGCGGCTAACCTGTTAAAACCAGCCCTGGCGCGTGGTGAACTGCGCACTATTGCTGCGACAACCTGGGCGGAATACAAAAAATACTTTGAAAAAGACGCGGCGCTGGCGCGCCGTTTTCAGGTGGTAAAAGTAGAAGAGCCGACGCCTGAACTGGCGGCGGTGATGATGCGTGGTTTGCTACCGGTGATGGAGCAGCATCATCAGGTCGCCATCACCGATCAGGCCTTACTGGCCGCAGTTGGTTTGTCGCACCGTTATATCAATGGCCGACAGCTGCCCGATAAAGCGGTTGGTTTGTTAGATACCGCCTGTGCGCGGGTAGCGATGAGCCAGGATGCGATACCCGGCGCGGTAGAAGATCTGCAGCGTAAGGTAGTTCAGTTGCAGCAGGAGATCACCGTCCTGACCCGTGAACAGTGCCTGGGGGTTGATCATCAGCAGGCGCTGGCAACATTGCAAAGCCGTGCTGAGCAGGCGGAGCTTGAGTTAGCCGCGGTGTCACAGGACTGGCAGCAGCAAAAAGCACTGGTACTGGAAGCACGTGAACTGGCCCGTCAGCTTACGGCAGAGCCGCAAAGCGCAGACTCGCCATTACTGCAGCGACTGCTAGATATTAAAGCCCAGTTTGCTGCCATTAGAGCGCCGATGGTGCATTGGCAGGTTACCGAAGAGCTGGTGGCCGAAGTGGTGTCTGACTGGACCGGTATACCGCTTGGAAAAATGCAGGCCGATGAAATTAACACTGTACTGGAGCTCAGCAGCTTTTTACGCCAGCGTGTGGTGGGTCAGGATCATGCGCTTGAGCTTATCGCCCGCACCGTGCAAACCTCGCGCGCCCAGTTGGCGGATGAAAACAAACCCAATGGTATCTTTTTGCTGACCGGGCCAAGCGGGGTGGGTAAAACCGAGACTGCACTGGCCCTGGCCGAGCAAGTGTATGGCAGTGAAGAGCAGCTTACCGTTATTAATATGTCGGAATTTAAAGAAGAGCACAAAGTATCACTGCTACTGGGCTCACCGCCAGGCTATGTCGGTTATGGTGAAGGCGGTGTGCTGACTGAAGCGGTGCGGCGCAAACCTTACAGCGTGATCCTGCTGGATGAAATGGAAAAAGCCCACCCCGGTGTGCAGGATATTTTCTATCAGGTATTTGATAAAGGCACCATTAAAGACGGCGAAGGCCGCGATATCGATTTTAAAAATACCATCATTATTATGACGTCGAATGTGGGCACCGATACCACTATGCGGTTGTTTGAAGATGTGGACACCGCACCTTCCATTGATGGCCTGGGTAAGGCGCTTAAAGATGACTTATTAAAGGTATTTAAACCGGCGTTTCTCGGCCGGCTTAATTTGATCCCTTATTTACCGCTGGATGATGACAAGCTGTCGCTGATCACCGGCTTGCAGCTTAACCGCATTGCTAAACGCTTGCAGCAACACTATCGCGCCGGTTTTAGCTACGGCGCTGAAGTAGTAACGAAAATTGTCAGCCAGTGTCAGGACGCTGGCTCTGGCGCCCGTACTATTCACAATATTCTGCAAAACCAACTGTTACCGGAGCTGTCTGTGCGCATTTTACAGCGTGTGGCGCAGCAGCAAAGTGTTAACCAGGTGCAGTTGCAAGTGGTCGATGAGCAGTTCGACTACCAAATTAACTAACTATTCACTGATGAGCGCCAGCCTTATTGGCTGGCGTTAATTGATTAAGTTAAAAATGACTCATTAAAAAGTTAATTATGTGTTGTCAATAATGGTTTTGACGATATAATTTGTGAAGTTTAAAAGCTGTAAATCAGATGTTGTGGTTTATTCAAAGATTAAATGTTTATTTTGAGTAATTTTTGTTTGAATTTTCTGATGGTTTTTAACGTTTTGTCCGGGTTTTACCCAGGCGACTCTTGATGCCTAATACTAGGCACCTGTTTAAATATGCAAAAGGAGCATAGCATGCAAGCAAATACCTACCTGAAATACGGCGCTATCAAAGGCGAGACCACCGCTGAAGAGTTCAAGGATATGATCACAGTATTATCAATGGACTGGGGCACTCAGCGTGAGCTGACCTCGTACACTGGTACCGCGATGGACCGTGAAGCCAGCGCTACCCGGTTAAATGATATTGTTATCACTAAACTGCAGGACAAAGCTTCTCCAGATCTGTTCAAAGAAGCCACTATCGGCAAAGGCCAGAAAGCAGTATTCCACATCACCAAACAAGGTGACAAAGTGGAAGAGATCATGAAGATAGAACTGACTGACGCGATGATCAGCAGCTATCAGATGTCAGTTTCTGGTGACCGTCCTATCGAAACTATCGTGATCAGCTACACCGAGCTGATGATGACTGTTACGCCTACAGACGACAAAAACAACGTTACTGCACCGTTGGTATACGGTTACAGCGGCGTTAAAGGCTCTAAGCTGTAAGCAGTTCAGGCTGGTGTGGCGTGCCGCACCAGCTTTTTTTAGCTTTTTTACCGATCATCTTATCAGTAACCAGTTGAGGCGAATGGATGCAACAGGCAACCCAGGACGAGAATAGCATCAGAATTGACACGCCACTTGGCAAAGATGCATTAATTTTAACCCGGTTTGTATATCGCGAAGCGCTGTCACACCTGTTCAGTGTTAAAGCTGAAGTGTATAGCAATGGCCGCGACATTAAAGCTGATGCGCTGATCGGTAAGGAAGTCACCATTACCCTGGAGTTGGGTAACAAAACCCAGCGTTATTTTCATGCCGTGGTGGCGGATGTCACGGCATTGGGCGAGCGGGTAGCGAAAGCTGCTGCTGAAGCCTCGTACCGCGATTACAGTCTGCAACTGGTAGCAAGCGCCTGGTATATGCAGCATCGGGTGAACAGCCGGATCTTCCGCAAGAAAAATGTGCTGAAAATTGTCGAGCAGCTGGCCGGCGAGCATGGCGTTAAAATAGATGTGGCAAGCAAAATCCAGGGCAGCTACCCGGATTACGATTTTAAAGTGCAGTATGAAGAGAGCGATCTGGATTTTATCCAGCGTTTATTACAGCACGAAGGCATCTTTTATTATTTTGAGCACAGCCAGAGCAGCCATAAGCTGATTTTGGCCGATAAAGCTTCAGCCTATGAGCCTTGTAGCCAGGAGCAGGTAAAATATTTCTCCGGCAGTTTAGCCGAGCCGCATATCCATCTGTGGCAACAGGCACTGGTAATGGCGCCGGGCAAGTTTGTGCAGCGCGGCTTTGACTTGAAAAAGCCAACTGCACTGCCCACCGGTGAGGTGAGTAAAGGCAGCCTGGTAAGCGGTCATGCTGAATACGAAGTGTTTAATTATGATGCTGAAGCAGACATTCACCCACGGGCGAGTGCTATAGCGGGTTTGCGTTTAGAGGCACTGCAGCGTGACATTAGCCGGCGCAAGGGTGCCAGTAATTGCCGCAGTTTTAGCATAGGCAAAACCTTTACCCTTACCGAGCATGACGATAAAGCCGAAGCCGGCAAACAGTATGTGCTGACCGAAGTGGTATTGACCGCCGCCATTGCCAGCCAGACAGGTGCGAATAAGGTTGCATCACAAGATATCAGTAATATCTTTTATTGTGTGCCCAAAGCGGTCGCTTATCGGCCACAGCTGACCATCGCTAAGCCTGTCATCACCGGCGTACAGACGGCTACGGTGACTTGCCGCGGTGGTGAAGAGATCTCCGTCGATGAGCTTGGCAGGGTAACGGTTAAGTTTCACTGGGACCGCTCAGAGGTAAAGGACCATGAAAGCTCCTGTCCGATCCGGGTTAGTCAAAACTGGGCCGGTAAAAACTGGGGGGCGTTTTTCTTCCCGCGCCGCGATCAGGAAGTACTGGTTGAGTTTTTAAACGGCGATCCGGATCAACCGGTCATTATTGGCGCGGTGTACAACTCTGATCATATGCCGCCTTACACCTTGCCGGCGGACAAAACCCAAAGTGGTATTAAAACCCGCTCCACCAAAGACGGCGGCGCGGCTAACTTTAACGAATTGCGTTTTGAAGATAAAAAAGGTGAAGAGCTGTTTTATCTGCATGCAGAAAAAAACTTTGAACTGCAGGTTGAACATAACCAAACCGATATGGTGGCTAACGACAGAACCACCACCGTTAAGGGCAACGACACTGAGACGGTGAATAAAGATCGCAAAAACACCGTTGATGGCAGTGATACGCTAAAAGTCGGCAAGAAGCTCTTAATCGATGCCGGTGATGCCATCACCATTAAAACCGGTGCGGCGTCTATTTCGATGAAAAGTGACGGCTCTATCGATATTAAAGGCGTCAATATCACGATTAAGGGCAGTAAAGTCAGTATTAACTGATTGTCGCAGGAAACAGGATACCGCTATGGCTAAACCCGCCGCCGTTATTGGCAGTATGCACGTGTGCCCCAAGGTCGATCCGGGCCCTAAGCCTCATGTTGGTGGCCCGGTAATGCAGGGCTCACCTAATGTGACTATCTGCGGTATACCGGCTGCGCGTAAAGGCGATAAGCTGGTATGTATAGGCCCACCGGATACGATTAGCGGCGGCTCTGCCACAGTATTTATCAACGGTAAAAACGCCGCCCGCTTGGGTGATGACACTGAACATGGCGGTAAAATCGTCGTAGGTATGCCCACTGTACTGATCGGTGGCTGATAAGCATGTTGCAAGTCGACGCCATTATCGGCCAGGCCGAATTGTTACTGCAGCAACGTATCAGCTTTAAACAGCACCGTTATATTAATCCTGTTCAGTTGCGCCAGCATGATGCCCGTCTGGCTGATTGTTTGCGGTTATTAGCTGATATTGCACTACCAGAGGAAACTCCATCCTGGTTAGCCTGGCTGGTTGCCACAGCGCCAACAGCAGCGCTAACGTCAGAGCTAACACCCGAGCAATTGCCGGCAGTAACCGATAAAGCCTATGCCCGGTTACTGCTGCATGAGATTAAACACTTTGACCGGCCGGAATTGCTGATAGCAGCGCTAAAGCCGTTATGCCTGCAACGTCCAAATGATCTGAATGACAGTGAGCAGACTAAGCAGGCCGAGCTCGGCGGGTGGCTGACGTTAAGGCTGGCGCCCGCGGAGCTAGCTACCGATGCTGCTTCTGCAGCGGTGCTGATGCAAACGAGTACTGGGCTGATAGCGCTGGGCTTAAGCCGAAAACGTCAGTTTTTGCCGCAGATAATTGAACTAGCGTCCACTTTATCTTTGACTGAGCCACGACACGGCGCGGCTTGTGCAGCGGCCTGGCTGCTGGGACAGCCAACAGATGAAGTAACACTGCTCAGGCAATTGCTACAGAGCGGATGTCTGGTCAGCGATACGCTATTCTGTGACGTGTTATTAATGCTGCTAATGTGCGCTGCGCCTGACAAAGCGCAGGATCTGATGGTGAATATACTGGCTAACCTGAATACGGCCGAACAACCTGGGTTTGGCACAGCGCTTGCCATTCAGGCTATGGGCTTTAGCGGTCAGTTAAAGTTTGTGCCCTTGTTAAGGGACTTGAGCCAGCAGCCTGAGCTTAATGCGCTTGCTGCTAATGCGCTGGCGTTACTGCTTGGGTCAATAGACGCCGATGCACTACTAGAGCGCCCTACGGTGGCAGATTTTGCCTGCAGTAAGGCGGCGCGAAACCTGGCAGGTTGTGCGGTTACACTAGCCCACCTTGCTATGGTGCTACAACGCGGTAACCCACAGCAGCGCCAGCTTGCAGCCTGTTATCAGTTTTGGCAAAACCCCGACAGGGCACTTTATTTTGCTGATGTATTTAGCGGAGGGCGCACTGATGCCGGCACTGCCAGCGCTTAAGGCGGCAAGTTACACACTGCATTTAGCCAGCCTTCCACAGGCCCGGCAGCTGGAGCAGGTAGGATTTGCCGCCATAACGCCAACGATGCTGAAGTGGCAGCAAGCTAACATTGCCACGGCATTTTTTAGCGAAGAGCCGACAACTTTTGCCGAAGTGCCGACAGCAACACTAAGCAAGCGCATATTGGCGCTGCTTGACGCTTTACTGGCGAAGATGCCTGCCAGGCCGGCGCAGCAGATTGTCTATTTGCTGTTGCCGGAATTTAACAGTGCCGATGATGCGCTGTTAAGCGCTTTACTGCAGCAGCTGATGCGACATCACCCACAGCTTCTGCAATCACCGCAGTGCAGGGTATTTCCTTATGGTGCAGTCGCAAGCGTGATGGCGCTTAAAGCCGCAGCAGAATTGTTAGCCCAGCCGGAGCTGCAGCAGACAGAAATCTGGCTTATTGCTGTCGATAGTTTAAATGACGAAGCGGTGTTTAGCCGCTATGCAGCAGAGCAAAGTGCAGCAGAGCAAAGCAGCCAGCTGCTGTCTGAAGGCGCTATCGCGCTGTGCTTAACCGCGTCGGACAGGGGGTTGCAGTTAGTCTTTGCCGCCTCTGATGCGCAGTTGGAGCAACGTGCTCACGACGACATGGCTACTGCAGGCTTGTTGCGACAAAGCGCTCAGCAACTGAGTAATAGCCAGGCGCAGCTAAGCCTGATTTGTCTGCCAGACAGTGGCAACGATTACGCCTCACAATGCTGGCTTAATCATATGTCGCAGTTACATGGTGTGGTAACAGAAGATACAGAGTACCTGCTGCCGGGCTACCAAACCGGTGAGCTGGGGGCCTGTGGCGGCGTGTTCAGGCTGCTGCTGTTATTGCACGAAGCACAGCAGGGCCGCTTCAGCGGTTTCGTTTTACAGTATGAACAATCGTTGCGCCGCTATCGCGGTGTTGCGCTTTATCAGGCGGTGCAACCGCAAAATGATACACAAGGACGTTTCCAGCATGAGCATGCATAAACTCGACATTAAAAGCCGGTTAGGTGCAGTAATTCAATTTAGTACCAGCGCTACGGCCGGTGGTGCAGCCTTGCGCTTTGCCTCTGCTAATGACGCAGTAGAGTTTTTAAGCCGGCATTTTAATGATTATCACTATGCCAGGGGCTTACTGGGCGTTGCAGAAGGGTTGGGCATTGCCTGTGGCGACTTGCAGGTGCAACAAGCCAAACAGCAGTTGTTTACTAAGCTTGCTCAGGCTATGAGTGAGGGCAAATTGCAGGTACGGGAATTGCCGGCGCCTGAGCGTCAGCAAAGCGCGTCAGCACCGACAGCTGCGCCGGCCAAAGCGGCACCGGTAAAAGCCAATAAACCCGGTGGCGCAGCACAGGTAGATACTGGCGAAAAAACCGGCCCGGCAAGCAACAATGAAACCGGCACTAACGCCAGCGGCACTGTAACGCCGGATAAAACCCAGGTGGAATGCGTTGGCGATCCGGTATCGACCTGTACCGGCGAGGAAATACTCGAACTTCTTGATTTTGAACTGCCAGGCCCTTTACCGCTGCAGTTTAAGCGCACTTACCGCTCCAGTCAGTGCCATGAAAACCTCGGCTTGGGCTATGGTTGGCGCAGTAACTTTCATCTGCAAATTGAAACTACAGTAAATAGCGATGGCGAAACGCGCTTAACCTTGCACGATGACGAAGGCCGGCGTTTAAGCTTTGTGCCTGTTGCGGCCGGCCAAACCAGTTATCAGTTAGCCGAAGGGCTGGCGCTGCGACACGAAGATAACGGCAGCCAGGTACTACTGCGCCCGGATAACACCCATTGGGTGTTTGTGCCGCTAAGCAGTGAAAAGCAAGGGCCGACGCGCTGGGCACTGCATCAGATCTTCGACAGTCTGGGTAACTATCTGCAACTGTATTACGACCGCTATCAGCGCTTAAGCCGGATAGATTACACCCGTAAGCGCGGTGTAGAGCTGCGTTACAACGAGCAAGGCTTGTTAAGCACCATAGAAGCGGTAGTACAAACCGAGCAGGGGCTAACATCGTTAAATGTGCAGTTAGCCCAGTATCATTATGATGAGCAGCGCGACCTAATTGCCGCCACTGAACAGGCTAAACAGACCGAACACTATGGTTATCAGGCGCACTTGCTGGCTGTCAGGCAACGTGCCAGTGGGTTTAAGCACTATTTCAGTTGGCTGGGGGAAGGCCCGAGCGCACGCTGCCAACGTAACTGGGGTGATGATGGTTATTATGACTACCAGTTTGACTATGACGATAGCCAACGCTTAACCACAAGCACGGATAGCCGTGGCCAGCGCTGGCAGTACTTTCATAATGAGCGCAACCAGCTGATTAAAAAGGTGGCCCCGGATGGCGCCACCTGGCGTTACACCTGGAACAGCCAGGGTAAGAAAATTGCCGAAATAACGCCGGATGGCGGCGCTACGCGTTACTATTTTAACGAGCATGGCCAGCTTATCACGGTAGAGCAAGCAGACGGTGCCATTAGCCATTTTCAGTATAACGAGC
The DNA here is from genome assembly GCA_033838465.1 of Chromatiaceae bacterium. Taxonomy (GTDB): domain Bacteria; phylum Pseudomonadota; class Gammaproteobacteria; order Enterobacterales; family Alteromonadaceae; genus Alishewanella. Next base: position 35,110 of record JAJLKZ010000021.1, read on the forward strand.
TTGGTCAGCGCACAGGTTTTACCGACGCCGAAGGCCAGCACTGGCGCCGTGAATACAGCGCCGCCGGTTTATTAACCGCAGAAATCTCGGCCGATGGCGCAGTAAGCCGCTATCAGTACAATGCACAGGGGCAATTAACCCAGCGCCAATTTCAGGATGGCCAAACTGAGCAGTATTTATGGAATGATGAAGGTCAGCTGCTGGCGCGTAAACAGGGCGAGGCGGTAAGCCGTTATAGTTACGATTCCCTCGGGCGTTTAAACGGCGTTGCAGATGCTGCTGGCCTTGTGACTGAATATCAGCGCAATACCGCGGGCCATATTACGCAAGTAAAACAATACCCGGCCGATGCGCCGGAGCAGGCCAGTATCGAAACGCTGAAGTATGACAACGCTGGCCGGCTTATCAGTAAAACCAATGCACAAGGTGAGCAACGCCAGTGGCAGTATGAGGGCTTAGCTCAACCGGTAGTGCATATTCAGGCCGATGGCAGCCGCTTTAATTATGAGTATGATAAAGAGCGTAACCTTACAGCCATTATGCGCAGCGACGGCGCACGCTATCAGCTGGATTACGACGGCCAGGAGCGGCCTGTCGCCTTACAGGGCTTTGATGGCCGCCAACAGCGCTACCAGTATGATATTGCCGGGCGTATCAGCAGTGTTAGCGATGGCAGTAAGCGGCAGATAAAACTTAAGCGTGACAGCCGCGGCCGTATTATTGAGCAAACGGCCTTGTATGGCCAACAGCTGGCCAGCAACCATTTTCACTACGATAAATTAGGCCGGCCACTGCGTGCCAGTAATGCCCAGCGCAAATTACGCTTTAACTACCATGCCAATGGTCAGTTAAACGAGCACTGGCAAGATGACTGGCGCATAGCACATCAGTATGATCAGGCCGGCCGGCGTTTAAGCACTTTACTGCCCGATGGCACCACGCTGGACTATCGCTATAACGAGCAGGGTTTACTGGCGCAGCTGGCGGTAAACCAGCAGCCGGTTTTGTGGCGCAGCTTTGATAACGCCGGCCGTGAAACCGCCCGTGAGTACCAAAGCGGCCTGCAGTTACAGCAAGCATTTGATGCCTTTAACCGCTTAACCGCGCAGCAATGGCAAACAGGTACGCAAAGCCAGCTGCGGCAGTATCGCTACAGCGCGCTACATCAGTTAGTGGCGGTTACGGATAACCAAAATGGTGATGTCGAGTATCAATATAACACGCTGGATCAGTTGGTTAGTAAGCAGCACAGCACTGATGCCAGCCAGAACGAGCAGCACCAGTGGGACAGTTTTGGTAACCCGATTGGTGATGGTGTTGAAGTAAAACAGGACCGTTTACTGCGGTTTCATGAAAACCAATATCAATACGACGATAGCGGTAATCAGCTAGCTGCCACCGCACCGGGCAAACGCCAGCAACGCGAGTTTAATGGCTTTAACCAGCTAACGGCATTGCAGCAGAATGATGCTGTTACGCGTTACGAATATGACGCCTTTGGCCGGCGCAGCGCTAAAGTGACCGCCGCAGGGCGTATTGATTATCTGTGGGAAGGCAACACGCTTATTGGCGAATACTGTCAGGGTGAATACCGCTGGTATGTGTTTGAACCAAACAGCAATAAACCGCTGGCGCTGCTAAGCGGCGGCCAGTTGTATTTTTACCAGTTGGACCAACTAGGCACACCGCTCAGCTTAACCGACAGCGAAAACAACATCGTCTGGCAAGCGCATTACAGTGTATTTGGTAAAACTACAGTAACGGTTAATACAATAGACAATCCAATCCGCTTTCAGGGCCAGTACTATGACAACGAAAGCGGGCTACACTACAATCACTTTAGGTACTACGACCCACAAACCGGTCGTTTTATCAGCCAGGATCCAATAGGGCTATTGGGCGGGATAAACCACTACCAGTACGCACCAAACCATATTAACTGGGTAGACCCGTTGGGGTTGGTGTGTAAGGAAGCATTTAACAATATTGAAGGCAAAATTTTTCAAGGTCGAATACATCGAATGGAAAAGCCTGAACAGATTGCTACAACTTGGAGCGCAGGTCCATGGAACGTTAATGCCTCACACCGATATTCAGGGCCTGGTCAAGGTGCAGTTTATGGGGGCACCGCAAAAAAGACTGCTGTTGCAGAAGTTTCACATTATGACGAAGACAGCGGCTATCCAACAAACGAACGTTCATACAAATACAAAGACGTGTGCATTGAAAATGTATTAGACCTTACAGATCCAAAAGTTCGTTCTAAGGTTGGTGTATCATTGGATGACATCACATCTACTGATGTGGGGGCTTATGATAAAACTCATCAAATTGCTAGGTATGCCGAGGATGCAGGCTTTAAGGCAATATTAGCACCATCTGCGAGGAATAAGTCTGGTTCGAATTTAGTTGTCTTTGGAGGCTTTTAGTGAGTGATATAGAATGTGTGCCGGAAGGGAAAGGGTTTGAAGTTGATTATGATAAGTACGGGAGCCGCCCAACTGATTATTACAAGGACTCAGACGAATGGTGGGGAGCCTTTGCTAAGCTAGGAGAAGAAGAGTTTGCTAAAAGCAAAATAAGAACTCAGTTGTTAAATGAGTTAAATAATGACAGAAAACTAGCAATCGTAATAAATCATTTTTTTGGACTTAGAGCGTTTGAGTGGTTGGATAAAAAGGGAATCTCTAAGTTAGGTGGTCTTACTCCACGACAGTGCCTGACATCAGATTATGGATTAAAAAGATTGAAAATGCTTTTATTAACGATGCATTGAGAAGAATGAAATTTAGAAAGTAAGTTTTAAAGAGATATAAGTGATTAAATACTGCCCAAATTGCCAAATACAGAAGCTGTCTATCTGGAGAAGTATTTTTCTTCATCCGACAATCGCTTCAGAATGTCCAAAGTGCTCAGAGCTATATGTCATCCCCAAGGCTGGAATGCTGTATCGAGTATCGTTTTTAATCGCTTTTTTGGGAATGGCGTGTTACGTGTTTGATGGTATTTATAGCCCTAAAAAAGTCATTTTTTGGACCACACCACTTGGTGTTCTACTGGGAGCCTACATATCAAACCCCGTTCCTTACAAGCGAGATGCTCGAAAAGAAAGTTTAAGCTCAATCATATTGAGCTGGGGCTGTTTAGTGTTAAGTTTTGTGATCGTACTTTTGCTGGCAGATCGCATAAAACTTTAAAAACTAAGAAGCATAGACAGCTGCGATTTACAGTTGGACAGTGTTTTATGTCAAAATTGCTCTGGCGGCCAATACAAAAGCCGCCACCATACCGATAATCCATACTGCGGAGCGGGTGGTGGCGTAGTCGAGCCAATAACACACCAGATACGCCAGCCGGCTGACGATAAATACCCAGGCTAAAACCACTGTGGTGCTATCCACTGCTTCAAGTGCTATGGCGCTGAATATGGCGCAGGCATAAATCAGCAAGGCTTCAAAACTATTGTAATGCGCCGCATTAGCACGCTGGCCAAAGCCGGTCAGGCTGGCTTGCTGGGCGCGCGGGTTGTGGTTGTCATAACCGCCGGCTTTTTGCATGGCAAAGGCCAGTGGCGCTTTGGCCAGATAGGGCAGTAACATGGCAATAAACAAGGTAATTAATAAGCTGGAAATCATAAATGCTCCGGTAACAAAGTGGCGGTAGTGAGTGGGCTGGTATGCTGACTTTGGCTGACAAAATCTGCTAACCTGCCCCCGCGGGACTAATAATAACAAGAGCCCGTGTTCTTACCACAAAAATGGAGCAAAAAAATTGAAGCATTATGTTATTCCGTTTATCGCCGTTGCCACTATGGCAGCGTGCTCAGAAAGCCCGCCTGATTCACCAAGCCTTGCCAGTGCCAGTGGAGCGCTGGTTATGGTAGGGGGCGCGCTTAGCAGCTCAAATGCTGCTGTGTATCAGCGCTTTATCAGCCTGGCCGGTGGTGCCGATAAGGCAAAAATTGCCGTTATTCCTGCCGCCAGTGGCCAGCCGGTTAAGTACTTTAACCAGTTCGTGGCCGATATGCAGCGATATGGCGTAGCGGCCTCGCAGGTAACGCTTATCCCGCTGGCGGTTAAAGATGATAAATCGACACCACAGCAGGATGAAAGCCAGTGGCAACATAATGCCAGCGACGCTAAGCTGGCGGGCAGTTTGCATGACTATACGGCGGTGTGGTTTTTAGGTGGCGATCAGCTGAATATCACCGGCACTTTACGTAAAGACAACACCATAACGCCGTTGTTGGATGCCGTGTACAAATTGTATCAGCACGGCGGCGTGATAGGCGGTACCAGTGCCGGTGCTGCCATGATGAGCCAGGTGATGATCGCGGCCGGTGACTCCTGGGGCGCACTCACACAGGGGCTTACCGACAGTTATAACGGTATGCAGGATCAGGAAAATGGCCCGTTATTGCTCAGCCAGGGCTTAGGGTTTTTCCGCCACGGCATTATCGATCAGCATTTTGACCGCAAAGCCCGCTTTGGCCGCTTAGTGGTGGCTGCTGAGCTTAACAAGCAGCAGTATCCACGTGGCTTTGGTATCGATGAAGATGCCGCCTTAGTGTATGAGGCGAAAACTGGCCTGGTACAGGCGATTGGTAATGGTGCGGTGACGCTGATTGATGTCAGTGACGCCAAACGTATCGATAATCCTAATGGCTACCACATTGAAAATGTGCGGATCAGTATTTTACAGGGTGATGATCAATACCATGTTAATGAACAGCACTTTATCCCTAATCCTCTTAAACAGGCCACTGTAGGCAGCGAATACCTGAATATCAGCTCGCCGGTGGTATCGGGCGTGTTTAGCCGCAATACCCGGCTAAAAGATATGCTGACCTTTGATTTGGTAGACAATAAAGGCACAACAGCAGTGGTAAGTTACCTGATGCAAGGCGATGGCCCGGGTTTTACGCTGCGGTTTACCCAGGATGAGCAAACACAGGGTTACTGGCAATATCTGGATGGCTTAAAAGATAACGGCAGTGCCTATAAGGTGAAACTGGATATTATCCCCAGTAGGTTTGAAGTTACGACGTTAGTGCCCTAACGCCGGTAAAAAGGCCCGGCACTGCGCTTTTGGCCTTTCTCTCTTCAGATTACAGCGGTTCAGCGACAAAGTTACCCTGTTTTAACGCTTCGGCTAACTGCTCTGAGCCGGCAATGACTTCCTGCCAATAGGCAATACGTACCTTATCTGGCAGTTTAAAATCGGTGCGGTCGGGTATTTTGCCAAACGGCAGCGACTTTACCCATTGCTCGCTGGGGCACAGCAGTACCACATTATGTAAATGTGCTGGCATTGCCCGCCGCCATGGCAAGGCTTTATCAAACCAGCCTGGTACCAGCCTGGGATAAAAATGCGGATACAGCACCAGGCCATCGTCGCTAAAGGGCAGGTCAAAGTGATAATCAGTAATACCGCCATCGTAATACCGGCCAGTACCGGCACCGGCAATGTCCTCTACCGGGTTTAGTACCAGTGGAATAGCGCCGCTGGCGATTACCGCCTGGCGCAGGTTAGCTTTTGTTAGCTCAACATGTTGGGTAGGCAAAATACCGGCATGATGAAACGGTGCCTGACTGGCTGGCGCATGAAACAGTACGCGCTGAAAGAAATGTTGGAGGTGTTTGCGATGCAGCAAGTTAGCACCAGCGGCCAGCGTCAGTGCGCTGGCTTGCGCAAGCCTGTGCCGGCCGGCGGCAATACGCCGCGCTTTGGCCACCACCAGGTTAAGCTTAATCACCGGGTTGGTTAGCACTTGATCCAGCGCCGCTTCCGTTGGAAAGACCTCGTCAATAATACCGGCTGAAATGTCGCTGATAAGGTTGGTATCGGCACCTTTTGGGTAGCAAATATGGCTGTAGGCGTGGCAAAAGCGCTGTGAAGCTGCCACCGGGTTGGCCTGGGCAAAGCACGCAAAGCGCCAGGCACCGGCAGAGCTGCCTAAAATATGCAATGGCGCTGCCCGGCCAGCGAAAAACTCGCCAAATAAGTACTGATCCAGCCCAAACAAACTAAACCATTTAGGCCCGCCACTGGCACCTACCATCACCTTAATGTCGGCCTGACGCAAACCATGCTGCTGAATCTGCGCAAGCGCCGTAGGGCCGGCCAGTACCCGAAGTACAGAAGAAGTCACTACCGCTTTCCTTACATTGTCAGACGGCACTGGCATACAGCCGGCGGTACATCAGTTCTGCGTAATCGTCGGTCATGCCAGAGATATAATCGCAAATCACCCGGGTTTTCAGCGCATCGGCCGCTTGTTGCCAGCGCAGCTGAGTGTTTGCTGGTAATAAGCGCGAAGGATCTGAGCAAAAGGCGTCAAACAGCGCCATCAGCATGTTTTGGCAACGAAAACGCGACTGTTGAATATCGGGTCTGGAAATAACACAGCGGTACACCAGCTGCTTTAAGCAGTGCAAAATAGCTTGTGGGGCGTCAGCCAGCACCGCATTGTAACGGATCAGTGGCTCTGTTGCGCCGGGCAATACTTCTGTCAGTGACACCGAGCTTATCAGCAGGTTCACCAAAGAGCCGATAGCGTCTTTTCGTAAATGATGCTGGTGGCTAAACAACGCCGCGCCTATCTGCTGCATTTGCTGCGCCAGGGCGGTGGGCAGGTTATCCCAATCGCTATTGGCCAGCCACTGGCTTTCGCTAATATTACCCAGCACTATGGCATCCTCTAGATCATGTACGCCGTAAGCAATATCATCTGCCAGCTCCATAATAGAGGCATCTAACGATTTATAGCGTGATTTAATAAACGGCGATTGCTCAAGCCTATCGACCTGCTGAAACAAGCTGCGATCGTGAGCAGACAGCGGTGCGAGGATCCAATCGAGAATATCGCTATCCGCAGCAAAAATGGCTTTTGCCGGCTTCCAGGGCGTTAGATTAAGCGGGTTTTGCAAAGGTAAAGGCTCCAGGCTTAAGTTAGGCTGCAACACCGGGTATTTTAACAAACCCAGTAAGGTGCGTCGTGACAAGTCCATGCCGTGTTGCTGCGTGTAGGGTTCCAACTTGGCGACAATTCGCAGTGTCTGGCCGTTACCTTCAAAACCGCCATGGTTCAGCATTTTATAGTTAAGCGCCGTTTCGCCGCCATGGCCAAAAGGCGGGTGGCCAATGTCATGGGCCAGGCAAAGGGCTTCCATTAACGCATCAGCCGGTAAGATACCGTTAAGCCCGGCAGGGGTTTTACTGCGCAGTTGACTGACTAAACCGGTGCCAATTTGCGCCGCTTCTAACGAGTGGGTAAGCCGGGTGCGATAAAAATCATTCTGGCCAATGCCTAAGATCTGCGTCTTGGCCTGCAGCCGGCGAAAGGCCGCAGAGTGTAGAATACGCGCCCGATCGCGTTGCCAGGGGGTACGCTGATCGCCCGGACGCATACTTTCTGCACCGGAGCGGCGTTCAGACCATACAGAATCAGCCATGATATTCCTTGTTAATCAAACTACTAGCGGCGCGGCGGCCGTTTATATATTCAGGCTATAGTACGCCAATAGCGGCAAAACTTCGAGTAGACAAAGGTGGCAATAAAAGCATTAGACAGCAATACATTTATACTGTATAAAATGACAGTAATTTAATTCAGGGGGAAACACCATGGCTGTGATCATCAAATATGTGGTAGAACGTAACGGAGCGGAAAAAATGACTTTTACTTCTAAGGCCGAAGCTGATGCTTATGACAAAATGCTCGACACGGCTGATGAGCTGACCACAGTATTAACGGAAAGTACGCTGCTTACCGATGATAACCAGATCGAAGCACTGGCGCTTTATTTAGCACAGCATAAAGATGAGTTATTAGTTGCACTGGGCGCTAAAAAGCCGGCGGCAAAAGACAAAGCGGCTGCTGACAAAACGGCTAAAGCGAAAATAGCGGCGGTAGAGCAGGCAGCTTAACGCGCCTGCTGTAATTTTTGCCAATAGGCGCTTAAGTCGGCTTTTACCTCAGGTAACAACAGATACAGCGCCAGTATATTGGGTACCGCCATTAAGAAAATCATTGAATCGATAAAATCAAACACCGCCATCACATTGGGCACAGCACCAATAGACACAATAAAACAAAACAACACCTTGTATAGCTGGGTAAGCTTAGGGTTATGACCAACTAAATAGCGCCAGCCGGTAAGGCCATAATAAGACCAGCTAATTACGGTGGAAAAACCAAACAGCAGCAGCGCCACCATTAACACCCAGGGAAACCAGCTAAATACTGAAGCAAAACCGCCAGAGGTAATTTGTACGCCATCCAGCCCTGGCGTCTGATAAGCACCGGTTAAAATAATCACTAAAGCGGTAATGGTGCAAATCACTACAGTGTCGATAAAAGGCTCCAATAAACCAACGAAGCCCTGACATACCGGATCTTTTACCTGAGCTGCCGCATGGGCTATTGGGGAGGAGCCAATACCGGCTTCATTGGAGTACGCCGCGCGACGAAAGCCTTGGATAAGCACGCCGATAAAACCACCATAGCTGGCCTCTGGCGTAAAAGCGCTTTGCACAATCAGCCACAGCGCTGCAGGAATAGCGCTGTAATGGTTTAACATCACCAGTAAAGATGCGACAAGGTAAATACCGCACATTAGTGGTACCAGTTTGCTGGTGACCCGGGCGATACTTTTAAGGCCGCCGATAATCACAGCACCCACCAACAGTGCATAGCAGGCACCAAATAACCAGGCGTTATCAAAACCGGTTACCGTTTTTACCTGCACAAAGCCCTGATTCACATGAACAAAACCGGCTGAGCCGAAAATAACAAATACTGAAAAAGCCATGGCCAGCACAGTACCCAAAAGTGGCAGATTAACTTTATCCAGTGCCGCTTTAATGTAATACATCGGGCCACCCGACACACTGCCATCGGCATTAATCTGCCGGTACTTTACCGCCAGTGTGCACTCGACAAATTTGGTCGACATTCCCAAAAGGCCAGCCACGATCATCCAAAAGGTGGCACCCGGGCCACCTAAACTTATCGCCACTGCCACGCCGGCAATATTGCCGGTACCGACAGTGCCTGAAAGCGCCGTGCTTAACGCCTGAAACGGGGTAATTTCACCTTTGGCGCCGGTGCGTTTATTGTTGCGTAGTAAACTTAGCGCATGACCAAAGCCGCGCACATTGATAAAGCCCAGATACGCGGTAAACACCAGGGCGCCACTAATTAACCAGATAAGTACTAAGGGAATAGCCACGCCATTAATATCAAAGGCATAAAACACCACAGAGGATAACTGTGCGGTGAAATTTGCAAAGGCTTCACCAAAAGAAAACGCAGTATTCATGTATTGTTAGCAGTATGGACGTCTGAAGAATGCAGCAAGACTACTGTGTTCTAGGTGCAGATACAAGCGGCAATATTACGGGCAGCCTGACGTTGTATCTTATTGAATTTACTTTTAAGCTGCTAACAGGATTTGCTCTGGTGGGTAGTGCAGAAATGACAACGCAACATCAAGGCTCTGAACAACATTCAGAGCAACATAGCATGCTTCATTCTCACTCGCATGGTCATCACTCTCATTCGCATGGTTATCACTGTGGCCATCAGCACCATCACAGTGAAAGCAGTAATATTGCGCTGGCGTTCTGGCTTAATTTTGGTTTTGCCCTGGTTGAAATTGTCGGTGGTCTGTTAACCAATAGCGTGGCGATTATTGCCGATGCTATTCATGATTTAGGCGACAGCCTTGCGATTGGGTTTGCCTGGCTTGCCAGTAAAATTGCAGGCAAAGCACCTGATGCGCGTTACAGCTATGGCTATCGGCGCTGGTCCTTACTTAGCGCTTTAATAACTGGCCTTATCCTTGTAGCTGGCTCGGTGTGGGTGTTAGCCGAAGCGATACCGCGTTTATGGCAACCACAGCTACCCCATACCGGTGGCATGTTTGTGCTGGCACTGTTGGGTATAGCAGTAAATAGTGCTGCATTGCTTCGTTTACGCCGTGGTAAAACGCAGAACGAGAAAGTGCTCAGCTGGCATTTGCTTGAAGACGTACTGGGCTGGGTCGCAGTGCTTATCGGCGCTGTGTTGATGTATTTCACCGGCTGGGCCTGGTTAGATCCACTGCTTTGTATTGGTTTTACCCTGTTTATTTTAGTTAACGTAATTAAAAGCCTAAGCCAAACGCTGGCGTTATTTTTACAGGTATCGCCCAGCCCGGCATTGCAGCTGCAGATTGAAACGGCTCTTGAGCAACTGGAATTTGTCAAAGCTGTGCACCATCTGCATCTGTGGTCGCTTGATGGCGAGCAGCATGTGCTTACCCTGCATTTAGAAGTGGTCACGCCAGCAGATCTTGCCGGGCAGCTTCAGTACAAGCAGCAAGTGGCTGCCTTGCTGGCGCCGTACAAGCTTAGCCACACCACAGTAGAGTTTGAATTAGACGGTGAAGCCTGCCGGGATAGCCAACATGCAGTTAAGTAATGCTTCAGTTAACGCTGCTACACTGTAACTTTGCTGTAATGAGTGCAATGCCTGAGCGTTGCCATTAACAGGAGCGTGTTATGTTAAAACATTTATCCAAATTGAGTTACTTGCTGTTGGCGATGGTGCTATTGATATCAGGTTGTGCTGGTGGTTTTAACGCCAGCGTTGATGAACAACGTAGTGCTATAAAGCAAATGCGCAACGAGGTATTAGCTGAGTTGTACCAGCAAAAGGCCAGCGCACAGGCTGAAGTGCAAAAGGCGCCAGGTTATGCGGTATTTAGTAATGCCAATGTAAACCTGATCCTGGCCAGCTTTGGCGGTGGCTATGGAGTTGTGCGCGATAACTGCAGCGGAAAAGACAGTTACATGAAAATGGGTGAGGTTGGCCTGGGTTTGGGTGCTGGGGTAAAAGATTTTCGCCTAGTGTTAGTGTTTCATACTACTGACGACATGCAACGTTTTATTGAGCAAGGCTGGGCGTTTGGTGCTCAGGCTGATGCTGCCGCCAAAGCGGGTGATAAAGGTGGTGCTGTGGGGGCAGAGGCCAGTGTCGATGATGTTACTATTTATCAGTTTACTGAAGCAGGTTTGGCTCTGCAGGCTACCATTAAGGGCACCAAGTTCTGGTTAGACGATCAATTAAATTAATACAGGCCGCTGCGCGGCCTTTTAGTTGTCGGGGCCCGAAAGCCCCGTTTTATGGCAGTAACTACTGGCTATAACCGGGAAGAAATTGCGCCAGTTTACCCAATGCCGCTTCCAGCTGCTCTTTATGCGGCAAAAACACAATACGAAAATGGTCAGGCTCTGGCCAGTTAAAGGCGCGACCATGTACCAGCAACACCTTGTGCTGACGCAGAAAATCCAGCACAAACAACTCATCGTCTTTGATACGAAATTTTTTCCGATCAATCTTCGGGAACAAGTACATGGCTCCCTTAGGCCGCATGCAGCTTAGCCCATCAATTTGCGTTACCAGTTTATGCGCCAAATCCATCTGCTCATATAAACGTCCGCCAGGCACCACTAACTCATTAATGCTTTGATAACCGCCCAGCGCGGTTTGCACCGCATGCTGGCAGGGCACATTGGCACAAAGCCGCATTGACGCGAGGATATTCAGGCCTTCAATATAATTGCGCGCTAAATGTTTGGCGCCGGAAATAAACAGCCACCCCACGCGAAAGCCTGCAATACGGTAGTTTTTTGATAAACCGCCAAAGGTTAGCATTATTAAATCGTCCGCTAATGACGCCGTGCTGACATGCTCAGTGCCGTCATACAGTACTTTGTCGTAAATCTCATCGCTGAGTACCACCAAACGGTGCTCACGGGCGATTTTCAGCAATTCCAACAAAAACACTTTGTCATACACCGCACCTGTCGGGTTATTGGGGTTAATCAGTACGATGGCTTTGGTTTTCTTACTAATTCTCTGCTTAATATCATCTAAATCCGGGTACCAATCCTGTTGTTCATCGCACCGGTAATGCAGCGGTTTGCCGCCAGCGAGGTTAACGGCTGCAGTCCAAAGCGGATAATCGGGCGAGGGTACCAGCACCTCGTCGCCATTATTTAACAGCGCCTGCAGCGACATTAAGATCAGTTCTGATACGCCATTGCCTATGTACACATCATCGGCGTCAGCACCTAAAATGCCGCGCTGTTGGTAATACTGCGCTACGGCAACTCTTGCAGAGTAAATCCCTTGCGAGTCTGAGTAACCCTGTGCGGTCGGCAGATTATGAATAACATGCTTTAAAATTTCATCCGGTGCTTCAAAACCAAAAGGCGCAGGGTTACCGATATTTAATTTCAGAATGCGATGGCCTTCTTCTTCCATGCGTTTGGCTTCCTGTGCCACAGGGCCGCGGATGTCATAGCAGACACCGTCTAATTTAGTTGAGCGCTCAATGGGTTTCATAACAACGACCTTAATGCCTGTGTTTTATCCGTCCAGACAGCTAAATTGCTGTGAAGCTCTGTTTTCACACAACTTAAGTTGCTTTGCAATGGTAAAGGCCCGCTTTTGCGTAAAAAAACTAAGCCAGCGCAGTTTTTGTTCGTATAAAAACCCGTGTACAGGTAAAATGACGCTGTCGTTTTTTAACAAACTGGTTACTACCACGGTAAAGGTATCGTGTAGGCAGGGTAACCAACAGGTGATAGATGTTGTTGAAAAAAATCATTATTTTGTTTTTCTGGTTAGTGGTTGTGGTCGCTGCGTTAAGCCCTTTTACTCAGCTTGAGCCGGTAAAACAAGTCGACTCGTTGGAGGAGTGGCAAAAGCCCAGCCGCATTACTGCGCTTAACGACGCGGATAAAAAGAAAGTGTTGCAGCGTCTGGCCTATACCCAAAGTGCGCCTGTGTTTACACATTTGCCAGACTTTAACCAATACACCAATGTAACCGAAAAAAAACGGGCGTTTTTTAATTACTTGAGACCTTATGTTAAGCGCGAGAACGCGCGGCTACGCTCGTTACGCGCACAACTCTTAGAAATCCAGGAAAAAAAGCAAAAGCGCTTGCGCATTTCTTTAGAAGAGTATGCCTTTTTGTATAGCTTGTATGACGAGTTTCGGATGGAAGTGGCTGAAACCGATGAAACCATGCTGGAAGAGCTGCTGAAGCGGGTCGACATTATTCCTGATACTTTGGTGTTAATGCAGGCCGCTAACGAGTCTGCCTGGGGCACCAGCCGTTTTGCGGTTGAAGGCTATAATTTCTTTGGTCAGTGGTGCTTTCGGGAGGGTTGCGGCCTTATCCCTAACTCACGTGTTGAAGGGCAAAGCCACGAAGTAGCAAAGTTTAATAATCCAGGCGCCAGTATCAGAAGTTATTTCTATAACCTTAATACCTTCCATACCTATGAGGGCTTACGTGCTATACGTGCCCGTCTACGCGACGAGGGCAAGCCAGTGCGTGGCGAAGCTCTTGCTGCTGGGCTTGGCTCTTACTCTGAGCGTGGTGATGAATATATCGCTGAGATCAGCAGCATGATCCGGTTTAACCGTAAACTACTGGAAGAATAATATGCGATTTTGGTTACCGCTGACGCTGTTACTCGCAGCGCCGGTGTCGGCTGACTTAATGCTTAACTACAACGGCTTTTATGGCCGGATGAAAAAACTCCAGCAGCCTGAATACAGTGATATTACGCTCGCCTTTGCCCTCACCGGTGAGCGCAGCGGCAATGCCTGTCAGTTTTATGCAATTAAGCTGGTCAGCGATCGGCATGATATGGCCTTGGATACCGCTGCTAATGGTGAAATTAGTCTGCCATATGATGAAGCACTGAAAAACAGCAATGCAGTACTTCAGGTGCTGCAAGCTGATAATGTCGAGCCTTGTCAGGTGCAGTTTAGGCTGCGTTCGCGTATGCGTTTGCCAGCGCAGTTAAGCTTGGGTCAGCTGATGCATTATCGCAGCCAGTTTGATCTGCTGCTGGATGATATGGCCGGTTTGGGTAAGTACTGGTTACCGCCGGTAAGTGGTGTCATTGTGGAGTTTGCTGAAGACGTTGTTGTGCCTGACTTAACGCCCGCACTGCAAGCTGTAACACAGTGCAGCGCCAATCGCTGCACCATAATGCTTGATGAAAAGCTACCGGCTGATGGCCAATGGCCATTTAACCAGCGGCCATCGTATTTGTTGCCGTATATCAGTGCCGCTCAATAGCGGCCTGACTAAACTAGCTTAGCGCGACAATTTGCACCGCATCGCGGTTGTCGTTATCGTCTGCGTTATCTTCATCTGAACTGAGACCAACCGGTGTTGCCGGCACGGCTTCTTTATCAAAGGCGGTATCATGCATTGACAGTGGCGTGTCTTTGCTTAGGCCGGCAAAATCAAACAGGGTTTTGTCTACCATGTGTGAAGGTACGATGTTTTGCATGGCCTGAAACATAGTTTCAATGCGACCCGGAAAGCGCTTGTCCCAGTCCTGTAGCATGTCTTTAACCACCTGACGTTGCAAGCCGTCCTGCGAGCCACAAAGATTACAGGGAATAATTGGGAACTGACGCGCTGCGGCGTATTTCTCAATATCTTTTTCTTTGCAATATGCCAAGGGCCGGATCACGATATGTTCACCGTTGTCACTTACCAGCTTAGGAGGCATCGACTTCATCTTGCCACCGTAAAACATATTCAAAAACAGTGTTTCGAGCATATCGTCACGATGGTGGCCCAGTGCAATCTTGGTAGCGCCTAACTCTTTGGCGGTGCGGTATAAAATGCCGCGACGCAGTCTTGAGCACAGCGAGCAGGTGGTTTTACCCTCAGGAATTTTTTCTTTCACGATAGAGTAGGTATCTTCGGTGACGATTTTAAAATCAACGCCGATACTGCTTAAGTAAGTCGGTAATACCTCTGCCGGAAAGCCGGGCTGTTTTTGATCTAAATTAACCGCCACGATGGAAAAGTTCACTGGTGCAGATTGTTGCAGATTCAGCAAGATATCCAGCAGGGTGTAAGAGTCTTTACCGCCAGATAGACACACCATTACCTTGTCACCATCTTCAATCATATTAAAGTCGGCAATGGCCTGACCGACACCGCGGCGTAGACGTTTATGCAGTTTATTCAGATTGTATTGAGCTTTAGCTTGCGCTGCGTGAGACATAACCACAGTACCCAGATGAAAAGGTGCACATTATAGCCAAGTGTGCGCCAATACCAAAGCTGACGGCAGTTAAAACTTACTCTTTAGCCATGGGGCAGACGAAATTCGCCGGTTTTATCGCTAATACATCACAGTCCAGCCGGTCGATAACATGCTCGGCGGTATTGCCAATAATGGCTGCCGATAAACCGGTACGGCCAATGGTGCCGATGATCACCATTTCAGCGTCTAACGTTTTAGCAATCGCGGGGATTACATCCTCTGGCATACCTTCCTGCACGTGGGAGTACTCGGGCGCAATGTCAAATTGCGTGGCCAACTTGGTTAGCGCATCGGTATGATGGTGTTTCATCGTGCTATTGTATTCTTGTGGGTTAAATTCCGGTATTTCGATAGCAATATTAACCGGTGTGCCCGGAAAGGCATTAACCAAATGGGTTTTCGCACTGAGCATAGCGGCCATCTGTTGTGCTTTGGCGATTAGACGTTGGTTTAATGACAAATGATGTTCCTGCTCGCTGCCGGCATTTACCGCAGCAATGATATTGCCGCCTTTTGGCCAGTCATGATCTTTCACCAGCAGCACCGGGCAAGGGCATTTACGTAAAATGTGCCAGTCGGTTGGTGTGAAAATCATCGATTTAAGCACATCGTGATCATGGGTACCTTTGATCACCAAGTCGTAGCCATCTTCCAGCACAGCATGCACTACGGCTTCAAAGGGGCGGTTGTGCCACACCACTTTAACATCAATATTAATACCGCCGGCACGGGGTGCTGCCAGGTAGTCACTTATCCAAAGCTCACGGTCTTTAATAACGGCCTGACGCATCGATTCACGCTCATCGCCGGATAACATGGTGGTCATTTCATACGAAAAGTCGTACACCGACAAAAAAGCAGTGAGCTTGCCGCCCTGTAACCGCACCAGTTCCACGGCACGGTTTAAGGCTTTTTGTTGCTCGGTTGTGGGATCTAAAACCACCAGAATATTGTTATAGGTTGACATGGCTGACTCCAGGCTAAAACAGTTAACGCTAAGTGTAGTCAACTTAGCCTGGATTGCTTAAAGGAGGTTTGCGCCAGCGCAAAGTTGGCGCAAGTAAACGGACTAAATTATCGACACATCAACAATGTGCAGTTAACGCTGCTAAGCGTGATAGAGCAGGTTGGTCTTTGATAGTAATGAGTTTGCCATCCACCGCGATCAGTTGCTCTTTATCCAGTTTGCTCAGTAAGCGGCTAATGGTTTCTACGGTCAAGCCCAGATAATTACCAATGTCGCTGCGTGTCATCGTCAGGCGAAAAGCACTACCGGAAAAGCCCCGGCTGGCATAACGCTGGCCTAACTGCGATAAAAACGTTGCCAGCTTTTGCTCGGCGGTTTTGCGGTTTAACAGTAGCATCATTTGCTGATCGGCTTGAATGTCCTGGCTCATTAACCGCATCATCTGCTGGCGCAGTCGGGGCAGCTGGTCCAGTAAGCCTTCGAGATTGGGTAGCGGGATCTCGCACACCATAGCGGTTTCCAGCGCTTCGGCGTAGCTTGGGTGTTGCTGGTTACTTAAACCATCAAAACCTACGATGTCACCCGGCAGGTGAAAGCCGGTAATTTGCTGCTCGCCCTGATCGGTAAGGGTAAAGGTTTTAAACGAGCCGGTACGAATGGCATACAGCGACTTTTGCGCTACGCCAGACTCAAACAGCATATCACCTTTATGCATTGGCTTTTTGCGCTGAATGATATCATCCAGTTTGTGCATTTCAGCATCGTTTAATGAAAATGGCAGGCACAGCTGACTAAAACCACAATCCTGACAATTTATTGCAGAGCGTTGCATAACGGTGTCCTTTACCTTTCTCTAAAATACCGACAGGTGTCTAGATTAAAAAACCAGCCGGCGGATAGCAAGCCAAATCGTGTAACAAGCATAACTGCCGAGCAATAAGGCGGCGATATAACGAAACCAGAAAGCATTTTTAAGCTTAACCAGGGCGTTGGCAGCGCTGCCAGTGAGCAGTATTGCCGGTAAGGTACCAAAGCCAAACATTAGCATTAATAAGCCGCCATGCAGGCTACTGCCGCTGGCCAGGCTCCAGCCCAGTGTGCTGTATACCAGGCCACAGGGCAACGCACCCCAGCAAATACCATATGTGTAAGCTTTTGGGGCAGAGTTAAGCGGTAATAACCGCTGAGCAAACGGTTGAACACGGCGCCAAACCGTTTGGCCGAGCCGCTCCAATAACAGTAAACCAAACCAGATCCGGCTGATGTAAAGCGCCATCATCAGCAGCAGTAAGCCCGCCACTAAGCGCAGCCACAGCAGTGATGCGCCAGCTAATTGCATGGCGCTGACACCAAAATAACCTACCAGGGCACCAAACAGGCTGTAGGTAGTTAACCGGCCCAAGCTTAACAACAGTTGCAGACTAAACTTGCGCTTTGCTGAAGTTGCCGGCATGGTAAGTTGCAGCGCACTGGCAATACCGCCACACATCACTAAGCAATGGCTGCTGCCAATCAGGCCGATGAGCAGTGCCGACAACAGGTCGGCTGTCAGGTTTGTCATAAGGGCGGTGTGTCGTTATCGCCGTTGCGCTTGGGTGTATTTTGCTCATCAAACAAAATACTGAAACCCTCCTTGTCTAAATCGTCAAATTGACGTGAACGCACCGCCCAAAAAAAGATAGCGAGGCCTATTACCACAAATAAAATGGCGATAGGGATCAGTACATAAATAATACTCATTTTTTCAGTAACCTTAGTGAGTTAGATACGACCAGTAAGGAGCTGAACGACATGCCTAGCACCGCAATATAAGGTGAAACGAAACCTGCTACCGCCAGCGGGATAATGACCAGATTATAGCCAACTGCCCAGCGTAAATTTTGTTTAATAACCTGTTTTGCTGCCAGGCTGCCGTGCAACAGGTGGTGAAGTAGCGAGATATTCGGTTGCAGTAACACCACATCAGCCTGATTTTTCGATAAATCACTGCCGCTGTCTAATGTTACTGAAACATGCGCCGCATGAAACGCCGGGCTATCGTTAATGCCATCGCCCAACATCATCACTTTATGGCCTGAAGCAACGAGGCGGGTTATTTCAGCCACTTTTTGCTCCGGGCTGCAGCCCTTTATCATCTGGTCGAACTGAAGTTGCTGTTGCAGGGCATCGGCCTGGCTTGAGCTGTCACCGGTTAACATCATTAACTGATAACCCTGCTGGCGCAGCCTTGTTAGTAGCTCTGGTACTTCAGGGCGCAGTGCATCGTGCAGCTTTACTGCTGCAATCGGCTGCTCGTTAATTGTCAGGTACACCATAGCATCGCTTTGCAACAGCCCACAAAAAGCAGCGCTGCCGACTTTAACCTGTTTATCCTGATAACGGGCACTGATCCCGCCACCGATAATAATGTTCACTTCTTGCAGCGTTAGCTTTTGCTTAAGATAGCCGCTAAAGGCGTGGCTGATCGGATGTTCGGAATAGGCTTCCAGATTAGCGATCAGGTTAAGTGCTTCTGCTTCGCTCAGGGTATCGGTCAATAGCCGGCAATTGCTTACAGAGAAACGCCCCTCGGTTAGGGTGCCGGTTTTATCAAATACGACAATACTAAGTTCAGGCAACAGATCCAGCGCGGCTGAGTTTTTAATTAATACGCCACGGCGGTTCAAACTAGCTAGGGCACAGGTAATAGCTGTGGGGGCGGCCAAACTTAATGCACAGGGGCAGGTGGCTACCAGTACTGACAACGTTACCCAGAATGCGCGGTCGGCATCGAGCCAGAAATACCAAAGCATAAAGGTTGCTGCAGCGATGAGCAGCAAGCGTTCGACAAAGTAGCGCGCCAGTTTGTCGGTTTTCTCCAGCACAGCGGGTTTTTGGTTTAGCGTGCGTTGCTGGAGCTGAATAATTTGGCCAAGCCTGGAATTATCAAGGGCGCTGGTTACTTTCACTTGCAATAGACCATCATGGTTTACTGTGCCTGCCAGAACAGTATCGCCAATGCTTTTGGTAATGGGTTTATACTCACCGGTTAACATCGACTCATCGGTTGAGCTGTTACCCTGTAACACTTCACCGTCCGCCGCCAGGGTTTCACCGGGTTTTACCAAAATGATATCTCCCGGCCTTAAGCGCTTGGCAGACACTGTTTCATGCTGTTGGTCTTTTAGCAAAGTGGCGCTTACCGGCATAATTCTAAGCAGGTTGCTGGTGGCATCACGCGCTCTGGCTCTGGCACGATATTCAAAAAACTTACCCAGCTGCAATAAGAAGGTGAACATGCAGACGGACTCAAAATACACTTCGCCGGTATTAAAAGCCGTGGCATAGGCAGAGGCAAAAAAAGTGTAGTAAATAGCCAAGCTGACCGGCACATCCATATTCATTTGGCGGGCTTTAATGCCGCGCCAGGCACTTTTAACAAAGGGCAGGGCCGCGTACAAAACCACTGGCAACGTTAGTAGCATGCTGATCCAGCGTAAGTAACCCTGATGCGATGCCTCTATGCCGGTGTAATCACCAAAATACAGGGCAACTGCCAGCATCATCACCTGCATGGTCATAATGCCAGAAACAGCCAGCCGCTTTAAAAAACGGCTTAGTTCTGCTTTATAGCGCTGCTCTTCCTGGTCAGCGACAAAAGGGCTGGCTTGATAACCAATGTCGGCCAGCTTTTGCAAAATTCGGCTAAGTGGCACTTGCTGCGCATCCCAGCTTAAATGACAGCGCTGTGTAGTTGAATTGACATTAACCTTGTGCACACTGGGTAATTGCCGCAGTTGTTTTTCGATAAGCCAGGCGCAGGCCGCGCAGCTGATACCACTGATCGAGAGTTCGATTTCGGTTAGGTCGCCGTGCTGACGGCTGACATCTGATAGCACATCGGCTGCATCAAATTGGTTCAGTTCTGCTTTTAACTGTTCGGGCAGGGCCTTAGCTTTGCTAGCCGGCTCGGTACGAAAACGGTAATAGTCAGCTAGGTTACTGGAAATGATGGTGTCAGCTACTGCCTGACAACCGGCGCAGCAAAAGGATCGTTGCTGGCCGTCAAACATCAGGCTGAAATTAAAGCCCGCTGGCACGGGTTCATGACAGTGAAAACAGCGCGTGTCGCTCACATTTGGCCTTAGTGATAACCCAGTTTAACTTCAGTCGTGGCGGGTAGCTCTAGCGTGGCGCGTAGTTTCCAGTCTTTTGATGCATCAGACACCACCAGCTGCCATTTTCCGCTAGGCGTAATCGGCAAGTCGGCAACATACAACAACTCACCACTGCGCTGGGCATCCAGGGCAAAATCACGTTCGGCCAGTGTGGGGTGATAAAAATCCAGATGTACAGCACCATCCAGCACTGTGTTTTCAGCAAAACGCACCACGGCCCGGTTACCTGCTACTAATACATGAGCATCCAGGTTACGCAGCGCGGCCTCGCGATACTTAGCCAATTGCATATTAATAGCGCGACCCGCTTTGTAATAATCGTCTACCACTAAATCGGGTGAGTGTTGCTGCATGACCACTATGGTATGCACAGCTTTTAGCGCGGTGATTACCGGTATAGCGATTAAGACCCAAGGCCATAACTGTTTGTACCAGGGTTTTGTATCTTGCTGCATTAACACCTCAACTTGCACGGCACACCGGGCCGGTATTATATAGCAATAAGCCCCAGAGAAAGGGGCTTATTTTATCGTTTACTCACGCCTGTTACTGTGCCGTTGTGGTCGGCTCAGGATGGGCTAAACGGTATACGTAGGCTGTCAAAATATGGACTTTGTCTTTACCCAGTGTTTGCTCAAACGCTGGCATTTGACCATAACGGCCTTTGGTTAAGGTTTCTTCAACCGCCGCAGCAGAGCCGCCATATAACCAGATGTTGTCTGTCAGGTTAGGGGCACCAAACGGCAGATTATGCGCCAGGCTACCTTTACCGTCAGCACCGTGACAAGCGGCACATAAGGCAAACTTCGCTTTACCCGCTTCAGCTTCGCGCTCATTAACACTGCGACCTGACAGGCTAAGTACATAAGCGGTCATTTCTTTTACGCCTTGCTCGCCCAGTGCATCAATCCACCCCGGCATCGCCGCTTTGCGGCCATATAACAGAGTTTCTTTGATTTTATCCGGCGTGCCACCATATAACCAGTCGTTATCCGTCAGGTTGGGAAAGCCCTGTTGGCCACGTGCATCTGAGCCATGACAAAGTGCGCAGTTTTGTAAAAACAACCGCTGACCAATTTTAATCGCTTCGTCATCGTAAGCCAGATCCAACACATCGCGCTGGGCAAACTGTTGGAATACCGGGCCATACACTTCATCCGCTTTAAATACTTCGCGGTCCAGCTGTACATTCAGACCTTCTGCTTTGGCTTTTTCTACCGCCAGGCGTGACTCCTCCAGAGACTTAACGCCCTGATTCGAGCTGGTCCAGCCTAAAAAGCCCTGCCATTTACCTAAGCCAGGATATGCGGCCAGGTAATACACTGACCATACCAGCGTCAGCACGAACAGGTAGGTCCACCAGCGTGGCAACGGGTTGTTGATCTCTTCAATACCGTCCACTTCATGGCCGGTAGTTGAGTCTTCAGGAACACCAACATGGTTAGTCAGGTTCCATTTCAGTAACAGCACACAACCGATAAGCACCGGCAGCGTTAACACTATGATCCAAGCACTCCAAAAGTTACTCATGACCAGACTCCTGTTTATTTTTTTGTTGTGCCTTTTGTTCGTCGTCGAAGACCAGGTTTGCTGCCTGGTCAAAATCTGCCTTACGTTTTTTGCTGTAAGCCCAGATAACAAAGGCAACAAAGGCGACGAACAAAATCACGGTAAAAATACTGTGTATCGTTGAATATTCCATGAGCATTACTTCAGGTGCGTGCCCAGTGACTGCAAATAAGCAATCAACGCTTGCATTTCGGTTTTACCCTGTACTGCAGCGGCTGCACCGGCGATATCCTCTTCGGTATAAGGCACACCATAGCCTTGTAATACCGTCATTTTCTTCGCTGTGTGCTTGCCATCTAGCAGGTTTTTATCCAACCAGGGGTAAGCCGGCATATTCGATTGTGGCACCACAGAGCGCGGGTCCATCAGGTGAGCATAGTGCCAGTCATCACTGTAACGCTGGCCGACACGTGCCAAGTCAGGGCCGGTACGTTTTGAGCCCCACAGGAAAGGGTGGTCCCAAACACTCTCACCAGCAACTGAGTAGTGGCCATAGCGCTCTACTTCAGCACGGAAGGGGCGAACCATCTGGCTATGGCAGCCAACACAGCCTTCACGGATGTAGATGTCGCGGCCTTCCAGCTGCAGCGCGGTGTAAGGTTTCATACCATCTACTGGCTGTGTGGTTTCTTCCATAAACATCAGCGGCGTAATTTGCACCAGGGTACCGAAGCTTATCGCAACGATAGTTAAAATACCCAGCAGGCCAACGCTTCTTTCAATTTTGTCATGATGATTTTTATTCGACATGTTTTACCTCTTACGCTGCTGCTGGTACAGGTTGTAATGATTCGTCTTTAGCGCGCACCGTTTTGTAAACGTTGTACGCCATCAGCAACATACCGGCCACGACAAAGACACCACCGATAAAGCGCATCAGATAGAACGGCATTGAGGCTTCTAAGCTTTGTACAAAGCTGTAGGTTAGGGTGCCATCAGTGTTTACTGCGCGCCACATCATGCCCTGGGTAATACCCGATATCCACATCGCCACGATATACAGTACCACGCCGATAGTGTGCAGCCAGAAGTGGGTATTAATCAGCGAAATGCTGTACATGCGGCCTTGGTTGTATAGCACCGGAATTAGGTGGTAGATGGCGCCGATAGAGATCATGGCAACCCAACCTAAAGCACCAGAGTGCACGTGACCAATGGTCCAGTCGGTGTTATGGCTGAGGGCATTCACCGTCTTGATCGACATCATCGGGCCTTCAAAGGTCGACATGCCATAGAAGCTCAGTGCCACAATCATGAAGCGGATGATCGGGTCGGTACGCAGCTTGTGCCAGGCACCGGACAGGGTCATGACCCCGTTGATCATGCCGCCCCAGCTGGGCGCCAGCAGAATGATGGAGAACACCATCCCCAGGGACTGCACCCAGTCGGGCAGCGAGCTGTAGTGCAGGTGGTGCGGGCCGGCCCACATGTAAACCGCAATCAGGGCCCAGAAATGGACAATCGACAGGCGATAGGAATACACCGGGCGCCCGGCCTGGATCGGCACGAAGTAGTACATCATGGCCAGAAAGCCCGCCGTCAGGAAGAAGCCCACGGCGTTATGGCCGTACCACCACTGCACCATGGCATCGATACCGCCGGGAAACAGGGAGTAGGACTTCCACATGCTCACCGGCACTTCCAGATTGTTGACCACATGCAGCATGGCGATGGTGAGAATAAAGGCACCATAGAACCAGTTGGCCACATAGATGTGGGAAGTGGTGCGTCGCGCCACGGTGGTGAAGAACACCACGGCATAGGCCACCCAGACCACCGTGATGAGGATATCAATGGGCCATTCCAGCTCGGCATACTCCTTGGTGCTGGTCAGGCCCAGCGGCAAGGTGATGGCGGCCAGCACGATTACCAACGTCCAGCCCCAGAAGGTGAAGGCGGCCAGTTTCGGGAACGCCAGCGGCGTGTGACAGGTGCGCTGCACAACATAGTAGGAGGAGCCGATCAGGGCACTGCCACCAAAGGCAAAGATCACTGCATTGGTGTGCAACGGGCGTAACCGGCCGAAGCTCAGCCAGGGAATATCGAAGTTCAGTGCCGGCCAGGCCATCTGGGCGGCGATGAATAC
>JAJLKZ010000022.1:0-19629 GCA_033838465.1 Chromatiaceae bacterium
GGCTTATGGATAGCGCAAACCGAAGGTGCCAAGTTCTGGCTCTCGGTGATGAACGAGCTGAAAAATAGGGGCGTGGAAGACATCTTCATCGCTTGCGTTGATGGCCTCAAAGGCTTCCCGGATGCGATTGAAGCCGTTTACCCTAAAACGCAGGTGCAACTATGTATCGTGCATCAAATCCGCAACAGCCTGCGCTTCGTCAGCTGGAAAGAGCGTAAGGCCGTTGCAGCAGACCTTAAAACCATTTATGGCGCAGCAACCCTGCAACAGGCAGAGCAGGCGCTGGAGCAGTTTGCCGAAACCTGGGATAACCAGCATCCGAGCATTAGTAAATCCTGGCGCGATAACTGGACAAGGCTGAGTGTGTTCTTCGACTATCCACCGGAGATACGCAAGGTCATATACACCACCAATGCCATCGAATCGCTTAATGCCAGCCTGCGTCAGGTCACCAAAACCAGACGGTCATTCCCAAGTGATGATGCGGTGCTGAAGTTGCTGTATCTGGCTTTACACCAGATTGCAAAAAAGTGGACAATGCCACTGCGAGATTGGAAGCCTGCCATGACGCAGTTTATGATCATGTACGGTGACCGAGTATCGTTATGATAAACAGCCACTTACACAGAAGATTTTATAGTCTCAACACAGCCTGCTAAGCAGGCTGTTTTTGGTAAGAAGATGACAAACTGAGATTGCCTGATGCTGCAGTTTCAATATGATCGCTCCACCACTGCATCATGTCTGTACGGCCTTTTAAGTAGTCAGCTTTGTTATATGCCCGGCGTACCTGGTTTTTATCTTCGTGCGCCAGGGCGCTTTCAACCAGATCACCGTAAAAACCTTCCTCATTTAGTATAGTGCTAGCCAAAGCTCGCATACCATGAGCGACCAGTCGGTTTTCAAATCCCATTCGCTTTAACGCCATATTAGCTGTCTCTCTGTTGATGTGCCCGTGTTTATGTCTTACAGACGGAAATACGTATTCTTTGTTACCGCTAATAGGCTGCATGATGTTTAGTAATGCCAATGTTTGCTTTGTTAATGGCACAATATGTGGGCGACGTTTTTTCATAAACTCTGCCGGAATTGTCCAGGTCGCTTTGTCAAAGTTTATGTCTTGCCATCGGGCTTTTACTGCTTCGCCTGGCCTAACCATGGTGTGTAATTGCCATTCGATTAAGCAGCGAGTGGAAAGCTGAATACTCGCGCTGCTAAGCCGCTGCATTAACTGTGGTAGCTCATGCGGCGCCAAAGTCTTCATGTTGTTGGTCTGTGGTGTGATAAAGGCGGCTTTAATTCCGGTTAAGCGATTAAACTCCACTAAGCCCGTATTGACAGCCCATGTCATCAACTCGTTTATGCGCTGACACAAGCGGGAAAGCGTTTCGAGTTTGCCGGCTTTCTCCAGCGGTTTGAGAATTTCAATGATTTGTTGGGCGTTTAGGTCTTTTAAAGGTAATTGCCCGGCCCGGTCGAACACATGTTGCTCAAATGACCTTCTGATATTAAAAGCATGGCGAGCACTAATAGCGGAAAACTTCACTTCAAACCATTTTTCGCAGGTCATCTGCAGTGTATTCAGGGCTTCTTCTGAGGCTTGTGAGTTTTGCTGCTCTATCCAGCGCTGAGGGTCGATATTTTCCACCAATAACTGGCGGTATGTTGCAGCGGTTTTACGAGCAGCTGCTAGAGATAGACCAGGGTAGTTGCCGAGCTTCAAGTTATTCTTTTTATTCAACAAAGGTCGAATGTAACTTAAGTACCAAGACTTAGTTCCGCTTGGTGATACGCGTAGTTGTAAGCCGTCGCCATCGTACAGTGTTTCGGTATTAGTTTTGGCCTTATAGCAACGAATCAGCTTGTCACTTAATGGTATGATTTTCTTAGGCATTTTCTCTCCTAAGCACCATTTTGGCACCACAGCTTTTTGTGATTATGGTCTGTGGTGCCATCTGTGGTGCCAAAACGCATTAAAGGCGTTAGACCGAGCTAGACACGCTAAGACCAATAAAGACAGCTAGGTATTGATATATATGGAGTTTTTTCTGAGAGGTAGACCGGCTTAGACTGGATTAAACTGGCTAATGGCTGCCCCAACAGGAATCGAACCTGTAACTGCCCCTTAGGAGGGGGCCGTTATATCCATTTAACTATGGGGCAACGGCGCAAAAGTCTACCAGATGCTCAGCGGCATGCAAGCGGCCTGCTTAATAACTGCTGATTTTACGTACGCTTACAACATCGCCTTGGCGGATTTGTTGAATTAAGCGCTCTTTTGGCTCGGTGGCCCAGGCATATCGGCTGCTGATATTGGTGATGCTTAACGTGATGGGATCGCGCAGTAGCTGTTTAACACCTGGGGTGGTGGGGTGGCGCTGCAGCTGATATACCTGCAACTGGTCACCCAACTGCAGGCCGTGGTCGGTGCCCAGTTCCAGCATGATTTGGTTGTTGTCGGTTTGCTTAATGCTGCTAAGCAGGGGCTGACATTGCAGTTGTTGTTGCACATCTTCGGCGATGGCCTGCAGTAAGCGGTCTATTTTGCTGCCATAGGGCAACAACCAGAAGGCCTGGCTGTGGCTGGCCGGAGTGTCATTACTTTTGTGCGGCCAGCCAGCGCTGGTGCGGTATTCCTGCCGGTATAGCAGCCGCTGCTCAAAAATATCGAATAGCTGAACATCGATGGCAAAAAAACGCTGTTTCTCGGCGCTTTGCCAAAAGCGGTTGGTTTGCTCGCCCAGGCTTAAATCGTTAATGCTGGCGCTTAGCAGGTATTGCTGCCCGCTTTGAAACAAACGCTCACCGTGCGGGTAGGCCAGTGCGCTGTCATCTATCGTCTGGCCGGCTGGGGTTACCAGCGCTGCGGGGCTGTAATCGCGCAGGTGGCGCTCCAGTTGCGTGGTGGCATCGCTACCCAGCTGAAATAATTGGCCATAGATGGCATCTTGCCTGGCTTGCAGGCGAATTTCGCTCAGTAGCAGCGGTTTACGGTATAAGTTGCCCTCGCAAGCACTTTGCCGGGGCTCAATATTCACTCTGACCGTTACCGTAAGCAAATTACCGCTTAGCTGCTCAGACATTAACTGCAACTGTTTTATTTCGCCCTGTGTGGCGACAGCTAACTGCTCGTTTTGCAGCACGCCGTTTATCAGTTGCTGGTTGCTGCTAATGCGCGCGCCGGCTGCCAGTGCTGCACGTTTAACCGCATCATCGATAGCGCTTTGCCGGGCGCTAGTGGTGTCACCGCGCTCTACCAAAGCCTGGCCAGTGGCTTCAAACCAGTCGGCGGCGGCAGTAAAACACAGGCTACACATTAACGTGACGATTACTGAGCGTTTCATAACAACCTTATAAAGCAATAAGCCAGATAGGTATGAACTTAGCAAAATACATGCCTGAATGCTGGCGCAGTTTTTGCTGTGTAATGACGGATAACGGATAACGGAGACTAAGATGATGCAACGTATAACCGCCTGGTTGCTGGCTGGTAGCTTAGCATTGACCGGCTGTAGCACACTGTTTGACCGTGAAGTAGAGTATGAGCCGGTAAAGCCTGAGCGTTTTGTTAAGCTAAATGCGGTAGGTTATGCCCCTATCAGCGCTCAACAGGGCCGCGATCAACAGCAAAAGATGCTACAGGCGATGAAGGCGTCAAAACTCGACGCTTACCGCGAACTGACCGAAATGGTCTACGGCCAAAAAATTGACGCCTCTGAGCAACTGCGGGACAGGGTATTGTCTGATGATAAGTTGTCGGCATCAGTAAAAGGGCTGATTACCGGCGCGCGGGTGGTGAAAACCTATGCGCTGGATGATGTGTATGTAACCGAGTTAGAGCTAGATTTTGAGCAGGTGTATTATTTGTATCAAAACAGCCAACCACGGCAAACCGTGAAGAGTGTTCGTTACTATTAATAACTGCGCGTTTTTTCGGGATTTGGCTCAAGCCTTAATGCCTTTGCCTTTATTATCGATGGCCGGTTTGCCTTTACTGGTGTACGTTAAACCGGCTTTGCCCCGACTGGATAATAATTCGGTTTTAAAACGGGCCAGCGTTAACTGGCTTTGTTCCAGCGTTTGCTGATTAATATCGTTATGGCGTTTGCATTGCTCAAGCAGTTCGTCAAGCTTAGCAACCTGCAGTTTAAACCAGTCTTGCTGTTTGCACTGTGCCAGCGTGGGCTGCGCCGCCAGTTGGTTGTCAGTGTCATGCAGTTGCTGCAGTACAGTGGTTTTTTCGTTGGTAATACGGTTTAAGCTTTCAATATCGCGGCTGGCAAGGGCGGCAAGTTCTTGCCGCAATAGCGACAACAGCACATCCAGGTGCTGTTGCTGCTGGTTTAACAGGGTGAGGATGGCATGGTCAGCGGTCATTTTTTACCGAACAGTTCGCTCTCAAACTGCACTATGCGCCGGGCCAGTTGCTCAACATTAATTTTGTACTTGCCTTCGGCAATAGCCTGCTTAATTTTATCGACTTTTTCCTGGTCAATGCCGCTGCTGTTGCCGGCTTTTTCCGTTAACTTAGCAAACTGCTGAGCCTGCGGGGTAATAGACACCGAATCTTGCTTTTGATTCGCTGCCTGAGTTGCATTTTGTTGCACAGTCGCTTGCTGACGCTGAGCATTTTGCTCAACCTTATCAGATTTTACTTGCGCAGAGTTTTGCAAGTTGTTGATATTAATAGCCATGCTAGAACCTCATCACCTTAATACATTCCTTATGTTCAGGTTAACGGCATTGAACAGTAAAACTTTAGCGAAATTTTAAAAAATTACGCTGACCCGATCGACACCAGTTACCTGCACTTGAATTGTGCGTCGGGATTGCTGATTCTGCACGCTGATGGTATCGCCCAAACTGCCATCAGACAGGGCTACACCTGTCGCAGCGACATTTAAACCCTTGTCAGCAACAGATATTGTAACAACATCTCCTTTACAGACAAGACAAAGATCCTGCAAGGTTAAAATTTGTCCCATCGCCAGTGCTTTTTTGGCTTTTGCCCCCAGCACCAGCGTTGGGTCTGTTACCGGCGTGCCGCGAACAAAACGGCGCTGGCGCTCTGCCAGTTGTACCATATCGGCAGTAAGCCTACTGCCTGTAGCAATATTTTGACTTAGCACCACAGCAGTGAGTATTTCATCAATACGCACCGGCACGTAAAGCTGCCAGCTATTGTCATCGTTGCAGCGAATTTGAATGGTATTTTGCCGCTGTGCCAGTGGCTGCGACAAACTAAAGGCCAGCGGTGTTGTACAGCTTTTGCTACCAATGCGGTTATCAAGCGGCGTTATCGCGACATCCAGTGCCGTGTCATCTGGCAGTTGTTGCGCAAGCCAGCGGTTGGCCGCTTCAGTGAGATCTGTGGTGCTATAATGTTGGCTCTGTGCGGCCACTAGACTGGCCCATAGCAGACTTATTATGGTAAGTGCCTGTTTCGCTAAATTTTCATACTTTTTCATAAGGTTTCGGCTATGCTTTACGAGTTAAGGGTTATAACATACGACATAAGTTTGACACTGTCGTATTTAAGCCTGTCTGGTAGCAAACGAAAGCAAGAATTGATCCGATAAGTCACAGAGGAGCTGCAGATGGCCGGTATTTTAGACTCAGTAAACCAGCGTACGCAGTTAGTAGGCCAAAACCGGCTGGAGTTACTGTTGTTTAAACTGGTGGGGCGTCAGCGTTACGGCATCAATGTGTTTAAAGTGCGCGAAGTGCTGCAATGCCCACCCTTAACAGCGATCCCTAAACGCAATAAATATGTACGCGGAATAGCCCATATTCGCGGCCAAACCATATCTGTTATTGATTTAAGTTTGGCTACTGGCGGTAAAGCCATCGAGAATACCAAAGACAGTTTTATCATCATTGCTGAATACAACCGTTCGGTGCAGGGGTTTTTGGTTAATTCAGTTGAACGTATTATCAATATGAATTGGGGCGCCATCATGCCGCCACCGCAAGGCACCAGCGGCAAGCAAAGTTACCTTACTGCGGTAACAGAAATTGATAAAGAATTGGTGGAAATTTTAGATGTAGAGAAGATTCTCGAAGAGATTTCGCCGTCTCCTACAACCATCACCAAAGAGTTAGACAAACAGAGCATCAATACGGACTTAGGCGACCGCTTAATCCTGATAGCAGATGATTCTGCCGTGGCGCGCAATCAGGTGAAACGGGCGCTGGAAAGTTTGGGTGTGAAAATGCATCTGGTAAATAATGGCCGTGAGGCGTTAACCTATCTGCAGGACATAGCCAAAAGCTGCAGCGAGTCTATAACCGAAAAAGTTGGCCTGCTTATTTCAGACATTGAAATGCCGGAGATGGACGGTTACACCTTAACGGCTGAAATTAAAATGGATCCGCGGCTGAAAAAACTGCATGTCATCTTGCACACGTCGCTTAGCGGGGTGTTTAACCAGCAGATGGTGCAAAAAGTGGGTGCTGATGATTTTATCGCCAAGTTTAACCCGGACGAGCTGGCACAGTCGGTACAAAAATGGCTGCATGCTGATTAAGCGTTAAGGATAATCTGTGCCGAACAAAGATTTGCAAGATAAAGAATATGTGTTGTTCCGCGATTTTCTGGAGCAGCAGTGCGGCATTGTATTGGGTGAAAACAAACAATATTTGGTA
Organism: Chromatiaceae bacterium; assembly: GCA_033838465.1. Lineage (GTDB taxonomy): Bacteria > Pseudomonadota > Gammaproteobacteria > Enterobacterales > Alteromonadaceae > Alishewanella. The sequence goes on from JAJLKZ010000022.1 coordinate 6,646, forward strand.
AAAAGCCGGTTGGCGCCATTAATGCAGCGCTTTGGTGTGGCATCTTTATCGGAGCTGGTGAATAAGACGCTAAGCCCGTTTGAGCGTCAGCTGCGTTCCGCGGTGATAGATGCGATGACCACTAACGAAACCCTTTGGTTTCGGGACACTTACCCTTACGAACTACTGAAAAAGCAAATATTTCCTGAGCTGGAAAAAGATTGCCGCACGGTGAAAATATGGTCTGCCGCCAGTTCAAGCGGGCAGGAGCCGTATTCAATAGCCATGACCGCACTGGAGTATCAGCAAAGCCGCCCCGGCGCTTTTAGCTTAGGGGTGCATGTTTTGGGGACTGACATTTCCAATACCATGCTGGAGCATTGTCAGCGCGCAGAATATGACGGCCTGGCGTTGTCACGTGGGCTATCGCCAGAGCGGCGCACTAAGTTTTTTGAAGACAGCGGCAAAGGCATGATGCGGGTAAGAGACAATGTGCGTAAAAATGTGAGTTTTCGCCACCTTAACCTGCTGGACAGTTACACCCTACTTGGCAAGTTTGACATTATTTTTTGCCGCAACGTGCTGATTTATTTCTCTGCCGACGTAAAGGCAAAAATTATCCGTCAGTTTGCCCAATCACTGAACCCCAAGGGCTATTTATTCCTCGGTGCGTCTGAGTCGCTATCCAGTTTAAACAATGATTTTGATATGTTGCGCTGTAATCCCGGCATTATTTACCGCAAAAAAACTTAATTAGCCAAACTTGCTTAATTGTTGGCCTGCGTTTTGCAGGTGTATTGCCATCAGGTAACAACAGGTGGCAAAAAAATGGCAATCAGCTTCGACAAAGCCTTTGGAGTTCATCCGGACGCCATGCTGATCCGTGATCGGCGTGCGCAGGTATTAGCAGAAAACATTGCGAATGCCGATACCCCCGGTTACAAAGCCAAAGATATCGATTTTCATCAGGCGTTACAGCAGGCCAGGGCAAGGCAAAGTGGTAATATTGCCCGCACCGATGAGAAACATTTCAATATCTCTATCACATCACGCCAGGAAACGCAGTTTCGCAATCCGGACCAGCCCGATACCGGGGATGGTAACAGCGTTGATATTCACCGTGAACGTAATGCCTTTATGCAAAATAGCCTGGAATATCAGGCCAGTATGACCTTTCTCAATTCTCGCATTAGTGGCTTGAAAAAAGCTATTACCGGTGGAGGACAATAATCATGAGTGCTTATAACATTTTTGACATTACCGGTAGCGGTATGACGGCTCAGTCGGTGCGAATGAATACCACTGCCAGTAATATTGCCAATGCCAATAGCGTCAGTAGCAGCGTTGAGCAAACCTACCGTGGACGCCATCCGGTGTTTGCTGCTGAATTATCTGAAGCCCGCCGGCTGCAGGGCGACGCCAGTGTTGGCGTGAAGGTGCTCGGGATTGTTGAGTCTGATGCGCCATTAAATGTTGAGTACGCGCCCAATCATCCGTTGGCTGATGAAAACGGCTATATCTACAAGCCTAATATCAACATTATGGAAGAGATGGCGAATATGATTTCGGCGTCACGCTCTTATGAAACCAATGTGCAAACGGCGGACGCGGCCAAACAGATGATCATGCGTACGCTGCGTTTGGGCCAACAATCATAAAGGACTGAGTGATGACCTCTAATGTAAATAACAATTCTGCCCTTGATGGTATGTATTGGAACCCGGAAACAAAGACGCCGGATAAAAACAATGGTGCCTTAACGCAGTCGGACTTTTTTGCGCTGTTAACCCAGCAGCTGGCCTATCAGGACCCGACCAAGCCGGTTGAAAATGATCAAATGATTGCGCAAATGACTAATTTCACCATGGCCGATGGCATAGGCTCATTGAACGAAAGCTTCAAAGGCTTTGCCGAGAGCATGACATCAAACCAGGCGTTACAGGCATCGTCCTTGGTGGGGCGCAGTGTATTGACCCAGTCGGAAGACATTGTTTTTACGGGGGATACCTTATCACGTGGCAATATTGAGCTGGATAAGCCTGCTACCATGATGAAAGTGCGTATCGAAAACGAAAAAGGTGAGCTGGTGCGCAGTTTTAGTGTGGAGAATCCCAAAACTGGCAAAAACGATTTTGTCTGGGATGGCACTGACGCCAACGATGAAGCCGTGGCAGCAGGCGTGTATAAAATTAAAGTCGACGTTAGCTACACCGACGGCAAAACGGCCACCTTGCCGGTGAATGTTTATACCCCGGTTGGCAGTGTCAGTATGAATGGCACTGGCGGCGGCATCATGCTTAACCTGCTGGGCTTGGGCGCGGTGAAGTTAAGTGATGTGTTAGAAGTTTCATATAGTTAAGCGAGCTGAGGTGAATTATGAGTTTTAATATCGCATTAAGCGGCCTGGCCGCAGCACAAAAAGATTTGGATACTACGGCGAATAACATCGCTAACGTGAATACTACGGGTTTTAAAGAGTCACGCGCTGAGTTTGCCGATGTGTACGCAACCTCGATTTTCGCCTCTGGCCGCACTAAAGTCGGTGATGGTGTCACCACAGCGGTGGTAGCACAGCAATTTAGCCAGGGCGCTTTGCAATTTACCAATAACTCACTGGATTTAGCCATTACCGGTGAAGGTTTCTTTGCCTTAACGCCGGATCGGCAATCGCAGGATCTAACCTATACCCGTGCCGGCGCGTTTAAACTGAACAAAGACAACTTTATCGTCGATAACAAGGGCAATTTTTTGCAGGGCTTTGCCGTTGATCCGGTAACCGGCGAAAACCAGTCGGTGAGTTTAAGCACAACGCAGCCTATTGCCATACCCACCTCGGCCGGTGCGCCACGTGCCACCACCAATATATTTTTAAGTGCCAACCTGGACTCACGTGAATTGGCAACGGATGCTATTGCCTTTGATGCCACAGACCGTGCTACCTATAACCACTCTACCTCTGTCACGGTTTACGACAGCTTGGGCGAATCACACACTGTTACGACCTATTTCCGCAAAACGACAACGGTACCGCCAGCGAATGCAGAGTGGGAAACCTACGTAGTGTGGGATGATGTAACAGGCATACCTATTCAAGGCGATAATTTGGTGTTCGACTCCAGTGGTAACTTTGTGCCTACAGCGCCACCACAAACGGTAACATTACCGGCGGCAGATCTGAATGACCCACTAAATGGCTATCTTACTAACGGGGCACAGTTTGCAACTGATGTGGTAGTAAATTTCCGTGATGCGTCAGGCGTGCGCGAGCCTACCCAATATGCCTCTACCTTTGATGTCACCAACTTAAGCCAGGACGGTACCACCGTTGGTTTCTTAACCGGGGTGGATATTGATGCGTTTGGCCGGGTATTGGCCAGCTACAGTAATGGCGATTCAGCTTATTTATCACAAGTCGCGATGGTGCGCTTTGCCAACGTGCAAGGCCTAAAGCAAGTGGGGAACACCTCGTGGAAGCAAAGTATTACCTCAGGTGAGCCTATTGGTGGCCAGGCTAATACCGGTACCTTTGGCGCGGTTAATGCCTCATCGCTGGAGCAGTCAAACGTTAACCTGACCACAGAGCTGGTTGACCTGATTAGCGCGCAGCGTAACTTCCAGGCTAACTCGCGGGCGTTAGAGGTGAACAGTACCTTGCAACAGACAGTACTGCAGATCCGTTAATAGCCAACCGCTGTCATCAAATACTGCAGCTAACGCTAACACCACCTTCGGGTGGTGTTTTTTTATCCCTATTCTGGCGCTTATCTGGCATTAAACTTGCTTTGTATTAGCAGAGACCAGTAACGGAGCATGTTATGGACCATCTGTTATATATCGCCATGAGTGGCGCTAAAGAAAACATGAATGGTATTGCTGTCAGAGCCAACAACCTGGCGAACACGGGTACGGTTGGCTTTAAAGCCGATTTTGAGCAAGCCCGAGCCATGCAGGCGTTTGGTGCCGGTTTACCCACCCGGGTGTTTTCGTTAACCGAGCAGCCCGGTCAAAACTTTGACGCCGGCGCTATTATCATGACTGAGCGCGAGCTGGATGTGGCTATTCAGGGCGACGGCTGGCTTGCCGTACAAGCGCCGGATGGCAATGAAGCTTATACCCGCAGCGGCAATTTGCAAATTTCGGCACAGGGCATGCTGGAAACCGCCGGCGGACTGCCGGTAATGGGGGATGATGGCCCTATTCAGCTGCCGGTGCCTTTAGCCAAAGTAGAAATTGCGCAGGATGGCACGATTAGCGTGTTGCCCCAAGGGGCACCCGCTGACGCCATAGTGCCAGCGGGCCGCATTAAGCTGGTAAGGCCGGATAACCGCGATATGGAAAAAGGCACCGATGGTTTATTCCGCCGCAAAGATGGTCAGGTCGCGGAAGCCGATATCAACGTTAACCTGCTAAAAGGCGCCATAGAAAGCAGTAATGTTAATGCTGTAGGTGAGATGACCTACATGATTAGCCTGCAGCGCCAGTTTGAACTGCAAGTAAAAATGATGAAAAGTGCTGAAGAGATGGATCGTCAGCAAAATCAATTACTTCGGATAATGGGCTAAACGCCTGAATAGTTAATGGGCCAAGGCCCGGGAGGCACTTATGCATCCAGCTTTATGGATCAGTAAAACCGGTTTAGACGCCAAACAGCGTGACATTTCGGTTATCTCGAACAACCTGGCCAATGCCAGCACTGTTGGCTTTAAGAAAAGCCGCGCCATTTTTGAAGATTTACTGTATCAGAATGTTAATCAACCGGGTGGCGCCTCATCGCAAAACTCCGAGTTGCCTAATGGTCTGATGATAGGCGCCGGTACCAAGGTGGTGGCAACGCAGAAAAACTTCACCCAGGGCAATATGATTACCACAGACAATAGTCTGGACATGATGATTCAGGGCCACGGTTTTTTTGAAATTTTGATGCCAGATGGCACCATCTCCTACAGCCGTAATGGCCAGTTTACGGTAGATGATGAAGGTAACCTGGTGACCTCGGGTGCCGGTTATCAGGTGCAGCCGAATATCGTTGTGCCGCCAGATGCGCAAAGTATTACGGTATCGCAAGATGGTCAGGTGTCGGTGCAGTTACCGGGGCAGGGGGAGCCTGCTGTGCTGGGGCAACTTACCGTGACTAATTTTATTAATCCGGCCGGATTAGAGCCTATTGGTCAGAACCTGTTCCGTGAAACGGGTGCCAGCGGCGATCCGGTGCAAGGTATTCCGGGGCTGGAAGGGCTAGGCATTATTGTGCAGGGCGCGCTGGAAACGTCAAACGTTAACGTGACTGAAGAGCTGGTTAGCTTAATTGAAAGCCAGCGCGTGTACGAGATGAATTCCAAAGTGATCTCATCGGTCGATCAGATGTTGGGTTTTGCCATTCAGCAGCTGTAACAGGAGGCTTTATGTTACGCATGTTTACTGTTATTGCCTGTGGGCTGCTGTTGGGTGGCTGCGCGGCCGTGCAGGAACCAAGGGCGGACGATCCTTATTTTGCGCCGCTGCAGCCTGAACCGCCGGCACGGCCTTTGTCGCAGTCGGGTTCGTTGTTTGCGGCAAATCACTCTAATAGCCTGTACTCAGACAATAAGGCCCGGCACGAGGGTGACATTATCACTGTAGTGTTAAAGGAGCGCACTCAGGCCAGCAAAAATGCCAAAACTGAAACAAAAAAAGACAGCTCGGCCTCATTTGAGCCGATGATTGGTTTGGGCGGGCGTAATGTCTCTGTAGCGGGCAATGTGTTGCAGTTTGGCGCTGATTCCGCATCAAACTATAAAGGTGATGCTAAGGCTGACCAGAGCAACAGCTTGGTCGGAAATATTTCGGTCAATGTGCTGCAGGTGCTGAATAACGGCAACCTGGTGATCCGTGGTGAAAAATGGTTAACGCTGAATACCGGTAAAGAGTATATCCGTCTGACCGGCGTTATTCGCTCGCAGGATGTGGATGTCAACAATACAGTGGAATCAACCAAGATTGCTAACGCTCGTATTGAATACAGTGGTACAGGTGCGCATCACAATGGCCAGTCACCCGGTTGGCTAAGCCGGTTCTTTAATGGCCCTTTGTGGCCGTTCTAATCGTGACTATTGTTATTAAGATTAAGCCCGGAGAATACGCATGAAACGAACATGGCTGATATTAACCTTATTGCTGGTGCTGCCGGCAGAGGCGGCGCGTATTAAAGACGTGGCTGATGTTGAAGGTGTGCGGGCTAATCAACTGGTCGGTTATGGTTTAGTGGTCGGTTTGCCGGGTACCGGTGAGCAAAGCCCCTTTACCGAGCAAAGCTTCCGTACCATGTTAACGAACTTTGGTATTACCTTGCCTGCGGGCATGAAAGCACAAATTAAAAATGTCGCGGCGGTGGCGGTACATGCGGAATTACCGGCGTTTGCCAAACCCGGCCAGACACTGGATATTACAGTATCGTCGGTGGGCAGTGCGAAAAGCCTGCGTGGCGGTACCCTGATGCAAACTTTTTTAACCGGCCTGGACGGCAATGTATACGCCGTTGCACAGGGCAGTTTGATTGTTAGCGGCCTGGGCGCAGAGGGCCTAGATGGGTCGCGTATTTTAGTCAATACGCCAACGGTCGGCCGTATACCCAATGGTGCCATCGTCGAGCGCGAAGTCATTACGCCATTTTCACAAAATGAATTTATTACCTTTAACCTGAAGCGTTCTGACTTCACGACCTCTAAACGGTTGGCTGAGGCGATAAACAACTTTATGGGGCCTGATACGGCTTACTCACTGGACGCCACCTCAGTAAAGGTTAGGGCGCCGCGCGATATCAGCCAGCGGGTGTCTTATTTATCAACGCTGGAAAACTTAAGTTTTGAGCCAGGCGACCACTCGGCAAAGATTATTATCAATTCGCGTACAGGTACCATTGTGATTGGTAAAGACGTGCGGTTGTTCCCAGCGGCGGTAACGCACGGCGGTTTAACCGTTACCATCGCGGAGAATCCCCGTGTGGTGCAGCCTAATGTGTTAGCTGAGGGCCAAACCGCAATTGAAGAAAACACCATTATTGATGTGCGGCCAGAGCAATCGCGCATGTTTAAATTTGACCCGGGCGTGACACTGGATGATTTAGTCCGCACGGTGAATGCGGTTGGCGCGGCACCGGGCGATCTGATGGCAATACTGGAAGCGTTAAAAGAAGCTGGTGCTATTCATGGCGAGCTGGTGGTGATCTGATATGAGCCTGACGCCGAAAAACGTGTCTTATCATGACTTGACCAGCCTGCAGCAAATTCGCAGCAGTGCCGGCAAAGATGAAAAAGCCGCATTGCGTCAGGCGGCAGAACAGTTTGAATCAATTTTTTTCAGCATGCTGCTTAGCAGTATGCGTAAAGCCAATGCCGGCTTTGAAGTGGATGGCATGATGAACAGCCAGACCACTAAGTTCTACCGCGATATGCATGATAGCCAAATGGCCACCGATTTAGCGCAAAAGGGCGCGCTGGGGCTGGCTGATTTGCTAGTACAGCAGCTAAGTCCGGCGCTGGGTGACAGTAGTGCTGCCAAGGGCCATAGCCTGCCTGGTCACAAGTTGGCAGGGCAGAGTGATAATGTATTGGCTATGCCTAAAGTGATCTTGCCAGCGTTAAAAGCCCTGCGTTCAGCTACAGTAGAAAACACCGTGCCAGCTGTTTCTGCGCAGATAAGGGCGACACCGGTCACTGCAGTAGAACAGGTAAAAGAGACTGCATCAGCGCAGTGGCAAGTACAAAGCCCGGCAGATTTTGTTAAAAGCTTGCTGCCCGCAGCGCGGCAAACGGCTAAAGCACTGGGGTTGGACCCGTTAGCCCTGGTGGCGCAAGCTGCATTGGAGACAGGCTGGGGCCAGCGCATGATCAAAACGGCCAAAGGCGCCAACAGCTTTAACCTGTTTGGTATTAAAGCCAATCATGGCTGGCGGGGGGATACCGCAGTGGTTGATACACTGGAGTATCGCGGTGGTGTTGCGAAAAAAGAGCAAGCAAGGTTTCGCGCCTATGAAAGTCCGGAGCAAAGTTTGCAGGACTATGTGACCTTTATTCAGCAAAACCCGCGTTATCAGGATGCGATAAAAGCCAGTGGTGATACCAAAGCCTATTTTGAGCAGCTGCAGGCAGCAGGCTATGCGACGGATCCGGCTTATGCGCAAAAAATTATGGCTGTGTATCAAAGCCCTGTGCTGCAAAATGCACGGCTAAGTAGCGGCGATACTCAAGATTTAGGCCAAACGGCCGATTAACAACCTAACTAACGCAGCGAAGCGGCGTAGGCGGAGAGAGCAATGTCAGACAATTTACTGCGAATAGGCACATCAGCCGTGTTGGCCAACACTACGTTGCTCAATACCACCAGTAATAACATTGCCAATATTAATACTGAAGGCTACACCCGTCAGCGCACCGAATTTGAGTCGCAAATTCTGGGGTTGGGCGTGGGCAAAGGCACCACCGAGCGTTTAGTCAGCGAGTTTACTCAGCGTCAGCTACGACGTGACTTATCGAATTTTAGCTTTGCCGAGCAATACGTGACCGAAGCGAATCGGGTTGATGCACTATTTTCTAACCCGGCTAACAGTATTGCCACCGGCATCAATGATTTATTTAAGCAATTTCAGATAGCCAACAATGAGCCGGCCACCCTGGCTAACCGCCAGCTGATTATCGGCAGCTCACAGGCACTGTTGGATAAGTTTAATACCCTGTCCAGCCTGGTGCTGGATCAGGAAAATTTTGTTAATCAGCAACTGGATATTTATACCAGTGAAACCAACGGTTATATCAAACAAATTGCTAATCTGAACCTTGAGATAGCGTCTTTTGGCACCGGTGCCAGCCGGCCTGTGCCGCTGGATTTATATGATAAGCGGGATCTGGCTATCCAAAAGCTATCTGAAATGGTTGAAATACGTACCCTGGATGCCGACAACGGGGAAAAACTGGTGTTTCTGGCAACCGGACAGTCGCTGGTGGTAGAGCGCGGTGATTTTAATTTGGTATCGCTTCGAGGCGATCCGGATCCGTCAGAGCGTGACCTGAAGCTGCAGCTATCCAACCGGATCAGCGTTGAGCGTGATATCGATATTGACAAAGTGGGCGGCAAAATTGGTGGTTTGTTGGCATTTCGCGAAGAAATTCTGGTGCCGACACAAAACCGCTTAGGCCAGTTGGCGCTGTCGATGACCGATGCCATGAATACACAAAACCGGTTGGGGATGAATTTAAACGGTGAAATTGGCGGCGATTTATTTAAGCTGCCGATTATCAGTGGTTTTGATTTTGCCTCTAACACCGGCACTGGCGCGGTTAACCTGACCATTGAACCCGGTAAAGGCAACAGTTTACCACCGAATGATTTTTTACTGACTATCGAAGCGGGTGCAGTGCGTATTCAGGCACTGGATAGCAAGGGCGAGGTGATCACCGGCTCCGATAAAGTGGTGCCCGTTGCCGCCTATCCGGTAACCATTAACTCAGCTGATGCCGCAGGCGATTTATATGGTTTAGAAATTACCATAACGGGGGCACCCGCCGTAGGGGATCAGTTTGAATTAAAGCCGCTTAGTACTGCCTCGCGCACGCTGGAGCTTGCCACCACCCGGCCAGAAGATATCGCGCTGGCGGCCCCGGTCAGAACAGAGTTTACCGTAGCGAACCTGGGCAATGCCCAAATTGAAGGGCTGAAAGTCACCGACACCACGCCGGCCACCTTGCCAGATTATGGTTTTGATACGCCGTCTGGTTTAATCAATGGCCCCTGGACTATGACCTATGTCGGTGGTGATACTTTTGAGATAGTCGATAACCTGGGTAACCCGGTAGCAACGGCGGCTTTTGGCTCTAATCAGTACCAGAATTTGTTTGCTCAGGCCGGTGTAGATGTCGGCTTTGACTTCTCCGTCACCGGCGTGCCCAGTGTCGGTGATACCTTTAGTATCAGCTTCAATGATGGCGGCTTTAACGATAACCGTAATGGCTTGGCACTGTCAGCCTTACAAACTGCGCAAACCACCCGGTTAAACCCGTTATCCGCCCCCAATAGCACCAATGCGGTAAACTTTAACCAGACTTACGCCGATATGGTTAGCTTAATTGGTGAGCGCACCAATCAGGCGCGCAATAATGAAGCGGCCAGTAAAGCCTTGTTAGATCAAACCACGGCCTGGTATGAGTCATTGTCAGGTGTCAGCCTGGATGAAGAAGCGAGTAATTTAGTGCGTTTTCAGCAGACATATGCCGCGGCAGCACGGATTATTTCTACATCGCAAACGGTGTTCGACACCCTGTTAGCGGCAGCGAGGTAAGCATGCGTTTATCATTTAATATGAAGTTTAATGCCGGCCTGGATGGCATTTTAACCACCCAGCAAAAAATGAACCGGGCACAGGACCAGTTAACCAAGCAGACGCGTATTTTAACCCCAGCTGACGATCCGGCTGCGTCAGCCAAAGTGCTGGGTCTGGACCAAAACCTGGAGCAGGTAGCGCAGTTTCAAAATAACAGTGTGCTATTAAAAAATAACCTGGCACTGGAAGAAACTGTACTGACTAATATGCGCACTTCTATAGATCGGGCGCGAGTGCTGGCGATTGCCTCGGGCAATGGCGCTTATACTGACGCAGATAAAAAGGCGGTGGCACAGGAGCTGAAGAATATTCAGGTAGAGCTGCTGGATTTAATGAACACCCGCAATGCCGAAGGCGGTTATATTTTCTCGGGTTTTCAGGATAAAAAGCAAACTTACAGTTTAAATAATGCCACCGGCATTTATGAGTTTCAGGGCGATGATGGTCAAAAAGCGCTGCAGATATCGCCAACCATCGCACTAGCAGGTAACGACAGCGGGAAATTTGTCTTCGAGAATGTGGATGCCCGCTTTAAAACAACACCGGCCGTAATAAGCGCTGGTGGCGCGACAGCGGCGGAAGTATCGGTTACTGATCAAAGCCAGTTTGATGCTTATTACAAGCAAAATTATGATGCGCTAACACTGGCCAACAATGACTTTAGTGTCGTGCTTACAGCGCCGTCGACCTATGAAATTCAGCGTAATGGTGCTGCGCTGGTGCCGCCGGTAACCGGCACCTTTACACCCGACGCTCCAATTGCTTTTAACGGTCTAACCATTAATATCAGCGGGGCAGCGGCTGTACCTGGGCAAGTGGACTTCTCGCTACAGGCGCCGGAGAAAAAAAATATTCTTACAACAATAGGTGAATTTATTGCAGCGTTAGAAAATCCAGCGCTGTCGTCATTTGAGTTTAATGAAGCGATTAGTGATACCCTGACACAAACGACCGCTGCAGCCACTAACATTGATAGTTTTCTATCGTCAATTGGTGGCAGGGTTAATGTGCTCGACAGTGTGTTTGGCACCAATGAAGATTTAACCATCAATAACAAAGCCTATCGTGCAGACTTATCTGAAGTAGACTATGCCGCTGCGCTTACTGAAATTACTAAACAGGAAATAGCGCTGGAGGCAATATCCAACACCTTTGTTAAGGTGTCCGGAGTCAGCCTTTTTGACTATATAAGGTAGATACCGATGCGGTATCTACCTTTTTCAAGTTAGTTGCGTTTAAACAGTAGCAATTCTGAGTGGAAATTATCTACGGTTTTAAAACCAAATGGATGAACCTGTCGCGTTATCAGTGTGTAGTTTGGCAACATGTCAATATAGTCATCAGTTCGGATCGGCGTTTCAACCCCTAAATCGTCCTTATGTTTTTTCACCTGCTTCCCTTCTTTAATATTCCGAAGTAGGATCCACTTGCTCTTAAGTCGATTTATATGATGAAAATAGTTTTTAACGATGTGTGGCTCCATCTCCTGAAACGAAATAAAGTTAACGAATAAATCTATAGAGCCTCTGATTTTAGGGAGTTGCCAGCTAGACAACACAGATATTTCCGGTAGCTTGTTTATTTCTATAGTATCCAAGTGTCGCGTATCCATGTAGCCTGCTACTTGCTTTTCGGGCAGAGCGGCTCTTAAGTAGCTTTCTGCAACAAAAGAAGTAGGGGGAATATCGATATCTATGTATCGTAAGTATTTAATATCGCCTTTTGCCAGAATTTCACCCAAGGTGCCAAAGCCTCCGCCAATTTCTAGAATAGTGTTAATTTCATCATCCAAGTAGCGCTTGAGTAACTGTATTCCGAGCAAATAATTTAGCGATGAACGACTAAATTTCTTACCGTCAAAGTCAAAATGCTCAATAGGGTTACCAAAATCAGATTCAGAAAAATGGCTAAGCCGCGGCAATGTCTCTGGATTATCGGCCGCAAGAAATACGCGATAATCGGCTAATGCTGATTGATAACCGGTCAGTAGCAGCTCTATAGTTTTTTGCGCTTTTACGGCTTCAGGGTAGTTTTGCTTAATATAGTCTAGCAGTGCATCTTGTATCTGTGCTGTAAAGTTGTTCCCAGGACAGCCATAGGTCGGTACAAAAAATCCAAGTGTTTCATGAATGCGTCTAAAGTTTTCAATACCATGATGCTTTAGCGCCGCAGCGATTTTCACTGAAGCATCAGCCCAGAATGCTGAGGGCTTATACAGTTCATCTTGCCGTTGCATATCAGCAAAAGCTTGGTCCAACGCGTTAAAGTTATCTTTTGTACTCATTTCAGCTACCTGGATTGGGTTTTAGTTTAGTTAAACTATAATGTAAAATTCATTAAGTACAATAACTTATAAGGGTGAGGTACTTTTTTCTGCAAAAAAACTAAAGAAAAGCTCAGACGGTTCGATAAATAAGTATCTGAATTGCGGCTTAGCGATACATGTTAAGCGAAATCACTGAGTTTAGGAGCACATCATGGCTTTATTTGTAAACACCAATACCTCTTCGTTAAATGCCCAGCGCCAGCTGTTTAATTCAGGCAATGCGCTGGATGTGGCGTTCAAACGTTTATCATCTGGTTTACGCATAAACAGCGCTGCTGATGATGCTGCCGGCTTGCAAATTTCTAACCGCTTAACCAGTCAGGTAAAT
>JAJLKZ010000023.1:0-3730 GCA_033838465.1 Chromatiaceae bacterium
GCCAGGTGATCTGATTTTAGTGGTTGTTGGGTGTGTGCCCAGCTGTTACAGCTGATAAGGCTCTTTTGCACTATGTTGTGCAGAGGGAAGCGAGAATTAGCAACTGTAGCCGCCGGTATTATTTTCGTGATCTTATCTAAAAAGTATTTAAGTGACTAACTGATCTAAGTATTGCTTAACAAAGGCAGATGATATTTCTAAGAGAATCTTAGATACCCTGGAAGTTATGGTGTCTAAATGTCTTCTCAAAAATCTTTGCCTTTACCTAAAAGGCTGAAAGCAGCCAGGCTTGCCGCGAAAATGACGCAAGAGCAGCTGGGTATTGCTGCAGGTTTAGATGAACATGTTGCGAGTGCCAGGATGAGCCAATATGAAAATGCCATTCATACACCCGACTATCATTTCGTGAGAAAACTAGCCTCAATTCTGCAGATCCCCACAGCATATTTTTATTGCGAGGAAGAAAAATTGGCAGAATTGATACTCTCTTTTGGCGCTGAAGAGCACGGAGACAGTTCTTAGTTTTCTTTCATAAATAGCATTGCTAAATTTTTTGCATCATCTAAAGCTGAGTGAGGTCGACCCTGAGGGGCTACGCCACTGATTTTAAGTGCAGTCTGTAAGCCTACTCGTTTAATCTTTCTCTGTTTGCAGTAGATTTTTTTAAAATCCTGATATAAGTTTTCAGTTAAAGGAAACGGCGCTTGTGCTGAAATGCACTCTCTTTTTAACATGTCAAAGTCGCTCTTACCCCAGGAAATAATATGCTCAGGATTATTCTGATTGATAAAGTCAGATAGGCTTTGGGCAACAGTATCAATGCCCGGGGCGGATAAAAGTTGCTCAACAGTAATGCCAGTTAACGCTGTGCAAAATGAGGTCAACTCGAACGGAGCCATAGGTCGTACGTACGAATGGAAGGCTGATTCGATTACACCAGCAACACAATATACTGCAGCAATCTCAATGATTTGATAAGGGTAATCCCGCACACCCTCGTCGCATGTGAGTTCTAAATCTAACGCAATAAAATTCATAACCACCCGACTGCTACTTTAGTTTCTAGTTTAACCAAATTCATGAATATTTTGATCTTTAAAACTTGATTAAAATCTAAGTATAACTTAGATTTGGCAGTGGCACGACAGTTGAAAAACTGTACACGCAAAGCTATGGGCCTAATGGTAATACACCTAAGGTTGCCAGGCTGCACCTTTCAAGTTGTGCACCACTTTGCGTTTAATCTGAAATTGGGAAATCCATATGCAAAGAACGCACAAATTCAAGACCTCATTACTGTTATTAAGCATGGCTATGGCTGGTAACACCTTTGCTGGAACACATAACCACACACTGCAGTGTGGGCATGACGAAATTGGTAATCCGGTATTAGAGCGTTTGGCTCAAAAGCGCTTGCATATCGCCACACAGAACAAGGCTGCGCCATTTACCGATGGCGCTGTTCGCGCAATGGCCGTTGGATCGGCTAACATCGTTGATTTGATGGTTTATGTACACCCTACATACATTGAAGATTTGTCTACTGCCATTCGATTCGATGAAAACGGCAAGCCAATCGAGAATGGCGCTCAGTTCATGCACAGCATGATTCAAGAGCAGATTGATAAGGTGAATGAAGCGTTCGTTATAAACAACGTCGATGCGATGTACCGGATTGGTTATATCCATGTACTGAACACTGAGTTACCAGCATTAGGTGATACAGATGCGTTCTTTGATGAATTTGGTGATATTTCACAGTGCACTACTGGGCAGGATAACGTAGGTATGCTCGATAAATGCCAAACACCCGTGTACCAGACCGCGAATAGCCTGTATGAGCAAATGGGCGCTGATACATTTCACTTTATTCGTAGCGCTACCGACAACGGTACGAATGCCGTAGGCTTGGGCGGATTCTTTTTTGGTTCTGCTTTCTACGATAACTACGTGACAGTTATGAGCGACTTTATCGCCAACGGCGACGATCAGGCTAACATCGACAACTATTTAGCACTGTATGCTAAAACCACTGTCCATGAAGTTGGTCACGTATTGGGTGCAAATCACCCTAACGAAGATTTTAATGGGACAGGCCATCAGGCACATAGTTGTGGCACTATCGGTGCAGGCTCGGCCATTAAGAAGCAAACGGTAATGGCGTTTGGTGATACGCACATGTTTTTCTCTGATCCGCAAGTAACTGTTGACGGTGAAGCCTGTGGTATAGCAGGTGTTGCTGATAACTCAGATGCGGTTCGCACTTATGCTCCGCTTCTTGCTGCCGCAAGCGACAAAGTTGCCGTTAACTCAGCCTATGAGTTTACTCAGGCTTCTATGACTGTTGATTCAGGCTCAGGTGTTCACTCTATCCGCTTAAAGCGTACTGGTGATTTAACTCAGCCTGCGTCTGTAGCGTTGATGGCTGTTGATAATACAGCGTGGGAGCAGCGTGATTTCATTTTTGGCTGGAAAGAAGCAGTATTTGCTGCTGGCGCTGCGTATGCTGATGTAAGCTTTACCGTACTTGAACGCAGTGGTACTCATGCTGATTCGGACTTTGCCATTAAAATGATGTATAGCACTGCTGGCGAAGTAAGTGTTTCTCAAATGGTAGTAAATATTCAATCAACCGATTTGCCGGTGATGGGATCTGTAACTCTGCAGCCAGCGACTTACTCTGTAGCTGAAAATGCTGGCAGCGTTACCATTACCTTAAGTCGTGTTGATGGTACTGATGGTGAAGCGGTTGTAAACGTAGCAACGCGCAACCAAACTGCAATCGCCGGTACAGATTTTACAGCACTAAATACAACTGTGACCTTTGCTGATGGTCAGGAATCGGCAACGGTAACCGTTAACGTGACTAACAACAGTACATACCAAGACTCACGTACCTTTGCAGTAGATATTACGCCGGTAACTACCGGTTTAGAGATCGGCAATGCCACTGCGACAGTTACTATCACTGATGATGAAACCCCGCCAGCTTCAGGTGGTGGTGATGGTGGCTCTGACAGCGGTTCAAGTGGTGGCTCTATGGGATTGTTTTTGGGGTTAGCACTGTATTGTGTTGCTTTACGCAGAAGAGTATTTGCACGCTAAAATGTCATCATTAAATTTGTTTAATAAAGCCAGCACTGAATAGAGCTGGCTTTATTATTTTTAGGGGATTGATACAAATCGCCATGTCGATTTCGCATTGAGTTACCTCCTTGAAGAGCGAGCTTTTCATTGAATGAAATGCTTTGCGCATAAATAGCCTGTTTAGTGACTTATCGGCGCTATGTCCAGTGATTCTCTGAGCCAACGCTCTACATCTGCCTTTTCCCATAGTGCAACACCGCCAAGTTTATGCGTTTTTGGGGCGTTGGGCTTTCTAAGCAGAGAGTGTAAAAAAATCTGTGTAAGTGGCATTCTATCCATGTATTTGAAAGGAATAAAGAATGCCAGTATCAGACCAGCTTATCGACCAGTTATTAGCTGACTACAAATCCCCGGAAGACCTGCTTGGTGAGCAAGGTATCCTTAAGCAGTTGACCAAAAAGCTTGCTGAACGTGCTCTTGAAGCAGAGATGGAGCAGCATCTAGGTTATGCCAAACATGATGCCGCCGGTAAAAACACCGGTAACTCCCGTAACGGTAAAAGCCGTAAATCAGTACGCAGCATTCACGGCGACATTGAGCTTGA
This sequence comes from Chromatiaceae bacterium, assembly GCA_033838465.1. Classification (GTDB taxonomy): domain Bacteria; phylum Pseudomonadota; class Gammaproteobacteria; order Enterobacterales; family Alteromonadaceae; genus Alishewanella. The sequence goes on from JAJLKZ010000023.1 coordinate 3,692, forward strand.
AACACCGCGAGACCGCAATGGCAGCTTCGAGCCTAAGCT
>JAJLKZ010000024.1:0-6024 GCA_033838465.1 Chromatiaceae bacterium
ACATGTTGACGACCATTATGGACAGCGATGGTCAAACCGATCATATCAGGTATGATCATTGAACGACGGCTCCAAGTCTTAATAGGCTTCTTGTCACCGCTTTCCAACGCTTTCTCTACCTTCTTCAGCAAGTGAAGGTCAATAAATGGACCTTTCTTGAGAGAACGTGGCATGGCAATTCCTCACAAATTATTTATCACGACGACGTACGATAAGTTTATCAGTACGCTTGTTTGAACGAGTCTTGTAACCCTTCGTTGGAACGCCCCATGGAGATACAGGGTGACGACCACCAGAAGTTTTACCTTCACCACCACCGTGTGGGTGATCAACCGGGTTCATTACCACACCACGTACGGTTGGGCGAACGCCACGCCAGCGCATAGCACCAGCTTTACCGTATTGACGTAACATATGTTCCGCGTTGCCGATCTCACCGATAGTCGCGCGACAATCTGCTAATACCTTACGTACTTCACCGCTGCGTAAACGCAGAGTCACGTACTCACCATCACGGGCCAGGATCTGAGCGAATGCACCAGCTGAACGTACCAGCTGACCACCTTTACCAGGCTTCATTTCGATGTTGTGTACTACCTGACCTACAGGGATGTTACGCAGTGGCAGGCTGTTACCGGCTTTGATTGGTGATTCCATACCTGAAACCACTGTATCACCCGCTTTCAGGCCTTTAGGGGCCAGAATGTAACGACGCTCACCGTCTGCATATAACACCAGTGCGATGTTCGCGGTACGGTTTGGATCGTACTCTAAACGCTCAACTTTGGCTGGAATGCCATCTTTATTGCGTTTGAAGTCAACTAAACGGTAGTGATGCTTGTGACCACCACCGATATGACGGGTAGTGATACGACCGTTGTTGTTACGACCACCAGTTTTTGCATTTTTCTCTAACAAAGGGGCATAAGGCTTGCCTTTGTACAGGTCTGGGTTAACCACTTTTAATACGTGGCGACGACCTGGTGACGTAGGTTTACACTTTACAAGTGCCATTTCCTAACTCCTCTTCTTACTCAGCGCCGCCAACGAAATCGATTTCGCTGCCTTCTTTAAGAGTTACGTAGGCCTTTTTCCAGTCGCTACGTTTGCCAATACGCATACCAGTGCGCTTGGTTTTACCCTTAACGTTAACAGTACGCACACCGACTACTTCTGTTTCGAACAGTTTTTCAACTGCTGCTTTCACATCAGCTTTAGTCGCAGTAGTGGCTACCTTGAAAACGACTGTATTGTGTTTCTCAGCAGACACAGTGCTCTTTTCAGATACGTGTGGTGCCAGAATAACTTTCAGTAAACGTTCTTCGCGGATCATGCTAACAGCTCCTCAAGTTGCTTAACTGCAGCAGCAGTCATTAACACTTTGTCGAATGCGATTAAGCTGACCGGGTCGATACCGTGTACGTCACGCACGTCAACCTTGTACAGGTTACGTGCAGATAAGAACAGGTTCTCATCCACTTCGTTAGTCACGATTAACACGTCTTTTAAGTCCATTGCTTTTAACTTTGCAGTTAAATCTTTGGTCTTAGGCGTATCGACAGCGAAGTTTTCCACTACGATTAAACGCTCTTGACGCACTAATTCAGACAGGATGCTTTGGATCGCACCACGATACATTTTACGGTTTACTTTCTGGCTGTGATCTTGTGGCTTAGCCGCAAATGTCACACCGCCTCCGCGCCAGATTGGGCTGCGGATTGTACCAGCACGTGCACGGCCAGTACCTTTTTGACGCCATGGCTTCTTGCCGCCACCGCGTACTTCAGAACGTGTCAGCTGAGCACGGGTACCCTGACGGGCGCCGGCAGCATAAGCTACAACGACCTGGTGAACCAAAGCTTCATTAAACTCACGTCCAAAGGTAGCTTCGGAAACTTCAAGAACGCCTTGAGCGTCTCGTAATGCTAATTCCATCACTTATCTCCTCAGACGTTAGATTTTAACAGCTGGTTTAACGATAACGTCACCACCGATAGCGCCAGGTACTGCACCTTTAACTAACAGCAGGTTACGCTCTGCGTCTACACGAACCACTTCCAGTGACTGCACGGTTACGCGCTCAGCACCTAAGTGACCAGCCATTTTCTTACCCTTGAATACTTTACCTGGTGATTGGTTTTGACCAATTGAACCAGGGGCACGGTGTGATAACGAGTTACCGTGAGTCGTATCCTGAGCACGGAAATTCCAGCGCTTGATAGCACCAGCAAAACCTTTACCTTTTGATGTACCAGCGACATCAACTTTCTTCGTTTCTGCGAAGATTTCTACCGTAATCTCGCTGCCAACAGTGAAGTCAGCGCCTTCGTTGTCTGCCAGGCGGAATTCCCACAGACCACGACCCGCTTCAACGCCTACTTTGGCAAAATGACCCGCTTCTGGCTTGTTCAGGCGGCTTGCCTTAACTGTGCCAGCAGTCACTTGCAGTGCGCTGTAACCGTTAGTTTCTGCAGTTTTAACTGCAGTTACACGGTTTGGTGTCGCTTCGATTACGGTTACTGGAATTGATACGCCATCTTCAGTGAAGATGCGGGTCATTCCCACTTTACGACCGATTAGACCGATAGCCATTTCCTAAACCTCTCTATAAACCTGTCTGATTAGCCCAGGCTGATTTGAACGTCAACACCAGCAGGCAGATCTAAACGCATCAGCGCATCAACAGTTTTTTCTGTTGGCTCAACGATGTCGATTAAACGCTTGTGGGTACGGATTTCGTACTGATCACGCGCATCTTTGTTTACGTGAGGAGAAATCAATACAGTGAAACGTTCCTGGCGAGTAGGAAGTGGGATAGGACCACGAACCTGTGCGCCCGTACGCTTAGCTGTGTCAACGATTTCCATAGTTGACTGATCGATCAAACGGTGATCGAACGCTTTCAGACGGATGCGAATCCTTTGATTACTCATGTATCAAAGCCTCAAAGAGCAAAAAGAGCAAAAATAAACACAAGCTATCCAACCACATAAGTGGGGATGCCCATGCACCTAAGTTACGTTTGCTCCCCAATCGGGAGCACTGTAAGCGTTAACTCAACCGGTAAACCGGGGTTAACGAGCCAGTCAGAATGTTATCGACTGGCCGCGCATTATACTCAACTGCGCGGCTAAAGCAAGTGTTGGTTATAATTTGCGCTATAAAATATCGTTTAGTTCAAAGCCAATACCAAAACGGGTAACTGAACGATTGTAATCTATCAAGCTCTCGCCATAGCCAGTAAATAACTCGGCATAAAGCCGGATATGCTTATTAAACGGTCTTGAATAAGATAACAGTACAGCGCCTTTGTTATCACTGCGTAGATTGTTACGTACCATCATTCGCCAGGTGGCATCTTCCTGTTTATAGGCGGCGGAGAGCTCAAACCAACCCATGTATTTGGTGATGTCCGGGTTGTCATCGCCATCGGCATCTTGCGGGTTCTCTTTACGCTGCTCTTTAAAGCGGTAATAGGGTTCAAAGTTAATAAACACATTACCAATAGAGGTCACCCAGCTGAGTTTAAGTCGGTTCCAGCTGCGTGAAAGCTCGCCGGCGCGGCCATTAGACTGATGAGACAAACTCAGGCTAATAATACGGCTAGCCGCTTCTTCATAGTTTTTATAGTGCGGTAGCATCAAGACCAGCTCAGGTTCGTAGTTATTTTCACGAAACGGAGATGACACGTCGCTGTTATACGCCTGCCAGTAGGCTTGCTGCGTAAAGGCAAAAAACAGATAACCATTGTCGTTGTAAATCTTACTCCACAGTGGCGTTTTCAGGCTGAGCTGAAACTTAGCTTCAATATTGTCGGATGGGGCGCTGTCACCATCGCGTACCAAGGTATCGGCAATACCATCGACATAACTTACCGGCAGCAGATAGTTGCTGCCATGTGGCAGTAACGAAAATGGCCGGTAAGCATCCCACTGCTCGGCTTTAATACGTTTATCCAGCGCATCTGCTGCGCTTGCCGAAAAACAGCATAGCGCGATTAAGCCAAGTAGTGTTCTCATAGTCTTCCTGTGGGTTAAAATTGCTCCGCCGACAACATATCGATAGCGGCTGAATCATGGCTTAACACTGTAAATAAGCCATCTGCTTTGGGTAATACCCGGGTAAAGTAATATGCTGCACTGCCCTGTTTAGCTAGCACAAAATCGCTGTTCTGCTCCAGTGTCGCTAGTGCGGCAAGGTTTTTATACCACATATAACCGTAAATAACATATGACACTAAGGTTAAGAAATCATAGGCATTAGCGCTCTGTGTCCGACTGTCCTGATTTACTAGTTCCGCAGTCAGCTGTTTTAGCCGGCTGACATAACCTGCAAGTGCGGCTGCTTGCGCTACAGGCTCACGCGCCATTTCAGTGGCGATATCGTCCAGCAGCGCTTGCAAGGTTTCGCCTTTATCAGCCGCCACTTTGCGCAGCATAAAGTCTAGCGCCTGAATGCCATTGGTACCTTCATATATTTGCGCAATACGCACGTCGCGTACCAGTTGTTCCATACCCCATTCTTTGACATAGCCGTGGCCACCGAATACCTGCTGAGCAATAACACAGGCATCAAAGCCCTGATCGGTCATAAAGGCTTTAGCAATAGGTGTTAGCAAGTTGGCGCGGGCTGCTGAAACTGCACAATTGTCGTATTTGGCTTTATCCAGCAGAGATGCCACCCAAGTCGCGAATGAACGGCCGGCTTCGTTACTGGTTTTAATATTCAGCAACATACGACGCACATCCGCATGGCCAAGTATCGGCTCAGCTTTATTTGCATCTTTCTCAGAAATGCGACCTTGCAGACGCTCTTTTGCATAGCTCAACGCATTCTGATAGGCCCGCTCAGCCGCACCAAGGCCCTGGCTTCCCATTGCCAATCTTTCGTAGTTCATCATGGTAAACATACAAGCCAGACCACGGTGCGGTTCGCCAATCAGATAGCCGGTAGCACCATCAAAATTCAGCACACAGGTAGCAGAGCCATTGATGCCCATTTTGTGTTCAATGGAACCGACACTGACGGCGTTGCGCGCACCCGGCTCACCCGCTGCATCAGGCAAAAACTTAGGCACTAAGAACAGCGAAATACCCCGACTACCAGCTGGGGCATCTGGTAGTTTGGCCAATACCAAATGAATAATATTCGACGTTAGATCATGCTCACCGGCAGTGATAAAGATTTTGCTGCCGCTAATCGCGAAGCTGCCATCAGTATTAGGCTTAGCGCTGGTGCGCATAATCCCCAAGTCAGAGCCGGCATGTGATTCAGTCAAACACATGGTGCCAGACCATTCACCGCTGTACATTTTTGGCAAATATAGGGCTTTAGTTTGCTCGTCAGCATGCTGCAGCAACGCAACACAGGCGCCGGCCGTAAGCCCTGGGTATAGCGAGAGTGCTATATCTGCACTGCAGAGCATTTCGTCCACCATCATCGATAAGGCTTTAGGCATGCCCATGCCGCCGTATTCCGGCTCACCACTCAGCCCGGTCCAGCCACCTTCTGCCAGACTCTGATAAGCAGTGTAATAATGCTGTGGCAGGGTAACGGCGCCGTCTTTTAACTGGGCACCTTGCTGATCGGCAACACCAGCAAAAGGCGCTATCTGCTGTTCGCAGATCTTGGCCGCTTCTTGCAAAATCGCTTTGGCGGTGTCTGCTTCGATCAGTTCTTTTAGCTCAGCTTGTTGCTGCCAGTATTGGTCTAGTTGCCAAACATTGAATAAGTTAAAACAGATATCGTCAATCGGTGCTTGATACTGGCTCATGCTAAGTGCCTCTTATACTGGACGGATGAGTTAAAGCATGGCACAGCTTCGAATTTCAAACAAGTGTTTGAATGGTTTTAAAGGCAACACTTTTACCACTGAATTTTGGCCAACAAAAAAGGCCCCGCAGGGCCTTTTTCAATCTCAGCTTATTAAGCCAGGATTTTTGATACTACACCAGCACCTACTGTGCGGCCGCCTTCACGGATTGCGAAGCGTAAACCTTCGTCCATCGCGATTGGGCAAATCAG
>JAJLKZ010000025.1:0-12501 GCA_033838465.1 Chromatiaceae bacterium
GTAGTGGTGTATACACGGGTACAAACACCACGCTTCTGCGGGCAAGCTTCAAGCGCCGGAACGGTGCTCTTGGCTACCTTCTGGCTGCGCGGCTTACGCACTAGCTGGTTGATTGTTGCCATTAAATACTCCTGGTTAATAAATACCCAATAAACGTGAAAATTCCGCACCCCAAAATTAGGGTCGCGGAATTCTAATGGTCAAGCTTTGACCTGTCAAGGAACAAAGCCGTTTGCTGTTAATTTAACCAACAAACGGCACTATTACCTTGCTTACTCGTCGTTACCAGATAAGTCCATGTTCAGCGCGTCAGACAGTGCCTGCTCCGCCATTTCTGAACTCATTGCCGGTTCGACGTCACCACCGGCGGCGCGCTGACGCTGACGGATACGGTTTTGGTGATACGCAAAACCGGTACCTGCCGGGATCAAACGGCCAACGATGACGTTTTCTTTCAGACCACGCAATTCGTCGATCTTGCCGCCAACGGCAGCTTCAGTCAGAACGCGGGTCGTTTCCTGGAACGAGGCCGCAGAAATAAATGAATCGGTAGACAGCGACGCCTTGGTAATACCCAGTAACGAGCGCTCGTACTGTGCCGGCATTTTACCTGCTGCTTCCAACTCACGGTTCGCGATGTTCACGCGAGCCACTTCAGCCTGTTCACCTTCTAGGAACTCACTGTCACCCGGGTTAGTGATCACACACTTACGCAGCATCTGACGGATAATCGTTTCGATGTGCTTATCGTTGATCTTAACGCCTTGCAGACGGTAAACGTCTTGCACTTCGTTTACGATGTAGCTGGCTACATGGTGGATACCACGTAAGCGCAGGATATCGTGTGCTGACTCCGGGCCTTCCGAAATAACTTCGCCTTTCTCAATGCGCTCACCTTCGAACACATTCACCTGACGCCATTTCGGGATCATTTCTTCATGTACATCACCCTGATCCGGCGTGATTAAAAGACGACGTTTACCTTTGGTTTCTTTACCGAAGCTAATAACACCAGAGATTTCCGCCAGAATGGCAGGATCTTTTGGCTTACGCGCTTCGAACAGGTCCGCAACGCGCGGCAGACCACCGGTAATATCGCGTGTTTTTGAGCTTTCCTGCGGAATACGTGCTAATACTTCACCCGCTTTCACGGTGGCACCATCGGTAACTTCGATAGTGGTGAAGCTTGGCAGACGGATTTCCTGCAGCGCGCCATCGTCCATCGTCAGGATAAGTTTTGGCTCTTTCGCGTTTGCTTTGGCCAAATCTTTCACTACGGTACGGGTTAAGCCGGTTAACTCGTCGGTTTGTACTTCAGTGTTGGTATCGTCAACATCACTGTGATTAACCTTAGCACCACGCTCAACAATGATTGGGTGTGAATGCGGATCCCAGTTCGCGACGATTTGACCAGCAGTGATTTTCGCGTTGTCATCTGTCGTCAGGATTGAACCGTACGGCAGTTTGTAACGCTCTTTCTCACGACCTAATTCGTCAAATACCGTAACTTCAGCAGAACGTGACGTGATAACAATCTTGTTATCAGCATTACGTACGAACTTGGCATTTTGCAGTTTTAAGGTACCGGCCGTTTTAACCTGTACGCTGTTTTCTGCAGAGGCACGTGATGCCGCACCACCAATGTGGAATGTACGCATCGTCAGCTGTGTACCTGGTTCACCGATTGACTGTGCAGCGATAACACCCACAGCTTCACCAGCATTGATCAGGTGACCACGCGCTAAGTCACGGCCGTAACACTTGGCACACACACCAAAGTCGGTCTGACAGGTAATTACTGAACGTACGTGTACTTCGTCGATAGAGTTTTTCTCTAACAGATCACAGAGTTGCTCGTCTAACATGGTGCCATCTGCAACCAGAACTTCGCCGCTTGCAGGTGATACCACATCACCGATGACAACCCGGCCCAGTACGCGCTCACGCAGACCTTCAACCACGTCACCACCTTCGATCAGCGGCTTCATGATGATGCCCTGATCTGAACCACAGTCGGCTTCAGTTACCACTAAGTCTTGTGCAACGTCTACCAGACGACGGGTCAGGTAACCTGAGTTAGCTGTCTTAAGTGCAGTATCGGCAAGACCTTTACGCGCACCGTGCGTCGAGATGAAGTACTGTAATACGCTTAAGCCTTCACGGAAGTTAGCCGTGATGGGCGTCTCGATGATAGAACCATCTGGTTTTGCCATCAGACCACGCATTGCCGCCAGCTGACGGATCTGAGCTGGTGAGCCCCGCGCACCTGAGTCGGCCATCATGTAAACAGAGTTAAATGACTGCTGTTGTACAGTGTTGCCGTCACGGTCAACCACGTCCTCTTTTGACAGGTTGTCCATCATCGCTTTAGACAAGGCTTCGTTAGCTGTTGACCAGATATCGATAACTTTGTTGTATTTTTCACCGGCCGTTACCAGACCCTGTTGGAACTGGTCCTGGATCTCGGCAACTTCTGCTTCAGCTGCGTTGATGATGTCCGTTTTCGCTGCAGGGATAACCATATCGTTAATACCTACAGACACACCTGATAACATCGCGTAGTGGAAACCGGTGTACATGATCTGGTCAGCCAGAATAACAGTTTTCTTCAAGCCGATACGACGATAAGCACCGTTCAACAGGCGAGAAATTTGCTTCTTACCCATCGCCTGGTTAACCGAATCGAAGCTCAAACCTTCTGGCAGAATAGAGTACAGGATCGCGCGGCCTACAGTGGTATCACGTACTGCTGTGGTTTCTGTACGGCTGCCATCTTCAGCAAATTCTACTTCAGTGATACGTACTTTTACTTTAGCGTGCAGACTGGCAACACCGGCGCGGAAGGCTTTCTCAGCTTCTTTCGCACTCTTCAACAGCATGCCTTCGCCTTTAGCGTTAACCGCTTCACGCGTCATGTAGTACAAACCTAATACAACGTCCTGAGAAGGAACGATGATAGGTTCACCGTTAGCAGGTGACAGGACGTTGTTAGTCGACATCATCAGCGCGCGCGCTTCTAGCTGTGCTTCTAACGTTAACGGTACGTGTACCGCCATTTGGTCACCGTCGAAGTCGGCGTTATAAGCCGCACACACTAACGGGTGTAATTGAATTGCTTTACCTTCGATAAGTACCGGTTCAAACGCCTGAATACCCAGACGGTGCAGTGTTGGTGCACGGTTCAGTAATACCGGATGCTCACGGATTACTTCATCCAGAACGTCCCATACTGCGCCTTCTTCACGCTCTACCATCTTCTTGGCGGCTTTGATGGTGGTCGCTAAACCACGCGCTTCCAGCTTGCCATAGATAAACGGTTTGAATAACTCCAGTGCCATTTTCTTTGGCAGACCACACTGGTGTAAACGCAGAGTAGGACCTACGGTAATAACCGAACGGCCTGAGTAGTCAACACGTTTACCCAACAGGTTCTGACGGAAACGACCCTGCTTACCTTTAATCATGTCCGCTAAAGATTTCAGCGGGCGCTTGTTGCTACCCGTGATAGCACGGCCACGACGACCGTTATCTAACAGGGCATCTACCGCTTCTTGCAACATACGCTTTTCGTTGCGTACGATAATATCCGGTGCTGACAGGTCTAACAGACGCTTCAGACGGTTATTACGGTTAATCACGCGACGGTATAAATCGTTGAGATCTGAGGTGGCGAAACGACCGCCGTCCAGTGGTACCAACGGACGTAAATCCGGCGGCAGTACTGGCAGCACTGTCATGATCATCCACTCTGGCTTGTTACCAGAGGTATGGAACGCTTCCATCAGTTTCAAACGCTTGCTGATTTTCTTACGCTTGGTTTCAGAGTTGATGGTTGGCAGCTCTTCACGCATTTGCTTGATTTCAGTGGCCAGATCGATGCCTTTTAACAAGTCCAGAATGGCTTCTGCACCCATTTTGGCTTCAAACTCGTCGCCATGCTCTTCCAGCACGTCTAAGTATTCTTCTTCGGTCAGCATCTGGCGACGCTCTAACGACGTCATGCCAGGCTCAGTTACTACATAGCTTTCGAAATACAGCACGCGCTCGATATCACGCAGTGTCATATCCAGCAGCAAACCGATACGGCTTGGCAGTGATTTTAAGAACCAGATGTGGGCTGTTGGACTGGCCAGTTCGATATGGCCCATACGCTCACGGCGTACTTTAGTTAATGTGACTTCAACACCACATTTTTCACAAATAACACCACGGTGCTTTAAGCGTTTGTACTTACCGCACAGACACTCATAATCTTTTACCGGGCCAAAGATACGGGCACAGAACAAGCCGTCGCGCTCTGGTTTAAAGGTACGGTAATTGATCGTTTCTGGCTTCTTTACTTCACCAAATGACCATGAACGGATCATGTCTGGCGAAGATAAACCGATACGGATAACATCAAACTCTTCGGTTTTAGTTTGTTGTTTCAGAAACTTTAATAAGTCTTTCACCTTAGCTCTCCTGTAAGAGGTAAACCGGAATGGGGCAGTTGCCTGCCCCCCAACTCAAGGTCGGTTTATTCCTCTTCCAATTCGATGTTAATACCGAGCGAACGAATCTCTTTCATCAATACGTTGAAAGATTCTGGCATGCCAGGTTCCATTCTGTGGTCACCATCCACGATGTTCTTATACATCTTGGTACGGCCGTTAACGTCATCCGACTTAACAGTCAGCATTTCCTGCAGCGTGTACGCTGCGCCGTATGCTTCAAGTGCCCACACTTCCATCTCACCGAAACGCTGACCACCGAACTGCGCTTTACCACCCAGCGGCTGTTGCGTTACTAAGCTGTAAGAACCGGTAGAACGCGCGTGCATCTTATCGTCTACTAAGTGGTTCAGTTTCAGCATGTACATGTAACCTACAGTAACCTTACGCTCGAAGGTATTACCGGTACGGCCATCATATAATGTGATCTGACCGCTTGACGGTAAGTCACCCAGCTCAAGCAGTTGCTTGATTTCGCTTTCTTTAGCACCGTCGAATACCGGTGTTGCAACAGGCAGACCTTTACGCAGGTTTTCCGCTAAACGACGTACTTCGTCATCGGTAAAACTTTCAACGTCTACGTTCTGGCGTGATTCACCCAGTGCATACACTTTCTTCAGGAAGTCACGGATTTCCGCCGTTTCTTTCTGGTCTTTAATCATCGCATCGATCTTGTCACCGATACCACGGGCCGCTAGGCCTAGGTGGGTTTCGAGGATCTGACCGATGTTCATCCGCGAAGGTACGCCCAGCGGGTTCAATACGATATCAACCGGCTTACCGTGCTCGTCATAAGGCATATCTTCTACCGGAACGATAGTTGAGATAACACCCTTGTTACCGTGACGACCAGCCATCTTATCACCCGGCTGGATGCGGCGTTTAACCGCCAGATACACTTTAACGATCTTCAGTACGCCTGGAGCCAGGTCATCGCCCTGCACGATCTTGCGGCGCTTGGCTTCGAACTTCTTATCGTACTCAACACGAATTTCTTCGTACTGGGCCGCTAACTGCTCCAGATCGTTCTGTTTGTCTTCATCGCTTAAGCTTTGGTTAAACAGTGCGTCGCCTTTCATGGTATCCAGCTTGGCGCGGTCCATACCGCTTTGCTCCAGCAGGTTACGGGCACGGTCAAAAATACCGGCTTCCAGGATACGGAATTCTTCATTCAGGTCTTTCTTCGCCTGCTTGACTTCCATTTCCTCGATTTCACGCGCGCGCTTGTCTTTTTCTACGCCATCACGGGTAAATACCTGAACGTCGATAACAGTACCGGTTACAGAGTTAGGCACGCGTAACGAAGTGTCTTTAACGTCGGATGCTTTTTCACCGAAGATAGCGCGTAACAGTTTTTCTTCCGGTGTTAACTGGCTTTCACCTTTCGGGGTGACTTTACCTACCAGAATGTCGCCACCTTTAACTTCAGCACCGATGTAAACGATACCAGCTTCATCCAGTTTGCTCAGCGCAGACTCACCCACGTTAGGGATGTCACCGGTGATCTCTTCAGGGCCAAGTTTAGTATCGCGTGCGATACAGCTTAATTCCTGAATGTGGATAGTGGTTAAACGATCCTCCTGCACCAGACGCTCAGATAACAAAATCGAGTCTTCGAAGTTGTAACCGTTCCACGGCATGAACGCTACGCGTAAATTCTGACCCAGAGCCAGCTCACCTAAGTCGGTAGACGGGCCATCTGCCAGCACGTCACCACGCTCAATGGGCTCACCGTGGTTTACGCAAGGACGCTGGTTAATACAGGTGTTCTGGTTAGAACGGGTGTATTTGGTCAGGTTATAGATGTCGATACCGGCTTCACCCGCTACCATCTCATCTTCGTTAACCTTGATTACGATACGGCTGGCGTCAACGTAATCAACCACACCACCACGCTTAGCAACAACGGTTACACCGGAATCTTTTGCTACAACGCGTTCGATACCCGTACCTACCAGTGGCTTATCAGCACGCAGTGTCGGTACCGCCTGACGTTGCATGTTCGAACCCATCAATGCACGGTTAGCATCGTCGTGTTCCAGGAACGGGATCAAAGCGGCAGCCACAGACACGATTTGCTGAGGAGCAACGTCCATGTACTGCACCTGATCAGCAGGCATCAGGGTAAATTCATTTTTATAACGGCAGGGCACTAACTCTTCTGATAAACGGTTTTCTTCGTTCAGTTCAGCGTTTGCCTGTGCGATAACGAAATTGCCTTCCTCGATGGCTGACAGGAAGTCGACTTCATCGGTTACCACGCCGTTTTCGATACGACGATATGGTGTTTCCAGGAAGCCATATTCGTTTGTCTGAGCAAACATTGACAGCGAGTTAATCAGACCGATATTCGGACCTTCAGGCGTTTCGATTGGACATACGCGACCATAGTGCGTCGGGTGTACGTCACGGACTTCAAAGCCGGCACGCTCGCGCGTTAAGCCGCCTGGGCCTAATGCAGAAATACGACGCTTGTGCGTCACTTCTGACAATGGGTTGTTCTGGTCCATAAACTGAGACAGCTGGCTAGAGCCGAAAAACTCTTTTACGGCCGCTGAAATCGGTTTAGCGTTGATCAGATCCTGTGGCATAACGGCATCTAAGTCACCCAGTGACAGACGCTCTTTCACCGCACGTTCAACACGCACTAAACCAACACGGAACTGGTTCTCTGCCATTTCGCCAACCGAACGGATACGACGGTTACCTAAGTGGTCGATATCGTCCACTTCACCTTTACCGTTACGGATGTCGATCAAGACTTTCATTACCGCCAGAATGTCTTCTTTGCTCAGGACACCAGTACCGGTGCCTTCGTCAAAACCAACACGACGGTTGAACTTCATGCGGCCTACCGTCGATAAATCGTAACGGTCTTCCGAGAAGAACAGGTTATCAAATAAGGTTTCTGCTGCATCACGCGTTGGTGGTTCACCAGGGCGCATCATGCGATAAATTTCTACCAGCGCTTCCATACGGTTGCTGCTTGGATCAATACGCAGAGTTTCAGAGACATAAGCGCCCTGATCCAGGTCATTGATATACAGAGTTTCGAAACTCTCGTAACCGGCTTTCGCCAGTTTTGCTAACAGCTCCAGTGTGAGCTCTGCGTTCGCCTCGGCAATAATCTCTCCGGTTGAACGGTCAGCGTAATTTTTTGCCAGCACACGGCCTACAACATACTCATGTGGTACTTCCATCATGGTCAGACCGGTTTTTTCCAGCTGACGCACGTGGCGTGCAGTAATACGACGGCCTTGTTCTACTATGACTTCGCCATCGTTGTCTTTAATGTCAAAAGCTGCTGTCTCACCGCGCAAACGGTTAGCAACTACTTCCATTAACAGCTTACCGTCTTTGATTTCAAACTTGGTGTTTTCAAAGAAGGTCGCCAGAATATCTTCAGTGCTGAATTCTAATGCGCGTAATAAAATAGTAGCCGGTAACTTACGACGACGGTCAATACGCACGAATAAGGTATCTTTTGCATCGAATTCAAAATCTAACCATGAACCACGGTAAGGGATCACGCGGGCGTTATATAACACCTTGCCTGATGAGTGGGTTTTACCACGGTCGTGATCGAAGAACACGCCAGGGCTGCGGTGTAACTGAGATACGATAACACGCTCAGTGCCGTTAATCACAAAGGTACCGTTTTCAGTCATTAATGGGATTTCGCCCATATAAACTTCTTGTTCACGGATATCTTTGATCGTGCCTGGTGCTTCTTTGTCAAATAACACCATGCGCAGTTTTACACGCAGTGGCGCTGAGTAAGTAACGCCGCGAATTTGACATTCTTTCACGTCAAATACGGGTTCCCCGATGCGGTAGCTGACGTACTGCAATTCCGCACTGCCTGAGTAGCTTTTAATAGGGAATACAGAGCGGAATGCGGCTTCTAAACCGTAATCTCCTTCCGGATCAGGCTCAATAAATTTGCTGAACGATTCAATCTGGATCGACAACAGGTATGGCACATCCAATACTTCCGGACGTTTGCCGAAGTCCTTACGGATACGTTTCTTCTCAGAATAAGAGTAAGTCATGGGGTTCCTCAGCTTGCTGATTTTTTTCCCAACAACCCATTACAGGTCGCGTTTGATACCAGCCATAGTATCAACAGGGGTGGGGAAATCATTGTCCCACAGCGCAAAAAGGCCGGTGATTAATTCATCACCAGCCCAGCCTGAACTTCAGGCGAATAATCCGGTATAAGCCGGATTATTTAACTTCAACAGAAGCACCAGCTTCTTCAAGTTCTTTCTTCAGAGCGTCAGCTTCAGCTTTAGAAACGCCTTCTTTGATTGGAGCTGGAGCGCTCTCAACCAGGTCTTTCGCTTCTTTCAGGCCTAAACCGGTAGCGCCACGTACTGCTTTGATAACAGCAACTTTGTTCGCACCAGCACCAGCCAGAACAACTGTAAACTCAGTTTGCTCTTCAACAGCAGCAGCTGGACCAGCAGCTACAGCAACTGCAGCAGCAGCTGAAACACCGAATTTTTCTTCCATTGCAGTTACTAACTCTACTACGTCCATTACAGACATTGCAGCGATAGCATCTAAGATTTGATCTTTAGTCACTGACATTGCTCAGATTCCTAAATTAGGGGACTTGTCCCGATTAAACTTTACTTTCAAACCAAACGTAAAATTACGCGGCTTGCTCTTGTTTTTGGTCGCGAACCGCGGCAATTGTACGTACAAGTTTGCCGGCTGCTGCCTCTTTCATTGTGCTCATTAAACGTGCGATAGCTTCGTCGTAAGTTGGTAACGATGCTAACACTTCAACGTTTACTGTGGCGCCATTGAATGCTGCACCTTTCAGCTCGAAATCTTTGTTCTCTTTGGCGAAATCTTTGAAGATACGCGCTGCAGCACCTGGGTGCTCTTTAGAGAATGCAATTAATGTCGGGCCTACAAATACATCATTCAGACACTCAAACTCGGTGCCTTCTACTGCACGGCGAACCAGCGTGTTACGGACAACTTTCATCCACACACCGGCTTCACGCGCTTGCTTACGCAGCGCAGTGATTTTGCCTACAGTGACACCACGAGCGTCTGCGACTACCGCAGATAAAGCACCTTTGGCAGCTTCCTGGACTTCAGCAACAAGTGCTTTTTTGTCTTCAAGCTTAATAGCCATTGGCTCTTAACTCCTGGTTCATCCGGGCGGTATTGCCCGTTTGCCTACACATCGCCTTATGTTGCCACAAAGCGCGCGATTTACGGTGAGACCAGAAGGAATCTAATTCTCTCTGGGGCCTACACCGTCTGCGTAGGTTTGTTGTTTTAAGCCACGCATTTCTGCGAAATTTTGTGGCACCTACGGTCTTGGACGGAAGCCGTCATTTACGAGAAATGCGGCTTCTACCCTAAAAAATGAGCGCGAGATTATAAAATAATCACTGCGCTCTGTAAAGCATTACACCTTAGACAGCTGCGCTCAGCGACGCCTGGCTCAGGGCTAAACCTGCACCGTGCGTAGAAGAGATAGTTACTTTCTTGATGTAAACGCCTTTAGCAACTGATGGCTTAGCACGCTTCAGTGCAATCAGCAGCGCTTCTAAGTTTTCTTTCAGCTTATCAGCGTCAAAATCGATTTTGCCGATAGTTGAATGAACAATACCGTTCTTGTCGTTGCGGTAACGCACCTGACCCGCTTTCGCGTTCTTAACGGCTTCTGCTACGTTAGGGGTAACAGTGCCAGTTTTCGGGTTAGGCATTAAACCACGTGGGCCTAAGATTTGACCTAACATACCGACCACACGCATAGCGTCTGGCGATGCGATAACTACGTCAAAGTTCATCTCGCCTTTCTTAACCTGTTCAGCTAAGTCTTCCATGCCAACGATGTCGGCACCGGCAGCTTTAGCCGCTTCAGCGTTTGCACCCTGAGTGAACACAGCTACACGAACGGTACGGCCAGTACCGTGAGGTAGTACAGTTGCACCACGTACGTTCTGGTCAGATTTACGTGCGTCGATACCCAGGTTAACGGCAACGTCAACGCTTTCAACGAACTTACCAGCAGTTAATTCTTTTAACAGAGCAACGGCTTCGTTGATGTCATATTCGCGGGTTGAATCTACTTTAGAGCGGATTAACTTAGCGCGTTTTGTTAATTTAGCCATCTGTTAGCCCTCCACCACTAAACCCATTGAACGGGCAGTACCTTCAATAGTACGCACCGCAGCGGCATGATCTGCAGCAGTTAAGTCAGGCTGTTTCACCTTAACGATCTCATCAATTTGAGCTGCTGTAACTTTGCCCACTTTCTGGGTGTTAGGACGACCTGAACCACCTTTTAAGCCAGCTGCTTTCAGTAAAAGGAAAGACGCTGGAGGCGTACGGGTTTCGAATGTGAACGAGCGATCGCTATAAACAGTAATCACTACTGGGATTGGCATGCCTTTTTCAAGGCTTTCTGTACGGGCGTTGAAGCCTTTACAGAATTCCATGATATTCACACCGTGTTGACCCAGCGCCGGACCTACTGGTGGCGACGGGTTAGCCATACCGGCTTTAACCTGCAATTTAATAAGTGCAGTGACTTTCTTTGCCATGTTTCACCTCTGTTTTTGGGTCATAGCCTTGTAAGTGCGAGGACACTTACTCAAGCGGCTTCCCAACGTTAAAAAGGGCGCAGATTATATTTTAATCAGCGCCCGGTTACAATCTTTATCTTAAGCTTTCTCGACCTGGGCGAATTCCAGATCAACCGGTGTAGAGCGACCGAAAATCAGCACAGATACTTTTACGCGGCTCTTTTCGTAGTCGACCTCTTCTACCACGCCGTTAAAGTCAGCAAACGGGCCTTCCGTAACACGCACCACTTCACCAGCTTCAAACAGTGTCTTCGGTTTCGGCTTATCAGCATTGTCCTGAAGACGGTTGAGAATGGTCATAGCTTCTTTTTCAGAAATAGGCGCAGGTCGGTCTGACGTACCACCGATAAAGCCTAATACCCGCGGCACGCTTTTCACCAAGTGCCAAGCTTCTTCACACATTTCCATCTGCACCAACACATAGCCCGGGAAGAATTTGCGCTCAGACTTACGTTTCTGGCCAGCGCGCATTTCAATCACTTCTTCAGTTGGCACTAACACTTCGCCGAACTTGTCTTCCATCTGATGAATTTTAATATGTTCGCGCAGCGAAGTAGCAACACGTTGCTCAAAGCCCGAGAATGCCTGCACTACATACCAACGCATCTTTCCTGCCATGGTTAAATCCCCAATCCGGTTAAAAATGACACTAAGCGCAATAAGATGGCATCTAAGCCCCACAGGATTAAACCCATAATCACAGTAGCCACTAACACAACCAATGTCGTCTGCATCGTTTCCTGGCGGGTTGGCCATACTACTTTGCGTACCTCTGTACGGGATTCTTTCGCAAAGTTAATAAAGGTTTTACCTTTCTGCGTTTGCCCGGCTACGACACCGGCAACAATAACCAGCACAACAATAGCGATAGCGCGCTCTAAGGCACCCAATTCGTAAATGTAGTTACCCACTACTGCCAGTGACAAAATAACAAAGACCAGCAACCACTTAACTATATCAAATCCACTTTTTGGGGTTTCACTTGCTGCGTTCATGCTTTGACTCACTTCACCTTGACTTGCTTATAGCAACACACTACCGGTAAAGCCGTGCTTTACCGAAAAATATTGGCAGGGGCAGAGGGATTCGAACCCCCAACCATCGGTTTTGGAGACCGCTGTTCTACCAATTGGAACTATGCCCCTACAAGGTTGTAAACCCAAACTGTGCCGGGTTTGCAAATAGCCGCTCATTATACTGTCTTAACCGGCTAAAACAAGCACACCTTAAGCTATTGGAACATATTTAGCCTGTAGCAACAAAAAAGGCCCCGCAGGGCCTTTTTCAATCTCAGCTTATTAAGCCAGGATTTTTGATACTACACCAGCACCTACTGTGCGGCCGCCTTCACGGATTGCGAAGCGTAAACCTTCGTCCATCGCGATTGGGCAAATCAG
>JAJLKZ010000026.1:0-23249 GCA_033838465.1 Chromatiaceae bacterium
GCCAGGTGATCTGATTTTAGTGGTTGTTGGGTGTGTGCCCAGCTGTTACAGCTGATAAGGCTCTTTTGCACTATGTTGTGCAGAGGGAAGCGAGAATTAGCAACTGTAGCCGCCGGTATTATTTTCGTGATCTTATCTAAATTTTTAAGTAATGATGTCTGAAATTACAACCTCGTTGTAAAGCACAAGTATACAGGTAAAAAATGAAAATCCTGTTCACGGCAACCAACGCTCTAACCAAGTGGCTTAAAACCGAATTGCCACGATTGCCTGCCGAACCAGGCCAGCAGGTTGGGGTGAATACCGTTACTAGCACCCGTGAGCAAATGTGCTGGCAGTTACATATTATTGAAAACCGCTACGGTAGCTGGCATAAAACCATTATTGCCACTGAAGCCGACAGCCGGTTTACCCTGTTTATTCCGGTAGACTTGCTAATGAGCGTTGAAGAGCTAACCCAGCGCCTGCAAATGGAGTGGCAGTGGGTGTTGGCCGAAACACTGCGCTTATCACACATAATGCCGCGCAGCGATATTGCGCTGCTTTTAAGCAACCTTGGCGAAGTCACATTTGAACCGCAGTGGGTTAAAAACACTGACCGCAGTGTAAACGGCAATGTGACTGATGCCGGGCTTTGGGTAACCCAAACTCTGGCTGATAGACGACAAGATGCACTTTCGCCTGAGCTGGCGCTGGAGTTAGCCGTTTACCTGAATACCCAACCGAAACGGCTGAATAAAGCTAAGGGTAAAGTGGTGCCCGTGCTAGCGTTACTGGATTACAGCACAACCCTTATTGGCGGTGCTGCATCTTTTTCAGCAGAACCTGACACAAACGCGCCAACCCCTGGCAATTCGTCAAATGTCGTTTATCTTAAACCTCGTAAGCACTAACAGCTCCATAATGGTAATAATATTTGCTATCTAGTAAATATTATTACTATTATCGGACTGCCTCCAGTTTGAGTTTATTCTATTTTATTGATTTATATAAGTAAATTTATATGGCATAACTCATGAATTACCTCTTGTGACTAACATTTCACAGGAGATACAACATGGGTTACGAAGTTGATTTTTTAGGTGTCGGTAGCGAGTCTAAAAGCGGTGATGCGATTGCCATCCGGTTTGGCAATTTACATGGCAACCGCCATGAGCAAACTGTTGTAGTGATTGATGGCGGTTTTAGCGATACCGGTACGGCACTGGTGGAGCATATCCGCACACATTTTGGCACCGATCGCGTTGACTTGGTCATCAGTTCTCATCCGGATCAAGATCATATTAATGGCCTAGAGGTGTTACTCAACGAGTTAGAAGTGAAGGAGCTGTGGCTGCATCAGCCTTGGTTACATAACCATAAGCTGGCGGATGAGTTTGCTGATGGTCGCTTAACCGATTCCAGCCTGGGTGAGCGTTTAAAACAAAATTTAGAGCGTGTCTGGTCACTGTCTAAATTGGCAAAGCGCAAAGGTATTATTCTAAAAGAGCCCTTTACCGGTCTGATGGATACAACAGGTTCGGTTAAGGTGTTAGGGCCAAGCCAGTCTTACTTGCTGAAACACCTGTTTATGTAATGTGTCGTTCCGGTGCGCGTTCTGCCCTTGCCGCGCTGACATTGAAGCAAATGGGTCTTCAAAAAGTATTTTCGATAACAGGTGGACTGCAAGGCTGGATTGATGCTGGTTTTAAAGTTGAGGCCTGAGTAACACTGAGCCTTTTGGAACCCTAATATCGTGCGGGTAAATAGCAAATTACTGTCCTTAAGGCTCGCAACAACTTGTCTCAATGCGACTCTCAATAAACGCAGCTGTTAGTAGTTAAATAATCAAGATTAGGAAAAATTTATGCGTAAATTAGTAAAAACTTCTATAGTGTCGCTAGCTTTAGCAGGTATGTTTTCAGCTCAAGTCTATGCTCAGGATGTGCTGGTCTATCTTACCAGTGGCAGTACACAAACCCAGGGTATGGCAATGGTGTTATCTGGTCAGATGATGCAGCAAAAAGCAAAAGTCCATCTGCTATTATGTGGCGAGGCTGGTGATCTGGCCCTAGTGAACACCAACCCACCAAAATTAAAACCGTTGGATAAATCACCGGCAGAGTTGCTGGATAACCTTATGCAGCAAGGGGTAACCGTAGAGGTTTGTGCGCTTTACCTGCCGAATAAAGTCGGTGAAGCAGTCCTTAAAGCGGGGATTAAAAGTGCTAAGCCACCTGTTATTGCGGCTAAATTACTCAATCCTGAGTTTAAAATCTTTAGTTTCTAACATATCAGTAACGATGATTTGATTAAAATATTTCAAGCCGAAGCTTTTATATAGCTGCGACTTGAAATATAAGACTTAGGTAAAATAATTACAGTTGATCAATTGGTACTTTCAAGTACACCTTGCCGTTCGCTTCGGCCGGCGGCATCTGTCCGGCGCGGATATTAACCTGAATAGAAGGCAATATCAGTCTGGGCATTTCCAGGGTTGCATCGCGTGCTTCGCGTTTGGCGACAAATTGCGCTTCACTTATGCCGTCTTGTACGTGAATATTATGTTTGCGTTGCTCTGCGACACTGGTCAGGTACTCATGCTTGCGTCCGGCAGTCGGGTAATCATGGCAAACATAAATCTGCGTATCCTGCGGCAGTGTCAGTAACCGTTGAATTGAACGATACAGGGTGGTAGCGCTGCCGCCGGGAAAGTCGCAGCGGGCAGTGCCGACATCTGGCATAAACAGGGTGTCACCGACAAAAGCAGCCTGCTCGTTAATGATGTACGCCAAATCTGCCGGCGTATGCCCCGGTGTATGCATTACACGGATACGCAATTTACCAACCTTTAGTACTTCATTATCACTAAACATACGGTCAAACTGGGCGCCATTGGGCAGAAATTCTTTTTCTAAATTAAATACGTCTTTAAAAATCTGCTGCACCTGCTTAATGTGTTCACCAATGCCAATTTTGGCGCCCAGCTGTTGTTTAAAAAACGGTGCCGCCGACAGGTGATCAGCATGAGCATGGGTTTCCAGTATCCATTCCACGCTAAGGTTATGCTGCTTAATGTAAGCCAGCATCTTTTCGGCGCTGGCGGTTGAGGTACGGCCAGACTTGTAATCAAAATCCAGCACCGGATCAATTACCACAGCTTGCTTGGTTGTGCTGTCATTAACCACATAGCTAAAGGTTTCGCTATCGTCATCTAAAAACGTCTCGACATGAAAATCAGTCATTTTATGCTCCTTTGCAGGTGTAAACCTCGCAATTATTTGCCGATTGCCACTGAAGATAGGTGGCTAAATTTGTCATATATAAATATGGAATAAAATTATGCTAAAATGAAACAAATATATTAGTCTTGTCTAATTTATATTTGCGATAGATCAACAAGGCAAGTAATAATGAAGCTAAGTAAGTGTCGCTAAGTTATCACTGCGGCAATTTGTCGCATTTACAGATAGCTGATAAGTGATTAGATTCATGTTGTGGGTTTGCTTCTTTACCCGCACCGTGTTTCAACGACACTTTGAAGGCTGGTAACCCAGCCTTTTTTTATATCCTGATGAATTTGCTGCCAAGTTAGATATTACAGCTCTAAATTAGTTTTATATTTCGGAGAAGGTCATGCCTGGTTTGCCGTTTCAACGTCGTACTATCGGATTACTTGCCGTGGCCGTGCCGTTGCTGGTGCTGTTTGTGTTTGTGATATTACGCTCTGGCCCCCTGGCACCGGTAAAGGTCACCACAACCCGGGTGCAGCAGCAAAGCATTACGCCGGACATTTTTGGCATAGGCACCATACAGGCGCGCTCCAGCTATAAAATTGGCCCGGTTATGGCGGGTAAACTGCAGCAACTCACGGTTGACGTGGGTGATGTGGTAAGCAAAGGCCAGGTTATCGGCCAAATGGACCCGGTCGATTTAGACGAGCGCTTAAAAGCGCAACATGCTGCCATCGAAGCGGCCGCTGCGGCTTTAACTCAGGCAGAGGCGAATTTGCGCTATGCGCAATCGCAAGCCAGCCGCTATGAGCAATTACTGCAGGTGCGCGGTACCAGCGAGGAAGTTATTGCGGCAAAGCGGCAGGAACTGGCAGTAGCCAACGCGGCTTTACTGGTGGCGCAGCAGAATTTACATCGCCTGCAGGCAGAGCAAAACGCCCTGGTGGCACAAAAAAATTACCTGCAATTGGTGGCGCCGCACAATGGCATAGTTACCAAACGCGAACTTGAGCCAGGCTCGGTTGTGGTGGCAGGGCAAAGCATTATAGAAATCATCGACCCCGACAGCTTGTGGGTAGATACCCGGTTTGACCAGATTTCGGCGCAGGGCTTAGCTGCAGGCTTGTTAGCCAGGGTGACACTGCGCTCTAGAGCGACAGAGGTTATGCCCGGTATCGTCGGCCGGGTAGAGCCGGTGGCCGACAGCATTACCGAAGAAACCATTGCCAAAATTACATTTTCGGCCTTGCCATCGCCATTGCCGCCTTTGGGTGAGCTGGCTGAGGTGACGGTAACCTTGCCCGCTTTACAGGCCGAGCCAACCATACCCAATGCTGCGCTGCGGCTGGTTAATGGGCATAGGGGCGTCTGGCTACTGCAAAACGGCCGCCAACGCTTTGTGCCATTAACACTTGGCCGCAGCGATTTAGCCGGGAATATTCAGGTGCTCGACGGGCTGCAAAATGGCGATGACATTGTGCTGTACAGCGAGAAAAGCCTGACTGAAAACAGCCGGTTAGCGATTGTCAGCCAGTTAGCCGGAGCACAGCAATGATCAGCCTTGCCGGGCGTGACATCCTGCATGCCTGGGGCAAGTTTGTCTTTACCGGTTTTGGCCTGGGCCTGTTAATTGGTGTGACCCTGGTTATGGCCGGTGTGTATCGCGGTATGGTAAATGACGGCAGAGTGCTGCTGGATAACAGCGGTGCTGATTTGTGGGTCGTGCAAAAAGATACGCTGGGGCCTTATGCGGAATCCTCCAGTGTGGCTGACGATCTGTGGCGCAGTATCCGCAGCATGCCCGGCGTGGCGGCTGTCGCCAATGTTACCTACCTGACCATGCAGGTGCGCCAGGACACCAGAGACGTCAGGGCCATGGTGGTTGGCATCGCTGCCGGCGGCGCCGGGCAGCCGGGCTGGCCGCCGCAACTGATTGCCGGGCGACATATTAGCCGTAGCCATTACGAAGCCGTTGCCGATATGGCCAGCGGTTTTAAACTGGGCCAGCAGATTACTATTCGCCGCAACCACTATACCGTAGTGGGGCTAACCCGGCGTATGGTGTCATCCGGTGGTGACCCAATGATTTTCATCCCGTTAAAAGATGCCCAGGCGGCCCAATTTATAAAAGACAACGCTGCCTTACTGGACCAACGACAACGCAGCCGGGAAAACCCGGCCTTTAACCGGCCCGGCATGACAGGCGTGCTTGATGCGGTTATTGCCAGCCAAACCAGTAATAACGCGGTTAATGCCATTTTAGTGCGTATCCAGCCAGGCTATGTAGCAGATAACGTTGCCGCACCCATCCGGCGCTGGCAACGGCTGACCGTGTACGACAGAGCACAGATGGAAGCCATACTGATTGGTAAGTTAATTGTCACCTCGGCCAGACAGATAGGCATGTTTTTAGTGATCCTGGCGTTAGTCAGTGCAGCCATTGTGGCCTTTATTATTTATACCCTGACCATGGATAAAATTCGTGAAATCGCCGTGCTAAAGCTTATCGGCACTAAAAACAGCACTATTGCCGCGATGATTATCCAGCAGGCACTGGTGCTTGGCGGCATTGGTTTTGTGGTCGGTAAAATCAGCGCTACTTTTGCTGCACCATTGTTTCCCAAATACGTGTTACTGATGCCGGTCGATGCCTTAATTGGCTTTGTGGCGATTATGCTTATTTGCCTGTTATCAAGTTTGGTGTCTATTCGCATGGCGCTGCGGGTTGACCCGGCCGAAGCGATAGGAGGTTAGTATGGCGCAGCAGGGAATACGTATTGAGGGGTTGTCAAAACAATATGGTTCTGGCGACAACGCGGTGATGGCATTAAAAGACGTTAATATGTATGTCGCGCCCGGCGAAGTAGTCGGGCTGATAGGCCCGTCAGGTTCAGGCAAAAGCACCTTGTTAAAATGTTTGGGGGCGGTAATAGACCCCACTAAAGGGCGCATGAGCTTAGGTGATAAGCTCATCTTTGACGACGGCTGGAAGGTAAAAGACTTGCGGGCCCTGCGCCGGGACAATATTGGCTTTGTGTTTCAGGCGCCTTATCTTATTCCGTTTCTTGATGTCACCGATAATGTTGCTTTGTTGCCGATGCTGGCAGGCGTTGCCAATGCCCAGGCGCGCAGCCGGGCGGTCGAGCTGCTAACCGCGCTGGATGTGCAGCACCGCGCCACTGCTATGCCTTCGCAATTATCAGGTGGCGAGCAGCAGCGTGTTGCTATTGCCCGTGGCTTAGTGAACCGGCCGCCGGTTATTTTGGCTGATGAACCCACAGCACCGTTAGATTCAGTGCGGGCGCTGGCCGTTATCCGCATTCTTAACGACATGGCACAGCGCTTTCAAACCGCCGTTATAGTGGTAACGCATGATGAAAAGATTATCCCCACCTTTAAGCGTATTTATCACATCCGTGATGGTGTAACACACGAAGAGCAGGGCGAAGGCCGGGTTATTGGCTAACCTGGCAGCACCTGAGCAAAATAATCGCTTAGGCTAATCTATTATATTTGCTGTTGTGTTGAACCTTAGATATGTACATTAGGTAAAGCTAAATTAATGGTTAGGCCGATAGGAGAAACAATGTCAGCAGCTCAGTTTTGGGATCAACGTTATGCTTGTGAGCACCTGGTCTATGGTGACTTACCGAATGACTTTCTGCTAGAGCAGGAACATAAACTTGCCCCAGGCGCTAATGTGCTCTGCCTTGCTGAGGGTGAGGGCCGTAATGCGGTGTATCTGGCAAAACGTGGCTGTAACGTTACCGCGGTAGACATTTCAGCCGTGGCACTACAAAAAGCAGAAAAACTGGCGCAACAGCATCAGGTTAGGCTTAACCTGATACAGGCCGATTTAGCCAGCTTTGAGCTTGGCCAGCAGCAATGGCACGGCATAGTGGCAATTTTTATGCATTTACCACCAGCATTGCGCCAGCGCATTTTTGCTCAAATTGCAGCGGCACTTAAACCCGGGGGTATTTTTATTGGTGAATTTTACCGCCCAGAGCAGCTTAAATACGGCAGCGGCGGGCCGGGCGACATCAATATGTTATACAGCACCAGCTTGCTGGCCAGCGAGCTAACCGGGCTGCAGATCCCTTACTTATTGGCCACTGAGCGCCATGTGCTGGAAGGTGTTGGCCACACCGGCCTGGCGGCTGTTAGCCAGGTGGTTGCGCTGAAATCCAAATAAGCTAGACTTCAGACATACTTGATAAATAGTTGGCTTTTTACTGCATAATTTCAACCTTTTAAACGTCAATAGGACATTGTGATGAGCAAAGACAAAAAGGAAACACAGGCACCAAATATTGGTATCAGTGCTGAGCATCGTAAAGAAATTGCCCATGGTTTGTCGAAGTTGCTGGCAGATAGTTACACCCTTTATTTGATGACGCATAACTTTCATTGGAATGTGACAGGCCCACAATTTAATGGTTTACACAATATGTTTATGGAGCAATACACAGAACAGTGGAATGCCTTGGACGACATTGCCGAGCGGATCCGTGCACTAGGTCATCCGGCCCCGGGTACTTATAAAGAGTTTGCTAAGTTAGCCAGTTTTGCCGAGGTTGAGGGCGTGCCACCTGCTAACGATATGCTTAAGCATCTTGTTAAAGCACAGGAGGCCACGGCCAGAACAGCGCGTTCACTATACGAGCTTGTGGAGGAGGCAAATGATCAGCCAACAGCGGATATTCTGACGCAGCGTTTAAATGTACATGAAAAAACGGCCTGGATGCTGCGTAGCATGTTGCCGTAGACGCTGCTTAAACAGTGCGTTACCAGCAAAAATTGTCAATCTGATGGAGTTTACGCCTGCGACAATTTGCCACATGGTAATTTAGAGTGTACTTATGTAAGCTTTATATGCATGCTGAGTGAAAGCACCTTCACTGTTCTGATGCATTTTGCAACGGCTGCCTGGCAGCCGTTTTTTTATATCAGATAATTATTCTGGCAACTGGGGTCTTATGAATCGGGCTTTCACTATAGCGTGGCTAACTGCCACAATCGGCATTTTCGCTACTGCTTTTTTAGACCTGTTTAATTTGCTGCGACACGAGTTATTAGGGCAGCCTTTGACCAAATATGAGCATATTGGCCGTTGGGTGTTGTATATGTTCGATGGTCAATTTCGGCACGAGTCAATTGCAAAAGCCACATCAATTCAAGGTGAGCTTCTGCTGGGTTGGCTGGGACACTATGGTATAGGTATCCTATTTGCGGCCATTCTGATTGGGTTGTGGCGGGTAAGCTGGTTTAAATCGCCAAAGCTGTTACCTGCTATGATAGTTGGGCTGGCCACCTCTGTAGTGCCATTTTTTGTTTTGCAACCTGGCATGGGAGCCGGTATTGCAGGCACTTTAACCCCTGATCCCTTGGGTTTACAGTTAAAAGTCCTTATTACCCATGCGGTATTCGGCTTTGGCCTTTATCTTGCCGGGCTCGGGCTGCATAAGTTTGCCAGAAGAGCGACTAATAGCCTATAGTCAGCTCAATTCAGTAAAACAGATACTCATTACTCACTGAGCCTAATTTGCTGATAAGCGTCGATATTAGCGAACTGCGCTGGTTTTTCATGCAGTATCAATAGTACCAGTTTGCCGGTCAGCCAGGGCTGAATATTCTGCCAGATCCGCTCTGTCATCTGTGCGTCAAGGCCGTTAAAAGGCTCGTCCAGTATTACCAGCGCAGGTGTGCGCAGTAATAATCTGGCCAGGCTAAGCCGGCGGGCCTGGCCGCCTGACAGGTTCTGGCCCCAATCACCCAGCCAGGTATCCAGGCCGTGCGGCAAGGCCCGGGCCCACTGCTCCAATTCCACTGTTGCTAATGCTTGCCACAGGGCTTGCTCGGGTAACGCATTTTGGCCTAACTGCAGGTTATAGCGCAGGGTGTCGGCAAACACCGCATTGCCCTGGGCTAAGTAAGCTACCTGTTGCTGATACCCCTGCCATTCGGCCGCGTTTAATTCATTACCGTTTAGCGTTAGGCTAATCGCCGGGTGGGCCTGCTCAGCTGCCAGGCAGGCAGCCAGGGTAGATTTTCCACAGCCCGAGGCGCCGGTTACTAACAGCTTATCGCTGTCACCTTGCAGTATCAGGTTAAGGGCTTGCTCTGCGCTGAGGGCAATACGCGGGTGTGTCTGCACGCTAAGGTGTATGCTGCTTATGGTGTCGTTTTGCCGCGCTTTAGTTTCTGCAGTAACGGTGTCAGATGGCTGGGCTAACTGTGCCAGCCGAACGGCAGAAAAGGCCGTTTTACCAAAATAACCAAGCTGGGTCGGCAGGCTGCTTATCAGCTCGGCTACACCCAGCCAGCCTAAGATAAACATCACTGCCACCGGCGCACTGACTGTGCCTGCTGTAAAGCCATTAAGCAGGGCGAAAATAAGCAGCAAAAATACTGCACTCTGTAGTGAATTTAGTAGCAACTGCAGGCGGGCTTTGCTCTGTTGCAGTAGCTGTTCTTGCTGCTGTATGGCGCTGCTGCTCTGGCGTAACCGCTGCTGGTAGCGTGGCAGGCTCTGGCTGGCACTTAGCTCGGCCATACCTTCGTGCTGCTGTATTACTTCAGCTCTTGCAGCCAAAAACAGCCCGACCAGAGCGGCCCCCTGGGTAATATTATGCCGTAAAAACAGCACACAACTTAGCACTAAAACCAGTAACAGGGCGGCAGCTGTGCTTAACGAAAACAGCGGTATCCATAATGCCAATATGGCAAAAAACAGCACAGTGCTAAGCAGGGTCACCAGTGGTGGTAACAGTAACCGCAGGTACAGGTTGTCTAGTGCATCCAACTCTGCAGTCAGGCGGTTAAGCCAGTCACTGTCACTGCTGCTAAGGCTTTGGGCGCGGGATAACTGTTGCAAGCCTGTAAACAGCGCCACCCGGCTCCTAGCCAGCTGACCCAGTACCGTATCGTGGTTGTATAGCCGCTCAAAGTAACGGCTGGCGGTGCGGCTTAAGGCAAAAAACCGTATGCCGCCACCGGGCAGATAAATATCCAGCGCGTACACCAACCCCAGTGCTATTGCCGCGCCGGCCAGGGCGGTAGCGGTAATAAACCAGCCCGACAGGGCCAACAGCGCTATGCCCGACAGCGCGGTAGCAATCGCCAGTGCGGCTCCCAGCGCAAGGCGGTGACGGTTAGCGCGCATAAACAAGCTTAACCAAAAGCGCATCGCCTTAGTGGTATTAAACCTCTGCATAGCACTCCTTTAACTCGCAAGCTGCTGATGTAATTTGCAAATGTTGATCCGCCAGAGTGAGAAGCTCAACATCATGGCTAACTATAATTAAGCTGTAGCGCTGTTTTAACTGCTTAAGGCAGGCAATGATCTGTAGTCTGCTGGCCAAATCCAGGCTGGCCGTGGGTTCGTCCAGCATTAAAATGTCAAACGGTGACAGTAAAGCCCGTGCCAATGCCAGCCGTTGCAGCTGGCCACCGGATAAACCTTCAGCTCGCTCTGACAATGGTTTATCCAGTTCGGCCGGCGAGGCACATAGTCCGGCTAAACCAACAGTGTTTAGCGCAGATAGCAAGGCGTTATCATCAACATCCGGGCTGAGTACTGACAGGTTTTCACGAAGCGTGCCGTTAAACACCCAGGGCTTTTGTGGCATATAAAATACCCGGGCTTGGTTAACCGGCTGCTGGTTTAGCAGCACCTGGCCGCTGGAAGCGGGCCTTAGACCCGCTAAAGTATTTAGCAAGGTGGTTTTACCGGCGCCCGAGGGGCCGCTAATCAGCAGACATTGCCCCGGCGTTAGCCTTAGGTTAAGCACGGGGCAAATGATGTTGCCTGCAGCTGTACTAACGCTTAGCTGCTGGCAGACAAAGGTGGGGCTGTCTGCTTTGGCCGGCGCAGCAATTTGTGCCGGGGCTTTTGCTATAGGCAGCAGCACCGGGGCCAGCTCAGCGGCAGCGGCAATAGCGGCAGCGCGGTCATGATAAGACTGGGCAAACTGGCGCAGCGGCTGAAAAAATTCCGGTGCCAGTGCCAGCATAAAAATGCCGCTGGCCAGGGTTAAACTTTGCGCCGGACCAAAATTGATGGCACCAAATAACACAAAGCCAATGTAGATAGCCACAGCGGCAATGGCGACGCTGGCAAAAAACTCCAGTACCGCGGAGGATAAAAACGCCAGCCGCAGGGTTTTCATCACCAGTTGGCGGTAACGTTCGCTGCGGCTGGCCACTTCTGCTTTTACCTGTTCGGCGGCACCGAGGCGGTTAATCAGCGTCATTTTGCGTAGCCGGTCTAAAAAGTGGCCGGCCAGGCGCTGGCGCTGGGTTAAATGCTGTTGGTTAATGTGCTCGGCGCCCATGCCAATTAACGACATAAATAACGGGATCAGCGGGGCGCTAAGCAGTAATAGCAGCGCCACCAGCCAGTTGCTTAACGCTATGGCGGCTAAAATCAGTAGCGGTGATAACAGCATAAGCTGCTGCTGCGGAAAATAGCGGGCAATATAACCGTCCAGCGCGTCGGTGTCTTCCAGCCAGTGCCCGGCATGGCTGCTGGCCGCCCGTTGTTGCAGCGTGGCGGGCGCTGTGGCCTGCCAGGCATGTAATAGCTGCTGGCGCAGGCTGGCTCGGATAGTGTTACTAGCCGTTTGTGCCAGCTGCTCTTGCCAGTACAGGGCCAGGTTGCGTGCCAGCAGCAGGCTAACAATCAGCACTGCCTGTAATGGCACAGCACTGCTTTCTATAGGCGGTGCAAGCACCACTTGTTGGATTAACCGGGCGATAAAATACCAGCTTAAAATAAGCAGCAAAGTGGCCGCACTGCCGGCCAATACACTCAGGCTTAAGCGGGTTTTCTCCTGTTGCCGCAGCCGGTTTAGCAGGGCCAAACCGGCTGCGTGCTCAGCTTTACTGTCTTTAGCTGCAATGCTTTTAGCGGTAGTGCCTTGCTCCGCTGTCACCTAATGGTATCCGCCTTGTTTTACTTTGCCGCGAAATACCCAGTACGTCCAGGCGGTGTAGGCCAGCACTATGGGGATCACAAACAAGAAACCTAACAGCAGGAACAACTGTGAGCTGTAATCTGATGCCGCATCCCACAGCGTGTAATCAGGTGGCACCATATATGGCCACTTACTGCCCAGCAAGCCCAGGTAAGTAAACAAAAACAGCCCCATAGTGGCGACAAACGGCATGCCTTCACGCTGTTGTTTTAACGAGCTGTAGATCACCCAGGCGCAATACATTGCCAGTACCGGCAATAACCATAACAGTGAGAAGCCATCAAACCAGCGTGACATCACCCTTGGGTCAACAAAGGGGGTATAGGCGCTGATGACAGCAAATACCACCAGTACTGCCAGTAGCAAACGCGGCGCTATTTTGTACGCCCATTGCTGCACCTCGCCTTCTGATTTCATAATCAGCCAGGTAGCACCTAATAAAGCGTAACCAGCCACCAGGCCCAGACCGGTGATCACGGTAAAGGGTGTTAGCCAATCCAGTGCGCCGCCAACATAGCGGAAGTTTTCGGTAGCAAAACCCTGAATGTAAGCGCCCACTACGGCACCTTGCGCGAAGGAGGCCACAATAGAGCCGCCGGCAAAGGCCCAGTTCCATAAGTAGCGTGATGTTTTTGCTTTAAAGCGAAACTCAAAGGCGACACCGCGGAAAATAAGCCCCGCCAGCAGCAAAAATACCCCGATATACAGCGCCGGCAAAAACACCGAGTACACCAGTGGAAAGGCCGCCAGTAGTCCGGCACCGCCCAGCACCAGCCAGGTTTCGTTACCATCCCACACCGGTGCTACCGAGTTCATCATCACATCGCGGTGATGCTCTGTAGGGGCAAACGGAAATAAAATGCCCTGGCCCAAATCGAAGCCATCCATTAACACATACATCATTACACCAAAGGCAATAATGCCAGCCCAAATCAGGGTTAAATCAAACGGCTGCTCCATTATTTATCTCCTTCTAAACTGGCATGGGCGGCAGAGAAGGGCCGCATTGGCCGCTCAACTTCGTCCATCTCATGTGGGGCATTAGCTTTTTCTAAGCCGCCACGGAACACTTTGAGCAGGTAGTAAACGCCTGAGCTGAATACCAGGCTATAAACCACGACATAACCAATTAATGTAAACAGTGCCATACCACCGGTAAGAGACGGTGTGAGGCCTTGCGCGTGCGTCATCTGGCCGTAAATTAGCCAGGGTGCACGGCCGGTTTCAGTTACTACCCAGCCTGCTAACACCGCCAGGAAGGGGCTAATGCTCATTAGCCTGAGCGTTTGTAAGAATGCGGTTGAGCGATAATAACGACCACCCGGGCGCAGCACTAAGCCCCACAGGGCAACAGCTATCATTAGCAAGCCCAGCCCCACCATAATACGGAACGACCAGAACACGATAAACACCGGCGGCTGCTCCTCTACCGGCACCTCTTTTAGCCCCGGCACTGTGCCGTCCCAGTCGTGTGTTAGAACAAAACTGGCAAGTTTCGGAATGCCCAGCTCAAAGTGGTTTTTCTGTTGTTCCTGATCAGGAATAGCAAACAGCAGCAACGGCACGCCCTCACGGGTTTCCCAGTTGCCTTCCATAGCAGCGACTTTCATTGGCTGATGTTTAAGGGTATTCAGGCCATGAAAATCACCCACTACAGCTTGTAGCGGAGCCAGCAGCAGTAACATCCACAGCGAAATAGACAGCGCTTTGCGGTTGGCATCGAACTCACGCTTTTGCAACACAAACCAGGCACTTACGCCAGCCACTACTAACGCCGCAGTTAAAAACGACGCCAGCGCCATGTGTAAGAAGCGGTAGCCAAAAGAGGCAGTAAACAGCGCTTCGCTCCAGGACGCCACATAATACATGCCATCGCGTAGCTCCAGGCCAGCTGGCGTTTGCATCAGCGAGTTGGCAGATAAAATCCAGAACGAGGAAATAAAGGTGCCGGTGGCAACCATAATGGCGGCAAACAAGTGCACACCCTGTGGCACCTTATCACGGCCAAACAGCAGCACACCTAGGAACGCTGCTTCAAGGAAAAACGCCGTCACTACTTCATAGCTCAGTACCGGGCCGAGAAAATTCGCCGTCGCGTAGGAGAAGTTACTCCAATTGGTACCAAACTGGAATGACATCACTATACCGGACACCACGCCCATGCCAAACACCACGGCAAACACCTGGATCCAGAATTTAGACAGTTTTTGCCATACTGGATTGCCAGTTTTAAAAGATAAAGTTTCCAGCACCGCAATAAAGCTGGCTAAACCGATAGTAAATACCGGGAAGATAGCGTGAAAACACACCACAAAAGCAAATTGAATGCGGGAGAGTAGTAGCGGATCAAGTTCCATAATTAACTCCGGTTAGCGGCTGGCTGTAGCATCAGTCATTTTTAATAACAACAATTGGGTAAAACGTCTTACCAGCGGCAGTAGGATTAGTAGGGTAGGAAAAGCTATACCCCAAGACCAGATCCAGGCACTGAACCAGCCGGCAATAGTAAACCCATCTAAGCCTAATGCTTTGATAATGCTGACAAACGATATTACACAGGTCATCAGTATAGACAGAATAAAAGGCATTAGCAGCCTTTCTATTAGGAATAACTTATTCATTAGTTTTACCCTTCCGTAACGCTGCGCTGAGCACGCTTCGGGGTGCTGCAGCATTAGCCGGTACCATGTTAATACCTCTTTCGGCTGGTAGCCCTGTGGCATTTTGTCGCAGCTTGCTTATCCGGCGTTGCACCAAGCTTTAAAGGGGCCCTAAGGCCCCCTGTCATTAAACAGTCAGTTAATCATTACAGCGATTTAGTGCTGTAGTACCAGTCAACGTAGTTGTAACCCTGGTCTTTACGCACTTCAGCATCAGCGGTTGTCGCAGGTGGTGGTACGATAACGTCGTCACCTGGCTGCCAGTTTTCCGGCGTAGCCACTTTGTGCTCGTCGCTGGTTTGCAGCGCTTTAAGCACCCGTAAAAACTCGTCTATGCTGCGGCCGTTGCTCATTGGGTAGTACACCATGGCGCGCAGTATGCCGTTAGGGTCAATAATAAAGGTGGCACGTACTGCAGCCGTGTCGCTGGCGCCCGGTTGTATCATGCCGTACGCCTTAGCTACTTCCATTGACAGGTCGGCAATGATTGGAAAAGTGATTTTCACGCCAAAGTTCTGCTCAATACTACGTGCCCAGGCAATGTGTGAGTGTACGCTGTCGATAGACAAGCCCAATAATTCGCAGTTTAGTGCAGCAAACTGGTTAGCGCGGGTAGCAAAGCCCATAAACTCGGTAGTACACACCGGGGTAAAGTCGGCCGGGTGCGAAAACAGCACCAGCCATTTACCTTTATAGTCTTCCAGCGTTTTCATGCCATGAGTCGTTTTAGCATTAAAAGCCGGTGCCGGTTTGTTCAGTTGTGGGAAGGTTACAGTAGTATCAGTCATGGTTTTATCCTCAGTGAGTTAGGGTTGGTCTCAACTTTCGTATTCCAATATAGAATAAGCTTATAACTAAAGGAAATAAGTTTATTAGATTAACTTAATCTATTTTTACGATGCCATGCATAAGCAATTGAATGAATTTCACTTTAATGGCCGACGTGAATAATAAAAGGCGCAGTAAGCGCCTTGTCGTCGTGTTTGTTGGTCGTAAATCAGGATAGCTTGCAGGTTTTAATGCCTAGTAAGCTGTACAGTGGGCAAAAGTTAAACAGCCCGGTTAACAGCGGCACTACACCTATCCAACCCCAAACCCCGACAGTGCCTGTTGCCGCCAGTGCAATGAGCACGACGCCACCGATGATACGCAGTACTTTATCGATGCCACCTACATTTGCTTGCATTTATCACCTCATTAAATTAGATTTTTCTGAACTAATATAGCCGTCAACCGATGCAAAAGCGAGTTGCTAACGGTACGGGATTTGTTCTGGCGCAAACTTCAGGCAGAAAGTTGACCTGGTAACAACGATTTTTGCTGACACCCTGACTACACTTCTTCGGTGACGAGTGATGCTAATTAAAGGACGTGAACGATGAAACGGACAATAGTTGTTGGCGCAGGTTTGGGCGGTATTTCGGTGGTATATGAACTACGGCAAAAGCTGCCTGAAGAACATCAGGTGATGCTAATTGGTGAAGGCACTGAGTTTCAGTTTGTGCCGTCCAACCCCTGGGTGGCGTTGGGTGAACGCACCCGGGATAAGGTGGTGTTAGATATAACGCCTTACGCTGAAAAGTATCATATCCCGTTTAACAGCAGTGGTGTCAGCCAGATTGATGCCGCCAATAACAGCCTGACGACCGGTGACGGCCAGCAATGGCAATATGATTATCTGGTATTGTGCACCGGTCCCCGGCTGGCGTTTGAGCTGGTACCCGGTGCCGGGCCTGAACACTTTACTCAGTCTATCTGCACCGTTGATCACGCAGTAAAGGCGCACCAGGCGTACTTAAAATTACTTGAAGCACCCGGTCCTGTGCTGGTGGGTGCCATGCAGGGCGCTAGTTGTTTTGGCCCGGCTTACGAATATGTTTTAACGCTGGAACATTTACTGCGTAAACAGAAAATCCGCGACCGGGTGCCTATTACCTTTGTGACCAGCGAACCTTATATTGGCCATATGGGCCTGGGCGGTGTTGGTGACTCTAAAGCGATGATGGAGCACGAGTTCCGCCAGCGTGACATTAAATGGATATGCAACGCCAGAACCAATAGTTTTACCGCAGACGTTGCCAGCGTGGATGAAATCAGCCGTAAAGGCGAAGTGGAATTCAGCCACCAGCTGCCTTATAAACTGGCCATGTTTTTGCCGTCATTTCGTGGCTCAGAGGCGGTTGCCGCCGTACCTGGTTTATGTAATGAGAAAGGCTTTGTGCTAACCGACGAATTTCAGTGCAGTAAAGCTTTCAGCAATATCTTTGCCGCTGGGGTTTGTGTGGCAATACCGCCGCTGGAAGTGACGCCGGTGCCGGTCGGCGCGCCGAAGACTGGTTTTATGATTGAATCGATGACCACCAGTATTGTCGAGAATATTGTTAGTCTGGAGCAAGGCCAGCCGATGGCTACCCGGCCCACCCTGAATGCAATTTGTCTGGCCGATATGGGCGATAAAGGTGCCGCCTTTGTCGCGCTGCCGCAAAATCCGCCGCGTAATACCAGTTGGACATCAATGGGCAAGTGGGTGCATGTCGCCAAAGTGGCGTTTGAAAAATACTTTTTATACAAAGTAAAACACGGCACCAGTGAGCCGATTTACGAAAAATACGTGTTAGGCGCCATTGGTATTCATCGCACTAAAGATAACGACTAGGCTATCTTTGGCAAACGCCAGTGTAACGGAGGGACGAATGAAATTGTGCTATCAGCTAGTGTTAGCCGCCCTGCTGTGTATAAGCCAGGCCAGGGCTACGGAGTGGCTGACGTTAAGCGAAGAAACGCTACCACAGTGGCTGCAGCTGCCAGTCACTGTAGAGGCTATTGCCGCTTCAACTGTGTCGGCGCAAACCAGTGGTCGCATTATTGAGTTGCCGTACGACGTGAACGATTTAGTGCCACAAGGCGCGGTAATAGTGCGCTTTAGTGACAGCGAACAACGTGCCCGGTTGCAGCAGGCGCAAGCCAGCGTAGCAGAAGCGCTAAGCCGCCAGCAAGAAGCCGAAAAAGAGCTTAACCGCACGCGTGAATTACGCCAGCAAGGCTTAGTGGCCAAAGCGGCGCTGGATCAGGCCATAGCTAACTTTGATGCCGCCAAAGCACGCACCCAGCAGGCGCAAGCCGGTGTGGCGCAGGCCACTGAGCTACTGGAGCAAACCGTGGTACGGGCACCTTATGCCGGTATAGTGCAGCAACGTTTTGTTGAACTGGGCGAGTTGGCGACCCCCGGCAAACCGCTGATCCGTGGTTTAAGCTTGCAGCATTTAAGGGTAAGTGGCCAACTGGCGCAGCGCCAGTTAGTGGCCGCCCAACACAGTGAGCAGGCACAGTTGCAGCTGGCCGACGGCCGTGTACTGGATTTAGGCCAGATTAAACCCGTTATAGCGCCCGAGGCCAGTGGCGGTGGGCACAGCTACTTGCTACGGCTTAGCCTGCCAGAAGCCGATTACAGCCAGTATGCGTTGTACCCCGGCAGCTGGCAGCGGTTAAAGTTGCAGATTGGCAGCCAGAGCGTGCTGCGTTTGCCGCGCAGTGCCGTCATTTGGCGTGGCGAAGTCAGCGCAGTCTGGCAACAACTGCCTGAAGGCGTGGTACTGCAGCAGGTGCGCCTGCAACCGCTGGATCCGCACTCTGTGCAGATACTGTCAGGCTTAGCGGCCGGTGCCGTAGTAGCCGCCGACGCCACGGCTTATGCCAGTGACTTAAGCCAGCAGCGGCGTACAGCGCAGGAGTAACGGCACTATGAGTAAGCATTTAGGCCTGTCCGGCATATTGGCTGATCGTTTTAAAAGTAACCAGATCACGCCGCTGCTGGCATTGGTCGGCTTTTTGCTCGGGCTATTTGCCGTGTTTATTACGCCGCGTGAAGAAGAGCCGCAAATTGAAGTTACGTTTGCCAATGTGTTTATTCCTTACCGGGGCGCCAGCGCGGCGATGGTAGAAAAGCAGGTAGCGATACCGGCAGAAAAAATTGTTGCAGAAATTGCTGGTATCGAGCATGTGTACTCGGTATCCGACGCTGGCATGGCTGTGCTGACAGTGCAGTTTAAAGTGGGCGAACCCCGTACCGAGGCATTGGTGCGGCTATATAACGCTTTTTATGCCAATGCTGACTGGCAACCGGCCGATAGCCAAATTGGCCCGGTACTGATTAAACCCAAAGGCATCGACGATGTGCCGGTGTATGCCGTCACGCTGTGGAGTGCCAACCCGGCGCTAAGCCGTGCTGATCTCAGTGCGGCAGCCAAAGGCCTGGAAGAGCAACTGCAACAGCTGGCTGGCACCCGCGATATTTATACTCTGGGCAGCACGCCACAGCAAATTTTACTGCGCTTTGATGTAAGTGCTCTGGCGGCTTATAAAATTGATCTGGCCAGTATCCAGGCTGTGTTGCAACAAAGCAGCGGCATCAAACAGCAGATGGCGCTACTCCAACCGCAAACCGAGGTGTTGCTTGAATCCGGGCTGGCACTTAACGGCGTAGAGGATGTGGCGCAGCTAATTATTGCCGTACAACAAACCGAACAAGGGCCGTTACCGGTGTATTTGGCCGATGTGGCGGATATAACAGCGCAAAGTGCGGAGCCCGATAGCTATGTACAGCATATCGCCCGCGCTGACGCTGGCGTACAGCAATACCCGGCGGTAACCCTGTATGTGGCGAAACAGCCGGGCCAGAATGCCGTAGAGGTCACCCGGGCAATACAGCATAAACTGGCCAGCCTGCAGCAGTATTATTTAAGCCAGGACATACAGCTGACCGAAAGCCGCAATTATGGCGACACCGCCAAAGATAAAGCCGACACCCTGATAAAAAAACTGCTGTTTGCCACCTTATCGGTGGTGTTGCTGGTGGGCTTTGCGCTGGGCTGGCGCGAGGCTTTTGTCGTGGGCATGGCGGTGATTATTACGCTGGCCATTACATTGTTTGCCTCCTGGGCCTATGGTTTTACCCTGAACCGGGTCTCATTGTTTGCGCTGATTTTTTCTATCGGCATTCTGGTTGATGATGCCATAGTGGTGGTTGAGAACCTGCACCGGCATTGGCTGGACGGTAAAAAGCCGTTACTGGAGGCCATCCCTTACGCGGTAGAGGAAGTGGGCGCACCCACTATTTTAGCGACCTTTACCGTGGTGGCAGCGTTGTTACCAATGGCCTTTGTCAGTGGCCTGATGGGGCCCTATATGAGCCCGATCCCGATCAACGCCAGCATGGGCATGCTGATTTCGTTGCTGGTCGCCTTTATCTTTACGCCCTGGCTGTTTTTCCGCGTGTTTGCCAACCGTTCAGTGGCTGGTGAACACGGCGGGCATTACGGTGGTAAAGCCGAACGCTTATTCAGCTGCCTGATGCTGCCATTTTTACGCCAGCGTGCCGGCCGCACTAACCGCATCTGGTTATTGCTGGGGTTATTGCTGGCTATTGCCGGCTCGGTGCTGCTGGTACAACAACAGGCGGTGATATTAAAAATGTTGCCGTTTGACAATAAATCAGAGTTTCAGCTGGTAGTGGATTTACCCGAGGGCAGCACGCTGGAGCAAACGCAGGCGGTACTAAACCGTATCAGCTTGGTACTGGTGCGCCAGCCTGAGGTGTTGCATGTGCAAAGCTATGCCGGTACCGCCGCACCGATTAACTTTAACGGTCTGGTACGGCAGTATTATCTGCGTAGCTACCCCTGGCAGGGCGATATTCAGGTGAATCTGGCCGGCCGGCTGGCGCGTGATGAGCAAAGCCACGCCATTGCGCTGCGGGTAAGGCCGGATCTGGCGCAATTAGCGCGCGAAACTGGCGCCAGTATTAAACTGGTTGAAGTGCCGCCGGGCCCGCCGGTTATGGCGCCACTGGTAGCCGAAGTATACGGCCCCGATTATGCCAGCCAGCTGACAGCGGCAGCGCAGATTAGCCGGGTATTTGCCCGGGCCGATCATGTTACCGATATCGACAGCAGTATTGAAGCGGCACAACCACGCTGGAATCTGCTGGTCGATCAGCAAAAAGCCGCCTTATATGGCGTGTCAGTGGCCGCGGTGAATCAGGCGCTTAGTATTGCATTATCCGGCCAGAACGCTGGCTATCTGCGCAGTGAACAGCGCTATCATTTAACGCCGATACAGTTAAAGCTGGACGAAGCCAGCCTGGCCAACTGGCAGCAACTGCAACAGTTACCGGTCGCCACTGTCAGCGGTGGCACTGTGCCTTTGTCTGAGGTCGTGATAAGACAACAGACACAGCGGCAAAATGCAATTTACCGCAAAGACTTAAGGCCTGTGGTGTTTGTCACCGCTGATTTGGCCGGTGGCAGCGACAGCCCCTTGTACGGCATGCTGGATATCAGCGCACGGCTGAGTGAACAGATGCCTGATATGGCGCAGAAGTTAATCACTGCACCGGATGACACCGATGCAGTAAGTATTAAATGGGATGGTGAATGGCAAATCACTTATGAGACCTTTCGCGATATGGGCCTGGCCTATGGTGTCGGTTTAATTTTGATTTACCTGCTGGTGGTGGCGCAGTTTAAATCCTACGGCGTGCCACTGATTATTATGGCGCCGATACCGCTAACCATTATCGGTATTATGCCGGGGCACTGGCTGATGCAGGCGCAATTTACCGCCACGTCTATGATTGGCATGATAGCGCTGGCGGGCATTATAGTGCGTAACTCCATTTTGCTGGTTGACTATATTCAACAGCAAGTGGCACAGGGTGTTGCGCTGCAGCAAGCTGTCGTGCATGCGTCTGCCGTGCGGGCCAGGCCTATTATTTTAACCGGCCTGGCGGCCATGCTGGGGGCGTTTTTTATCCTGGATGACCCTATCTTTGGTGGCCTGGCGGTAGCGCTGATTTTTGGTATCCTGGTGTCTACCTTGCTAACACTGGTGGTAATACCGGTGGTGTACTATGCCTACCATTACCAGTCTGATAAACCGCCGCAGACAGCGGCAACACCTTAATACATACTGTTAGTGCGCTGCGACAATATGCCGCAGCGCCATTTGCGGCGCTGTTATGTAAACTACAACAGCATTACGAACGACGAACCCGCTGTCGTTTCTAACTGTGCATTTTGCAACGGCTGCCTGGCAGCCGTCTTTTTTGAGAGCTTATATCCAGAATTGCGATTATTTCTGCCGCCTTAACGCCAGCGCATCAGCTGCAGCAGCTAGTTAATTTACGCTGGGGCATTGTTGGCACAAGCGCCGTTATCGCTTTAATTGGCTATTCTTAGGAAATTTCAATCTTCTGTTGAGAATGTAAATAACATTCAAAAGTTAGCTCTTGCCTTAAATTTATATAACCCCGAAGATATGGATGCGATCAATCAATCTCTACTGCATTTTTCGAGCTTTATTCCCGGCTCATCCTGCAGGATGGAACCGAGCTCAGCGTGTATAAGAACTACCTTGAGAATATTCCGGCTAAACTGCGGATAGTTGAGGTTTAATCAGACCGAGTTTGTTTTGTGTTAGTTTCTTACATTCTCTTACTGTATCTGTAATACCTGTTCCGGTTAACTTGACCATACCATTTCGCACATTTTTTAAAAGAGCGACCGGAGCATAATATGGTTTCGCTACAACATATTCAGCAATCTCACTCCGTACCTGCAGTTAACACACATACACCGCATCAAGCTGCTACAGAGTCGGCTTTGGCAGAAGGAACTAAGGTATCGTTGACGTCCTGGTTATCCGATGAGGCTT
This sequence comes from Chromatiaceae bacterium, assembly GCA_033838465.1. GTDB lineage: Bacteria > Pseudomonadota > Gammaproteobacteria > Enterobacterales > Alteromonadaceae > Alishewanella. The sequence goes on from JAJLKZ010000026.1 coordinate 22,561, forward strand.
CCTCAAACTATCCGGAAACTGTGCAGCAGTATCTGCACCAAGTTCAAAATGATCGCTCTATATCGAAGCAGGAAAAAAACGCACTGTTTTTTAATTTGGTATTGCGTCCGAAATCGGAAGCCAGAGCAGGCAATAACTTAGCCCAGTAAGTTATTGACCAGCAAGATAATGCCTCGTGGAAAAGTTACTTATCGAGCTTACGGTATCTATCTACTCTTAATTCGAGAAACGACAGGGTAAATGCTGAGCTGCATAACAAACTCACTAAGTACTACCAAATACTAGCGAGCAACCTGTAAATATTGTGTCGCTACTTAACCACCGGTAGCTCTCGCCAGTTAGTCGTATAAGCTGGCGAGAGTAGTTCCCGCTTCATACCCCATTCCTGTTTGGTGCCCTGGCTTGCAAACCACAAGGCTTTACCGTGTTTACTGTTAACGATATCGATTAGCTGCATCAGTTTTTGGTCTGACTCTTTTACAGCTAACGGTTCATCAAAAAGGCTGGGTTGATAAACACCTGGATCGTAAAAGTCGGCCAGCATTACGCCGGCTTTGGCGTAGCGGTAGCCGTTTACCCATAGGCTATCGAGCAGGCGCATGGCGCTGGCCAGAAATACACGTGTGTCGCTACTGGGGCTATCCAGTTCAAGGCTTTTACTGGCGGAGTAAGGCGCGTCTTTATCACTA
>JAJLKZ010000027.1:0-49027 GCA_033838465.1 Chromatiaceae bacterium
TAAAGACAGTAAACAGTTTTGCCTGGTGGCAATAGCGCTGTGGAACCACCTGAACCCATTCCGAACTCAGAAGTGAAACGCAGCTGCGACGATGGTAGTGTAGCATTCGCTATGCGAGAGTAGTTCACCGCCAGGCGCCTATTCCGAACCCCGCTCTCAAGAGCGGGGTTTTTTATTATCTATTGCATAAAAACTCGACAAATAACCGTCTTAGATCAACACTGAACACAGTACAAAAGGAGTTGACTGTGGTGATTCGACGTTCCAGCCAATTTAATGCGCCTTTATTTTTAGTGGTAGCCATAATGCTGTTGTCACTGACATCCGGGGCATTTTATCTGTTAAATCCCAATAGCATAGCCGCTGCAACCTTAGTTACAGGCTTGGTATTGTTACCTTGTAGTCTATTGTGGATGTATTTTTCTTACCGCCTACGCAAGCAGCAACAAAACGCTGTAGCGCAGCAACAGTTGATTACTGCCCTATATGACCAACTTGAGATAAAGCGGACGCCTGAGCAAACCGAGGGGCAGCAATTGGCACAGATATCTCAGCGCATATCGCACTTACTAAAGCGCGATCAAGAAGTGCGACATTTAGTCAGGGTACAAGGTTTAATTGATCACGAACTTGAAGTCGGTAACCGGGTATTTTTTGAGAGTAAGCTGCAACACTATTTAAACGACCAGGCTGAACCTAGTTATGGTGCGTTATTTCTGATACAGGTGCACCAAGCTGAGGCGGGGGTTGCCGGTATACGCCAACTTCAGCGTTTGCGCGGCTGTATTGATATTTTGCAGGGTATGGCTGCTTCATACACTGACACGGTATTAGCGCGTCTATCGGACAATGACTTAGTACTGTTAGTCGCTGGTTTAGGTGCTGATGAAATGGCGAAGCTTGGCGATCGTATGGCGGTATTATTGAGCCGGGCAAGCTGTTTTGCTGATTGCCCCGATGAGGATGTACTGCATATTGGTTATGCTGCTTATCAGCGCGGGCAGGCGTCCTACCAATTGCTGTCTGAGGCCGATATGGCGTTGAAGACCGCGCAGCTGCAAGGGCAAAATTCGGCCTACGGTGTAGTTAATCAGCAAGGAAAAGTGGTAGCAAAAGGGTCTGTCTGGTGGCGGTCCGAGCTTAGCAAAGCTTTGCAAGAGCAGCGCTTTGTATTGAGTTTTCAGCCCGTCATGTCCTGGCAGGATAAAGATATTCTGCAGCATGAGGTGCTGATCCGCTTACACAGCAGTGATGGTGCTAAAGTGCCTGCCGCAGTTTTTTTGCCAATGGCGAACAACTGTGGCTTGGTGGGATTAATTGACCAGCATGTATTATTAAAGGCAGCAAAGTTATGTGCAGTAGACTCGCGTCACTACAGTCGCTGCAGTATCAATATTAGTGTGTCATCGCTTTTAGATGAGCAGTGGTGGCAATGGCTGCAACAGATGCTTTTGTCTGGTCAGATCGATCCGGCGCAGTTGGCGTTAGAAGTAACAGAACATCAGTTGCTGAAGCATTACAAAGCAGCAAAGCGGGTTTTGCTGAAATTACATAAAGCCGGATTTAGTTTAATTGTCGATCAGGTTGGCTTATTGCTGGAAGCCGCCAGTTATGTTGATGAATTACCACTCGAGTCTGTGAAGTTACATCCTTCTGTAGTGCGCAATATCGACCAACACCTGGAACAACAGCTGTTTGTCCGTGGCTTAATTGCCGGTTATGCCAATAAAGGCGTACGTGTGTTGGCGACCGGTGTTGAGTTAGAGCAGGAGTGGCTGACATTGCAAAAACTGGGTATTGCCGGTGGCCAGGGTTTTTACTTTAGTCAGCCGCTGAACCAGATAATAACGCATAGTCAGCTGCAGTGATTAACCCGCGATATAACAGCCCATTTAACCCTTGCAAGCCGCCGGTATGAAAAAAGCTCAGCCGGCTGCCTGCTGCTATTCTGCCTTGTCGCACAAGCTCTATCATGCCAGCCAGTGCCTTACCGGTATAAACTGGCTCAGTGTATATACCCTGATTGGCCATATCGCGGCAAAATTGCAACAGTGCTGGGGTAAAACGGGCGTAGCCCGCACCACAAAAGTCGCTGTTAAGCTGCCAGGGTAAAGGCTCTGGCTCAAGCAACAGCTGCTGCACTTTGTTGAACAAGGATGCGTCTTTTACCACTGCGATACCCAGCGCAGCGCTCTGCCGGCGATTAATCAGGCCTGCCAGCGTGCCGCCACTGGCAGCGGCCGTGACGACTAAGTCGGCTCTACCCGCAGGCGTTTGCTCTAACGCCAGCTGTGACACGCCCCGTGCGCCGTCTGTACTGCTCCCCCCTTCTGGCACCAGCAGAAAGCCCGGATGGCGCTGTTTAAGCTGGGCAAGAAAATCGGCCTGATGCCGCAGCCGGTATTGCTGGCGGTCTAGAGCGATAAGCTGCATACCCTGGGCTTGGCAAAAAGCCAGCGTCGGGTTGTTTAAGTCCAGTTGCTCAGCTCTGACATAAGCTATGCTACGCAGCCCCAACTGCTGGCAGCTGGCTGCAACGGCACACAAATGGTTCGAAAATGCGCCGCCAAAGGTCACAATGCCGCTATAGCCATGCTGTAGGGCGGCTTGCAGTGGATAGTGCAATTTGAGAATTTTATTGCCCGATACGCCTGCTACCTTGCTTTGTAACGTACACAGCCACAGCTGCACCGCGTTTGCGTCAAGCACAGGGTGTGCGACAGCTTGCCAATGTGGCTGCACAGAAAGAAACTGAATTTCTGATGAATACAACATGGTAGAAGCATGACAGCTGCGTAATTAGTCGTTAGTATAAAGCGACACAGGATGTATATGGCAGCAATATGCTGAAAAAAATACTACAGCGCTTTCATCTCTCTAACGATACGCCGTCCCAGCTGGCTTTGCACCTGGGCAGTAGCTCGATAACATTAGCCGAGCTAGTTGCGGGGCGCATCAGCCATTGTCAGCAACTGAGTTATCAACAGGGCCAACTGGTCAGTGAGTTAAGCCGTTTGTTAGCCGGTGTTGGCAAACAGACGCCATTACAGCTGATTTTGGCGCCAGAGTTTTACCAGGTGGTGCAACTGGATAAGCCCGCGCTTTCCGATCAGGAGATGCTACAGGCGTTACCCTGGCAGATAAAAGAGTTAGTCAATATTGCGCCAGAGGATATCATCGCTGACTACATCGACTTACCCGGCAGCGGCAATGGCGCGGCGAAGATTAATGCTGTCGCAGCCAGTGCCACCAGCTTACAGCAATTATTAACGCCTATACATGAAGCCGGCTTAAACCTGGGTAGCATTATGCCCGAGGAATGGTTAGCCGGGCGTTTGGTCGCTGCGGGGGCTCAGGCAACTATGCTGGTAATCCATCAACCTGAGCAGGAAGTACTTATTCAAATTGTTCGTAATGGTGAGCTTTATTTTTCCCGCCGTACCCGCGGGTTTAGCCGTTTACATCTGGCCGGTGCCGGTGAGCTGGCCGATGGCACGCTTGACCGGCTGCAACTTGAGCTACAGCGGTCGATGGATTATGTTGAAAGTCAGCTGAAGCAGCCGCCAGTGCGGGATATCTTTTTACTGATGCCTGAAGCGGAAATGATGTGCGAGCTATTCCGGCAAAGCGGCTTTAGCCGGGTGCAGCCCCTACCGTTGCCTGTTATTGCAGACAAGCTCAGTCGCGAGACATTGCTACACTGTTGGCCCGCTGTGGCGGCTCTGACAACGCATACGCTGCAGGAGAGCTGACCATGAAGCAGCAGGTAAATTTATACCAGCATCGGCTATGGCCAATACGGCGCCCTTTGGCGCTGCGTCGATTAACGTTTAGCTGGGTGGCTCTGGTTGCCGTGTTGTCATTAACCGCCTGGTTGTTACAGCAACACAATCTGCAGCGAAGCAACCTCTTAGATCAACAGCAACAACAGCTTGACCAGCAACTGGCGCAAGTGGCGCTTTTTCAGCAAGCGCTGACGCAGCGCCAGGCATCAGCCGCGTTACAAAAACAGTTACAGCTGCTAGAGCAAAGCGTGCAGCAAAAGCAGCAGCTGTTAAGCTATTTGTCACAGCAACAGCAGCAGGCCAGTCAGCACTACAGCCCGGTATTGCAACATTTACACCAGATAGACAGGCCTGAGCTGTGGCTGACGCAGTTCCAATTAACCCAGCAGCACAGCAGCTTTAGCGGCGTAACATTAAAACCGCAGAGCGTGCCCCAGTGGCTGGAGCAACTACGTGAGCTAAGTTATTTTCGTGGTCAGCGCTTTCGTCAGGTACAAATGCAACAGCTTGACGATAACAGCGCCGTCAGCTTTAAACTGTTGGCGGAACAAGGAGCCACACCATGACGTTATGGCAACAACTGGACGAGCGTTTTAATACCCTGCAACAGCGTGAACAGCTGCTGATTTGGGTTAGCACCTTGTTTCTGACCTTATGGTTGGGGTTTGTTTATGGGCTAGAGCCGATTTTGCAAGCCGGCAACAGTTACCATGATCGCCTGGCTAATGTGCAAAAGCAGCAGCAGGAAGCGGAGCAACTGGCGACTACCTTACGCTCAGAACTGGGCACTGATGCCGATGCAGAGTATCGCCAGCGCATTACACAGCTGGAGCAACAACAGCGTGAGTTGACGGCGCAGATAACACAAAGCACCAGCCATTTTATTGCTGCCGAGCAAATGGTAGCGCTGCTACACAATGTGTTACAAAGCAGTAGTGATGTACAGTTAAAGCAGCTAACAACCGCAGCACCTAAGGCCGTGCTACTGGCGGGACAAACCGAGACAGACACGCCACTGTTGTACCAGCATCAGCTAACATTGGTCATGAACAGCAATTATGCGGCGCTGCTTAAGGTGCTCAAAAATATTGAACAGTTGCCCTGGTTGGTTAACTGGGCAGGTTTGCACTATCAGGTTACCGAATACCCGTCGGCTGATATGACTCTGGAACTGATAACGGTAAGTGAACATGAAGATTTTATTCGCCTGTAGCCTGGCTGCGTTGCTGGTCAGCCAGGCCGTTCAGGCTGATCCAACCCGTCCGCCGCCTGGCTGGAGCAATAACCCGTCGTCGGCCAGCGCAGAAGTCGCCGCTCCGCTTAAATTACAGTTAATCAAATACACCAGCGAGGGACCGGTGGCGGTTATCAATGGTCAGTTATTGCGCCGCGGAGATTATTATCAGCAATATCAACTGCTGGCGATTAAAGACAAACACGTGGTACTGCAGCGTAATGGCGAGCAGCAGACATTGTCGTTACACAACACAGTGATAAAAAACTATGAAAACTAATCTCATCACTACGCTTGGGCTAAGTATTAGCGGCTTACTGCTGGTTGGCTGTCAGGCATTGCAACCGGGCAAAGTACCCACTGAGGCAAAGCAGGTATTGCAGCAGGCAGAACAAACTCAGCCTGCCAAGGCGCCACCAGCCGTGCCCGCGGCTGTAACTGAAGACTTACTCAGCGCAGCTTACAGCTTACCGCAGCCAGCGCTGCCGCGGTTTAATGTGGCGGCGACCGATGCCAGTCTGAATGATTTTTTCTCTTCTTTGGTGGCCGATACCCCCTACAGCGTAGTGCTGCACCCGCAAATTAGCGGTAGCATCAGCTTGCAGCTCAAGCAGGTAACGCTGCCGGAAACCATGGCCATAGTACAGCAGTTGTACGGTTTTGATATCCGCCAGCAAGGGCTGGTGTATAAGGTGTATCCGCCGGGGTTGCGTACCGAAAGCATCGCGGTGAACTATCTGATGTTGCAGCGGCACGGATTTTCGTCTATCGCCGTGAACTCTGGTGGCGTGTCGCAAGATAATCAGAACAATCAGAATGGCCAGAATAATCGCAATAGCAGCTCCTCACAGGGGAATTTTGGTCAAGGCAATTTTAGCAACCAAAGCCAATCGCAATATGGCCAGCAGCAATTTAATGGCAGCACCATACAAAGCGAGAGTAAAACGGATTTCTGGAAAGAGCTGGAAAAAGCTGTCGCCACCGTATTAGGCGATGGTCCGCAGCGCATGGTGGTGGTAACACCGCAAGCTGGTTTGGTGACAGTGCGCGGTATGCCAGATGAAATTGCAGCAGTAAAAGCGTTCCTTGGTCAGTCAGAGCAGCACTTACAACGTCAGGTGGTGCTGGAGGCCAAAATTATCGAAGTGACGCTCAATGACGAATATCAGCAGGGCATCAACTGGCAAAATGCGATAGCGAATATCCGCAGCACCGGTTTTAATCTCAGCACCAGTGGCGCTGTGGCAAGCAATGCTATCAGTACCTCGCTCGGTGGTGTTACTGCTATTTCGTTTAATAACGCTGATTTTAACGGCGTCATTAATTTATTGGAAACTCAGGGCAATGCCCAGGTGCTATCCAGCCCCCGGGTAACAGCAATGAATAACCAGAAAGCCGTAATTAAAGTGGGCCAGGATGAGTACTTTGTTACCAACGTCAGCACCGATACGATTGTCGGCACCGGCGGTACCACCAGCTCGCCAAATATTACCCTGCAACCGTTTTTTTCTGGTATTGCGCTGGATGTAACGCCGCAAATTGACCAGAACGGCAGCGTGATCCTGCATGTGCACCCGTCGGTAACGGAAACGGCCGAGCAGAATAAAACCATTCGCTTTAGCAATGAGCAAATTGTCCTACCGCTGGCGCAAAGTAATATCCGGGAGTCTGATACCATTATCCGTGCCCGCAGCGGTGAAATTGTTGTTATAGGTGGTTTAATGCAAACCGTCACCAGTGACAGTGAGTCGCGTACCCCTGTGCTGGGGTCTATTCCGTTATTGGGTAAGCTGTTTACCAGCGTAAATAAAGTGGAAAAGAAAAAAGAGCTGGTGATCCTGTTAAAACCTACTGTGGTTGGCGAGGGCGTCTGGCAGCAGCAGATCCGTCAGTCGCAGCAATACATTAGCGACTGGTATCCACAATAGCGATGTATCAGCAGCACTTCTCACTACAACAGCTGCCATTTGGCCTAACGCCGGATACAGCGTTTTATGTGCCGTTGCAGCAGCATCAGGATATGCTGGCGCTGCTAAATACTGCGCTGAACAGTGGTGAGGGTTTTATTAAAATTTGCGGTGAGGTAGGCAGCGGCAAAACACTACTGTGCCGCACTCTGTTACAGCAAGAACAAGCTGACTGGCAGTTGGCGTATATCCCTGATCCGTTACTGACGCCTATAGAGTTGCGCTGGGCGCTGGCGCTGGAATTTGGCCTGAAATTTTCTGCCAATATCGAGCCGCCACAATTATTGCAGTTACTGCAGCGGCAACTGCTGTTGTTGGCTGCTCAGGGCAAAAGGCCTATTGTACTCATTGATGAAGCTCAGGCCCTGCCGGACGATACGCTGGAAGCCTTAAGACTGTTAACTAACCTGGAAACCCGTCAGCGCAAGCTGCTGCAGGTGGTGCTGTTTGCTCAGCCGGAACTGGATGCCAGACTTGCCAGCTATCGTTTTCGCCAGTTACGTCAGCGCATCAGCTTCTCGGCAAACTTAGCGCTAATGCGACCGTTACAGCTGGCCGCTTATGTTAACCAGCGCTTGACACAGGCCGGGGCACCAAAGCCACTCTTTAGCACCCTGGCGCTGCGCTTGTTATGTCGCTACAGCCGGGGCATCCCCAGGCTGGTCAATATTCTGGCGCATAAAGCCTTGTTGCTGGCCTATGGTGAAGGTAAGCCGCGGGTAAACTGGCGGCATGTACGCCTGGCCGCACAGGACACTGAAGCGGTGCAGCCAAAGCCGCGACCGCTATGGTGGTATGCTTTGGTAGGCAGCACAATCAGCATTACCAGCGCGGCGCTGGCAGCCTGGCCGCTGTGGAGCGGCGCATGAGTGTGCTGAATAAAATGCTGCGCGATTTAGAGCAGCGTGGCCAGACCCCCGCTTCTGCTAAAGTCAGTGGCACTATTGCTTACGATGCTGCCGACAGCGCCCGGCCGCTCTGGCTTAACCTGTTACTGCTATTAAGTGCGGCGTTGCTGTGTTTTGCTGTCTATGCCATTTTAACCCGTCCGGCAGAGTCACTGTTAACTGCTACCTCTAGCCCGGAAGCCGTGGCTGACAGCGCACCACAGCAAGCAGCAGTGATATTGCCAGAAAATACCACCGAACAATCAGACATTGCGGCCACTACCTTGCCCATGCTGCCGAACGTGGAGCAGGTTACCGAGCAAAACCCAGAGCCTGCTGCAGCGAGCAGCGAAGACACGGCTGTTATTGCTACGGCAATCCCGACTGAAGGCACCGAACCCGAACAAGCTGTTATACCGGCCGGCCAGCCGGCAGAGTCAAAACGCCCTGTGCAGATGACACTTGCTGTAGAACGTGCACCGTTAAGCGCAGCCCAGCGCCAACAACAGCTCACCCAACAGGCGATAGCCGCCGAGCAAAGCGGCAAGTTAACGCAGGCCTTGGGCTACTGGCAGCAGCTGCAGCAACTAAACGCGACAGACGCGACCGCCTATTTAGCGCAGGCCCGTCTGTTAAATCTGATGGGGCAGACCAGTCAGGTTAATGCTGTATTACACCAGGCGCAGCAAAATGGCGTGGTAGATGCCAACGTGCAACTGTTGCTGGCGCAGCAAGCAGCAGCATTGGGGCAGTGGCAACAAGTAGATAAGTTGTTGTCAGAGCAATTTTTACTGCCAGCGAACACCGAATATTATGGCCTGAAGGCAACAGCACTGCAGCAATTGGCCCAGCCGGCAGCAGCGCTACACTGGTATAGTCAGCTTATCGTGGCTCAGCCACAGCAGGCTCGTTGGTGGCTCGGCGCGGCTATTGCCCATGATATGCTTGGCAACACCGCGCAGGCGAGGCTACATTACCAGCAGGCGTTGCAGTGGGGCGACAGCCTGTCAGCGGCCAGTCGACAATACATTCAACAACGCTTAACAGCGACTGAGTAAGGCTATGCAAAGACCTCGTTTAAAAATGCGTTTGGGCGATCTACTGGTACATGAGCAGATCATTACCGAGCAGCAATTACAACAAGCACTGGCGCAACAGCAACAAACTGGTCGTAAACTTGGTGCCACGCTGACTGAACTTAAGTTTTTGTCAGAGCAGCAGCTACTGCAGTTTTTAGCCCAGCAGCTTAATGTGCCCTTTTTGGATATCGCACAAAAACCTATCGATCCCAAAGCCGTGCAGTTACTGCCAGAGGTTCAGGCCCGGCGTTTTCGTGCCCTGGTGCTGGAAGATCACGGTAGCAAAGTGTTGCTGGGGATGAGTGATCCGGCCGATTTGGCCGCGATGGACCAACTGGCAGCGCTGTTGTCACCGCGGCAGATTGACTTGGCTGTCGTGCGGGAAAGCCAGCTGATTGACGCCTTTGACACCCTGTACCGTCGCACAAAAGACATTGAAAGTTTCGCCAGCCAGTTAAAAGAAGAGCATGGTGGTGACGCTGAGCTGGAGTTTAGCGCCACTGACGAGCAAACCGACGCTGATAACACCATTGTTAAGTTACTGCAGTCAATTTTTGAAGATGCGGTGCAGGTTAAAGCCTCAGACATTCATATTGAACCGGATGAAAAAGTGCTGCGCATTCGTCAGCGGGTCGATGGCGTCTTACAGGAAAATATTCTAAACCAGGTCAGTATCACCCCGGCCTTAGTGCTACGGTTAAAGCTGATGGCCAACCTGGATATCTCCGAAAAACGCTTACCACAAGACGGCCGTTTTCAGATAAACGTGAAAGCGCACCGCATAGATGTGCGGATCTCGACCATGCCGGTGCAGCATGGTGAATCTGTGGTGATGCGTTTACTTGACCAGTCAGCCGGTTTACTGCAGCTGGAGGAAACCGGTATGCCAGCGCCACTTTTGGCCAAACTCAGGCGAATCATTAAAAGCCCGCATGGCATGATTTTGGTTACCGGCCCAACCGGTTCGGGCAAAACCACCACCCTTTACGGCTTGCTCAGTGAGTTAAACCAGGCGGGCAGTAAAATCATCACTGTAGAAGACCCGGTAGAGTACCGGCTACCGCGGGTCAATCAGGTACAGGTAAACCATAAAATTGGTTTGACCTTCGCCAATGTGCTGCGCACCACCTTACGGCAAGACCCCGACATTATTATGGTGGGTGAGATGCGCGATCAGGAAACTGCCGAAATGGGCCTGCGTGGCGCGTTAACGGGGCATTTAGTGTTATCAACACTGCATACCAACGATGCGGTGACCAGTACACTCAGGTTAATTGATATGGGCGCTGCACCTTACCTGGTGGCGTCGGCGCTGCGCGCCATTATTGCCCAGCGTCTGGTGCGCCGCTTATGCGATTATTGTAAAGCGCCGTATCAGCCAGATGAGTTAGAAAGTAGCTGGTTGCGGCATAATAAAGCCAGGACGGATGCGCAGTACTGGCACGCACCGGGCTGCCAGTCATGTAACCATAGCGGATATAAAGGACGGTTAGGGGTGTTTGAGCTGCTTATCATCACCAAACCACTGGCAGACGCCTTGCGCCGCGATGACACAGCGGGCTTTGCGCAATTGGCGCATCATAGTGAAGGCTTTACCAGCTTGGGTACTATGGCGCTGCAATATGCCCAGCAAGGTGTTACCAGTCTGGATGAAGTGATCAGAGTGTCTGAGTATCTTGATACCGACCCCAGTTCGTCTCTTGCAGTAACTGAGGATGGGGACGCTTAACTATGGCGCAGTTTCAGTACACTGCCCGCGATGCCAGTGGTAAAGCGATCAGCGGCGACATCGAGGCCAATAATGAAAGCGCGGCTGCAGACTTATTGCGCCGACGCAATATGATTCCGCTCACTATTGTACTTCAGCCAGCTGACACCACCATGAGTCTGAATATGCCGGTGCTATGGCAGCGCAAGGTCTCATTAACGGATCTTATTATGCTGTCACGCCAGATGTACTCGCTGATGAAAGCCGGTATTCCGATTATCCGCGCCATTGAGGGCCTGGCCCTTAGCACCAGCTCAACGCGGCTGCAGCAGATCCTGAATGAGCTGGTAGAGCAGTTACAAAATGGCCGTAATTTATCGCAAGCCATGGCCGCGCACCCCGGCGTATTTAGCCGCCTGATGGTAAGCATAGTGCATGTGGGGGAGAACACCGGCCGGCTGGATGAAGCCTTTTTGCAGCTGACCTATTATTTTGAGCAAGAGCTGGAAACCCGCAAGCAAATAAAGCAGGCCACCCGTTATCCCATTTTTGTGTTGGCCACTTTGGTGGTGGCGATGTTTATCTTAAACCTGGCGGTAATACCGCAGTTTGCCAATATGTTTGCCCGTTTTAATGCCGAGCTGCCCTGGTCTACTCAGGCGTTACTGGCCAGTTCAGCCTTTTTTATCGCTTATTGGCCGGCGATGGTCATACTATTAATTGCCAGCGTGTTTGGCCTGCGGCATTACATTAATACTGAGGCCGGCCGGCCGGTGTGGGGCCGCTGGAAAATCCGCTTTCCGATTATTGGCTCGGTCATCTACCGGGCTACACTGGGCCGTTTTGCCCGCAGTTTTGGCATGATGTTAAAGGCCGGCGTGCCGATGACCAGTGCGTTAACCTTAGTGGCCGATGCGGTAGACAACGAATACCTGGGCGAGAAAATACGGGATATGCGGCGCAATATCGAGCGGGGTGAAAGCCTGCTTAAAGTAAGCCAGCAAAGCCAGATGTTTACCCCGCTGGTGCTACAAATGCTGGCCGTGGGTGAAGAAACCGGTGCTATGGACGATATGCTCTCCGAAGTGGCAGGTTTTTATGAGCGTGAAGTGGCCTTTGATTTAAAAAGTCTGACCGCTAAGATAGAACCTATATTAATTGCGATAGTGGCAGTAATGGTGTTAATACTGGCGCTGGGTATTTTTACGCCGATGTGGGATATGTTAAATGCCTACAAAGGTGGCTCTGGTTAGGCCATTTAAATATTTTGAAAGGTGTAATTAGTAAGATTGTGGATATACTAATGATAATAACAAGTTGGGAGACACAAGTATGAAACGGCAAACAGGTTTTACCTTAATTGAATTAATCATAGTGGTGATCATTTTAGGTTTATTGGCAGCAACAGCACTACCACGCTTTTTAAATGTCACTGAACAGGCCGAAGAAGCGTCTATTCAAGGCTTTGCCGGTGGTTTAGCGGGTGCGGTAGGTTTAGTGCGCGCGCAATGGGAAATTAGTGGCCGGCCAGCAAACCAGGTCGATTATGATGGTGTTAATGTGTTGGTAAACGCTAATGGTTATCCTATTGGTGCTGCAACGCTGAATAGTGCTGCCTGTGAGACACTGTTGACACAAATACTGCAGTCTGCACCCAGTACAACAACAACCGACACCGTTGCTGCGAGATCAAATGTAAGCCTGTTTGTCCGGGCGGACGATGCAGGGGCAGTATGTCGTTATTATCAAACACAATCTATCACTGCTGTTCCTAATAACGGTGTTGATAATACGACAACGCAGGGTAATTTAGTGCAATATAACCCAGCCACTGGCCAGGTTCAGACTTTCCGTAATCCTTAAAATATAAAATAGGTATAGTAATGAAGCGTAATCAAGGTTTTACTTTAATTGAGTTAATTATCGTTATTGTTATTCTGGGTATATTGGCCGTAACGGCAGCACCACGGTTTTTAAACCTGTCTGGTGATGCAAAAGCCAGTGTTTTAGACGGTGTGAAAGGTACCTTGGAGTCGGCAGGCGGTATTGTCTATGCAAAAGCACTGATCGCAGGCAAGCACACGTCTGGCATTGGTGGTGCTGACACTGTAGGCGATCCAGCGGTTGCGCTAACATTTGGTTACCCTAAAGCAACCGCCGATGCGCTAAATGCAGCGGTAGAAATACCTACAGAATGGGTATTTAGCACTGATGCGACGTCCGGTCTTGTTCCTGAAGCAGGCGCAACCGCAGGTCAAATTCGGGTGGCGGCAGTTGCAGCTGATCTGGTAGATGACGGTTGTTATGTGCAGTACGTCACCCCTACGCAAGCCGGCAATAAACCCGTCGTGACAGTAGAAAAAGATGGTTGTTCGTAACGCCGGTTAAATTATGAATAAATGGCGCTATAGTGGCTTTACATTAATTGAGCTGATTGTGGTGCTGATTATTATCGGGGTACTGGCGGTAAGCCTGGTACCCCGTTTTTTTACCACTGCCGGTACTTCTGAATACCTTTACCAAGATCAACTACTAAACCTGCTGCGCCGGGCGCAAATTCAGGCGATGCAGTGCACCGACTGCAGCACGCCGGCAGTTAATATCACCGCAAGCACTGCACTGTTAGACGGCGCCAGCTGTGCTGATGTCGATGCCGGCCGAGCATTGTGTATAACCGCAAATGACGCGGTAAGCCTGGCCCCTGTGGGTACTATCGGCTTTGATAGCATGGGCCGGCCCAGTTGTAGCGCCGGTAGTTGTACGCTGAATGTACAAGGTGCCAGTTTGCTGCGGGTCTGTATTGAAAGCGAAGGCTATATTCACCCATGTTAAGTTGGCAGCGCGGCGTAACCCTAATAGAGCTGATTGCCGGCATAGTGGTGCTGGCCATTAGTCTAACACTGATTACCTCTGTGCTGGGGCCCTTGTATATTAAATCGGCCGATCCCTGGCATCAGGTGAGGGCCGCTGAGCTGGGCCACAGCCTGATGAATGAAATACTCGGCAAAGCCTTTGATGAAAACAGTAATCGCAGCGGCAGTGTGCTGCGCTGCAATGAAACGGGTGCGCCAGCCTGCAGCAGCGCGGTAGCCTTTGGCCCCGACTGCGCCGATGGCAGTGCCAGCTGCCCCGGCGGGCCGCTGGAAAGCCGGCCCCAGTTTGATGATGTTGACGACTTTCATGGTCTGGATGTCAGCGGCAATGACATTAGCAATATTTTTGGCACCGATGCGCGGCTACAGGACGTGTACCGTGCTTACCGGCTGCAAATTGAAGTTAGCTATCAGGACGCGCTAACTAAGCGTATCCAATTGCGTGTCACCACGCCAACCGGTGATGTAATTGAGTTTGCTGCATTAAAGGGGAACTGGTAATGCGCTGCCGTGGTTTCACCCTGGTTGAACTGGTTATCACGCTAGTGGTGTTGTCGGTTTTGGCGCTGGGGGTCAGCAGCTATTTGGGCATTGGCGCCCGCATGTATTCTGAAGCGGCAGAACGTGAGCAGGTATTGGGCCAAAGCCGCTTTGTTGCAGAGCGTCTGGTGCGGGAGCTTCGTAATGCCCTGCCAAATAGCGTGGCATTTTCGGCCACCAGTAATTGCCTGGAGTTTTTGCCGGTACTGTACAGCGGTGTGTATCTTAGCTTGCCGTTTGAACAGGCGCAAACCAGCATCAGTGTAATAAGCCCGGATCTGCTGGCTGTGAGCCCGGCCAGTTATAGTGGCGCAAACCGCCCTCGTTTAGTGGTGTACCCAACTAATAACAACGATGTCTACGGCTCAGCCAACCCCGGCAGCAGTGTGCTGCTAAACAGTATTAGCACGGAAGATGCCAGTCAGGCGCGTTTCAGGTTGAATTTTGCCAGTTTCAGGTTTCGCCGGCAGTCGCCGGAGCAGCGCTTTTATATCAGTGGTGATGCTGTGCGGTATTGTTTGGTCGGTACAGGCCCGGGGCAATTTAGCTTGCAGCGCAATGGCGTGTTAATGGCCGAAGGGCTGCGCAGCGCCAATGTATTTCGCGTATCGGATGCCGTGCTTAATCGAAATGCCGTGGTGAATGTCCTGTTGCAATTTGGCAGCGCCAACAACCCAGATATGTTTTTTAACTATGAGGTGCATCTGGCTAATGTACCCTAAACTGAACAGACAGTGCGGCAGTGCGCTGGTTATTGCGATGTTTATTATTGTGGTGGTGTTGGCGCTGGCGCTGAGCCTGGCGCGGCTGTTAACCAGCGGCAGCCAAAGTGTCGTGTATGAAGTGCAGGGCACCCGTACGCTGTTTGCTGCGCAAAGTGCGCTGGAGCTTAGCCTGCCACAGTTATTTCCGCTAAATGGCGCCACCACCAGCTGCGCGGCGTTAACAGTGGATCACAACTTTAGCGGCGATGGGCTTGCCGGTTGCAGCGCGACGGTAAGCTGCAGCCGCTACACTGATCCCACGCCGGGCGCTGCGCCTTTGTATCGGCTTAGCAGCACTGCACGCTGTATCGCCGCTGAGTTTGAAACCCGTCGCACCGTGCAGATAGAGGTACGCTGATGTTGTTACGCGCTTTACTCTTTGCGTTACTGCTGCTGACAAGTTATCAGGCGGCTGCTATTGCTTGCAGCGACATCTGGACTCAGGCCGAACGCGCCAACAGTGCAGACCCCGCAGCTATACCTTTTCCCGCCAATACCAACCCTACTCTGCCAGAGCCGATGCAACCGGTTGATTATTATTACAACAGCTCGGTGACGATTTTAAATGGTGCTGTGCGTACCAGCACCGGTGCTACGACCCGGTTTTTTGTCAATGGTAATCTGACCCTTGAAAACAATGTGCAGTTAAATGCCGGCGGGCCGCCGCAAAATCTGATAATTGTGGTCAGCGGCAATGTGGTGATTAATAACAATGTTGAAATAAATGGCTTTATTTTGGCCGGTGGTGCCGTACAGCTGTATAACAACAGTGTGGTAAATGGCGCTATTACGGCACGCGGTGCCTTGAGTAATTTTGGCGGCAGCGTGAATTATGCCGCAAATGCTGTAGCCCTGCTGCAAGGCGGTGTGGTTTGTGATCAGGCCGTCGCACCGCTGCCAACAGCCCGTGCGCATTACCCGCTGGACTTATGCAGTGCGCAAAATAATAGCGTGATTGCTGATCTGACAGGGAATTATCCGGCCACTGCCATCAACGTGGGCGCCGTGAGTGATGGCCGCGTGCTGGAGGCGGCGGACTTTTCTGCTGCAGGTGGTGACTATATCAGTGTGCCGGCAGCAGCAATAAACGGGCTGGGTAATTTTAGCCTGGCGTTATGGTTCCGGCTGGATAACAGCACGGGCTTTCGTGAATTGTTTTCTGCCAGCAATAACACTACTGATACTGAATTAGAGCTTTATATTAATGCTGCTAACGAGGTGCGTGCCGGTATTAAGGGGGGTTACTATGACTTTACCGGTGGCAGCACAAGTTCAGTAGTTGAGAATAATAGCTGGACCCAAGTGGTGCTGACCCGTAGCGCCGATCAGCTGTGTTTATATATCAATGATCGTTTGGTGCGCTGTCGCACCGCCAGTAACACCAGCCTAAACGTGGTTAGAGCAGCGGTCGCCGCTTGGTGGCGGGCCAACGGCAGCCTGAGCGATGATTTTCGCGGTGATATTGACGAGGTGCTGCTATTTAGCCAGGCCCTTAGCGCTGGCCAGGTCGGGCAGATCTATCAGAATCAACTGGCAGGGAATAACTTCACCGGCAGCAGCCGTGCCAGCCAATGCTCACAATGTCTGACCGATAGTTTTAGTGCCGGTATCTTAGCAGACACCTGGGTTACCAGCAGAAGCAGCGGTAATTTCACGCCAACTGTTGAAAATGGCTGGCTACGCATGACCCAGGCAGTAGGCAATCAATCAACGTCGGCAACCTATCAGAGGTTGTATCCTGCAGCAGATAACCTTGTT
Source organism: Chromatiaceae bacterium (assembly GCA_033838465.1). Lineage (GTDB taxonomy): Bacteria > Pseudomonadota > Gammaproteobacteria > Enterobacterales > Alteromonadaceae > Alishewanella. The sequence goes on from JAJLKZ010000027.1 coordinate 16,596, forward strand.
GTGGTCGAATTTGATTACCGGGCCTATGGTGGAACGGGTGCTGATGGTCTGGCTGTTGTGTTGTCTGATGCGACTATCACGCCACAGGCAGGGGCTTTCGGCGGACCACTCGGTTACGGCTACAAGCCTGGAATTCCGGGTTTTGCCGGCGGTTGGCTGGGCTTTGGTTTAGACGAATTTGGTAACTTTTCTAATGAGGGCGGCGCAGGCAATATCGGCAGGCGACGGCAATCTGTTGTTGTTCGGGGCTCGGGTGAGGGTAACTCCGGCTATCGTTATCTCCGTGGCACTTGTAACAATGGCACAACTAACCAAAATGGCAGTTGTTTATCGCCCGCGGTGGACGGTAATCAAAACACGCCGCACCGTTACCGCTTTACGGTAGACTCGCGACAACCTGGAACCACCATAGTGTCGGTTGAGCGAAACACGGGAAGTGGTTTTGTTACGCTAATTTCGCCTTTTGATGCACAAAGCCAGCCAGGGCAGGCACCGGTGCCGGCTAACTTCTTTTTATCTATTACCGCCTCTACCGGTGGTTCTACCAATATCCATGAGTTGGACAACTTAAGTATCTGCGCTTTACGATCCCTGCCTGTGGGTGATCAAATTGACCATTTTGAATTTGATTACAGCGGCCAGGCGCTTACCTGCAAGCCGGAAACCTTTACCATACGCGCCTGTAAAAACCCCTCGTGTTCAGAGCTGGTTACACAGCCGATTACTGCGACCTTAAGTCCGGCCAATAGTGCTAACGTGAACTGGCTGGGCGGCAATGTCATCAGTTTTGCCGGCGGCAGCACTACGGCCAGCCTGGCCCGTACTGTGGTGGGAAGTACTACTGTGGGAGTATCGGGCTCGATACCCTCGACGCGGCCGCTGAGCCAAACCTTGTGTCGCTCAGGTGGCGGTGCGTTATCCGCAGCGTCCTGCAGCGTTAGCTTTGCCGACAGTGGTTTGGTGTTTACTGTACCTGACGGCATCGCCAACCGGCCTGATAGCAATATCCTGCTCAGTGCAGTGCGTAAAGACAATGCCAGCCAACAGTGCGTACCCGCTTTTGTTAATGTCAGTCGCAACGTCGCCTTCTGGAGCAGTTATATTACGCCGGATAACAACGGGCGGCCGGTATCCTGGCCGGTCACGGTAAATAATGTTGCCGCCGGGCTAAGCGAAGCTGAGCGGCAAAGCCAATTGCTGAATTTTAATGCCCAGGGCCAGGCTAATCTCAGTGTGAATTACGCCGATGCCGGTTTAGTGCAGCTTAATGCCCGCTATACCGGCTCGGCAGCAAACAATGACGCCGGTTTGGTGATGAATGGCGCTGATCAGTTTATCCGCAGGCCAGCCGGATTGTGTATTCAGACCGGCGGTGAGTGTGCTGCAGCGGATGCCAGCTGTGGGCCATTTCGCCGTGCGGGTGACACTTTTACGCTGAATATCAGCGCCCGAGCATGGCAAGCGGGCAACAGTGATGTATGCGCTAATCCACCAACGCCCAATTTTAGCCAAAACAATATTGGCTTAAGCCATCAACTGGTAGCACCCGTACCAGGTGCCAGTGGCAGTGTCGCCACTACCAGTTATAGCCATAGTCGACAGTTGCAGGCACAAACCAGCCTGATGCAGAGTGTGTCAGAAGTCGGTGTGTTTCGCTTTAACACAAATAGCTTTACCTATTTAGGCATGGCTGATCCGGTACCGGCGGCTAGCAGCAGTGCTAGCGGGCGGTTTTATCCCGCCGATTTTCAGTTAAGTAATGCGACCGTAACGCCGGCCTGCGCCAGTTTTAGTTATCAGGGTCAACCTTTTGGCGTAGCGTTTAACCTTACCGCGCGCAACCTGCAAGGCCAGCCGACGCAGAATTATACAGGCGCTTTCGCCAGCGGCACGGTATTGTTACAAGCCGAAAATAATAACAACGGCCAGCCCTTAACCGGGCGCTTAAGCGGCACTGTCAGCCCATCCTGGCTAAACGGCAGCTTGCTGTATCAAACCAGCAGCCTGCAGTTAAACCGTGCCAGCACTCCCGCGCCTGATGGCCCATTTAGCCAGTTGGCGTTAGCTGCGCAGGTTATCGATAATGACACTGTGGCTATTGCCAATGCCGATGTTAATGTTGCCAGCAGCGGCGACTGTGTTGCGGCAGGCAATTGCAGCGCCCGGTTGCTCGGTCTGACCGATATCCGCTATGGTCGCCTGCTATTGCAAAACGGTGCTGGCCCGGAAGAAGAGCCGCTGCCGTTAGTGCTGCGCAGCGAATACTGGGATGGCAGCCGTTTTATTGTTAATCAGCAGGACAGTTGCAGTGTACTCGCTGCGGCGCAGTTAGCTAGCCTGAGCAATCCGGCGCTAAGCTTTGCCGGTGGCGCAGCACCCTTGCAACAGGGCGTATTACCCGCCGGCGCGCTTTGGGCACAGCCCAGCCTGGTGCCGGGTAGCTGGCGCATTGAATATCAGGCATCGCCCTGGCTGCAATATAACTGGTCGGGTACCGCCGCTGGCTTTAATGAAAACCCGCAGGCCGAGCTGATGTTTGGTCGTTTTCGCGGTAACCCGCGGCAAATTTCCTGGCGTGAACTGTTTCAGTGAGCATTCAGCTGGCTGCTGTATGCTGCGCGCGGCTTAACCGGCGCAGATAAATTTGGCCGGGGCTTGGTTTAATTGCATAAAAATGTAAGATAAAGCTATTCACCTGCCGGGGAGTTACATAGAATAACCCCAGCTATGTTTACCACCACTGTTATGCTGATGTGAGCAGTGCTGGGCGTGTTGTCTCGCCCAGGTTTATAAGGATCCGGTTCTTTCATGTTTAATAAATTGCGCGGCCTCTTTTCTAACGACTTATCCATTGATTTAGGTACAGCCAATACTCTGATTTATGTCAAAGATCAGGGCATAGTGCTGAACGAACCGTCTGTAGTTGCCATACGGCAAGAGCGGGCCGGTGGGCCGAAAAGCGTGGCTGCAGTAGGCCATGCCGCTAAGCGTATGCTGGGCCGTACACCGGGTAACATTAAAGCTATCCGGCCGATGAAAGACGGCGTGATTGCCGATTTCTATGTGACCGAAAAAATGCTGCAGCATTTTATCCGTCAGGCGCACAGCAACAGCTTTTTACGCCCCAGCCCGCGTGTGCTGGTGTGTGTGCCGTGCGGCTCTACTCAGGTTGAACGCCGCGCCATTCGTGAGTCTGCCCAGGGCGCTGGCGCCCGTGAAGTCTATTTAATTGATGAGCCAATGGCTGCCGCCATTGGTGCCGGCTTACCAGTGTCGGAAGCCACCGGCTCTATGGTGGTCGATATTGGTGGCGGTACTACTGAAGTGGCCATCATCTCGCTAAACGGCGTGGTGTACTCGTCTTCTGTGCGGATCGGTGGTGACAAGTTTGACGATGCCATCGTGAACTATATCCGCCGTAACTACGGCATCTTAATTGGTGAAGCCACGGCAGAGCGGATTAAAACCGAGATTGGCTCGGCTTACCCCAGCGACGACGTACTGGAAATTGAAGTACGCGGTCGTAACCTTGCCGAAGGTGTGCCACGCAGCTTTACCATGACCAGCAATGAAATTTTAGAAGCGCTGCAAGAACCGCTGGCCGGTATTGTTAGTGCTGTGATGGTGGCCTTGGAGCAATCGCCGCCAGAGCTGGCGTCAGATATTTCTGAGCGTGGTATGGTTTTAACCGGTGGTGGTGCCTTACTGCGTGACTTAGACCGGCTGCTGATGGAAGAAACCGGTATTCCGGTGGTCGTCGCCGATGACCCGTTAACCTGTGTTGCCCGCGGTGGTGGTAAAGCACTGGAAATGATTGATATGCATGGTGGTGATGTGTTCAGTTATGACTAACTGAACATGGCGCCGATGCCAGTAACTGTATGAACGAAATTTATAGCCGGGGCCCATCTTTGCCACTGCGGTTGTTATTAGCCGTAGTGTTAAGTGCTGGCTTAATGTTTCTCGACCGCTACACCGACAGTTCTACCCAATTACGCAGCTATCTCACTGCTGCGGTGAGTCCGTTATTTTATGTAGCCAGCTTACCTGAGGCGCTGTTTTCCGGCGCCTCTGAGCAATTTATGTCGCAGCAAGCTGTGTTGGAAGAAAACGCCCGCCTGAAAGAAACCCTGCTGCAACAAAGCGGCAAGCTGCAGTTACTGGGTTTTTTACAACAGGAAAACGAAAAGCTGCGCGCCTTGCTGGGGTCTTCCGCGGCCTTGCCGGTACAGCGCCAGGTGGCAGAAGTGTTGGCAGTATATAGCCATCCGTTTAGCCATCAGGTGGTGCTAAATAAAGGCAGCACAGATGGCGTCAGTGAACATCAGCCTGTGATTGATGATTTAGGTGTCGTCGGCCAGGTGGTCAGCGTCGGTCCTACCAGCAGCCGGGCGCTATTAATTTCTGATAACACCCACGCGCTGGCGGTGCGGGCAGAGCGTACCGGCGTGCGGGCCATCGTCGAAGGCCTGGGGCAGTGGGACTTACTGCGCGTGATGCACCTGCCACACAGCACCGACATTCGTGAAGGCGACCGCTTATTAAGTTCGGGCTTGGACGGCCGTTTTCCGGAAGGTTACCCGGTGGCCAAAGTGGTACGTATTAGCCAGGATGCCAGCCAGCCTTTTATGGTGGTGTACGCTGAACCTTATGCCCGGCTGGATCGGGTGCGTCATGTGTTATTAATTTCATCGCCGCCCGCTGTGCCAGAGCAAACACCCCCAACCCAGCCGGAGGTACCAGATGCGTAAACCGCAGCGCCTGGGTTTTATTTATTTGTCTATTTTTGTTGCCTTGCTGCTGACGGTTATGCCAATGCCGCAAATGGTCAAACTGGCCCGGCCTGACTGGGCGCTGCTGGTGCTGATGTACTGGGCCATGGCGCTACCGCAGCGGGTCAGTGTCATGACGGCCTTTTTTACCGGTTTTATTGTTGATGTGCTGGTCGGCACGGTGCTTGGCGTTAACGCGTTGGCGTTTGCCGTGGTGATCTTTGCTGTCGCCCAGCACCATTTAAAGATGCGCAATTTTTCAGTGGTACAGCAGTCGCTGTTGCTGGGCATGTTGCTGGCGCTGTATCAACTGTTGTTATTCTGGCTCAGCCATTTTCTTACCGGTGTGTATTTCCGGCCGCAATATTTGTGGCCGGTGCTGACCGGTATGCTGGTATGGCCCTGGTTATTCTGGTTATTGCGCCGCTACCGGCGACAGTTAAAAATCCAATGAATGCTTCGCCATGAACACATTTTTAATGAAACACTTTGTAATGAAACCCTTGTAATGAGCTATCCCGTTATTGCCCTTGCTTCATCTTCTCCGCGCCGGCGTGAACTGCTGGCGCAACTGGGGGTGTCCTTTAGCCTGGTGAAAGCCGATATTGATGAAAGTGTACAGCCAGATGAGGCGCCGGCGCACTATGTGCAGCGTTTGGCCGAGCAAAAAGCCCGCGCTGGCTTAAGCCGGCTAAGCCAGCCGATGCCGGTAATGGGCGCCGACACCATAGTGGTTGCTGAAGGGCAGATATTGGGTAAGCCCGCTGATTTCGCTGAGTTCAACCGCACCATGCAACTGCTGTCTGGCCGTTGTCATCAAGTGATGACGGCGGTGGCCTTGTTGGATGATAGGCGCTGCCTCAGTGCGCTGGTGAGTACCGAAGTATGCTTTCGACAGTTAAGTGCGGAAGATATCAGTCGCTACTGGCACAGCGGTGAGCCGCAGGATAAAGCCGGCGGCTATGGTATCCAGGGCTTGGGTGGTCGCTTTGTGCAGCGCATAAACGGCAGCTACAGTAGCGTGGTTGGGCTACCTTTATGTGAAACCGAACAGTTACTGCAAAACTGGCAGGAGCAAGCATGAGCGCAGAATTATTGCTCAACGTTACCCCCAGTGAAACCCGGGTAGCCCTGATAGAAAACGGCGTGCTGCAGGAGCTGCACATTGAGCGGCAGGCCAAGTTGGGGCTGGTAGGCAATATTTATGTCGGCAAAGTAAGCCGTGTGCTGCCTGGCATGCAGGCGGCGTTTGTTGATATCGGTCTGGATAAGGCAGCGTTTTTACACGCCTCAGACATAGTACAGCATGACAGCCTGACTGAACTGGACGGCAAGCCCGCGGTGAGCAAAGACATCCGTGTGCTGGTACGTGAAGGCCAGTATCTGTTGGTGCAGGTGGTTAAAGATCCGCTGGGCACCAAGGGCGCGCGCTTAACCACCGACATTACGCTGCCATCACGTTATCTGGTGTTTATGCCAGGCTCGCCACATGTTGGTGTGTCGCAGCGACTGGAAAGTGACAGTGAGCGTCAGCGCTTAAAAGACATTGTCAGCCAGTATTTGGATGACAGCGGCGGCTTTATCGTGCGCACGGCGGCCGAGGGCGCCAAAGAAGAGGAGTTGGCGCAAGACGCTAAATTCCTGAAAAAACTCTGGGCCAAAGTCTTAAAGCGTAAGCAAAAGACCCGCAAAGAAGGCGTGGTGTATGAAGACCTGACATTAGCCTATCGCATACTGCGCGACTTTGTCGGCACTGAGCTCGAAAGGGTGAGGATAGATTCCAAGCTTACCTATCAGCAGCTTACCGCCTTTTGCGAAGAGTTTATTCCGCATTTATCGCCACTGCTGGAATATTACCCCGGTGAGCGGCCCATTTTCGACATGTTTGACGTGGAAAACGAAATTCAGCGCGCGCTGGAGCGCAAAGTACCGCTAAAAAGTGGTGGCTATCTGATCATCGATCAGACCGAAGCGATGACCACCATTGATGTTAACACCGGCGCCTTTGTTGGCCATCGTAATCTGGAAGAAACCATTTTCAATACCAACACCGAAGCCACCCAGGCAATTGCCCGCCAGCTAAGGCTGCGCAACTTGGGCGGTATTATTATTATCGACTTTATCGATATGCAAAATGCTGAGCACAAAAAACGCGTATTCCATAGTTTAGAGCTGGCATTGGCGCGTGACAGGGCTAAAACCAACATCCATGGTTTCTCTGCGTTGGGGCTGGTCGAGATGACGCGCAAAAGAACACGCGAAAGTCTGGAACATATCCTTTGTTCTGAGTGTCCAGTATGTGAGGGGCGCGGCAGTTTAAAAACGGTAGAAACCGTGTGTTTTGAAGTGCTGCGCGAAATTGTCCGGGTAAACCGGGCCTACGCGGCTGACAAGTTCGTCGTGTATGTCTCGCCAGCAGTCAAAGATGCACTGACTAATGATGAGTTTCATAGCCTGGCGGAACTACAGGTGTTTATTGGTAAACAAATCAGTATTCATACCGAACCCTTGTACACGCAGGAGCAATTTGACGTGGTGATGATGTAGTGCACAAAGCAACGCGGTGGTGTTTTTACTGCTTACACAAGGTCTGGCTGGCATTGGCGCTGTTGCTGGTGCTTTTGGCCGTGCTGATCTCTGTGCTGCGTTATAGCCTGCCTTATGCTGACAACTACAAACATGAATTAGAACGCTTTATTAGTGAGCGCTACGGTGCCACGGTCCGTATCGGTGAGCTGAGCGCCGGCTGGCAAAAATTTGGCCCGGCTTTGTTATTGCGCCAGGTCGAACTCTCTTCAGCAGAGCAGCAGTTACAGCTGGATATTGCCGAAACCCGGGTACGGCTGGATTTTTGGCGCAGCCTGTTAAACCGTCAATTAACGGCGCAGCATTTTGAGCTGCACGGCTTACGCTATTATTTAGACAGCAGCCGTATTCTGGCTGGTTCAACCGACACTGATCTGGATACCGCACCGGTGGTAGCGGCGCTGGAGCAGTTGCTGTTTCGCCAATTGGCGTATTTTTCGCTGTCAGACAGCCAGCTGATCATACAGCAACCAGAGCAAGACGACGTGGTAATTAATATTAATCAGCTGGACTGGCGCAACAAGGGTAACCGCCATCAGGGCAGTGGCGAGCTGTCGTTAGCAGGCGTAACGGCCAACACGGTGTCGGTGGTGTTGGATCTGTACGGTGACACCCTGGCGGATGCGTTTGGTCAGCTGTATTTACAAAGTGACAAGCTGGATATTCTGCCCTGGTTTGCCAGTGTGTTGCCGCCGAGCCAAAAGCTGCAGCAGGCCAGTGTGAACTTTCAGGCCTGGGGTCGCATTGATCAGGGTTTATTGCGGCGTATGCAGGTTGAATTGGCCGACAATAGTCTCAGCTGGCAGCAACAAAATGAACACAAGCAGTTAAGCCTGGGACGAGGCCAGTTACTCTGGCAGCCGGAAGCTGATGGCTGGACGTTATCGTCCGGCGCGCTGACGTTAACAGCTAACACTGAGCAATGGCAAGATTTACAACTGCAACTGGCGTACCGGCAAGGCGACTGGCTGGGCGCGCTGAGCAACTTCGATATTCAGGCGCTGCTGCCGCTGGCCGAATTGCTGGCGGAGGATATCGCGCCGCTACAACAAGTATTGGCCTACCAGCCCACCGGGCAGCTGCAGCAACTGCAGTGGCGTATTGGCAAGTCGAAGTGGCAACTGGCTGGCACTGTAGCGGCTGTCAGCAGCAAAGCGCTGGGAGATATTCCGGGTGTCAGTGGTGTAAGCGGCGAGTTTTTGCTCAGTGACACGGTGTCAAAAATCAGCCTCAGTGGTGAGCAGGGCGAATTACAATGGGATGGCCTGTTCGCCGCGCCGGTGCCTTACCAGCAATTGTCAGCCACTGCTTATCTGCGCCGGCAAAATGATGGCAGCCTGCAGCTGCAAATCCCCGAATTGCAGCTGATTAACGATGATCTGACCCTTAACGCCCGGTTACAGCTGGATCAGCGCTTAGAAATCTTAGCCCGTGTTACAGACGTGAATGCCGCCAATGCCTATCGCTATTACCCGCAGCGTTATATGCCCGAGGCCACCCGCAACTACCTGACCGATGCTATCGTCGCCGGTACGCTTAACAGCGCCACCTTGTTGTGGCATGGTGCGCCGGCCCAGTTCCCTTACCGTGAGCAACAGGGCATTTTTCAGGTAGATGCTAAGCTTAGCGAAGGGCAATTCGCTTTCGCCCCGGATTGGCCCTTGCTGACAGAATTTGACGCCAGTCTGTGGTTTGAAAATGCCGCTATGCAAATAAACGCGCACAGCGGCTTACTGGACAGTATCAGCCTGAACAACAGTGTGCAGGCCGACATTGCCGACTTATTTGATGCCCGGTATCTGCATATTCATATCGCACAGCCGGTAGAAGCCAGTAGCGTTACGGATTTAATGCTACAAACGCCGCTGGCAGATAATTTGGGCAAAACCTTAGCGCATCTGGGCGTTAATGGCACTGTGGCGGCTGACGTCGATTTACTGATTGGCTTACGGCAAAAAGAGGTGGTGGCCAATGGCGAGGCGGTATTTACCAACGCCAGTCTGACACTGCAGGCGCCGGCCGCTGAATTTACCCAGGTTAGCGGTAAGCTGGAGTTTAACAACGAAAAAATTGATGCCAGTAACCTAACACTGCAGTGGCGCGGTTTACCCATAACTGTTGATGTTAACGGTGATAACGCGGCCGAAGGTTACCAGTTAGCGCTGGCACTGGCGGGCAGCAATAACAGCCAAAGGTTGCTGGAAGCCTTGTATGCGCCGGCGGCTACCTTAATTGCCGGCACGACTGACTGGCAGGCTGAGCTGGCGATGACGCTGGCCGCTGATGGCATGCGCTATCAGGCACAGCTGCTCTCTGACCTGGATGCGACGGCATTGTTATTACCGGCGCCCTATTACAAAGACGCGGCCAGTCAGCAAGCGTTGCAGCTGACCCTGACCGGCGATGATTCACAGTCAGCAATTCATTTAGCCTTGGGCGAATCACTACAATTTAATGCGATGTTGTTACACCAGGCGCAGCAGCTGCGCCAGGCACAGTTGAGTCTGGGCAAAGCACCGGCCAGCCAGAGCAAAGAAGATTTCAGTATCAGCCTGAATTTACCCGAGCTGGATTTTCTTGCCTGGTTCGATCTTATTCAAGCGCAGCTGCAGGCCGCTGAAGGCAGCGGCGGGGGAATATTTCCGCCGCTGGCGTTGGTGCATGGCAAAATTGCCGAGCTGCAACTGGCACCGGGCATCACGTTAAATAATGCCGTGTTTGATGCCAGCCAGGGCGAGCAAGACTGGCAGCTGCAACTCAACGCCACTGAGCTGGCCAGCCGCTGGCAATTTAGTAAAGACTGGCAGCAACAAGGTATTACTGCCAATTTAGACTATTTGCGCCTGCCACTGGCCGAATCTGTTGAGGCTAGCGAGCAGGCTGCGGCCGTGACCGAAAAACTGGCCTTAACCGCTCAGCGCTGGTTATTAGAGCTGCCGCCGGTCACAATAAACTGCGCCGATTGCAGCCTGGGTGTTTACCGTTTTGGCCAGGTAACGGCACGCAGCCAAAGCAGTGACGATCGTTGGCAGTTGACCGAGTTTAGTGCCCGCTATAAACGGCATCAGCTCAGCGCCAGTGGCTATTGGCAGGACGATGGCGCGGCCGGTGTCAGCCAGTTCAGCGGCCAGCTACAAACAAATAATCTGGGCGCCATGCTGGACGAATTTCAGCTAACTTCGGCAGTATCGGGCAGCAGTGCAGACATTCAGTTTGCGCTGAGCTGGCCTGGTGCTCCAAATCAATATCAGTTGGCTGACTTATCCGGACAGGTTGATTATACCCTGGGCGAAGGGGCGCTGACGGAAGTCAGTGATCAGGGTTCGCGGTTGTTTTCCATTTTCAGTCTTGATTCGCTGCTGCGTAAGCTGCGGCTGGATTTTCGCGATGTGTTTGCCAAAGGCTTTTTCTACAACGGCATGAGCGGTTCGCTGGCGATAAGTCAGGGTGTGGCGCAAACCAGCAATGCCAATATTGATGGTGTGCCGGGCAATTTGCAAATTCAGGGTTATGCCGATCTGGTCAGCAAAGAGCTGGATTATCAGATGGCCTTCTCGCCTAAGGTTACCTCCAGCTTGCCGGTGATTATTGCCTGGATGGTGAATCCGGCTACAGGCCTGGCTGCACTGGCTTTGGATGAAGTGTTTCAAAGCGCTGAGGTGATTTCAAAAATCAACTTTACCGTCACCGGCAGCTTTGACAAGCCGGTGGTGACCGAAGTGAACCGTCATAGCACCGAGATACCGGTGCCGGTTCGGGTGGCGCAACCCGAGGCAATTATCGAGCTGCCGGCGGCCCGCCAGGGCGCTAATGAGAAAAAACCACCGCATGGCTAACTGGCGCCTCAGTGCAATTCAGCTTTGCAGTACCCCCGAGCCAGAGCAGAATCTGGCGGCGGTGGCGCGTTACTTACAGCAAATAACCCAGCAATGTAGTGATGGCTTGCCACATCTGGTTGCGCTGCCCGAGTGCTTTGCCGTGTTTGGTGGCGGGGATGGCTTACAGCGGCAATATCAGGCACCACTGGGTCAGGGGCTTATTCAACAGCGCTGCGCCGCGTTAGCGCGGCAGTTTGGCGTGTATTTACTGGCCGGCTCTTTACCGACAACCAGCCCGGATCCGCAGCGTTTTAGTGCCAGCAGTGTGTTATTTGGCCCGGATGGCAGCGTGTTGGCCGATTATCAGAAATTGCATTTATTTGATGTTGAAGTCAGCGACAGCACCGGCAGTTATCGCGAGTCGGCCAGCACGTACGGCGGCGAAAAAATCAGCCTGGTGCAATTGCCCCAGCTGAAGCTTGGCTTATCGATATGCTATGATGTGCGCTTTCCCGGCCTGATGCAGGCGCTGGCAAGCCGTGGTATGCAGGTGTTAACAGTGCCGTCGGCCTTTACCCGGGTGACAGGCGAAGCGCACTGGCACACCTTACTTAAAGCCCGCGCCATAGAAAACCAGTGCTTTGTGCTGGCGCCGAACCAAACCGGTGTGCACGCCAATGGTCGCGAGACCTATGGTCATAGCCTGATCGTCGACCCCTGGGGCCGCGTACTGGCAGATGCCGGCAGCAGCGAGGGTTGGGTGTCGGCGAAAATAGATTTAACCGAATGTGCCAGCCTTAAGCAGAAAATGCCGCTGGCGCACCATAACCGTTTTTACAGTGAGCTCAAATGATGACTGCAGCAGAGCAGAACCTGATCACCGCCTCCGACCTGACCGATAACGATTTGCAGGCCACGCTGGGCTATTTATTCGACCATCAGCTGGATTTTGCTGATCTGTACTTTCAGTCCAGTGTGCACGAGTCCTGGGTGCTGGAAGATGGCCTGGTGAAAGACGGCTCGTTTAATATTGAGCGCGGTGTCGGTGTGCGCGCCATCAGTGGCGAGAAAACCGGTTTTGCCTATGCCGATACCATCAGCAGCGCAGCGTTAAAACAAGCCGCCACAGCCGCACGCGGTATTGCTGCTCACGGCCAGCAGGGCCGGATAAAAGCCTTCAGTAAAAGCAGCAATAGCAATATCTACCTGCCATGCGAGCCGCTGCAAAGCTTAACTAACACCGAAAAAGTAGCCTTACTGCATCAGATTGAGGCGTATATCCGTACGCTGGACAACCGCGCTGAGCAGGTGATGGTGAGTTTATCCGGCGTTTATGAGGAAATTCTGGTTGCCGCCAGTGACGGCACCTATGCCACCGATATCCGGCCGCTGGTGCGGCTGAACTGTTCAGTGTTACTGCAGCAGGGCGACCGGCGTGAGCGCGGCAGTGCCGGCGGCGGCGGCCGTACCAGTTACAGCTACTTTACCGAACTGTTAGACGATGCGCCGCGCTGGCAGCACTATGCACGTGAAGCTGTGCGCCAGGCCCAGGTAAATTTAACCGCTATCGACGCACCGGCCGGCACTATGCCGGTGGTGCTGGGCAGTGGCTGGCCCGGCGTATTGCTGCACGAAGCGGTAGGCCACGGCCTGGAAGGTGACTTTAACCGTAAAGGCTCATCGACCTTTAGCGGTCGCATTGGCCAGCAAGTGGCGTCTAAGCTGTGTACTATTGTTGATGACGGTACTTTGGCGCACCGGCGCGGCTCGTTAAATGTCGACGATGAAGGCGTACCCAGCCAGCATAATGTGCTGATCGAAAACGGCATCTTAAAAGGCTATATTCAGGATAAACACAACGCCATGCTTATGGGCGTCGCCCCCACCGGTAACGGCCGGCGCGAGTCTTTCGCCCATTTACCGATGCCGCGCATGACCAATACCTATATGCTGGCCGGTGAAAGCGACCCTGCCGAGATTATCGCCAGTGTGAAAAAAGGTATTTATGCGCCGAATTTCGGCGGTGGCCAGGTGGATATTACCTCAGGTAAATTTGTGTTTTCCGCCTCAGAAGCCTATTTAATCGAAAACGGCAAAATTACCGCGCCCATTAAAGGTGCCACCCTAATTGGCATGGGGCCAGAGGCTATGCAGCAGGTGTCTATGGTGGGCAACGATTTGGCACTGGATGCCGGCGTTGGCGTTTGTGGCAAGCAGGGTCAGAGCGTGCCGGTAGGCGTGGGCCAGCCGACATTGAAGCTGGATGCGATGACTGTCGGCGGCACCGCACATTAATAACCCGCCACTGCCGCGGCGGTGGCAATAACAAAACAGCAGGAAGAGAGCAAAAATGGCAGCGTTTGGAACCGTATTTGTCCCAGAGATGGTGATTTCCCGTTATACCCAGTCACAATGGAGTACGCCAGAGAGGGTGCCGGTCGACAGCATTAGTCTGCACCCAGGCGCCCATGTGCTGCATTATTCCAGCACCTGTTTTGAAGGGTTAAAGGCGTTTCGCCACGCTGACGGCGGCATTTATATTTTCCGGATGGACAAAAACGTCGCCCGCTTAGCGCAAAGCAGTGAGCTGTTGTCACTGCCGAAAATCGACGGCGCTATGCTAAGCCAGATGATCATCGATATTGTTAAGCACTATGCTGAAGATGTACCTAACCCGCCGGGCTCTATGTATATTAGGCCAACGCATATTGGTACTGAAGCCTCAATTGGCAAGGCAGCCGCACCCAGTGCAGAGTCGATGCTGTATGTGCTGTTATCACCGGTAGGGGATTATTTTGCCGGTGGCGCCAAGCCGTTACGGTTATTGCTGGAAGATAACGCCCGCTGCGCTGCCCATATGGGTATGGTAAAAAGTGGTGGCAACTACGCCAGCGCGCTGCAGCCAATTATGAAAGCCCGTGCTGCGGTGCAGGCTGATCAGGTACTGTTTTGCCCTAACGGCGATGTGCAGGAAACCGGTGCAGCGAACTTTTTGCTGATCGATGGCAATGAAATTATCACCAAGGCGCTGGACAGCAGCTTTTTACACGGTGTTACCCGTGATTCTATCCTGACGCTGGCACGCGACCGTGGCATGAAGGTGTCCGAGCGTGAGCTTACGGTAGATGAGCTGTTAGAGCGGGCGGTAAAACCAGGCGCCGAAGCCGCGTTATCGGGCACGGCGGCGGTATTAACGCCGGTAGGCACCCTAATTCATGGCGGTAAAGAGTATCAGGTGGGCACAGGGCAGGGCGGCGCCACCACCAACGCACTGCGCCAGGCACTGAATGATATTCAGTGGGGCAAGGCTGCCGATACGCACGGCTGGTTAACCAAAGTGTGTTGATCGTTATAGGCTGGCGCTAAGGTTGTCAATGCCGTTGGCGCAGCCACAGACCCTTTTCGCGCTAAGCGAAGGCGGGTAAGACATTCGTCCGGAACGAATTTCGTCAGCGTAGCTGGCCCGCCAGATGAGGGGCAGGATTGCCCCGAGTTACGCTGTGGCGAGTACAACGGCGTTGTACTTCGACCAGCAATCTTGCTTATTCTTCGATAATCAGTGGTTTTATCAGCTGAAACAGCTCACGGTAGTACTTTGGCGGCTGCTGCTTTTCCTGCTCTTTCTTCGCATTACGAATAAGCTGGCGCAGTTGCTGTACGTCTACGTCCGGGTAGGCGGCAATAAATTCGGTTAGCGCGTCATTGTCGCTTAACAGCTTGTCGCGCCAGTGCTCCACTTTATGAAACTGCCTTGTCGCAGCCTGGTTAGTGTTACGCAGTATCGCCAGCGCCTGCTCTATTGGCTCTAAATCGCGGCTACGCATTAAGCGGCCAATAAACTGAATATGGCGGCGCAGTGCTTCGCGTTTATTGCCCAGCTTATCGGCCAGTTGCAGCGCGTCTTTTAGCTCATCGTCCAGCGGCACCTTGGCGCGGGCGGCAGCACTTAGCGCCACCAGCTCTTCACCCAGCTTTTGCAGCTCATGCATTTCCCGTTTTACCTGCGACTTACTCTTACCTTCTTCTTCGTCCCAGGTGTCACCGTGAATAAAATCGGTCATGTTAAGGTCACTCTTAGTAGTAATGCCGCTAAGTATACATGATCGCGCTGCGCAGCAGCAGCCAGCTTTGTCAGACTATGGTAAGCTTGTGGCAAATAATTTGGCTGAACCGAGATTATGCAGCAAACACAACCGACAATCTGGCAGGAAATTGACGAAGTAAAGCAGGCCGTCGCCGAGGTGCTGGCGCATGCCAAACAATTAGGCGCCAGCAGTGCTGAAGCCTCGATGAGCCGCACCAAAGGTTTAAGTGTGGAAACCCGCCACGGCGAGGTAGAAACGGTCGAGTTTAACCAGGACGGTGGGCTGGGCATCAGTTTGTACTTTGGCCAGCGTAAAGGCTCGGCTTCAACGGCTGATTTAAGCCCGCAGGCCCTCAAGCGCACAGTAGAGGCGGCAGCCGACATTGCCCGTTATACCTCTGAAGATCCGCACACCGGCATTGCCGAGGCCAGCTGGCTGGAGCTATCACCACCGGATCTGGATTTATACCACCCTGACAGCATTGGCACCGAAGAGGCAATTGGCCTCTGTGCCCGCGCCGAAGACGCTGCCTTTACTACCGATAGCCGTATTACCAACTCAGAGGGCGCGTCGTTCTCGTCACATACCGGCCTTAAAGTATACGGCAACAGCCACGGTCAGTTAGTAGGTTACCCCAGCTCCCGTCACAGCTTTAGCTGTGTGGTGATAGGCGAAGAGGGCGAAGATATGCAGCGCGATTACAGCTTTAGCGTAGCGCGCCGTTACAGCGACTTGCTCGACCCGGCCCAAATTGGCCGCGAAGCTGCACTGGAAACCGTCGCTCGCCTCAATGGCCGGCAAATTGCCACGCAAAAAGTGCCGGTGATCTTTCGCGCTGACATCGCCAGCAGCCTGTTTGGCCACCTGGTGTCGGCCATCAGTGGCGGCAGCATTTACCGTAAATCCAGCTTTTTGCTGGATAAAGTCGGCCAGCAGGTGATGGCACCGGGGCTGACCATTGTTGAACAGCCGCACTTACGCAATGCGCTGGCGTCCAGCCCCTTTGATGGCGAAGGGGTAAAAACCCGTGACTTAAGGGTGATTGAGCAGGGTGTGCTGACCACCTACCTCACCACCAGTTACTCGGCACGTAAGCTGGGTATGGCCAGCACCGGCCATGCCGGTGGCATTCACAACTGGCTGGTAAGCCACGGCGATGAAGACTTACGCCAGCTGTGCCGCACTATGGGTAAGGGCTTGCTGGTAACCGAACTGATGGGCCAGGGCGTGAATACCGTCACAGGGGATTACTCGCGCGGCGCAGCCGGTTTTTGGGTCGAGCATGGCGAAATCCAATTCCCGGTGTCTGAGGTAACCATAGCCGGTAATTTAAAAGACATCTTTATGCAAATTGCGGCGGTGGGGAATGATATTGACCGGCGTGGCGGCGTATTAACCGGCTCGGTGCTGGTAAGCCAGATGCAGGTAGCCGGCAGTTAAGTGCGGTTGGTGTAAATAGAAAGCCCGGCGTTATCAGCCGGGCTTTTTTGTAGCTGCCTATTAAATTAATCTACTTTGGTTTTTAAACCGCGGCGGATTAACAGCGCATCTGTGGTCGGCTCCTGGCCACGGAAGGCTTTGTAAGACTCCATTGGCGGGCGTGAGTTACCGACAGACAGAATGTTTTTGCGGTAGTTCTGGCCGTTTTCCAGCTTCAGGCCGCCCTGGCTTTGCACATAGGCAAAGGCATCAGCTGCCAGAATTTCACTCCACATATAGGCGTAGTAACCGGCTGAGTAGCCGCCGCCCATTGAGTGAGAGAAATAGGTCGACTTATAACGCGGTGGTACTGCTGCTAAATCGACACCGTGTTTTTTCAGTGCCGCGGCTTCAAAGGCGTTGACATCCTGCAGCGGCTCGTCAGCTGACAGTGAGTGCCATTCCATATCCAGCAGTGCTGCTGAGATATATTCCAGGGTGTCAAAGCCCTGGTTAAAGCTGCGTGACTTCATCACTTTTGCCAGCAGTTCAGCCGGGATTGGCTCGCCGGTTTTGTAGTGCTTGGCGTAGTTAGCAATCACTTCCGGGTTGGCTGCCCAGTCTTCTTCGAAAGTAGACGGGAATTCAACAAAGTCACGTGATACTGAAGTACCCGCCAGTGTCGGGTATTTCACGTCTGAGAACATGCCATGCAGGCCGTGGCCTAACTCGTGGAACATGGTGGTTACATGGTCATAGCTTACCAGTGTTGGCTCACCCTCTGGCGCTTTGGGAATGTTCATCACGTTCACCACTACCGGCTTTTGGCCCAGTAAGTGTGACTGACCCACAAAAGAGCTCATCCAGGCACCACCGCGTTTGCCTTCGCGGGCGAAGTAGTCGGCGTAGAAAATGGCCAGGCTGGTGCCGTCGGCGTCAAACAGCTCGTACGCGTCTACGTCAGGGTGGTAGGTTGGCAAGTCTGGCCGTGCTTTAAAGGTAACACCGTACAGGCGGTTCATGGTGTAGAACAAGCCATCTTTTAATACGCGGTCAAATTCGAAGTATTGTTTCACCTCGTTTTCATCCAGATCGTATTTTGCCTGACGTACAAACTCGGCGTAGTATTCCCAGTCCCACGGCTGCAGCTCAAAATCGCCGCCTTTTTGTTTAATCATCTCCTGAATGGCTTGGGCTTCCAGCTTAGTATTGGCGACTACCGCCGGCACCATGCTGCCTAACATATCAAACACCGCTTGGGGTGTTTTCGCCATTTGCGCTTCCAGACCATAGCTGGCCCAGTTGTCATAGCCTAACAGCTTGGCACGCTCAGCACGCAGTTGAGCTAAACGGGCGACAAGCGGCCGGTTGTCGGTATCGCCGCTTTGTGCACGGTTGGCTGACGCTTCCCACACTTGCTTACGCACATCACGGTTGTGCAGCTGGGCTAATATCGGCTGGCGCGTGGTGTTGGTAATGCTTAACAGGTACTTGCCTTCATGGCCGGCGTCTTTAGCGGCATTGGCTGCCGCGGTAATTTGCGCGTCAGACAGGCCATCCAGCTGCTCTTTGCTATCAACAATAACAGCAATTTTTTTGGTTTCTGCCAACAGGTTCTGCGAGAACTGCGTGGTTAGCTTCGAATGCTCTTCGTTTAAAGCACGAATAGCGGCTTTTTGCTCTTCGGTCAGCTCTGCGCCAGAGCGGACGAAACGCTCGTAGTACACTTCAATTAAGCGTGTTGACTCGCTGTCCAGTTGCAGCTCGTTGCGCTGGTTGTACAGGCTTTTAATACGGGCAAACAGCTGTGGGTTTAAGTTAATGTTGTCAGAATGCGCCGCCATTTTCGGCGCTAACTCTGACTGAATTTTACGCCGCGCTTCGTTTGAATCTGAACCAGCCAGGTTGTAGAAAATGCGCGAGGTACGGGTTAACAGCTCGCCGCTTTTCTCCAGCGCCACCAGGGTGTTTTCAAACGTAGCAGGCTCTGGGTTATTAGCAATGGCCAGCACTTCGGTCATGTGCTGCTTCATACCTTCTTCAAAGGCTGGCAGGAAGTGCTCGTCTTTTATTTCGGCAAAGTTCGGTGCTTCGTATTGCAGCATGCTTTTAACCATTAACGGATTGGTAGAGGTAACATCGGCCGCTGGGGCCGCTTGTTGCTGGCTTTGTGCTGTGTCAGTTTGCTGTGGTGCTGTGTTGTCAGAACAGGCACTGAGTGCCAGTACGGTGCCAATAGCGCTGGCAATAAGCGTTTTACGCATGGAAATCTCCCTGGAAGATGTAGGACCTTGTTGTAATCAATGCGCCTGGGCGCAGCTGCACAGCCGAGTATGCCAAAAGCTGACACTAATACACCCGCTTTGCAGCCAGTTGCCAACAAATTAAGACAAAAACCGGCTTAGGGCAACCGTTTCGGCTGCAGTGCCGGCTGATAGGGCAGTTCGAAGTAGAAACAGCTGCCATGCAAAGCCGCCGGATAGTAGCCCATAGTGCCATGCATTTGCTGAATTAAACTGCGGCTAATAGCCAGCCCCAGGCCAGTGCCACTGTGTAGGCGTTGATCTGAACTGTCGGCCTGGCTAAAGCGGCTAAATAGTCTGGGAACAAACTCTTCGGCCACCCCCTTGCCCTGATCGGTGACGGTGACCCGCACATTGTCGGCTACCAAACTTACCGCAACCTGCACTGTGCCACCCTTGGGTGAGAACTTGACTGCGTTACCCAGCACATGGCGCACCACTTGTTGTAGATGGCTGGCGTCGGCATTCACCACGACCTGGGCTAAGTCTGCCGGGCAGTCCAGCTGCAGTAAAATACCGGGCTGTAATAATTGCATGTCATTAATGCAGTCTGTCAGCAGCGGGGGCAGTGTCACTGCGGTCAGATCCAGCGTGATGGTGCCGCTGGCAAGTTTTTCCACATCGAGTAAGTCGTTAATTAAGCTGCTTAGCTGCTGGCAGTTAGTATGCGCCAGTTTTAGCATGCGCTGCTGCGATTCGGTTAAATCGCCCAGCGCACCCGATACCGCCAGCCCCAGCGCCGCCGATACCGACGTTAGCGGTGTACGCAGTTCATGGCTAACAGTAGAGATAAACTGTTGTTTTAACTGTTCGGTTTGCTGCCGCTCGGTTAAATCGCGCAGCACCAGTAATTGCCTGCTTTGGTTTTGCAGTTGGATATGGCTGCGGTTAACCGCTATCGGGAAAAAGCTGTTGTCGCGCCGGCGGCCTTGGGTTTCACATTCAACTTTTGCATTTGACGTGGCGCTGTACAGCTCATCTAATTTGTCAGGCTCGGCCAGCAATATTGACCAGTGCTGGCCAATTAAGGCGCCTGCCGTGTAACTAAACATAGGCAGGCAGGATAAATTCACCTGCTCAATCACACCATCAGGTGTGGTGGTAATAATGGCATCGTTAACGTTATCCATAATACTTTGCAGATAACGTTTACTGCGCTGCTGGGCTAACACACTGTGGCGCAAATGTTGGCGCGACATAAACAGCCACAGCAGCAAACCCAGTAACAGCGCGCTGATACTGTAACTGAGCAGGCGTATTTGCCCGCTACGATCAGGTACATTTGCCACTGAGCGCAGCGCCATTTGCCATAACGCGCCGCGCAAGCTGATACCTAGCAGCAAGCTGTCGTCATAAAACAAGCTGTTATTACCATAAAACGCCGGGCTGGGTGTGCCTGCACTGTTCAGGCTGCGAATAGCCACCTGCACTTCCTGCTCGGTGGTTTGTCGCTCAAGTAAAGCCCAAACAGAGCCAATATCGACCACCGTGCTGACAATGCCCCAGTAGTCATTGGCATTGAGGTATACCGGCAGCCGGTAAATGAAGGCGCTACCTCCCTGCACCAGGGTAATGGGGCCGACCAGACGCGCCTCGCGTCTTTCAATAATGGCCGCAATATCAGGCCATTGTTCGGTCAAATCGGGGTAATAGATGCCAATGGCTTTTTCATTACCGCTTAGCGGGTATACGTAGCGCAAAGTATTGCCAGGAGCAATGCCAATATTGCGGATATGCCGCGCCTGGTGCGCCAGCTCGGGTAGCAATAACTGCATTTCAGTGGGGGAGATATCACCATTATTGGCCTGGATATGCGCGGCTAACCCAATGGTCAGATACAGCGGAATATTCAGCTCAGACTCCAGCAGTGCCCTAAGCTGGCCGGCACTGGCAATTTCATGGCGTAATTGCTGGCTGCGCTGATGCTGCTGTTCATGCGTGACCAGGGTTTCGGTGGCCCACACCGCACCCAGCAGTAATGCCAGTAGCAATAGCCATTGCCAAAAAGTTAATAAGGTTTTGTTACGCATCCGTTCAGGCAAAGTCCAACAAAGAAGGCCGACAACCACAATAGCGCTAAGGCATTTAGCTTGTAAATATGCACCATGCAACTGAGTGTTGAAAAAACGCGCAGTCAGGCAATAGACACACACCACAAGGCTGTCTATAATGCGCAGCTTCTGCACATTAGCAGATTGCGCACCCGTAGCTCAGCTGGATAGAGCGCTGCCCTCCGGAGGCAGAGGTCATAGGTTCGAATCCTATCGGGTGCGCCATAACAATCAACCACTTATGCGAAAGCTAAGTGGTTTTTTTGTTTAATGTGCCGCGATTGTGCCATGTTTGTGCCATTTCAAATTTTCCTGCCCAATTATCCCTGATAGTTTTGACCTTTGCCCACCATTTTTGATTTATAGTGTGATAATTGGTACGACAAACCTATCTATTAAACTCTTTACTTGCAGTGTATGAGTAACGCGCAGAGCTGGGCATTATTTTTTGCACACAGGAACGCTTAGCGTTTGCTTAAGGCACACTGAAGCTGGCAGGTAGTGAGCTAGGAGACATTAAGGCCGTCAGGTGACTATAATTTAATACGCAGCTTTTTTGCGCAAAACTAGTTAATAAAACATAGATTAATTTCCCTTGCTGTGGCATAAATGGGCACAGAGATTTATGGCACCCGAAAGTTATTGGAAAGACTTTTTTGAAAAATAATTAGTTAAATCAAGGATGATATATCGTTTCCATGAAAATAGACTTCCACAATCATTTGCATCAGAGCTTTCTTTTAAATAAGTTTTCTAAAAGACAGCGCCATTCCTTCACAAAGGTATTGACCTATATATAGCTTTTAAGGATGTAAATTTAATGGGTAAGCTAAATCCTTTGTTTCGACTAGCGGTTACGAAAAATGCTCTTCAATCAATTCAACATTATATTGATCGTGGATATGAATTAAATGCTACCGACGGAAATGGTATTACCCTTCTTATGATAGCCGTGATGAGAAAACATACTGAAGCTGTAAAAATACTCTTATCTGCGGGTGCCGATCTAAAAATATTGGATGAAAATGGAAACGATGCTTTATCTTATGCAATAAAATGTGGATGTCCCGAACTAGTTGACATTTTGACGAAGTTTAATTCCGAAACGTTTCCTGATGATTTGGGTTCTAATCAAAATAGGAAAGGAGATTTAGAAAAGTTTGGCGAATATCCTGACGAGAATATATCAACAATATTACCTCATGATTTCCCGAAAGTTATTCAAGGTTTCCCTCTCTCAATTAACCCTACTTTACCGGAAATACGACAAACATTTCTTGAGCTCAACGCTAATGATGGCGATAAGGAAAAAGTTAATGGAAGACAAGATTATGGAGATACAGATAATGAAGGACATTACACACCGTCAACTACAGTGCAGTACAGAAAAAAGCCAAATAATTACCAAAAAGCAGATACTAATACTGGCTGTGTTTTAGAAGCAAATGATGCAAATTCTTTTCCATACATCGCTCCAGCTTTTGGTCAAGTTTGTGAGCCTCCGATACTTGATGAGGAACCACTAGACTCAAGCTTTGTTGATGAATGGGTTGTTGAAAAGGAGCCTGCAGCACCGTCAGGCGACGAAGAGATATCTGAAACTGTAAAACAACTTAATAAAACATTAGATAAACACCAAGCTATCGATAGAGATGACTCTTGGGATGATATAGATCTTTATTTACCTGAGCGATCTGTATTTTTGGCAAATGATAATATTGACGAATTATTCACTGATTTGCTCTTCGATGCTATTAATTTGGGAAGTGTGTCAGAAGCACAACTCATTGAACGATGTGCAGAACCCGATGGTTCGCGTGTTACTAATTCTGAGGAAATTCTTTCATATGTAGTTGGTGAGTTAGGTGCAATTATTGGTGAATATAGCGGACTATACCTAGACAAAGAAGATTTTGAGTCCTCTTCTGCTGAAATAAAAATCCAGATAGATGAAGCTAAACAATTTATTATCGATCTTGCTTCAAACTTTAATGAGCCTTCAAGATTTTATTATAAAGATATTCGAGGGAAACTTCTTGGCGCTGAGGAAGAAGTTGCACTTGGAAAGCAAATGGATGAAGCAATACAGAAAGCTTTGGTTTCGCTCTCGAAATGGAATGATGGGCTTTCATTTTTGTTTGAACAGGCTGAAAAAGTTATTCTTGGAGAGATTGAATTAAAGTCTATAAGTCGTGGAATTAGTGTAGATGGTGAGGATCTGAGTGAAGAGCAAATCTCAGATGATACTTCGTCTAACGCCTTTGAGGAATCGGAAGGCAACACCGAATGTTCAACATCGGACTTTTTGGATTTAATAGCTTCGGTCCGAAATGCTGATTGTAATTCCGAAGAGATTCTCGATGCCTTAAAATCAATGAAACTGACTCGTCAGTTTCTAGTTGAGTTGGCTCAAAACCGCAAAGTTGGCGATCCATTATATCGAGACTATTCGGCTTCAATAGAATGTTACTTACAAGCAAGAAATCGGATGATTCAAAGCAATCTAAGGTTGGCTTTATCTATTGCCAAGAAGTACTCTCGTTCTGACTTGTCACTGGATGATCTGACTCAAGAAGCAAATATTGGCTTAATTAAAGCTGTTGAGCGATTCGATTGGCGAAGGGGATTTAGATTTTCAACTTATGCCTCATGGTGGATCAGGCAGCAAGTAACAAGGGGGATAGCGGACACAGAAAGAACGGTTCGTGCTCCAGTTCATGTTCAAGAAAAAGCAAGAAAACTACTTCGTGAAAGAAATGAAATTCAGCTCCGAACAGGGGTTTGTGAATTAGATAGCGAGACTGCAAGACGTATTGGTGCCTCTCTTACAGTTACTTGGCAGCTATTTTCAATGTTTGCAAAGGCGGAGTCACTTGACGACGAGAACTATATAAGGGATTTCGACGAATTTAGTTCTTTGAATAACCTAGAATCCTCAGCAATTGAGGAAGATGTCATTAACCAATCTCTAAGTGCAACACTTCACAAAATGTTGCAAGAGTTTGATCACCGTTCTCGTGAAGTAATAACTCTGCGTTTTGGACTTTTTGATTCAAATGAAATGACTCTCGAAGAGATCGGTCAATCTTTTGGCGTTACTCGTGAACGTATCAGACAAATAGAGTCAAACGCACTTAGTAAGCTCTTTCATCGGGAAAGAAAAGAAATCCTAGCACCTTTTTTAAATATGGAAGTTCGATAGTGATTTATCAAAAGAGACATGCACCACCGAAAGCAAGTGCGATGATTGAGGCTCTTCGAGGGCTCGGTTATTCAACGGCAGCATCCTTAGCAGATATTATCGATAATTCAATTTCGGCCGAAGCCTCCGAAGTTCACATTCAGTTTGATTGGGATGGATTAAAAAGTAGGATCAGTATCTTGGATAACGGTAGAGGCATGGATGATGCGGAACTTGAATCTGCCATGACTCTTGGCGTGTTAAACCCTTTAGACGAGAGATCTTCTAAAGATTTGGGGCGATTTGGTATGGGATTGAAAACTGCTTCATTCTCCCAGTGTCGTCGACTTACCGTTGCGTCCCGTGTTAAGAATGCTGATGTAGCATGCCTTCGTTGGGATTTAGATGCTATTTCAAAAGACTTAAATAACGAGTGGTTTATTTTAGAGGGGCCAGCTAGTGGTTCCGAAGTATATTTAGAGAAACTTTCTACTTTAGAGTCAGGTACATTAGTTCTTTGGGAGTTGATGGACAGAGTAGTAACTTCCGGGAGTGATTTAAACCACTTTTCGGATTTGATTGACGAGATAGAATTACGTCTTGGTATGACTTTTCATCGTCTTATACAAGCACCGCATCCAGATTTACGTCTATTTATAAATGGCAAACAGGTCTCATCATGGGATCCTTTTATGACAGGTCATCCAGGGAAAGCTCTTGAATCGCCCATAGAGCGAAAATCCACATCCGCAGGCCTATTAGAGGTCCAATGCCATGTCCTACCTCATAAGGATAAGCTTTCCGAGGATGAATTTACTAAAGCTGGGGGGCCTGAAGGGTGGACCTCTCAACAAGGTTTTTATATATACCGAAATAAACGTCTTTTACTCGCGGGTAGTTGGCTCGGGTTGGGAAAAGGACGAGCTTGGAATAGGGAAGAATCGCATCGGCTTGCAAGAATACGCGTTGATATACCCAATACCGCAGATGCAGACTGGAAAATTGACATTAAAAAGTCTACTGCCCGGCCGCCGGTTTACGTCAGGAATTGGCTTACTAAATTAGCTGAAAATACGCGCGATAAAGCACGAAAGGTTTTTGCTTTTCGAGGTTCTCCAGCCAGCTGTAATGTTGGCAACCCAATTGAGCTAGCGTGGCGTGTTGAGCATTTAAAAAAAGGAATTCGATATCGCGTAGATACTTCACATCCAGCTGTCGCTGCTGTAATCGAGGCTTGTGACGGAAAAACGGACCTTATCAAAGCAATGCTTCGAATAATTGAAGAAACGGTCCCCGTCCAAAGAATTTGGTTAGACACTGCTGAAGCCAAAGAAACACCGATAACAGGTTTTCATGGAGAGCCTGACGATGCAGTGATAGAAGTAGCGACTATTTTATTCAATGATTTAATAGAGCGTAAGGGATTAAGTATTGAAGATGCTCGCCGGTCTATGCTTCGAACAGAGCCTTTTCAAAAATATCCTTTATTAATTGCCAAATTAGGAAATTGTTAGATGGACATAATGGATGATTCTGTTTCCAAAGCTGAGTTAATGGAAAATATAATAGCTACCGCACAGCGTCTGATTAAAGCTGAAAAAGACAAATCAAAAATCACCACTACTTTCATTAAGGAGAAAGTAAGTGTTGCAACCACCATTTTCGCAGGTGCTTCTCCAGAGTTAGTCAATCAAGATCAAGCTGTGACAACATTAATCCAACGTTTTAGTCATCGGATAGGCAAGTCAACCACTCTTAGAGACGACGCAAATCATATTGACTGGTTGAGCGCGTCTCGAAAGCGGGATTGGCAATATTGGCGTCGATACCAAGACTACCTTGAGTCAAAACTTTCAGATGTGGTAGTTGAAGGATTAGATGAGGCTACTGACGAAATTTTAACTCTCTTAGAAGACCCTAGACGTGAAGACTCATGGGATCGCCGTGGTTTAGTGGTTGGTCATGTTCAGTCAGGAAAAACTAGTAACTATT
Source organism: Chromatiaceae bacterium (assembly GCA_033838465.1). Taxonomy (GTDB): domain Bacteria; phylum Pseudomonadota; class Gammaproteobacteria; order Enterobacterales; family Alteromonadaceae; genus Alishewanella. The sequence continues at coordinate 42,803 of JAJLKZ010000027.1, forward strand.
CTGGACTTATATGTAAAGCTGCAGACGCTGGCTATAAGATCATTATTGTACTAGCTGGTATGCATAACAATCTGAGATCTCAAACGCAAATTAGACTTGAAGAAAGTTTTCTAGGTTACGAAACGACCGTCGATCGCGATCCTGGAAAGCCAATTGGGGTCGCAGAATTTGGTGGTGATCTAAAAACTAATTCTGCAACAACCCGTGCCGAAAATGGTGATTTTAATAAAGCAATTGCTAAACATTTCCATGGAATATCTCCGGAAGAAAGACCTTGGCTTTTTGTCGTAAAAAAGCAAAAAACGGTTTTAACGGCATTGTTACGTTGGATCCAGACACGTGTAGCGGATGCTGTAGATCAAAATGATGGTAGGAACTTAGTTACTAAGTTACCACTATTAATGATTGACGACGAGGCTGATAACGCATCAGTAGATACTGGTGAACAGTTATTCAAAGAAGATGGAACACCAGACGAAGAACACCAGCCAAAAACAATTAATAGTCTTATTAGGCAGATCCTCCATGCTTTTACACGAAAAGCTTATGTTGGGTACACTGCTACACCTTTCGCTAATATCTTTATTCATCAAAAGGGAGCAACTCTCAAAGAGGGACCAGATGTTTTTCCCAGTTCATTTATCATTAACTTAGCAGCTCCTTCGAATTATATAGGGCCATCAAGGTTTTTTGGTAAAATTACTAAAGAGGGAAGAGCAGATGGTTTGCCGCTTTCTCGATTTATTTCAGATGTATATGATGATGAATCTAAGCAAGGGTGGATGCCACCATCACATAAGAGAACCCATATACCTTCATTTGCAGGGGAGGAGACTATCCCTCCTTCTCTTTTAGAAGCTATTTACTCATTTATCTTGGCATGTGTTACTCGACAAATTCGAGGGCAGGGTAATGAACACTGCTCCATGTTAATCCACGTAACACGTTTTGTAGATGTGCAAAAACATGTTTATGATCAAGTTCAAGCTACAGTGAGGGTTATCAGGCAGAGAATTGTCCGGGGAATTGGTTCTGAAGAAATATTAGAAAGTTTAAGGCTTCTCTGGGAGTCTGATTTCATCCCTACTCGAGATCAAGTTGCATCTTTAGTGCCGCCCGAAGAACTTCCCCAAGACATGCCAAAATGGAGTGAAGTACTACGAGTATTACCCGAAGTTATTGAAGATATTGAGGTTCGAGCAATCAATGGTACAGCTAAAGATGCACTAGATTACGTAACAGAGGGAGCCGCACTTAAAGTTATTGCTGTAGGTGGTGACAAACTTTCTCGGGGTTTAACTTTAGAAGGGCTTTGCACAAGTTATTTCGTTCGAACCACAAAAATGTATGACACCTTGATGCAAATGGGGCGTTGGTTTGGCTATAGACCGGGCTATCTTGATTTGTGTAGGCTTTATACCTCTCCTGAACTGGTAACATGGTTTGGGCATATTGCTGATGCTTCAGAAGAGCTTAGAGAAGAATTTGATTTCATGTCAGCAGCGAAACTGACTCCAGTGCAATATGGGCTTAAGGTTTTATCACACAAAGTCATGATGGTTACTTCACCTTTAAAAATGAGGAACTCTCAAAAAATAGCACTTAGTTACAGTGGAACCAGACCTCAAACTATTCTTTTCCATCGTGATCCTAAAATCCAGCAACTAAACTTAGACGCTGCTGATGCATTGATACAATCTTTGGGAAACGATTTCATTCCCACGCCTAAATACATCCGGAATGGCTCGCCTGAGAATTGGCCTAGTTCGAGACTATGGAAAGATGTGGATGTCTCAAAAGTTCTCGATTTTTTAGGTAACTACACAACTCATCCTGCGGCTACAAGTGCAAATGCCTCAGTACTGCAAGAGTTTATTTCTAAAATGGTTGATTCTGGGCAATTGAAAAAGTGGAGTGTAGCCTTGTTAGGGGGAGGGAACGGTGACGGTGATGAGCACACTTTCCCTGGTGGTGAACCAACAAAGAGTTATTTTATTCGTAAAACAGACGACCCCGAAGATCAAGCTCTGCAGGATCCAAGTAAATTTTCAATTGGCGTTTTAACAGATCCCAAAGATGAAGGGATTGACCTCGATGATGAGTCTTGGGAAAAGGCATTGAAAATCACACAAGAAGCGTGGCACCTAGATCATGCGCGCGGCCGTGATGAACCTCCAAAAACACCAAGTGGTAAAGGAATTCGCGAGATTCGCGGAAAGGTCGGAGGCGATATTAATAGAGGCCTGTTATTGATCTATCCATTAAGTCCTAAGCATGCTAATGGTAAGCTAAAAGAAAAATACATAGTACCTGAATGGACAAAGCCAATCATAGCTTTTGCAATAGCTTTCCCTTCAAGTGATAACGCTATATCTGTTACTTATGACGTTAATAACTTGTTTTGGAGCCAAGAGCATGGCTAGGTCTAGCGAAGAGTATTTATTAGCTTGGGCTGCTTTGTCTTCTAATCAGGTTGAATGTCAAGATGATTGCTGGCAGGTTATCTTTTTATCGCCTGCCGGGCCTGTAGAAATCGAAGCTGGGTTGAAATCTCCAGAAAATTGCGAGGCGATTATTTTTTCGTTCTCGAGTGCTCGAATTGCATTAAATGAAAAGTTGCCAGAGGGTAAGGGGTTCTTAGTAGAGAGAACGGAAAGCCTTGATAAAGATGGTATTAGGTTGGCTCTTACTAGAAAAAGCGATGGTAATTTAGAGCTTTTTACAGCAATGGTTTGCGATGTTGTTGGAGCTTTGGACCTAGCTGCTTCGCGAAATTTCTCACAAACAGTGTTACTTCAAACGCTTATTAAACGCATATTAACTTGGCAAAGCTTCATGCTACGCAGTACTAACCCTTTAGGTCCTGAAGCTGAGCTTGGGTTAGCTGGAGAACTATACTTTCTAAAAGCTCTAATAATATCACCTTTACCACCAAGTCTTGTTTTGTCGGGTTGGGTTGGTCCTGAAGGTGCTCCTCAAGACTTTTTATTAGGTATGGGGGCGATTGAGGTTAAAGCAACGCTATCATCCTCGGGATTTCCTGCAAAAATTGGAAGTTTAGAGCAACTAGATGATGCATTTGTATCACCAATTTTTCTCGCTGCAATAAAATTTTCGTCAAACGATAATGGCATCACACTACCAGAGATGGTAATTGACCTCGAACATTATCTTATAAACGAGCCGGAATTGATTATTCAATTCCGTGAGCGATTATTGCTCGCCGGTTATATCTCTTCTCATTCCGATAAATACACTCGCCGGTTTGAAGCTAAGGAGCAACGTTTTTTAATTGTGGAAAACAGTTTTCCAAGATTAACAACAGGTTCGGTTCCTTGTGGTGTAGTAAGAGCATCCTATGAAATTAATTTGGACCATGCAAATTGTGATCTTATAGGGATGGATATGATGTTAAAAAGATTAGGAGTGGCAGCATGACCCTTGAAGATTTTTTAAAGGATATGCGAACTGAAATAGCCGCACAAATTAGTGATGGCTCTTCTTTTACCGAACTCATTTTTTGCGAAGTCGTGATGCAACATCTAATGGATGCTGGAATGACTTTCGAACCCGTAGTTTGTCACTACCAAGGGAAAATAGGTAATGCAAATCTAAAATTAAGCGGTTACGCAATTTCCGAAGATGCTGAAGAGTTAGATCTATTTGTAAGTCTATATGAGGGCTTTGAATCTCTAACCACTATACCAGAACAAGATACAAAGACAGCTGCTCAGCAATGTATTCGTTTTCTAGAACTTTGTGCTTCGGGTCGCTTGCAAGAAAGACTAGATCCATCAAGTGACGCGCATTCCCTTGCTTTAACAATTGGTGAGATTTATAGCAGCCTCGAGCAAGTACGCATTTATGTGTTAACAGATGGTGTTGCTAAGTCCAAAAATTTTAAAGCTAGAGAAGTTGGTGGGAAAACAGTAAAACTTGAAGTGATGGATATCGAGAGGCTATATCGTCATCGCTCTGAAGGTAAGCCTAGAGACGAACTAGTGATCGATTTTAATGAGGTCTCTGGTTCTCCTTTACCTTGTGTGTATGTTCCGAATGACTCTGGTGATTATGATTACGCAATGACAGCCATACCAGGGGAAGCATTAAGGCTCCTTTACGAAAAATTTGGACCAAGGTTATTGGAAGCGAATGTCAGATCATTTCTGAGCGTAAAGTCCAAGGGAGTTAATGCAGGTATCCAAACAACTTTGCGCTCTTCTCCTGACCGATTTATGGCATTTAACAATGGCATCGTTCTAGTTGCTGACGAAATGAGGCTTGCTCGAGCCGCTGATGGATCTCCGGGAATAATTTGGTTGCGAGGTATGCAGATAGTAAATGGCGGGCAAACTACCGCATCAATATATTTTGCAAAGAAGAAGTTTCCTGAGACCGATTTAAGTAAGGTAAGAGTACCTGCTAAAATTATCGTAATGAAAGAGACTGATCCAATGAAAGAAGAGTCTCTTGTTTCAGATATTTCACGTTATGCTAATTCTCAAAATTCAGTGAAACAATCTGATCTGTCAGCAAATAAGCCGTTTCATGTCGAAGTCGAAAGACAGTCTATGTCTGTATACTGTCCGGACGGAGTTGGACGCTGGTTTTATGAACGCGCAGCTGGCAGTTATAATACTCTGTTAGCTAGAGAAGGAACCACAGCTGCAAAATTGCGTTCTTTAAAAGATTCAATTCCTACTTCAAGAAAAATAACTAAGACTGAACTAGCGAAATATCTAATGGTGTGGGAAATGAAACCCGACATAGTAAGTCTTGGAACTCAAAAATGTTTCGATAGGTTTATGTCTTACTTAGCTGACGCTGAAGCAAACGGTACCCCGATTATTGTGGATACAGATTTTTTTAAATCATCGGTAGCAAAGTGCATAATATTTAAGATGGTGCATAAGACAATTAGGCCAATGGTTTCAGCTTTCCTTGCAAACGTTGTCGTTTATACTCTTGCGGTTGTAGCGAATAATTTTGGCAACCGATTTGATTTTGAAAAAGTGTGGTTGCGTCAAAGTGTTTCACCTGAATTCCTTGAGCAAGTTCGAATTTGGGCCCGTGAAGTTAACGAAAGACTTCATATTTCGGCCAAGGGTAAAATGATTTCAGAATGGGCTAAGCGTCCAGAGTGCAAAGAAGAAGTGTTTTCGCGTCCTTTTTCGCAACCAGATCCCGACATTCCTGAAGTACGTAAGCTAGGTTTTAGTGAAGGCCAATAGTCCAAGTCGAGAGTTTTCATCACTGTTGGACATATCAAGTCTGGAACTGTTATATCGATGTATAAAAATAAGGACAGCATGTGCTCTCTAATTTCTACTATGTATATGCATTAAAGGATCCTCGAGTTAATCCTGCTCAACCATTCTATATTGGTAAGGGGACTGGTAGTCGAGCTTTCGATCATCTTATAAAGCCTGATAACACTAGGAAGTATAAGCGGATCAAGGAAATTTTAGCTGATGGATGTAAGCCCTTTGTGGATGTTCTTGTCGATGATCTGACTGAATCGCAGTCTTTAAAAATTGAATCGGAACTTATAGCTGCTTTAGGTACAGAAGAGACTGGAGGCATACTAACAAATAGTGTGGTTCCCTCTGGATTGGGTGGAAAACAGAGAGAGAATCTGGTTGTTCCTCAGGGGGCAGTGGAGAGAGCCCAGCTTGGATTGGCACTTATAAAAGGTTCAATCTATGATCTAGCCAAAGTAAATGCTAACGGTATTTTGAACTCAGATGCCGCTAGCATTCTTGGATTGCGAAGTGACTATTTAGGTAAACAAAAAGACTATCTGTCATACAGCGTTATTGGGTTATTACTGAGAGAGGGCAAGTTGGTTCGAGTAGAAGGTGCTCGGCCTAGACATATTGTAAAAAGTTAACTAGATAATTTAGATATGCTAACTAAAGTCAGTTCGAATAGTTTTTCACAGTTACCACGTGTAGATTAGTCCACGTTGCCGGTTCACAGTTATCTTTTACGGAGCCGCTGCTCGGTTTTTTTGTTGGCTACTTGAGCATTCATAAGCCAGAAAAAACCATTTACAGATAGAGCTGTTATAGTATTTTTGCAGCTTAGAGACTATAAAATCTTCTGTGTAAGTGGCTGTTTATCATAACGATACTCGGTCACCGTACATGATCATAAACTGCGTCATGGCAGGCTTCCAATCTCGCAGTGGCATTGTCCACTTTTTTGCAATCTGGTGTAAAGCCA